>CASENM010000001.1 GCA_949289295.1 uncultured Bacteroides sp.
CTGTGCCGTACTTTCCGCTTCCAGCCTGTCGGCTCCTATCAGCCTTCCTTCCGTCAGCAGGACGGCGGAACGCACCGTCTGTTTCAGTTCCCTCACATTTCCTGCCCACATCCGCCTCATGAGTTCCTTTTCCGCCTCCTTGTCGAATCCTTCCGTATGCCGTCCCAGTTCCTCGTTGGCAAGCTCCCGGAAAAACTCCGCAAGGGGCAGTATGTCCTCCCGGCACTCCCGCAGCGGCGGTATCTTGATGACAAACTCCTTCAGGCGGTGATACAGGTCCCGCCGGAAACGTCCTTCCTCCACTGCCTTCTCCAGATTCTCGTTGGTCGCCGCCACAATGCGCACATCCGCTTTCCGCTCGCGGGTGCAGCCCGTCGGACGGTAGCATTTGGTCTGCAGCGCACGCAGCAGTTTCTGCTGTACCTCAGCGGGCAGGTTGCCCACCTCGTCCAGAAACAGCGTGCCGCCGTCAGCCTCTGCCATGCAGCCCTTCTTTCCGGTTATGGCTCCCGTAAACGCGCCTTTCTCGTATCCGAACAGCTCGGATGCAGCCAGCTCCCGTGTCAGCATACCGCAGTCTATCGCGACAAACGGCCCTTTCTGCCGGGTACTCTGCGCATGTATCTTTTCTGCTACGTGTTCCTTGCCCGTGCCGTTCTCTCCAAGTATCAGCACACCTATGTCCGTCGGGGCTACCAGTGAGATACGCCGGTCGATGGTCCGGAATGCGGCACTTCTGCGCTCCAGTATGGGCATGGTATGCCTTCTTTCCGATTTGCGTACCAGCTCACTTATCCTCGGAAGCAGCTTTTCCTGCAGCAGGTTCTTGGGGATATAGTCCTCGGCTCCCAGCCTCATGGAGCTGACCGCCGATGCGACCTGCGCATAGTCGGTCATGATGACAAACGGGTTTCTGATACCCGTTTCCCGCATCCGCTCCAGCACTTCCGTACATTCTCCGTCAGGCAGACGCAGGTCCGACAGGATGATGTCCTCTTCGTCCACTTCCTCCAGCAGCCTCCGTGCCCCGGCACAGTCGTATGCCGTGCGGGTCTTGTAGCCTGCCTTCTCCAGCATTCCGCAGACATGATCACGGAATACCGGATTGTCCTCTATCACTATTATTCTTCCCATACCGTTCTCTCCATTTCCTTTCGGGCGAGCCGGATAATCGTTTCGCCCTGACCGGTTACCTTTCCGGCATACTCCCTGATTTCTTCTGCCGTCCCGTTTCCGTGGAGCACGTCATACAGCTCCTGCAACGGTCCTTCGGCATGTATCAGCATCCACGAGCTGCGGATATGGTGTATCCAGTAGTCCAGCCTGTCCCTGTCACACCTTTCCGCTTCCTCCCGTATGGCGGCCATTTCCTTCTCCGTTTCCCTGACCAGACATTCCAGCCTCTGTCTCTTGTAGCCGTATGCGAACAGCGGGCTGAGGTCTATGCGTGGGGTGCTGTCCTCGCCGATACATTCTTCCGCGGCTGCCAGCAGTTCGTCGATGGAGAACGGCTTGTACAGCACCGAGCCGAAGCCCGCACCTGCCAGTTCCTCTTTCGTGATGCTTTTCGAGCCGGTCACCACCATCACGGGGATGGTGCGTGAGTTGCCTATATCCGACGTACGGAGCAGTTCCAGCACCTCGTAGCCGCTTGCGTCCTGCATCTTCAGGTCCGTGGTCAGAAGGTCATAGTGCCCCTCGCGCAGCTTCTCCGCCATTTCCCCCGTGCTCGTACAGGTGTCGCAGTGCACACCGTTCTGCACGAATATGTCGTGTATCATCCCCAGTATGATGCCGTCGTTGTCCAGCGACAACACCGAACATCCGCTCAGTCTTGTCCGCCTCGCTGCTGCCTTGCGGTCTGTTTCTCCGGCTTTCTCCGCCTGGGGCAGCGGCAGCACCACGCTGAAGCGGCTGCCCGTGTTCCGTATGTTCTCCACCGATATGCTGCCCTCCATCAGTTCCGTAAGGCTTTTCACTATCGACAGTCCCAGCCCGAAGCCGTCCTGCGTGGCGGCATTGCTCAGCCTCTCGAACGGCTTGAATATCTGTTCCCGTTTGTCCTTGTCTATTCCTCCTCCGGTATCTTCCACCGCAAGCGTGAATTTCCCTCCGGCATACAGGGCGGTCAGTGTCACGCCCCCGCGTTTCGTAAACTTCAGTGCGTTCGACAGCAGGTTGCTGCCGATACGCAGTATCAGGTTTCTGTCGCCCATGACCACCTCGTCAGCGGCATTGTTCACTTTGAACTCCAGCCGTTTCTCTTCCATCCGTGCGGCAAACTCCGTTTCCAGTGTTTCTACCACTCCCGCCAGTCTGAACGGCTTCACCCTGACGGTCTCCTTTCCGTTGTCTATGCGGTAGTAGTCCAGCAGGTTCTCCATCAGTGCCCCCATACGCTCTGCCGACTGCCGTATATGCTCTGCGTGCAGCTCCGTTGCCTCCCGGTTTCCGTCCTTCAATATCAGTTCCGCATTGCCGCGTATGGCGGTCAGCGGTGAGCGCAGGTCGTGCGTCACCGTCTGCATGATGTTCTGTCTGCTTTTTATCAGCTCTTCATTCTCCCGGACCGACCGGCGCAGGGTTTCTATCAGTTCCTCTCGCTGTTTCCTGTCTCTGGTGCGGCGGCGGATGTCCCTCCGGACTACTGCATACAGCAGCACCGCACACAGGACACCTGCCGCCGATATGCCGCATATCAGTGCGAATGCCGTCTCTCTCAGTTCCGCCACCCGCATGTGCCTTTTTTCCATGCGTTCCGTCTCGTCCTGTCCGATTTCCCGTATCAGCCGCGAAAGGTTCCGGTTCAGTATGCTGTTGCGTATTTTCAGTGAGTCCGACAGATGGGAGAATGCCTGTTCCTGTTCTGCCAGTGCCGTACGCATCTCTTCCTCAAACCGCCGCATCTCCGCAATGTGCCGGGTGTTGGGTGTCGTGCTTACCCGTGTGGTCGTGCGTGCCGGTTCTTCTTTCTTTTTCTTGCGGAACAGGCCGAACAGCCCGCCCCGTTTCTTTTCCTCTTCCGGTTCGGTGCGTTCCGTCACTGTCGTTGTCCGTACCGATGCCGTCTGCTCCAGTCCGGGCAGGTGGCGTTCCAGCAGGCTGTCCATGCGGTACGCCGTGGTCGGCATATCCACCATCCGCTCGATCAGCCTGCGTTTCTCGTGCAGCAGCCTTACTACCGTATCTATCCTTGCCGTCTGTGCCGGTTCTCCGTAGTAGCCTTTCAGCCGGTCTATCACCTCCATTGTGTGCGATTCCCGCCGGTCGTATGTATCCATGTCCGAGTCGTCCCACAGCATTGCGCGGTCATTGTCCAGAAACAGTGTGATCAGTCCCCGGTATGCTTCGCTGGCGGCAGCACGCTGCATGAGCAGGCTGCGTTCCTCTGCCTCTGCCTGCTCAAATACCTGCTTTTCGTACCATACGGCCGTGATGATACCCAGTACGAGCAGTCCCAGTATGAGATAGCCCGACAGAATTTTAAGATGTAGGGATATTTGTTTCCTCATACTTGTTTTTATAGTTTCAAATTACATAATGAATAAAAATATGGTAGTCAGAAATAAAATGTTTTATACTCAAGTATCATATTCTGCTCATTAAAGTATATACTATCCTCACGTAAAATATAACCTATTGCGATAAGTACCATGTCATGCGGATAATGAATTGTTTTCATTATATCATTAATACTTATCCTGTTTTCTTTATATAGAAGCCTTTTTATTTCAGCTGTTATTGCTTCAATTGAATCTGATTTCATAAGCCACCAATAGAATTTAAGTATTTAGATTTTGCAATATGGTAATTGGTTTTTGCAGATATAACCTCAAAATATGCTTTCTGCCAACTGGCTTGTGCTTCCAGAAAATTAGCCAATGTTTCCATACCTGTTTCAAAGCTTTTGCTGCTTTCCTGCAAATTCTCCTCTGCATAACTGAAAGCATTTTCAGTAAGTTCGACCTCCAGTTCAGCTTCATTCAGAATATTATAGTTTCTTGTAACTTCCAATTGCATCTTTTCAATCATTTCATCCCGCATGACCTCTGCTTTCTGCAATTCAATTTTTGCAGATTTTATTTTTCTGTGTCCTTCTCCCCAATGGAAAAGAGGAATCTTTACAGCCAACATTACAGAAAATATGTCATCTTTCAGAAACTTATGTCCGTTCATTCTAACTCCATCTATATAATTATATCCGGCAACAAGTCCTATTCTTGGCAAATAATCACTTCTTACATACTTTATCTGCTCTCTCTTCAGATTGATATTTTCAGACAACAACTTATATTCAGAACGGTTTTCTATTATGAATTCATCATTTCGGAATACTGCCGGTTCAAATTCTATGGTTCCTGAGATTTCAATATCATCAGTCAGAGGAATTCCCATTATATGACATAAAGCCATTTTCGACAGTCTGATTGCATTTTCGCTTCTTTTCATGGAAAGATTGGCTTCGTTCAGTTTCACCTGTACTTTGAGCAATTCATTTCTGGGTGACATACCAGTTTTACTCATCTTTTCAATATTATTAAAGAGCTCTTCCACAAGGTTCTTGTATTTGATTGAAACCTCATATAGTTCCTTGGCCTTAATTACATTCCAGTATGCTTCTTCCGTTTCTATACGGATTTCGGAATCGTTCTTTTTCCGGTTCAGTACAGCCATGTTTGTGCCAATTTCCGACATATTCCTTGCCGCAATAATTTTGCCACCCATATAAACTGGCTGTTCAAGCTGTACACCTGCAAAATAAGTATTGCTTATATCAAGGGCCGCAGATAAAGAAGGGGCAAGTTCCATCGAAAAATCCTTATTGGCATAAAGATAGCCTCCCGATGCGGACAGTTTAGGAAGAAAACCTGCTACCACATTCTTTTCTTGAAGTTCTGCCTGCTTTATCGAAAAATCTGACAGTTTCATCTTTTTATTGTTCTCTACCGCAATCCTGCAACAGTCATCAAGAGTGAATACTCTTTGAGCATAACTGAACGATGATAGCAGGATTATAAATATGCCTGATAAAAGTCTTTTCATTTTAATCACATTTAATATTGAAGAATAAAGCATAGAATACAGGAATAATCATTAATGTAATGATTGTACCAACAAGAAGGCCTCCCATAATGGCTACAGCCATAGGACCAAACATAGCATCTGAAATCAGAGGTATCATACCAAGGATAGTAGTTCCTGAAGCCATCATTACCGGTCTTAATCTGGATGAAGAAGCTGACAACAGGGCTTCAACAGGCTCAACGCCAGTCTTGATCTGAGCAGTTATCTCATCTATAAGTACAACTCCATTTTTTATCATCATACCTATCAATCCCAAAGCTCCTACAACAGCAACAAAACTGAAAGGCTTTCCACTGACGAAAATGCCCATTACAATACCTATGTATGCAAGCGGAAGACACAGAAAAATAATTAACGGTTTCTTGAAATCCCTGAATAGAAATACCAAAACCGCAAACATGAATATGACCGCTATGGGCAGACTTCTGAAAAGATACTTGTTAGAATCTGTACTTGCCTTATACTCACCCAGCCATTTCATGGAATAGCCGTCAGGGAAGTCAATTCGTTCATTAATTTTCTTTTCAAGAGCAAGGCGTGTATCTTCAGCGGTAAATCCGTAGGCATTATTACACTGGACTATGACAGCACGCTGTCCGTTATAACGGTAGGCGACTGGATCTTTCCATTCAAAGCTGATACTGTCCGATATTTCTTTAACAGGCCTTCCGGATGTCAACCTGTCTATCAACAACTGTTTCCGTTCAGGGTCCATAAGCATTCGCTGGATACTTTCCTCTTCTGTCACAGCAGTAATATTAGGCAGCATAGAATTGACAGTAACATCTTCGAGACTGTTATATCCTATGTTCTTCAGGTAAATATTTTTTAATATACTGCCATCATATAAAGAACCTACAGGAATACCCTCTGTTACTGAGAGCAATGACAATCCAATATCTGTTTTTCCAAGTCCTGCTCTTCGGGCATTATGCTGGTTGAAGTTAATGTCCATGTTGATGACTGGATCATCCCAATTATCTGTAATAAGCATTGCAGAAGGTTCCTCCCGCATAATATCCTGAATTTTGTTTCTCAATTCCTTCAGAACTCCCGGATCTGGGCCGGAGACCAGAATTTCTATAGGAAATTCCATATACATAGTGTTATATTTCTTTAGCCGGATAAAGGCATCAGGATAATGACGGTTCATATATTCCTGTAAATCCTGCATACAGTTGTCTATGTCCTTATGGCTTTTGAAATCGATAATCAATTCTCCGTATCGAAGACTTGGATCAGCTACTGAACGTACAAGGTTGTATCTCGCCGGCGTGCCTCCGAGAGATGTGGTTACGTGCGTTATGGCCGGATTTGTCTTGAGATACCTCTCTATTTCTTCCAGATCTTTTTCAACCTTCTCGATACGTGTTCCCTCCGGCATCTTATATTCCATATAAATCTGGTTGTATGTCAGATCCGGGAAAAATGTCTGTGGTAAAAAACTGAAACAGCAAACACTGACAATTAACAGCAGTACAATTCCGATAATAGTCCCGGCTTTATGATGCAGCAGGAAAGTAAGCATACCGCGAAATTTTCTGTATAATGGTGTATTGAAAATATTTGTATTGTCATCTGCCGTCTTAATCTTCAAATATTGTTCTGAATGAATCGGGACATGTACCAGTGCCAGAATCCAGCTGAGAAGCAGAGATACGGCCAATACGATAAATAAGTCGCGGGCATATTCTCCGGCCATATCCGGGGACAGCGAAACCGGCATAAAAGCTATGATAGCAATAAGGGTAGCTCCCAAAAGCGGACGTGCCGTGATATTAGCCGTGTGAACAAGTGACTGAGGCTTTTTCATACCACGCGCACTGTCAACCAAAATACCATCCACAACCACTATTGCGTTATCCACAAGCATACCCATGGCAACTATAAATGCCCCTAAAGACACTCTCTGAAGAGTTCCATCAAAGAAATATAGGACTACAAAAGATCCCAAAACTGTAATTACCAGTCCTGTTCCTATGATGACACCACTTCTGAATCCCATGGTAAGCATAAGAATAACTATAACGATAAGTACTGATTCTATAAGATTTACAATAAATGTATCAATGGCATCACTTACACGCTCAGGCTGGTAAAAAACCTTGTTGAACTTGAACCCTGACGGAAGTCCGTTTTCCAGCTCTTCAATCTTTTCGGTTACAGTATTTCCGATTTTTAGAATATCATAGCCTGATTCCATGGCTATTGCAATACCATAAGCCCTTTTACCGTCATATTTCATTTTGTTACGCTGCGGTTTCTCATAGTCCTCCTCGATATCAGCTATATTTCCAAGAGTGAACGTATTACCGTCATGACCTTTCAGAACCAGATTTCTAATATCTTCCAGATCTCGAAAGTTTCCGGGTACCATAACCTTCATACGCTCATCGCCACTATTAAAGAAGCCACTATATACTGTCCTGTTCTGATCTTGCAGTGTCATCAGTATTTCAATTGGAGAAATTCCCAGACGGGCCATTTCTTTACTATCTATATTGATATTTATACAAGGTGTTGCAGTTCCATATATCTGGACATTTCTTATACCTTCTATGTTAATAAGTTCACGCTGAATGAAATTTGTGTATCGTATCATATCACTGTCTGAAAAACCATCAGCCGTTAACGTATAGAACATTCCATAGACAGCACTGAAGTCATCAAGTACCATTGGTACTGAGGCACCGGTAGGCAATTGGGTATGAACATCGACAATCTTTTTTCTCAATATATCCCATTTTTGTTCCAATTCGCCATTGGGTACAGTTGTTTTCAGAACTACCTTTATAAGAGACAGGTCGTTCAGTGATTTTGATTCAATATAGTCTATATCTCCCATCTGACGTATTGCCTTTTCCAGCTTGTCAGACACTTCAAGTTCAACCTGATGCGCAGTTGCACCAGGATACACAGTCATGACCAAAGCCTGTTTGACCGTTATTTCCGGATCTTCCATTTTGCTCATGGAGTAGAAAGACCATAGACCGCCGATAACGAGGAAAGCTATAAACAGCTTGATCAGGGCCTTGTTTTCCAAGGCATATTCCGCCATACTTTTCATAGCATTCCTCCTATATTGGTTGATGACACTTCTTTCATTTCTTCCACGGTCTGCCCTTCAGACAAACTATGGATTCCGGTTATGGCTATTCTGTCGTGAGGTTCCAACCCTCTTACAAATGCCGTTTCTCTTTCTATCCGTATTAATTTAACGGGTGTACAAGCAGCCTTCCCATTATTGATCTTCCATACGCATGTGTTCCCTTTATCCTGAAATAAAGCCGATGCAGGCAATGATAATGATGGGGTTGTGCTTGAATATGCTAATCTTATATCTACATTCATACCGACTGACAGGACTTTGGAAAATTCTGATGGTATGTCAAAGGAAACATTGTATAGTTGTCCGTTTGATGCATTGCGGTTTTGGGCTTTTAATGTTATTGCGGTAGATAGATTACCGCACACAAGTTCTGCATATATAAGATTTTTCAATCTGCTATAATCTTTTAATGCCATACTTATGTCCGCCTTGTACCCACCTTCCTGTTTCAGAAGCAAAACGGGCATTCCGGCAGAAACTATCTCTCCGCTGTTTTTGAAAATATCTGATATAAAGCAGTCAAATGGAGCTTTTATTTCCGTGTATCTCAAAGCATCTTCAGCAGCATTGATCTTGGCCTCTGCCACTTTGTTTGCAGCAATGACTTTCTCATAATCGTTTGGAGAGACTGTGTTATTCTCAAACAAGGCTTGTATGCGTTTCGTCTCTTTTTCCGATTGTTCGAATACAGCTTTTGCAGCATTATACTGGACTTCAAAATCATGCTTGTCCAATGTTGCTATAATACTGCCTTTACGGAAACTCATTCCTTCATTTTCAGGTAAGAATGCAATCTGGCCATTGACCTTAAAAGCTATGGTCACTTCTTTCTCCGAATTTATAACTCCAGAGTATTTGACATACTCAACGCTGTCTTTATTTCCTACTGTTAATGTTTTAACCAGTACAGAAGAGCTTTCTTTTCTTCCTGAATCTGTTTTACAGGAGGCTGATGCAAGAATAATAATTCCCGCACTCAAATACATAAATAATCTTTTCATTGTCTTAAACTTTAGCTTTTGCAAATTTCATCAAACCCAATGAAAAACACGTTTCCATTTACACATGCGGAATGTTCTAAAACCCTTTTTTTACTATGTGATTTAGAATAGTTGTTGCTGGATAAGGGAATATTATATTCATTTTTCCATTAAAAATGTTCTATTAGTAAGAAATTCTTTGATGGAAATATGGATACAATTATATTTGTAATAAAAAAAATATGAACCAATTTAAGAACCTGGATATAAGAATAGCAAAGAATCTTATAGGCGATATAGATTATGTAGATAACGATTTTATTGTACTGGATGATCTCTCTAAATTCAATATTCCCAATGATTCACCCATCAGACTTGGTGCATTTACAATAAGTTTGTGTCTTAACGGACATATAACTACTGATATCAACATGATAAGGTACGACGTACAGCCGGGAGATATGGTAATAACACTTCCTAAAGATATAATAGAACACAAGGATGTTTCGTCTGATATCAGAGGAATTTTCTTTATTGTTTCACAGCGTTTTATTGAAGAAGCTTTTCCGAAAATAGGAGAAATACTTCCAATTTTTCTTTATATCCAAAAATACCCTAAAATTGAATTGACAGCAAATCAATGTTTCAATATACAGCAGTTTTATGATTTCTTTATCCAAAGACTTAAAGACCAGTCAGTATATAGGGATAAAATGATAAGTTCTATACTGCAGGCTCTGATTTATTATATCGCCGGATTATTGATAAACTCTGATAAACGGGAAAAAAAGGAGAGAAAAGAAGAATTACTGAGTAAATTTATTCAGTTGATAATAAAACACTACAAGGAAAACAGGACACTGGATTTCTATGCAGAAAAACTGTTTATTTCAACAAAATATATGTCAGATATTATAAAGAAGACCAGCGGACTGACGGCTCATGACTGGATAGACAGATATACCATTCTGGAAGCTAAGATTTTGTTACGGTCAACCAATAAGACAATACAGGAAATATCCAATGAGCTGAATTTCCCTAATCATTCGTTCTTTTCAAAATACTTTAAGCATCACATGGGTATGACTCCTAAGGCATATAGACTTTCATCATAATGCAGAATAAAATATTTCATTATCAAAACAATGAACATATATTAAAAGGAGTTATACAACCCATGTTGAAACTCCTTTTAATACAATCACATTTTTAGTCCTTTATTAATTTTGGGGCTTGTTAATCCAAAATTTTCAATTAAAGAATGATTACATACGGAATTTTCTGGCTGCTGTTCCGTCTGTTTCTTCTCGCTGCCTTGCCGGTTCTCTTCCGTGCCTTCCGGTATCGGCGGAGCCAACTCCAGCTGTATCTTGCGGTCCAGTGCGGCGAGTTCTGATTTAAGCTGTTTCAGCTCGTCCTCCTTCTTCCATGTCTTTCCGGCAATCTCCTGCAACTGCGGGATTTCACGCTCCAGCGTGGCGATCTTTTCCTTGTACTGGTCGATGATGCCCGGTATCCTTTCCAGTGCGTTCAGGAAATTC
>CASENM010000002.1 GCA_949289295.1 uncultured Bacteroides sp.
GCAGGACAGTATGGATATGGATTTGTTTGTCGTCCGTCCATTGCATGAATTTCGAGATAACTTCGGTAGATTCACTGGATGAATTGATGTCGTAAAGGAAATCACGGATGCCATCTATGATGACCAGACCCAAAGCAGGTGTGGTGCCGATAGCTTCTCCGACTATCAACAGAGGTACTCTTGGTGCAAACTTGCGCAGAGACAACATGATCAGATTTTCCGGCACCTTGTCATCCGGCATTTCCGCCAGACGCAGGATGCGCTTCAGTACCTGTTGACAATGATGGCGTCCCTGTTCCGTGTCGATATACAGAATCTTCCTCTTGTTCTCGGGGAACATGGAGTGGTAACGAAGAACAGTGCGGCCACTCAATGCTGATGCGGCAATGGCCGAAACGTTGAATGTCTTCTTGCTTTTGGCTTTCCCGCTGGAAGCGCTGAAATTCCCCAATGTGCCTATAACAGCATCATCCACCATCAACACCGCCGGCGCCTCTTCATAGTTATTCGTGACGCTCACGGCTGCTTCCTCTATAAAAACTGCCAGTTCCTCACGTGAAGGTATCGTTTCGTCCGTCTTCTCCATCATTACCAGTTTTTAAGGTTAGGTTTACGGCGATGGGAAGCGAGCATGGCTTCGTTCTCTTCCTCGAAAGTTTGCGGAGCCGGATTCTTTCGGGAGGATTCCAGCCATTTATCCAGTTCATCCCGATAAATGTATAGATGTTTCCCTTGCTTGATGACTGGAATATCATCTTTTTTGACCTTGTAATAAAATGTCGATAACGGCATTTTGAGATAGGCGCAAGCTTCCTGCACGGTCATGGGGACGTGCGTGTTTTCTTTGACTTCATGCTGCTTGGACAGTTTTTCCGTCAGCAGATTCTCCATGCTTGCAATCCGGTCGCAAAGTTCGCCGACTACTGCCGGCAAGTCATTGAATATAAGTTGGTCTGTTTTCATATTATAACTTTTAATCGTTTAACATGCTGCGAACCAACCCAATGAAGCTTTGCAGAACAATACAGACCGGATTAATTATTTCATCTGCATACGTTTTTTGTTACGACTCATCGTTATCTGTTTCCAAATGGAAGCGATAGTCTCCCTTTTCAGGTACATCAATTGGAATCTGACTAGCTACCTGATCCCGTAAATTAAGTCTGAGATATTCATGACTCGCGTTTTCAAGTTCGTATGGAAATGATTCTTTGATGAAGACGGCTCTTTTCGCCAATGGCACTCTCAATCGTTCTCCTACATTCCACGCCAGATGACGAAGTCCCGGTGACCGTAGCGGATTGTCAATATTGGAACGAATCGGTTTATAGAGTTCCAGCTGATCACAAGCCATGTACTCAATGTTGGAAATGAGAGTCGCTATAGCCTCTTTGGAGAGATAGGGGGCAGTCTTTATGGTTACATATTCCCGAATCGCATCCATAACTTTTACTTGTCTTTTCAATTCTTTCTCTTTGAGTTCTTCCAGAATGGAATCATACTTTTCCAAATGAGATTCATTGGAACAATCGGGGACGACAGGTTCTTGATTTGACGTGGGGATGGAGAATACTCCTGTTCAGAAGAATCCGCAAGTTGTTCGGTAGGCGGTGTTTCAGCAATACAAACAGGCTCTGTGGTGCTCTCTGATTCTATAACAGGAGAGGATTGTTCACCAAAAGAGAAGTGGATAGGATTTTTCGTCAGCCAATTATAGAAAAATTTCTGCAGGACTCCACACAATATGATGGACATCGCCAGTCCGAGAATTACAGGAGTTGTTATGCGCATGATGTTGATGTCATGGCAAAGGGTAAAATAAGTGGCTATGGCCGCAAAAATGATAACGGATAGCGCAAGGATAAAACTTATTTTCTTAGTTCGGATTTGTTCTGTATTTGTCATCTTCTATCACTATTTGGAATTACTGTACGTCAAAGTTATGTGCGTTATTCCAGATACTGATAAATAATGAGTTATAATCGTCCGATTTTACACAAAAATTACGGATATAGTCCGATTTTTCGCTCAAAATCAAACTATATCCGCTAAAACAGGTGGTCAAAATGCCTGTCAGTCTTTCCGTGTCAGGGAGATTCTCTTGCTGGCTTCACGCTTGTTGCTGTCCACTACTTTCATGTACCTTTGGGTTGTGGTTATACTCTTGTGAGCCATCATGCTTTGTATGGTGCGGATGTCCGTTCCGGCAGCCGCTTGCAGCGTAGCGAATGTTCTACGATAGGAGTGGAATGTGATCTTCTTGGTGATTCCAGCCGAACGAATCCACCCTTTCATGTAAGTCTGAGTCCAACAACGCTGTAACCCCTTGAATACCATTCCCCGCTTGTCGGGGCTGTAGCCGATAAGGTCCAGAGCTTCCTCGCTGATGGGGATGATGTCCTCGGAGCGGTTCTTCTTGGTGATGATGTGTACGCACTTGCCACCGGCCGAATAGTCCACGATGTCCTCCCAGCAGAGGGCGAGGATGTCGCTGATGCGCAGGCTGGTCATGCACGAAAAGAGCGATGCCGTCTTCAGTACAGGCTTCTTGCAAGGTGTCTCGGCCAGCTTGTAGAGTTCTTCCACTGAAAGATAATCTTTGACTACATCCTCGGTCTCGATCTTTTCGAGGAAGTCGTTGACATTGTTGCGGATCAGTCCGTTCCGGTAGAGGATTTTCAGAAGTCCCCTGAATGTAGACCAATATCCCGATGCGGAGTTTCGTGTGATGTGTCCGTTACGCTTGAGTTTCTTTGCCGTCAACAGGTACTCACGGAACTTGTTGCAGAGATCAATGTCGAGCTCCTCAAAAGTACAGTTCCCATGCACGACGTTGCTGAAATGGAGATAGACAAATTCCCACATTGGGTCATGTATCCGGAGCTGATTACGGAAATACTCCAGGAAATCAGCCTTGAGTTTGTACTTGTCGAAGAAATCATA
>CASENM010000003.1 GCA_949289295.1 uncultured Bacteroides sp.
TCTTCTTCTTGCGTACAAACATGCCATAAAGGTACACTTTTTAGGCTTGCGTCACCCGCGTCACCATGGAAAATTTATGGAATTGCTGATTTTAAGGCTGTTACAACCATTGAATTCTTAGGCTGTCAAAGTCAGGAAAAAAATGCCGCTTCCAAACGGAAACGGCATCCCATATCTATATGAGTCAACCTCAAGCTTTTACACGACCCACATAAGAACCGTCACGCGTATCCACTTCAATCGTCTCATCAGTATTGATGAACAACGGCACCCGAACAGTCGCACCGGTTTCTACCGTAGCGGGCTTAGTAGCATTGGTGGCCGTATCACCTTTCAGTCCCGGTTCTGTATAAGTAACTTTCAGCTGCACTTTCACCGGAAGTTCGGCATAAAGTATAGTATCGGTAGACGCATCAGAAACCACGTCAACCACCATTTCCTCCTTCAGGAAATCCACACCTTCAATCTGGTCGCGGGGAATGGGCACTTGCTCAAAAGTCTCCTGATTCATGAAAATATAATCTTCACCTTCTTTATACAAGAACTGGTACGGACGACGTTCTACCCGTACATCTTCCAACTTTTCACCGATATTGAAACGACGTTCCAGCACATAACCGTCAACCACATCTTTCAATTTCGTACGCATGAAAGTGTTGCCCTTGCCCGGTTTTACATGCAAAAAGTCGATGCAAAAATACAATTTTCCGTCCATACGGATCGCTGTTCCGATTTTAATGTCTTGAGCATTAATCATAACTAGAAATCTTTATATTATATATTGTGTAAATTATTCCGTTCTCAATCCGGACGCAAAAATAATCTAAATCACGAAAAAACGCAAAAAGATTTGTGTAAAAATGACTTAGACCTTTGATTATTTAAAAAAAGTCACTAATTTTGCAGCCCGAACACTATAGAATAATAACATAATAATATATTGAAAAAATGAAAAGAACATTCCAACCCTCTAACAGAAAGAGAAGAAACAAACACGGATTCCGTGAAAGAATGGCTACCGCCAACGGTCGTCGAGTATTGGCAGCACGTCGTGCGAAAGGACGCAAGAAACTGACAGTATCTGATGAATACAACGGCGTAAAAGCTTAAATCCTTTTTAAAGCAAATTAAAGGCTGTAAGAGCGTGAGT
Source organism: uncultured Bacteroides sp. (assembly GCA_949289295.1). Classification (GTDB taxonomy): domain Bacteria; phylum Bacteroidota; class Bacteroidia; order Bacteroidales; family Bacteroidaceae; genus Phocaeicola. The sequence continues at coordinate 1,151 of CASENM010000003.1, forward strand.
TCTTGCAGCCTTTTTTGATGCGCTTCTTCCGGCCGGAATCCATACAAAAAGCCCGGACACGCCCATTTGGCGTATCCGGGAATGCTATAAGAATAAAGTATCCAATCAGTCTTTAATCAAATCACGGCCTGTCATGTCTGCCGGCTGGGGCATACCCATGATATGCAGGATAGACGGAGCCACATCGGCAAGCACCCCGTTTTCCACCTTGGCGTTCTTGTTGGCAGTCACATAAACAAACGGTACAGGATTTAAAGAATGTGCCGTATTGGGAGTGCCGTCCTCATTCAGCGCATGGTCTGCATTTCCATGGTCAGCTATGATAATCACTTCATAATCGTTGGCTTTAGCGGCTTCTACAGTATCACGCACACAATTGTCAATAGCTACCACTGCCTTCTCGATAGCTTCGTATACGCCTGTATGCCCTACCATATCTCCGTTGGCATAGTTCACCACGATGAAATCATACTTCTTCGTGTTGATTGCCTCTACCAGCTTCTCCTTCACCTCATACGCGCTCATTTCCGGTTTCAGGTCGTAGGTAGCCACCTTGGGACTCGGAACCAGGATACGGTCTTCATTCTCATACGGAGTTTCACGGCCTCCGTTAAAGAAGAATGTCACATGAGCATATTTCTCCGTTTCCGCAATATGCAGCTGTGTCTTGCCGTTCTTCGAGAGATATTCTCCCAATGTATCCTGCACATTTTCTTTCGGGAACAGGATATGAACTCCCTTAAAAGAAGCGTCATACGGAGTCATGCAATAATACTGCAGACCCGGAATCGTCTTCATTCCCTCTTCCGGCATATCCTGCTGGGTCAGCACGACAGTCAGCTCTTTGGCACGGTCATTACGATAATTGAAGAAGATAACCACATCGCCTTCCTTGATTGTGCCGTCGAAGTTGGCATTGTTGATCGGTTTGATGAACTCGTCGGTTACACCTTCATCATAAGATTCCTGCATGGCCTGAACCATATCGGTTGCCTGTTTTCCCTTGCCTTCGATCAGCAGGTCGTACGCCTCTTTCACGCGGTTCCAGCGTTTGTCACGGTCCATGGCATAGAAACGTCCTACAATAGAAGCGATCTTTCCTGCCGACTGCTCGCAATGTGCTGTCAGCTGCTCGATGAATCCCTTTCCGCTCTTCGGATCAGTATCACGTCCATCCATGAAGCAGTGGATGAAAGTATTTTCAAGACCGTATTCCTTCGCGATGTCACACAGTTTGAACAAATGATCCAGTGACGAGTGAACACCACCGTTGGAAGTCAATCCCATGAAATGGATATTCTTGTTATGTTCTTTCGCATAGGAGAATGCAGAAACCACTTCCTTGTTCTTAAGGATACTGCCATCCGCACAGGCACGATTGATTTTCACCAGGTCCTGGTACACGATACGGCCTGCGCCGATATTCAAATGTCCCACTTCCGAGTTACCCATCTGTCCGTCGGGCAGTCCGACATTCTCTCCACTTGCCTGCAATTGTGAATGAGGATATTCTGCCAACAGGCTGTCCCAATACGGGGTCGGGGTGTTGAAAATCACATCATCTTTCTTGTGGTCTCCGCAACCCCATCCGTCAAGAATCATTAAAAGCGCTTTCTTTGCCATAATTATTTTATTTAAAAGTTGATATTCACTTATGTATGTTTTCCGACAGCAAAAATACAAAATATCCCGTGTAGAGATTCATATTTAACAAATAAAAAATGTCATTCCCGCCAAAGAATGGCCGGAATGACATTTTCAGTTACCAACAATTTACAGCCTTATTATTCAGCGCGCAAGGTGAAGCGTTTGAAATCAACCACAGCCAGTTCAGGGTCTGCAGCCTTCAATACTTCCGCAACCGACTTCTTCGGGTCGATGATGCTTTCCTGCTTCAACAGGCAAACTTCCTTCAAGAATTTGCCCAGACGTCCCTTGGCGATATTCTCAACCATGGCTTCCGGCAGGTTGGCAGCCTTTTCGGCAGCAACTGTAGCCTTGATTTCCTTAGCTTTGGCAACATCCTCCGCAGTAATCCATCCTTTGGCCATATTGCTTTCCATGTGTTCCTCGCTGTCTACGTGAGCCGGATTGATGCCCGCTTTCTTCAAGGCAGCATCCACAGCCTTCTGCACTTGTTCTGCTTTCGTCTTTTCAATGGCCACATTGATTTCTTCCTGCTTCACAGATTCAGGCACGCCAGCTTCGTCAATGGCAATCGGATTCATGGCAGCAATCTGCATACAGATTTCATGAGCCACCTTTTCATCACAAGGCTTGTTGAAAGCCACCAATGTACAGAGCTGATTCTTGTTCATGTGGTTATAAACCGCAGTACAAGCCCCTGACACGAAGCTATAACCGTCCAGTTCTGTCTTTTCGCCTGTTACGCCGCTACGTTCAACCACTGCATCAGCAATCGTACCGCTACCCATCGGCAAAGCCTTCACTTCGTCCAATGTCTGGCATTTGTTTGCAATGGCTGCATCCAGAATAGCCTGAGTCAGAGCCACAAAATCAGCGTTCTTTGCCACGAAGTCAGTTTCGCATTTCAAAGCAATCATTGCCGCATAATCACCTGTTGACTTCGCCAGCACGCAACCTTCTGAAGTTTCACGGTCAGAACGTTTGGCGGCCACTGCCTGTCCTTTTTTACGAATAATTTCCACTGCTTTGTCAAAATCGCCTTCAGCTTCTGTCAGCGCATTCTTGCAGTCCATCATACCTGCACCTGTCATTTTACGCAAGTGCTGGATTTCAGCCATACTTACAGCCATAATCAATCTTTTATTAGTTAAATTAATAATTTGTCAAAAAAATAAAGGAGTTAAAGGAATCATGCGGGGCAAAGTCCAAGACGATTCAAACAATCACCTTTACACTTTCACCCTTTCAACTCCTTTAACTCCCTACTTATATTTTAAGCTTCTTCGTCTTCTTTCGTCATGAAAGCAGCTGCCTTGGAGGCATTGATTGCATCTTCCTCAGCCTTGTCCATACGAGCTTTGGCAGTTTTTTTCTTTCCGCCTTTTGAAGCATTCTCACCGGCAGCTTCCATATCTACCTTTTCAGCTTTTCTTTCTTCCAGTCCTTCAGACATGGCAGCACAGCATGCGTCCAGAATCACTTCGATTGATTTTGTCGCATCATCGTTTGCCGGGATTACGAAATCCACGTTCGACGGATTAGAATTAGTATCCACGATTGCAAATACAGGGATACCCAAGCGGTTCGCTTCGCGTACGGCAATGTTTTCTTTCATCACGTCAACAACAAACAAAGCAGACGGCAGACGGGTCAGATCAGCGATAGAGCCCAGATTCTTTTCCAATTTGGCACGCTGACGAGAAATCTGCAGAATTTCTCTCTTTGAAAGATTTGAATAAGTACCGTCATTGGTCAACTTGTCAATTGTAGCCATTTTCTTGACAGCCTTACGGATTGTCGGGAAATTGGTCAACATACCGCCCGGCCAACGTTCGATCACATAAGGCATGTTCACAGAAGCAGCTTTCTCAGCAACTATCTGTTTTGCTTGTTTCTTAGTAGCAACAAACAGGACTTTCTTTCCTGATTTTGCGATTTGCTTCAAAGCTTCAGCTGCTTCGTCTACTTTTGCAACGGTTTTGTTCAGGTCAATGATATGGATACCGTTACGTTCCATAAAAATATAAGGAGCCATTGCAGGATTCCACTTTCTTTTCAAATGCCCGAAGTGGCAACCAGCCTCCAATAATGTATCAAAATTTACTCTTGACATCGTTTTAATCTTTTAATCGTTTACTTTCTTTTTTGTTTTAATGAACCAACTGTCGGGTAGTCTCTCCGCAAACCGATTGTAGGGAGAATCCGGACAGTTTAGATGCTAAACGCTTTTTCAAGTCATTGAGTTCTTCAGCCATCAAGCTGCCAGACAGATGTCCGATTGTTGCCGGCAACCCATAAACAAAAAAACCTGCGAACTCAAATCAACGTTTACTGAACTGGAATCTGCGACGTGCTTTCGGACGTCCCGGTTTCTTACGTTCAACGGCACGAGAATCACGGGTAATGAAGCCTTCCGCACGCAAGGCCTTCTTGTCTTCCGGATTGATCTTCACCAACGCACGGGCAATTGCCAGACGCAAAGCCTGAGACTGGCCGGTAAATCCGCCACCGTTCAAGTTTACTTTGATATCATATTTTTCAGCCACTTCCAATTTGTTCAACGGCTGTTTGACTACAAACTGAAGAATTGGTGATGGAAAGTACTCAGCAAGGTCTCTCTTGTTAATTGTAATCTTTCCTGTACCTTCGCTGACGAAAATGCGAGCTACTGCACTTTTACGTCTGCCTAATGCATTTACTACTTCCATTCTTGATTATTTAAGTGAGTTAATATCTATTACTTTCGGAGACTGAGCTTCGTGTTTGTGTTCGCTGCCTTCATAAATATACAGATTTCTCAGCAGCTGGGCACCAAGACGGTTTTTCGGAAGCATGCCCTTCACTACGCGTCTCATCAATTTGTCGGCACCGTTAGGCTTGGCCAACAGACGGGCCGGAGTAATTTCACGCTGACCGCCCGGATAACCTGTATAGCTCAGATAAATCTTGTCAGTCATCTTGTTTCCTGTAAATCTCACTTTTCCTGCGTTGATGATGATTACATTGTCACCGCAGTCTACATGAGGGGTAAAATTAGGTTTGTACTTACCTCTCAACAACTTTGCAACTTTCGAACCGAGGCGGCCTACCACCTGGTCGGTAGCGTCAACCACAACCCATTCTTTGTTTGCGGTCGCTCTGTTTGCAGAAATGGTCTTGTAACTTAAAGTATCCACTCTTTGAAAAAATTTAAATGTTAACTACTAAAAAACAATTTCTCTTGCTTTTCCTTTCCCGGACAAAGAAAGGGAAAGCACTCAAAATTAAAAATTTATCACATGTTGATAATAATCGGCTTGCAAAGGTACGGCTTTTCTTCAAACCGACAAAGATTTTAAGCATTTTTTATCCCTATAAGAACTTGATAATTAGTTCTTCCATTTGTTGTGCACCGGTAAAAAGTCTGTCCAAATCTTCCCACGAAGTCATTTCATCCGGCTTCCGGAAACAACGTTCCACCTTCTTGCCCGCCGCATCATCGAAGGATATCACCCGGATAAACCGGAGCCAGACTGACTTTTTTCCAAACCTCATGATACCATGTGTCAAGCTTGTTCCCGGCAGAATCCGTTTCCACAAAATATCTCACCTTCATCAATCTGCCGTTCTCTTCCAAATTGAAATACATCCTGTTTTCTTTTCCGTCCAATTGAGGGAGGTGTACATTCTTCTCTATATATTCTGTATAGAACGTGTCTGATGTAAGGCCGAACGTACCATACCCGATAATGACCGCCCCTCCGGGTGTCATCACAAGATTGCAGAAACGGTTGTCGCCTGAAAGAATCTTCAACGAATTGCTTGTTCTCAATTGTCCGGGAGTATCCGGAGAAGGGGAATAATAGAAACACATCTGCCAGACTCCATTCAGACTTATAGGCCGCTTTTCCTGAATCACTTGGGACGATGCATGGAGCATACCTAAAAAACACCCAGCAAGCAAGAGGAAGATTTTACGCATTTTCATGACTACAGGTATTAGAATTTTATATATGGTCTGCCACAAATGTAGGAAATAAATCCATACGGTGTATCTCCGTGGAGGGGTTTCTTCGAACATGCCGGAATGAATGCAACCAACAGACTGAGACTGAAGGCCAACAACTCCGCTGACATATATGCAGGAGCTATTGGCCTTCAATATTGCAAAAAGAGACTGTTTCAAATGAAGGACGGGCAGTCCAATTTTTTCCGGTCAGAATTCCGCATTACGCGGTGTACGCGGGAACGGAATGACATCACGGATATTCGCCATACCTGTCACGAACAGGAGCAGACGCTCAAATCCAAGCCCGAATCCTGAATGAGGGCAGGTACCGAACTTACGCGTATCCAAATACCACCACATGTCTTTCATCGGGATGTGCAGTTCCTGGATGCGCGCCAGCAGCTTGTCATAGCTTTCCTCACGCTCAGAACCTCCGATAATTTCGCCGATTTTCGGGAACAGCACATCCATCGCACGGACTGTTTTCCCGTCATCGTTCTGTTTCATATAGAAAGCCTTGATTTCTTTCGGATAGTCAGTCAGGATAACCGGACGCTTGAAATGGTCTTCCACCAGATAGCGTTCGTGCTCGGAAGCCAAGTCAACTCCCCAATATACCGGGAACTCGAACTTATGACCGGCTGCCACAGCATCTTCCAGTATCTTTATGCCTTCTGCATAAGGCAGGCGCACAAATTTCTCTTTCAGCACACCCTGAAGACGCTCAATCAGTCCCTTGTCGAACATGTCATTCAGGAACTTCACATCGTCGTAGCAATTGTCGAGTGCCCATTGCACACAATATTTGATAAAATCCTCGGCAAGGTCCATATTGTCATTGATGTCGTTGAAAGCCACTTCCGGCTCAATCATCCAGAACTCGGCCAGATGGCGCGGCGTGTTCGAGTTTTCGGCGCGGAAAGTCGGACCGAACGTATAGATTGCGCCCAGCGCAGTGGCAGCCAGTTCTCCTTCCAGCTGTCCGGAAACGGTCAGACTGGCCTGCTTGCCGAAGAAATCGCCGTCATAGACGATGGATCCGTTCTCGTTCTTCTTCAGGTCATACAGGTTCAGCGTGGTCACCTGAAACATCTGACCGGCCCCTTCGCAATCAGAAGCCGTAATCAGCGGAGTATGGAAATAGAAGAAACCACGTTCATGGAAAAACTTATGGATGGCAATAGCCATATTATGACGAATACGGAACACGGCCCCGAAAGTATTGGTCCGCGGACGCAGATGCGCTATCTCGCGCAGAAACTCCATAGAGTGTCCCTTCTTCTGCAAGGGGTATGTGTTGTCACACGTTCCCAGCACCTCGATTTCGGATGCCTGGATCTCGGCCGCCTGCCCGGCACCCACCGACTCCACCAGCTTGCCGTTCACACTCAGGCAGGCACCGGTAGTGACTTGCTTCAGAAGAGCCTCATCGAAATGAGCCAGATCAACCACTACCTGGATATTATGAATAGTAGAACCGTCATTCAGCGCAATGAAGCTTACCTGTTTGCTACCACGGCGGGTACGTACCCACCCTTTAACGTTCACCGTCTCACCGAATGCCGGATTCTTCCACAGATCAACGATTTTTGTTCTACGAATCTTTTCCATTTTATTCTTGTTTACATTATTGTTCAACACAAAAGGCACAAAGCACAGAATCATGACTTTCCTCCTGTTACTTTGTGCCTTTTCGTCAGTCCCTGTTATTATTCAAAAGCTCCCATACGAAGCATGTTCACCTCAGCTTCAGTCAGATAACGCCAGTCGCCCCGACGCACCCCTTTCTTGGTCAGGCCCGCAAAATATACACGGTCGAGCTTGATTACCCGATAGCCCAACGCCTCGAAAATACGCCGCACGATACGGTTCTTTCCCGAATGGATTTCAATGCCGACCTGCGACTTGTCGGTATCAGAAGCATAGCTTATCGCATCGGCATGAATTTCCCCGTCATCGAGTTTCACACCCTGCACAATCTGATCAAGGTCGGCTTTCGTCACATTACGGTCGCAATATACATGGTAAATCTTTTTCTTCAGGAATTTCGGATGTGTCAGTTTTGAAGCCAAGTCACCGTCATTCGTCAGCAGCAGCACTCCCGTCGTGTTGCGGTCCAGACGTCCTACCGGATAAATGCGTTCATTGCAGGCTCCCTTCACCAAGTCCATCACCGTTTTCCGTTCCTGCGGATCATCGGAAGTGGTCACGCAATCCTTCGGCTTGTTGAGCAGCACATAAACCTTGCGTTCAATCTTTACGGGCTGGTCGTGGAACTTCACCTCATCTGAACGTTTGATTTTCGTTCCCAGTTCAGTGACCACTTCACCGTTGACCGAAACCACACCCGCCGTAATGAACTCATCAGCCTCACGACGCGAACAGATGCCGGCATTCGCCAAAAATTTATTCAGACGGATCGGTGCATCCGGATCGGCCAATATATCTTTATATTCCATCTGTTTTTTCTTGCTGTACTTGGCGTTCGGATCATAGTCTGCTGTACGCGGACGATATCCTCCTTGAGGGCGGCCGTACCCTCCCGTCCTTTCATTGTTATAGCGCGGACGATAAGGGCGTTCACCCCCTTCCTGTCCGTTTCCGCTGTAACGCGGACGATATTCTCCGTTGTTTGAACGACGCGGATTATACGAGCCCCTCTGATTCCACGCTCCTCCGTTGTTGTCGGAACCATAACGCGGAGTATAGGACGGGCGTTCTCCCCCTTCAGCACTGTTGTCGTACGGACGGTTGTCATACGGACGTTGCTGGGGACGATTCCCGTATGGACGCTGCGGACGTCCTTCGCCATTGTTGAAGCGCGGGTTATTATAAGAGGAACGATAGTTTCCTCCCTCCCGGTTGTTGTTGTACGGACGGCGGCCGCCGCTATAACTTCCACCTTTTTCACCTCTGTTGTATCTGCTGTAACCTTCTCTGTTGTAAGATTTGTAACCATCGCGGCCAGACTGGTTGTTTTCACTGTCCTGTCTGAATTCTTTTTCTGCCATAATTCTTTTGTTTTTTACTATTAATATTTATGAATCTACCCTCTCGGGCCTGTTTTACATCCCTGTATAATTATGTGGAGCGATTGCCCGCAATTCATTCTTTATTTCCTCACTTACATCCAACGTGTCTATAAAATTCTCGATTGACTCTTTAGTTATCGCCTGGTTCGTGCGGGTCAATGCTTTCAAAGCCTCATACGGATGAGGATAAGCTTCCCTGCGGAGAATAGTCTGGATAGCTTCGGCCACTACACTCCAGCAGTTGTCAAGGTCTTCATTTATCTTGTGCTCGTTCAGCAACAGTTTGCCCAGCCCTTTCAACGAGCTTTGAATGGCAATGACGATATGACCGAAAGGCACGCCCACATTGCGCAGCACTGTAGAGTCCGTCAAATCACGCTGCAGACGCGAAACCGGAAGTTTCATCGACAGATGCGAAAGAATCGCGTTGGCAACTCCCAGATTACCTTCTGCATTTTCAAAATCAATCGGGTTCACCTTGTGGGGCATGGCACTCGACCCTACTTCGCCGGCTTTGATTTTCTGCTTGAAATACTCCATAGAAATATACATCCAGAAATCCCGGTTCATATCAATCATGATTGTATTGATACGCTTCATCGCATCGAACACAGCTCCCAAACAATCATAGTTTGAAATCTGGGTGGTATACTCTTCGCGCTCAAGCCCCAGCTTTTCAGCCACGAACCGGTTGCCGAAAGCTTTCCAGTCAAATTCCGGATAAGCTACATGATGAGCGTTATAGTTTCCTGTTGCTCCGCCGAATTTTGCCGTAATCGGACAAGCCTTCAGCATATCCGCCTGACGGCGCAGACGATAAGCGAACACTTTGATTTCCTTTCCCAGACGTGTGGGCGATGCGGGCTGACCATGGGTCTTGGCCAGCATCGGAATATCCTTCCATTCCTCTGCATAGGCTTCCAGCTTGTCAATCAATTGCTGGAGCTGAGGATAATAGACCTCATCCAACGCGTCTTTCACCGACAAAGGCACCGAAGTGTTGTTGATGTCCTGTGAAGTCAGCCCGAAATGGATAAACTCCTTATAGGGTTCCAGTCCGCCCAACTTGTCAAACTGCTCCTTGATGAAGTACTCCACAGCTTTCACATCATGATTCGTCACACTCTCAATCTCCTTGATGCGTGCGGCGTCAGCCTCGGAAAAGTTACGGTAAATGTCACGCAAAGATTCATACCGTGCGGCATCTAAAGTTTCCAGTTGCGGCAATGGCAACTCACACAACGTGATAAAATATTCAATCTCCACACGCACACGATATTTCATCAGTGCGTATTCTGAAAAATAGTCAGCCAAAACTCCCGTTTTGTTCCTGTATCGACCGTCTATAGGTGATATAGCTGTGAGTAAATCAAGCTCCATCATGATCTAGTTTTTTAGAAATCTATGTTATGCGCATTTAATAGGCCGCAAAGGTAATGCTTTTTCCTGATATTCATCGGATAACGGCACAAACTTTAGCAATTATTTTTATTAAGGTATCACACATTGCCACCATGCAGGAATAAAAACGCCGAAGCGTTTCAATCCAAACGCCGAAACGTTTTGTCTGAAACGCCGAAACGTTTTTATTTATGCCGCACACATACCCTTTCCCTGCCACTAAAGCAAAATTATAGATTTCAAAACATGAGATCCTGAATTTTTTTGTTTCAGAAACCATTTTTCCATAAAAAAAATTTGTAAGGAAATTAATTTTTCATACATTTACCGAAATTTAGTGATTCTACATTTTAAAAACTTAAAAAGCAGAGTACTATTAACCTTAATTTTATTTATAGCTTATGCTGAAAATTGTAAAGCCCATCGGAATGTTATTGTTCTGCTCGGCGATTGGTACGGGTGTTGCCAATGCGGCCTTGACAGAGATAACGGGCGTTAGAAGCGTGCAACAAGCGGGCACGTGCAGTGGCACAGTTCTAGATGCCACAGGCGAGACTGTGATAGGAGCTTCTGTCAGAGTGAAAGGCACAAACATCGGTACCATCACCGACCTTGACGGTAAGTTCGAGTTGTCAAACGTAGCGAAAGGTACAACCATCGAAATCACTTACATCGGTTACAAGCCTATGGAAGTTGTATGGGAAGGAAAGCCTCTGAATGTCACTTTGAGTGCCGACAGTGAAATGCTGGACGAAGTGGTGGTGGTAGGTTACGGAACCCAGAAGAAAGTAAATGTAACCGGAGCCGTATCTATGGTAGATGCGGAAGTGTTCAAATCACGTCCGGTACAGAACGTGACCCAAGCCCTCCAGGGACAGATTCCGGGTCTGACCATGACAGTGGGAAATACCGGTGGTGAACTTGGTAACGAAATGAGCCTCAGCATCCGTGGTGCCGGTACGGTAGGTTCAGGTTCATCAGCCACTCCGCTGGTCTTGATTGACGGTATGGAAGGCGACATGAACGCGCTGAACCCCAACGACATCGAATCGGTATCAGTATTGAAAGACGCTTCTGCTTCCTCTATCTATGGTGCACGAGGTGCTTTCGGTGTAATCCTTGTGACTACAAAAAGCGGACAGGCCGGAAAGACACATGTGAACTATACCGGCAACGTACGTTTCTCGAGCCCGACACGTCTGCCTGAAATGGCAAACTCCATCGACTTCGCAAACTATTTCAACAAGGCGTTGGGATGGAACATGTTCTCGAACGAGACGATTGAAAAGATGAAACAATGGCAGGCCGGCGAGTTCACCGACCCCAGCACACCGGAATACTACGGAACTATAGTAGGAACAGACAACCGCTATCAGGCATACGGAAGCGCATTCGCCAACACGAACTGGTTCGAAGAGATGTTCCGCAGCGGAGTGCCTTCACAGGAACACAACGTGAGTGTGAGCGGAGGTTCGGAAAAACTGACGTATATGGTCAGCGGAAACTTCCTCGGACAGCAAGGTTTGCTCCGTCATGGCGAAGACCGTTATAACCGCTATACACTGAACAGCAAAATCTCGGCGAAACTGACAGACTGGCTGACGTTGAACTACACCAACCGCTGGTCGCGCGAAGACAACAACGCGCCGACATACCTGAAGCAGAGTGGAGGTAACTTCTACCACAACATCGCACGCCGTTGGCCGAGCAACCCCGCACGCACACCCAACGGATGGATGCCGGGAATGGAAATCATCGAACTGGAAGACGGAGGAAAATGGAACGACCAGCAGAACAACGTCACCAACCAGCTGCAGTTGATTTTCGAACCGATAAAGGATCTGCATATCACACTGGAAGGAAACATGCGCCGCTACAGCGAATCGCAGCACTATGACATCCTGCCTATCTATGCGAACGATGCCGACGGCAATCCTTACGGAGTGTCATGGAACGGAAACTCTATCGGTTATTCTTACGCACGTGAATTCCGCCGCAACGAGGACTATTATTCTACAAACGTGCTCATCGACTACTCCAAGACCATCAAAGGACACTACTTCAAGGTAATGGGAGGTTTCAATACCGAACTGTACCGCCGCAACGACCTCTATGGCAGCGGTCAAGACCTGATTACCGGCGAAGTGCCCGAACTGAACCTGACACAGGAAAATCAGAATGCATGGAACAGCAAGGCGGAACGTGCCGTAGCCGGTGTATTCGGACGTATCAACTACAACTGGCAAGAACGCTACATGGTGGAAGCCAACTTGCGTTATGACGGTTCGTCACGCTTCGTAGGCGACAAACGCTGGGGACTCTTCCCTTCATTCTCTGCCGGCTGGAACATCGCACGTGAAGATTTCTTCGAACCGCTCACCAAATACATCGGTACCTTGAAGCTGAGAGGTTCTTGGGGACAGCTCGGAAACAACAATACCGACAACTGGTATCCGTTCTACCAGACGCTGAGCACCGGAGTCATCAACTCGAAATGGGTAATCAACGGTTCACAGCAGAACACGGCACAGCTTCCGGCAATCGTGAGCGACGTGCTGACATGGGAAACCATCGAATCATGGGACGTAGGTCTTGACTTCGGTCTGCTCAACAACCGCCTGACGGGTTCTATCGAATACTATACCCGCTATACGAGAGACATGGTGGGTCCGGCACCGACACTGCCTGCCATCCTGGGAGCTGACGCACCGCGCGTAAACAATGCCGACATGAAATCATACGGATGGGAGCTCGACATCTCATGGAGAGACCGCATCAATGACTTCAACTACGGTATCCGCTTCAACCTGGCAGACAACCAGGATAAGATTCTGACCTATCCGAACGAAAGCGGCGACCTGAGCAGCAATACTTACCGCAACGGACAGATGTTGGGAGAAATCTGGGGATATACTACTGTAGGTATCGCACAGTCCCAAGAAGAAATGGACGCACATCTGGCCAACGCACGCCCGAACTTCGGTTCGAGCTGGGGAGCTGGCGACATCATGTATGCCGACCTTAACGGCGACGGTGAAGTGACCAACGGTTCGAACACCGAAGGTGACCACGGTGACCTGACAATCATCGGAAACACCACTCCACGCTACAATTTCGGTTTGACACTCGACGGTGAATGGCACGGCATCGACTTCTCTATATTCTTCCAGGGAGTGATGAAGCGTGACTATTGGGCTGACCAGGCATACTTCTGGGGAGCTTACGGCGATGAATGGCAGTCTACCTGCTTCGTAGAACATCTGGACTACTGGTCAACCGACAATCCGGGCGCCTATTACCCACGTCCCATCATGACCAGCGACGGTACACTGGCACAGCAGAACCATCAGGTACAGACACGTTACCTGCAGAATGCCGCCTACATGCGTCTGAAGAACGTACAGGTGGGCTATACCTTCCCCGAAAAATGGTTGAAGAAAGCAGGTATCGCATCATGCCGCGTCTATGTATCAGCCGACAACCTGGCTACTATCACAAGTCTGAGCAAGATCTTCGACCCGGAAGCTCTTTCCAGCGTGAACGGCGGAACAGGAAAGACTTATCCGCTGCAACGGACTATTTCAATCGGTGTAAATCTTAACTTCTAAAGACAGAAAAAAATGAAACTGAATATAAAACATCTATGTTTCTGCTCAATGGCTGCAGTATCGGGAATGCTGACTACCTCGTGCGAGGATTTCCTGGACCGCGAACCCATCACTGACCTGACGCCTGAGAGCTATTTCACCACAGCCGACCAAGTGGCGGCATACACGGTGCAATATTATGTGGACCAGCTCAAGGACTCACGCGACAAGTCGCTGACCCACGAAACCCCGTCGTATAACAGCTGCAAGACACGTAATGACGATGTGACAGACAACTTGTTCGTAGAACAGGGAAGCTTGACTTATTTTGCAGGTAACAAACTGGTTCCCGCCGGCAGAAACCTCAAGACGCTGTACGAACGCGTACGCGTATGGAACTGGCTGTTGGAACAGGTAACTCCCAAAATAGAAGCCGGCACACTGGTCGGTGCGGAACAATATGTAGGTGAAGCCTATTTCTTCCGTGCACTGGCATATTACAACGGACTGGTACAGTTCGGTGACCTGCCGATTATCACGGAAGTATTGCCTGACGACAATGCCATCCTGGTGGAAAACAGTGTCCGCCAACCCCGTAATGAGGTGGCACGTTTCATCCTTAAAGACCTCGACACAGCTATCGGAATGCTGGGCAGCAAAAGCTCTGTCGGCACGCAGCGTATCAACAAGGAAACAGCGCTGCTGCTGAAATCACGCGTAGGACTGTTTGAAGGTACATTCGAAAAATACCACCAAGGTACAGGCCGTGTGCCGGGCGATGAAAACTGGCCGGGAGCCGCATCTCATGCGGGCAAAACCTTCGATATCGACGGAGAAATCAATTTCTTCCTGGAACAGGCTATTGAAGCGGCCCAACAGGTAGCTGACGCTACTGTTCTTACGGAGAACAACCACAAGCTCAATCCGGAAGCCGGAGAAACTTCAATGGGCAACCCTTATTTCGACATGTTCTCAAGCGTTTCGCTGAATGGATACGATGAAATATTGTTGTGGCGTGAATACATTTCAAGTGCAGGTATGCACAATGCTACTTACCAGCTGACAAGAGGTGGTGACCGTACAGGTTTGTCACGCAGTTATGTACGTTCATTCCTGATGAAGGACGGTCTGCCGTATTATGCATCCAAACAGTATGAGGGAGATGCTTCCGTTTCACAGGAGAAGAAGAACCGTGACGAACGCCTGCAACTGTTCGTGTCAGGTGAAGACGACGTGTTGTCATCCGCATCCGATGACCCGAGAGTATTGGGCGATGAAGAAGGACACACCCCGGGCACTGTATTCACACTCGATACACTGAACATCGGTGGTATGGGTGAGTTGCAGTCACGTGACCCGACGGGTTACCGTCCGCGCAAATACATCAGCTATGACTACAGCGGACAGAATTACACACAATCGGCAAGTACGACCGGATGTCCTGTATTCCGCAGTGCAGAAGCTCTGTTGAACTACATCGAAGCCTACTACGTAAGATACGGACAGCTTGACAATAAGGCAGAAGGTTACTGGCGTCAGTTGCGTGAACGTGCCGGCGTAAGCACAGACATCAACGCTACCATCAACGCTACCGACCTGACTAAAGAATTCGACAACGACAACGGTATCATCAAGGGTGACCTGGCGGTATATTCAGGAACAACGATGGTCGACAAGACCCTCTACAATATCCGCCGCGAACGCCGCTGCGAGTTCATTTCAGAAGGTATGCGCTGGGATGACCTGAAGAGATGGCGTTCATGGGATATGATTCTGGCCAGCGGAAGTACCCGTTACCTGCTGCAAGGTATGAACATCTGGGATGAAGCGTTCAAGAAATACGGTATCGACAAGGATTATCCTATCAATGGATACGAGAACTATTTCCGTAACACTTCCGACAAATCCGACCCGGCATATCCGTATCTGAACGGTTCCAACAACACGCCATTCATCGTCACAAGCGGAGAAGGCGGTAACGTATCGGCACCGAACGATGAACTTACGGGAAAATATCTCAGCCCGTTGCGCGTGGATATCCGCAACAGCCAACTGCTGAACGGCGGATACAGCTGGTATAAGGCTTATTATCTGGAGCCGTTGGGTGTACAAGACCTGACACTGACCGCTACGGACCCGACAGACCCGTCGACTTCAGTCATGTACCAGAACCCGTACTGGCCAACCGATGCTGGTCGAGCTAATGAATAAAACAGAAACAACCGGGCAGACCGGTACATCCGGAGACATCATGAAGGGGTTACCGGTTCTGCTTCAATAATGATTCCTGACTTTTGCAAGAAAGGAATCGGGAAAAAACAGAGAGAGGCTGAAGTTTCCAACTTCAGCCTCTCTCTGTTTTCTTAGACTACGGAATCAAACAAACCGTTCATGCCATCTTTACACATTTTATCAATACTTTCTCTCCTGCACCCATCGTCGTAGCAAACAGATAGGTATCTCCCCCCTCCTTCAATTTCAGCTTTTTCCTCAACTCAACGACAGTAGCAGGGAAATTACGTACAGTAAGATTTGCTTTACACACCCCCTGAAGAAAAGACTTCAACTCATTTTTCCCGAACCCCGTGAATCCTTCCACCCGAAAACGTCTCCCTGGAAAATCCACATAAGTATCAGAAGTATAAAGATGACTGTTCGGATGCAATTTCCTGACACCATACCGCTCAGAAAGAAGACGATATGGGCCTGCCTTCAACAATGCGACCCCAGGTTCATACAAAAATTGTCCGACCGTTTCAGCCCATGTGCACTTGGCCCCTTTCTCTGAAGAATAAGTGAAACGAAAAGGTTCCGTCAAAAAGTTATTAACAACCTGTTCACAGCAAACCATCGGCTCAGAAAGAGTACAGAAGGCATTATCTGAAGTTTTCATCAAAGTTATCAACAACTCTTTGCACTCGTTATCAACAGCTACGACATGAACTTCACGTATATATTCCAATGCTCTCAATGCAGAAAAAATATCAAGCATAGGAGACAGCTTGATTACCACTTTTTTGGCCTTCTCCACCAAAAGATGTTCCAAATCCAGCACATTCGGCTCACAATCAGTAATTTCAACAGTTTTCCTCCCATAATTGTCCCGGCGGGCCGGGTCCAGATAAAGACAATCTACAGGTGACATCCGCTTCAAATACTCCACCGCATCCTCACAATGAACTTGTATATGGTTTAGTCCCAGCAAGGAAAAGTTATGAACAGCCTGTTCACAAAGATAAGACTGCCGCTCCACATAATCAGCTTTTCTGAAATTCCGGGCCATATATGCACAATCCACTCCAAATCCGGCTGTCAGGTCAACCAATGTGTCACCCTCCACCAGTGAGGCTTTATAGCGCGCAGTCACTTCAGACGAGCACTGCTCCATCGAAAGATGCTTCGGATATACAAGTCCCTCCACCTGTGCCCATTCAGGCATTTTTTTCATTGCCATCTGACGCCCGGCAATCTGAGAAAGGGCAAATGCAATGTCCACATCACGAAATTTTTGCGCATGAAGAGCCAGTTCACGTACATCATCGTTGCGGTGTGCCTGTATGAAACGCTGCGTTTCAGAAGAAATCTGTTTCATAATTTTATCACTTTTTCAACTCCGGATAACTGATACGCGTATGATACATCGTTTTCAACTTTTCCTTGAACACGGCTTTCACCGTAGCAATATCCTTGAAAGTGATCGGACAATCCTTGAAGAACCCGTCATTGACCTGTCCGTCTATAATTTTGTCGACCAAAGTAGAAATACTCTCTTCCGTATATTCCGGCAGACTTCTCGAGGCCGCTTCCACCGCATCAGCCATCATCAGTATTGCCTGCTCTTTTGTAAACGGATTCGGGCCAGGATACTGGAAAGCCTCCGTATCAACCTCTTCTCCCGGATGAGTGTTCACATAAGAGATATAGAAATATTTGGTCAGTCCTTTACCGTGATGAGTACGGATAAAATCTTTAATGACTTGTGGCAAATCGTGCCTTTCAGCAAGCTTCAGACCGTCAGCCACATGGTTGATGACAATCTGTGCACTCTGCTTGTAGCTGAGCTGGTCATGCGGATTGACCCCCGACTGGTTTTCCGTAAAAAATACCGGATTCAGCATCTTTCCGATGTCATGATACATGGCCCCCGTACGTACCAACTGACTGTCGGCGTCAATCCGGTTGGCAGCGGCCGCAGTCAGATTGGCCAACTGCAAAGAATGCTGGAAAGTGCCCGGGGCTACCTCCGACATCTCCCTCATCAGCTTGTTGTTGATGTTCGACAGTTCAACCAACGTCACATTTGAAGTAAACCCGAATATCTTCTCAAGAATAAACAACAGCGGATAAGTGAAAAGCAGCAGAATGCCGTTCAGTATGAAACTGAAATAAATGCTCGTGTTCAGCTGCTCCAGTTCACTTACATGTATCAGGTCGAGTGCCAAATACATGACCGAATACGAACAGGCCACAAACAACGCGCTCCTCAACAATTGCGAACGCTGCGACAACTCCCTCAAACTATAAATGCCCACCATACCGGCAAGTGTCTGCAAAAGGATGAACTCATGGGGAGAACGCAAACAGATGGAACAAATCAGAATGGTTATCACATGGGCCATGAATGCAGTCCTCGAATCAAGGAAGATTCTCACCATCATCGGAATCATGGCAAAAGGTACGATATAGATGCTCAAGAAAGCATGCTCCACCATCACAGAAGATATGACCGGAAAAATGATGATAATGATAAACAGCAATGCCAGACACCGGTGCTTGTCATAATAATCATGACGGAACAACTCCAGATAAATCATGAAACATCCTACCAGAATGGCCACAAACAAAAGCTGGCCCAAAAAAGTAAGACGCTTTTCGGTCACCGTCTCACTCCGCTTGTTCCACTCCTTTTCTAGAGATTTCAGGATGTTATACGTATGTTCATCGACAATCTCCCCCCTGTCGATGATTTTCTGACCGTTCATTACAAATCCGTTCGCCCATGAAAGCTCTCCCAACAAATCCTGCCGGGCTGCCTCCGACTTCTCCATATCGTAAGTCAGATTGGGAGTAATATAATCATTCAAATTACAACGCTGCAACAAAGTCTTCTGATAATGCACCGTATCTGCCCCTATCAGCAATTCGTAAGCACGCTTAAAAGTATACACATCCTCCACATCCGTCAGATTCGACGTATTCTGATCGACAATCTGTATACGGCCGACTGTATCCTTCTGCAGCAGCGACAAATCGTTTGGAGAAATAATCCCGGCCTCATAGATTTTTTCCAGCATTTTTTCCAGATACTGACGGTAAGCCGGATGGGGGATGATTTTGTTCAGCCCACCAGAATAATCTTTCCGGAACTTCTCTATCATCTGAGCTCCAACAGTCTTGTTGACCTGAAAATAAGGGGTATATCTTTCCATTATACTGTCTTGCTCCTTCCTCATCTCGTCTTCTTTCTTATAGATGGGAAAATCAAATGATGCCTGAAGCAACCCGTATTTCCAGGGTTTATTAATGTCAAACTGATAGTTAAAACGACCTTCACGAGGCAAAAAATAAGCGATGACAACCACCGTGACCAAAAACAGGGCACATTTATAAAGCAATTCTCTGGAAGAAAACTTCCTTTCTGTCGACAAACTTTTCATCTTCAATGGATATTTTGGTGCAAAATAAGGAAAAAACGGGAAATTTAGATTAATTTTGCGGCGTATTTTTAGATAAAAACCACTATGTCAGAAAGAAAAGTAAGAGTCCGTTTTGCGCCCAGCCCCACCGGCGCGTTACATATCGGCGGTGTCCGTACCGCATTGTACAACTATCTGTTTGCCCGACAACATGGAGGAGATTTGGTTTTCCGCATTGAAGACACCGATTCGAACCGTTTTGTCCCCGGCGCAGAAGAATACATATTGGAATCATTCAAATGGTTGGGAATAAAATTTGACGAAGGAGTAAGTTTCGGCGGGAACTATGGCCCATACCGCCAGTCGGAACGCCGTGACATCTATAAAAAATATGTCAAAGTATTGCTTGACAACGGGAAAGCCTATATCGCTTTCGACACACCGGAAGAACTGGAAACCAAACGAAAAGAGATTCCGAACTTCCAGTACGACGCTTCCACACGCAATGCCATGCGCAATTCATTGACACTGCCAGAGGAAGAAGTGAAACAGCTGATGGACGAAGGCAAACAATATGTGGTACGCTTTAAAATAGAACCCGATGAAGAAGTGCATGTACACGATATCATCCGTGGCGACGTTGTCATCAATTCATCCATTCTGGACGATAAAGTACTGTACAAATCAGCCGATGAACTTCCTACTTATCACCTGGCCAATATCGTTGATGACCATCTGATGGAAATCTCCCACGTAATCCGTGGAGAAGAATGGCTTCCTTCAGCTCCTTTACATGTATTGCTCTACCGCGCCTTCGGATGGGAGGATACAATGCCAGAGTTTGCCCATCTGCCCTTGCTGCTGAAACCTGACGGAAACGGGAAACTGAGCAAACGCGACGGAGACCGTCTGGGATTCCCCGTATTCCCACTGGAATGGCATGACCCGAAAACTGGAGAAATCTCTTCCGGCTATCGTGAATCAGGCTATCTTCCTGAAGCGGTCATCAATTTTCTGGCACTCTTGGGCTGGAATCCGGGCAATGACCAGGAAATCATGTCGATGGAAGAGCTCGTCAAGCTGTTCGATCTTCACCGATGCAGCAAGGCCGGTGCCAAATTCGACTATGAAAAAGGCAAATGGTTCAACCATGAATATATATTGAGGAAAAGCAATGAAGAAGTAGCCTCCATGTTTATACCTATTTTGAAAGAACATGGTATAGAGGTGCCGACTGACAAAGTGATAACTGTGGTCGGACTGATGAAAGGCCGTGTAAGCTTCATCAACGAATTGTGGGAAACCTGCAAGTTCTTTTTCGTCGCACCGACTGAATATGACGAAAAAACCATCAAGAAACGTTGGAAAGAGGATTCTGCTGAACGTATGACAGAACTGGCAGACTTGCTGGAATCACTTGACGACTTTTCACTGGAGCATCAGGAAGAAGTAGTCATGAAATGGATTGAAGAAAAAGGATATCATCTGGGCAACATCATGAACGCGTTCCGTCTCACACTTGTAGGAGAAGGAAAAGGTCCGCACATGTTTGATATATCGGCTGTATTGGGAAAAGAAGAGACGATAAGACGTATGCGCCGCGCGATAGAAGTGCTCAAATAATCAATTGACATGATTTATAACTCAATCATACATCTTTATTCAAGTGCAGTCAAAGTGGCTGCACTTTTCAATAAGAAAATCGCCTTGATGCGAAAAGGTGAAGAAGAGGCATTCCGCATATTGGAAGAGAAAATTGTAAAAGGGGAAAAATATCTCTGGTTCCATGCCGCTTCATTGGGCGAATTTGAACAAGGAAGGCCGCTGATTGAAGAGATACGCAAGCATTATCCGCAATATAAGGTGCTCCAGACTTTCTTCTCCCCCTCAGGATACGAGGTGAGAAAGGACTATAAAGGTGCAGACATTGTATGCTACCTGCCGATTGATACGCCTCGAAATGCCCGGCGTTTCATCGAACTGACACAACCGTATATGGCGTTTTTCATCAAATATGAATTCTGGCAAAACTATTTGAACGAGCTTTATCGGCATCATATCCCTACATACAGCGTTTCATCCATATTCCGCCAAGACCAGATATTTTTCCGGTGGTACGGAAAAGGGTATAGTAAAATTCTCCATACATTCACCCATCTTTTCGTACAAAACAACGAATCAGTCAATCTGCTGCGGAAACTGGGTGTCAACCAAACCAGCATTGTAGGTGACACTCGCTTTGACCGTGTCATTGAAATATGCCGGCAAGCTAAAGAACTCCCTCTGGTTGAGAAGTTCAAAGGAGACAGTTTCACATTCATCGCGGGCAGCTCATGGTCGCCCGATGAAGAAATCTTCATACCGTATTTCAATTCACACCCGGAGTTGAAATTGATTATTGCTCCTCACGTTATAGAAGAAAGCCACATTAAAGAAATTATAGAGAGAATTACCCGAAAAACTGTGCGCTACACACAGGCAACAGAAGAGACAATTGCCAATGCGGATTGCCTTATCATAGACTGTTTCGGATTATTGTCGTCCATCTACCGCTATGGAGAAATAGCCTATATCGGCGGAGGGTTCGGCGTAGGCATACACAATGTGCTGGAGGCTGCAGTATATGGCATGCCTGTCATTTTCGGACCTAACAACAGAAAGTTCAGGGAAGCTCAAGGACTATTGGCTTGCGACGGAGGCTTTGAGATTCGTGGACAGAAAGATTTTAATGAACTGGTTGACAGACTTATCCAAAATCATGATTTCTTAAAGGAATCCGGGAAACTGGCCGATGAGTTTGTAAGGGAAAACGCCGGTGCCTTAAAAAAGATTATGCAAACTATCGGCAACAAGCTATAATCCCCATTCAAGACTCATTTGGCCCTCCATTAAATTCTACATATACAGCCAACTGTCGATATGGTTTATTATTGGTATACGCTAAAACTTTTTAGATGAGAATCGAGTAGGGGGAAAACAAAGTGGTTTTCTTCCTGCTCTCGTTTTCCGACTTCTCACATCACCATACATTTTACGACATTCCTATTTGAGGGCCACTCGAAGCAGCAATCCATCGGGCTGGCATACCCTGCCCCACGCAACTTGTCATTGTTTATTGCCGGGGAAAGTATCCAGCTTGTGCTTGTCGTGAAATTCCTCCAGAATTTCCAGATATACGACTACCGTCAAATTAGAAGTGCAACTCCGCCACCGTCCTCCTCCATCCTTTCCGCTACGCTCCAAGGGCGGAGGAAGGCGGTGGTAGCCCGGCAACGGATCAACCGGCAATACAAAAATAAAAAAGGGAGACCACCGTCTCCCGAGGATTAATTACTTTTGTATTGTCAATTATGTATAAGCACTTAACCCGTGAGCAAAGGTACGCAATTTACCCGAGATAACAAAAGGGTGAGGCTCTGAAGATAATTGTCCGGAATCCACAAGTCAACGGTAAGCCGTGAAATCCGGCACAATTCCACGCCGAACGGCAAGTATGTATGGAACAAAGCCCACGGCATGACCGGGCCCCACCTACGTCATACGCCTGGAAACAGGAGGCTAGAAGATGTACTGAGATAGCGTGTCATCGAGCTGATAAGGAATGAGCAATGATTCCCAAGACAAATACCTGGCCGTTTGAAGAGAATCTCTCATAAAACCATTTATGCAATAATCTGTAATCAATCTTCTCGCAGACACGAGACTAAGGCCACGAACGTCCGGCAGAAACCGACGAAACTCGTTTCAGGTACGGAAGAAGACAAAACGCTTGCAAAAGCCGTGTGGAGGCTGATACCTTACAAGGGAGACGCTTTGAAATCCATCCCCACGGACAACGGCAGCGAGTTCGCCGAACACGAATGGATTGCCAAGAAACTCCATGTGCCGATATTCTTTCCGACTCGTATTGTGCATGGCAGAAAGGAGCCGTAGAAAACGGAAACGAGCTGGTATGGCACATTAGTGTCCACTAAAAAATCATAGGAATTCTTTGAAATTATTGAAATTCAATTTGTTATAATCAGTTTTGGAGAGAACGGATTTGAATTTACTTTTGTGGTAATTTTCAAGCCGTTATGCATAAAGACCCATATATTTTTGCCCAATTAGCCAAGTTTCTTGACCGAAGTAAGTTCA
>CASENM010000004.1 GCA_949289295.1 uncultured Bacteroides sp.
CGGTCCGGGCGTCAGCCGCCATGTCCGTATTTGTCAGTCGCATGGCATAACGCATGCGGAAAGAGTTTCCGAGCTTCAGCCATTTGTCGGCTGCATAACCGTATGCAGGGTCGCAAGCAGCTTGGGTTTCCGTCGGCGTGATAGACACGTCGATGGAATCAACAGCTTCTTTCAGCTCTTTTAAGATAAACTGATAAGTCTCTTTTTGCGTGTTGTATACAGGTGTCTCTCCCTGTCCGGCATTGATAGGATAAGGGCCGAAACAGTCGGCAAACTGGGCGGCCAGCATGGCACGCCAGATACGGGCAAACTGTCTCAGGTTTCCATAGAAAGGTTCCTCAGCCGCACGTTTCCCCGCTTCAGTAAGAGCGATGGTCGCATAATTGATGGCGTTGGAAATACACGGATAATAGTAACTGGATATATAGTCGTCATCATACAGACCGACTGACAGCATTCCGGCTTCTCCGAAGGCACGGGATGCGTCACCCCAGTTCAGATAATAGATGCGTTCTCCAGTACTCGGGTCCATCTGGATCTTGCCGATGGAGTTGTTCAGGAAGTATTCCGGAAGAGTGGATTCGATAGTGGTCTTTGACGGGTCGACATTCACCTCGTCGAAGTCTGAACAGGCGCACAGAGTGCACAGTCCAAACAATCCTATTCCTATAAAAAGTTTGTTTGTTTTCATTCTTCAGATCGTATTAAGTGATTAGAAACCGAGGGTTACATTAAACAAGAAGCTACGTGATGTAGGAGAAGCACCGTTCTCGAAACCGGTAGCATTCGTATTCGTAATGAATACGGATTCCGGGTCAATACCGTTCATGTCACTGTAGATCATCCATACGTTGTTGACGGAGAATCCCAGTTTGACCTGCTGGAAACAGGTGCTCTTCAGCATGGAACGCGGGAAGCTGTAGCTCAACGAAATGTTGCGCAGACGGAAGTTCGTGCCGTCGTAGATGTTGGCTTCGCCGATACCCGTATTGCCTGTGCCGATACCTGTCCTCCAATAGTCTTCCTGAGATACAGGAGTCGTGTTCGGTACATAAGTACCATCTGACTGGGCAATTACACCAGGAACCACAAATTGCTCACGTACTCCACCCGGTGCTGTCACTTCAGCACGACCGTAGATTTGCAGCATATAATTAGTATAGGAATAGATATCACCACCGATACGTCCGTCAAACTGGAATCCGAACGTAAAGTTCTTATAGTTGAACGTATTGTTCCACCCAATCATGCAGTCAGGCTGCTGGTCACCGATTTTATACATTTCTCCGTCTGTGGTAGGCAAACCGGCTTCATTCAAAATCATCTGGCCGTAATAAGGGCTGCTCTCATCGGTTACGCGAGCAAACTTCGTACCCCAGATTTCACCGTAGTTACCGTCTGCCACCGCATAGACTTTCAACTCGGCGGCACCTCCCAGCTCATAGCGTTCGATGCCCGGCCCCAAATCCAGAATCTTGTTGTTGTTCTTGGAAAAGTTGATCTGGGTGTCCCAGCTGAAGCTTTCCGTTTCCACAGGGCGGGCAGTAACCATCAGTTCCACACCGGTGTTCTGGATATTTCCGGCATTGATCATTCTTGTTCCATAACCGGACATCTGGTTCATCGGAATCTTCATCAGCTGATGCTTCGCGTTCGATTTGTACCATGCGAAGTCGAAGCCCAGGCGGTTGTTGAAGAAACGCATTTCCACACCGGCCTCCCAGGAGGAGATCAGCTCGTTGCGTACGGTTGAGTCGAACTTCGTCGAGTTTGTGCTTGCGGTTGTATTGCCGAAGCGGTCGGAACCGATCGAGTAGGAGTCATAGAGCTGGTAGGGGTCCATGTCATTACCCACCTGGGCATACGATGCGCGTGCTTTCAGATAGGTGATCCATTCAGGAAGCGGCTTGCTAATCCGGTCCATCATGTCGCTGAACACCCACGACAAGGATACCGACGGATAGAAGAACGAACGGTTGTCCTTGCTCAGCGTGGAAGTCCAGTCGTTTCGGAACGTGGCGTCCAGAAAGATCCAGCTGTCATAGTTCAGCCCGATGGTACCGTACAGAGAATTGATTTTCTTGCGGCTATAGGTTTCGGTCACCGAACGGTCCGAATTGCTGCTGTTGTTGATGCTGAACAGGTTCGGGACCGTCAGTTTCGAGGCACGGTTCTTCAGGCCGGAAGATTTCCGGTCCATCAGGTTGCCGCCGAATGTCAGGTTACCGCCCAGCTTGTCGATGAGGTTGTCCTTACGTGCGGTGAACAGGAAGCTGAAGTTGTTTTCATAGAAGCGCTGCTCGCTCAGCTCGTATGCACTGTTTCCGTTGTTCAGGTTGCTGGCACCCGCGTATGTCTTGCCCGTCAGTTCGGTGTAGTACATGTCGCTTCCCCCTCTCAATTCCAGATCCAGCCAGTCCGTGAACTTGTATTTCAGCGAGGCGTTTATCAGAAAACGGTTGCGGCGGTCGGCGTTCAGGTTGTATTCATCCAGCCAGTAAGGGTTCAGACCGCTCGGAGACCACCAGTTCATCGTGCCAGCCTCTGTCAACGGATTCTTATAGTCGCGGATATCCAACGAAGCGGGCAACATATAAATGGTACGGAAACGGTTGGAGTCGTTACTACCGGTCATCGGACGGTTCTCGGCTCCCGTACGGATGTACTGTATCTTGCCGTCGAAACTCCAGCGGTCATCCTTGCCGAAGGTGGAAGAGGCACGCAACATAAAGTTCGTGCGGTCCAGACTGGAACCCGGAATCTTGCTCGCATCGTCCATGCGAGTAGCGGAAGCATAGATAGCTGTCTTGTCGAACATCTGGGAGAATGAGATGCTCTCCGTGAAGTTTGTACCTGTGCGGAAATAGGAATCGAGGTTGTCATAATACTGCATGCGCCGGCTCTGGCCGTTGAACATGTATTCCGTGCCCATGGCAGGTCCCCAGCTCCTTGATTCCTCGCTGTTGTACTGTCCGGCCGTACCCTGGCCGAATGAGGTCTGCATTTCCGGCTTCATAAATGTAGTTTCCGCAGAAACCGATGCGGAGATGGTAATACCCAGACCTTCTTTCTTCACACCCTTCTTGGTGGTGATCAGAATGACACCGTTACCGGCACGAGAACCGTAGAGGGCGGCAGCGGAGGCACCTTTCAGCACAGACATCGACTCGATGTCCTCGGGGTTGATATCCGAAAGACCGTTACCCATATCCAGTGACGGATTGTAGAAGTCGGCATTGTCGGCACCCGTGAAGTTGTCCATCGGCACACCGTCGACCACGATCAGCGGCTGGTTGGTACCCGTCACGGAATTGGCGCCGCGGAGCTGGATTTTTGAAGAGCCGCCGGGGCCGTTGCTTGAACGGATGACCTGCACACCGGCAATCTTACCGGACAAGGCATTTGCAAGATTGGTCTCACGGGCGTTCACCAGCGACTCGCCTTTTACCTCCTGCATGGCATAACCCAAAGATTTCTTCTCACGCTTGATACCCAATGCAGTTACCACCACTTCACCCAACATCTGGGAGTCTTCGCTCAAAGTTACATTCAGAGGCTGACCTTCATAAACCACTTCAATGGTCTGGAAACCGATGTAGGAAATTTGAATGACATCCCCTTTCTTTACATTAGGAATGGAAAAATCGCCGTCAATGCCTGTAATCGTTCCGTTAGTCGTACCTTTTACGACTACAGAAGCACCGATGACGGTTTCACCGGAAGGGTCTTTCACCACACCCGTACAAGTACTAGTTTGTTGATTGATGTTGATGTCATCTGGGGCAGGCCTCGTTCCACCCGCATTAGCCGCGCCCAATGACGATGACGCTCCTATCAGAAGCAGCATCACACTGACTGATTTAAATTGTTTTAACATATAACATAAGTTTTTAAGGTTGTTTCCAGGCGACAAAGAATGGATACCGTACAACTGGCATCCGCATCTTCCATCGACTTATAAAAAACAACGGATTCAATTATTCAATAAGATTAGGCAAATATATGAAAATTTCAATTAACGCCATTTTTTTTCTGCATTTTTTTGGATTCATGCCTACATATTGTTCCGATTGCATTTATTTGCATCTGCCTATATCATTAAAAGCCTACTTATTATAAATAACCGTCTTATCCCCGAAATTTTTCCTTTTGTGCCTGCCCCCAAAAGAAAAGCACGGACACCCCATACTTTTTTCCGCAAAGCCAAACGGAAATTCAAAAAAAACAATATATTTGCAACAATTTGTATAACCCTTAAAAACATTATCGCTATGAGTCTTGAAAGAACCTTAGTAATTTTAAAACCGAGTGCCGTACAGCGCGGACTGGTCGGCGAAATCACTTCACGTTTTGAACGCAAAGGCCTCCGCCTGGCCGGAATGAAAATGATGCAGCTCACCGACGAACTGCTGAGCGAACACTATGCACACCTGGCAGGAAAACCATTCTTCGCCCGCGTGAAAAACTCAATGATGGCTTCACCCGTAATCGTGTGCTGCTATGAAGGAGTGGAAGCCGTTCAGGTAGTACGCGCCATGACGGGAGCTACCAACGGACGCAACGCCGTTCCCGGAACCATCCGCGGCGACTACAGCGTCAGCGCACAGGAAAACATTGTCCACACATCCGACTCTCCGGAAAATGCAGTGGTAGAGCTGAACCGTTTCTTCAAACCGGAAGAAATTTTCGATTACAAGCTCAATGCAATGCCTTACATCAACTATGCAGAAGAATGTGAATAAAGAACTGCAAAAAAGAAAACGCTTCGGCGTTTCAGTCAAAACGCCGAAACGTTTTACCTGAAACGCCGAAGCGTTTTCTTATGTCTCTCTTCACCTTACCATAACACCGCAATCACTTCAAGGCATAAAACTGTTCGATGAGGGATGTCAGATTAGCGGTGAACAGACGTACGGAAATGGCCAGCAAAATGATTCCGAAAAATTTCCGGATGACATAAATCCCCCCCTTGCCCAGAAGACGTTCGATGCGGTCGGTCTGCTTCAGCACCACAAACACCCAAACCATATTGAGCACCAGTGCCACGATAATATTGACCGACGCATATTCCGCCCTCAAAGAAAGCAATGTGGTAAACGAACCCGCTCCGGCCAGCAAGGGAAATACCAGAGGCACCAGAGTAGCTTCCTTGATAGGACCGGTATTCTTGAATATCTCTATATCGAGAATCATCTCGAGCGACATCAGAAAAATGACAAATGCGCCCGCCACTGCAAACGAAGCGATATCCACCTGAAACAGTCGGAGAAGCATGTCGCCTGCAAAGAAAAAGCCCAGCAGCAACGCCAAGGCTATCAGCGTAGCGCGCGAAGCGTTGACTGAACGCCCTTTCTGCTTCTGGTCAAGTATGATAGGGATGGCACCAAAAATGTCAATCACCGCAAAAAGCACGATGAAAGCACTCAGCAATTCTTGAAAATCAAAAGCTTCCATAATCAAAAACATATTATTCTACTGCAAAGATAGAACATTTCAGCCAACTATAAGAACAGTCCAAACATTATCAGACGGTAAGAAAGGATAAAAAAAGATAAAAGAGGCCCTACAAAATATGCACACAATTAAATTAATGTTTAACTTTGTATGTTAAAATGATAACTTAACAAAGTTAATGGCAATGGATTTTATAATGTACGACAAGCTGCTACAGCTTCCTCTATTTCAAGGATTAGGGAAAAATGAATTTACCAGAATACTGGAAAAGGTGAAATTCCACTTCCATAGATACCCGCAAGGAACCATTCTGGTAAGAGAAGAGGACAGCTGCGACAAACTGATGTTTATTCTCGACGGGGAAGTCCAGTCGGAAGCTTATGACACCACTCAAAAATACATCCTGCAGGAAACGTTCAGGGCCCCTCATATCCTTGAGCCCTATTCACTTTTCGGCATGAACCCCAGCTTTACGGCCACCTATACGGCCACAACCGAAGTGAGCCTGCTGACCATCAAAAAAAGATTCGTGCTGGAGCAGCTCAGCAACTACGACATCTTCACACTCAATTTCCTGAACATGTTGAGCAACCGGGCACAGACACTCAATTACCGGTTATGGAATACCCATATCGGGAATACCTACGAAAAAATAGTCAATTTCATACAGACACGATGCATCAGCAACAATGGCCCGAAAACACTCTACATCCGTATGGAGGACCTGGCTGACCTGATCAGCGAAACAAGAATCAACGTGTCGGCTGCCCTCAACGAGATGCAGGCACAGAATCTGCTGCAACTCAACCGGAAAAGAATCAACATCTACAATCTGCATGACCTGACCGAGTCATGCAAGAAACTGAAAAAGAAAATCGACCGATGACAGAACTGAACGACAATCCGTTTTTTCACCCGTATGCGACACCACACGATACGACCCCTTTCGACCGAATCAAGCTGACCGACTTTGAACCGGCTATCCGGGAGGGCATGCGGCAGGAAGATGAAGAAATAAAGACAATAACCGACAATCAGGAACCGCCGACTTTCGACAACACACTGTTGGCTCTGGAAAAAGCCGGGCAACTGCTCGACCGGGTAACCACCGTGTTTTTCAACCTGATGAGTGCGGAAACTTGTGACGAACTGGACGCTGTCGCTGAAAAGCTGATGCCGGAACTGACAGAACACAGCAACAACATCGGACTGAATGCAGAGCTGTTCAGACGGATAAAGACGGTATACGAACAAAGGGACGAATTGAGCCTGACGCACGAAGAGCAAATGTTGCTGCAAAAGACATACGACGGTTTCGTGCGCAACGGAGCCAATCTGACAGACAAGGACAAAGAGCGCTACCGCCAATTGTCGGCAGAGCTGAGCTCACTGACACTGAGATTTTCACAAAACCACCTGAAAGAAACAAACGGGTTCGAACTGGTACTGACCGATAAGGACGAATTGGACGGACTGCCGGAAAGTGCAGTAGAAGCTGCAGCCCACACCGCCCGGGAAAAAGGGAAGGAAAACGGCTGGCTCGTCACACTCCAGGCCCCCAGCTACATACCGTTCATGAAATACAGCGCACGCCGCGATTTGAGGGAACGACTGTATATGGCTTACAATACACAATGTACACACGACAACGAGTTCAACAACCTGGAAGTCGTGAAACGGATTGTAAACATCCGCAGGGAACTGGCACAATTGCTCGGATTTTCCGATTTCGCCACATACGTGCTGCGCAAACGGATGGCAGAAGACAGCGTTCATGTCTATAAGTTGCTGAACGACCTCCTGGAAGCCTATACCCCGGCCGCACGGCAAGAAGTGGCTGAAGTGGAAGCATTGGCAAAAGAGACTGAAGGCGAGAATTTCAAGCTGATGCCATGGGACTTCTCCTACTATTCCGAAAAACTGAAAAGCCGGAAATATAATCTCAACGACGAGGAACTGCGCCCTTATTTCGAACTGAGCAACGTGGAAAAAGGGGTGTTCGGACTGGCGAACCGCCTGTATGGAATTACATTCAAAGAAAACAAGGAGATTCCGGTTTATCACCCTGATGTCAAGGCATACGAAGTATATGATCACGACGGCAGCTATCTGGCCGTACTTTATACTGACTTTTATCCCCGTGCCGGAAAACGTTCGGGAGCGTGGATGACCAGCTACAAAGAACAATGGACTGACGAAGAAGGGACAGACAGCAGACCACATGTATCTGTCACCATGAACTTTACCAAGCCGACTCCCGAAAGGCCGGCACTGCTGACTTTTTCAGAAGTGACCACTTTCCTCCATGAATTCGGACATGCGCTCCACGGCATGTTTGCCCGCACACGCTTCAAAAGCATGAGCGGAACCAATGTGTATTGGGATTTCGTAGAACTTCCTTCACAGATTATGGAGAATTTCGCCACAGAAAAAGATTTTCTCAATACTTTTGCGCGGCATTATAAAACGGGAGCCCCGCTTCCGGAAGAACTGATCCGCCGGATTGTAGATGCGGCCAACTTCAATGTGGCATACGCCTGCCTCCGCCAAGTGAGCTTCGGATTGCTCGATATGGCCTGGTACACGCGTACGGAAGCATTCGACGGCGATGTAAAAGCTTACGAAAAAAGCTCGTGGACACAAGCCCAAATCCTGCCCCAACCTGAAGAGACTTGCATGAGTGTACAATTCGGACACATCATGTCGGGAGGATATGCCGCCGGATACTACAGCTACAAATGGGCGGAAGTGCTCGATGCAGACGCTTTCTCCGTGTTCAAGGAAAAAGGAATATTCAGCCGGGAAGTGGCCCAGTCATTCCGCGACTGCATCCTTTCCAAAGGCGGCACCGAACATCCGATGACCCTATACAAGCGTTTCCGCGGACAAGAACCAACCATCGACGCACTTCTGAAACGAAACGGAATCAAATAGAAAGATGAAAAAAGACATACTCGATTCACATATGAAAAAGCTGAAACTTTGGACAGGAATCGGCATGATGCTGACACTGCTCCTGTGCGGATGTCAGGAAGATGACATCAATGAAATCTTTACCAGCGACACATGGCACTGGAGCGCATCGTACGACACTTCCGACTGGGACAACGACAATGAATTTACGCCCACTCTGACCAGACAGAACATTCTGGACATCAGCAAGAACAAGAACAACTATATTATCCGGTTCAACAATGACGGTACGCTGGAAGGACAAGGACAGTCGTTCTCTTTCACAGGCAGGTGGAGTGCGAACCCTGAAGACCGGAGCGTGTCTATCCGACTCGATGTAGACAGAGCTCCGAACGGGGTGCTCGACAGGACATTCTATGGCGAACTGACCAGCGCACAATTTTATCGGGGAGACTCCAGGATGCTCAAACTTTTCAATTCAAACAAAAACCATTTTATCCAACTGACCCCTATCTATTTCTATACAGATGGAACAGAATGAACAAAAACAGGAAATACTCGACAGACGCTATATGCGGATGGCTCGGATATGGGCTGAAAATTCCTATTGCCAACGCCGGCAGGTGGGAGCACTTATCGTGAAAGACAAAATGATCATTTCCGACGGTTACAACGGCACGCCTGCCGGATTTGAGAATGTATGCGAAGACGAACGTGGCATCACCAAACCCTACGTACTGCATGCGGAAGCAAATGCCATCACCAAAATAGCCCGTTCCGGCAACAGCAGTGAAGGGGCTACCATGTATGTCACGGCCTCACCTTGCATCGAATGTGCAAAGCTGATTATCCAGGCAGGCATCAAACGGGTTGTCTACGGAGAAAAATACCGGCTGGAAGACGGACTGGAGCTGCTGAAAAGGGCACATATCGAGGTGGTATATCTGAATACCATGAACGAACAAAACATATAACAAAATGAAAAATAACAACAAACAATTCATGCCATTTTTGCTGGCGGTCTGCCTGGTGGCAGGTATAGCCATCGGCACATTCTATGCCAACCATTTCTCGGGAAACAAGCTTGGCATCATCAATACCTCGTCGAACAAGCTGAGCGCACTGCTGCACATCATCGACGACCAGTATGTGGATACCGTAAACATCTCAGAACTGGTAGAAGAAGCTATGCCTCAGATTCTATCAGAACTGGACCCGCACTCTTCGTACATCCCGGCAAAAGATCTGGAAACAGTAACGGCCGATCTGAAAGGAAGTTTCAGCGGAATCGGCATCCAGTTCACAATCCAGGACGACACCATCCATGTAAACAATGTCATCCAGGGAGGTCCTTCTGAAAAAGTGGGACTGATGGCAGGCGACCGCATCATCGAAATAGACGATTCTGCCTTCGTGGGGAAAATCGTGACCAACGAAGAATCCATGAAACGGCTGAAAGGGCCGAAAGGAAGCAAGGTGAAGCTGGGAATCTACCGCCCGGGAGAAAAAGAGACCCTCCACTTCACTGTTGTAAGAGGAGACATTCCGGTGAAGAGTGTGGATGCCGCCTATATGGTCAATGACAAGTTCGGATATATCAGAGTCAACAAGTTCGGAGAAACCACTTATCCCGAGTTGCTGATTGCCCTGGCCAAACTGAATCAGGAGAATTGCAAAGGACTGATTATCGACCTGCGCGGAAACACCGGAGGATATATGGCCGCCGCCATCCAGATGGTCAATGAATTTCTGCCCAACAACCGGCTGATAGTCTACACGCAAGGCCGTAAATCTCCCCGGGAAAACTATAGCTCAAACGGAACAGGAAGCAACCAGGACATGCCACTGGTCGTACTGGTAGACGAAGGTTCCGCCTCAGCCAGCGAGATTTTCGCCGGAGCGATACAGGACAACGACCGGGGAACCATCATCGGGCGCCGCTCGTTCGGAAAAGGATTGGTACAGCAACCCATTGAATTCAGCGACGGCTCGGCCATCCGGCTCACCATCGCCCGCTATTATACCCCGTCAGGACGCTGCATCCAAAAGCCTTACGAGAAAGGGAAGGAGGATGAATACGAACTGGATTTGCTGACACGCTATGAACATGGAGAATTTTTCTCCGCAGACAGCATCAAGCAGAACAAAAATGAAATCTATTATACCAGCCTGGGGCGTCCGGTGTATGGCGGAGGAGGCATCATGCCCGACATCTTTGTCCCTCAAGATACGGCTGGAATGACTTCCTATTTCAGAATGGCTGCCAACAAAGGACTACTGATCCGCTATACATTCGACTATACAGACCATAACCGCCAAAAACTGCAGGAATATGATTCTGCCGAGAAGCTGGAGGCTTATCTCAAAACACAAAATTTGCTCTACCAGTTTGCCACATGGGCAGAAAAGAAAGGACTGAAACGCCGTAACAATCTGATGATGAAGTCAAGAGAATTGTTTGAACTGAGTCTTTACGGTAACATCATCTATAATATGCTGGGAATGGAAGCATATATAGAGTTCCTGAACGAAACGGACAAAACAGTATTGAAAGCGTTGGAAGTGCTGGAAAAAGAGGAATCGTTCCCACAAGCCCCCGACGAACCTAACGCCCCGGAGAAAAATGACAGAAAAGCAACTGCTGCGTAAACGAATCGCCGCACAGAAAAAACAATATACACCGGCGCAACTGTCCGGATGGTCTTCCAGCCTGCTCGAAAAGCTGGAAAGCCATCCGCTGTTCCGGTCAGCACAAACCCTCTTCCTGTATTACTCGCTGTCTGATGAAGTACAGACGCATGAATTCATCAGAAAATGGAGTCAGGAAAAACGTATCGTACTCCCGGTTGTCAGTGGAGACAATCTGGAACTGAGATATTTTACTGACACCCAGTCTCTGAAAAAAGGATGTTTCGGAATCGGAGAGCCGACAGACGGACAACTTGCAGAAGAAAACGAAATTGACCTGGCCCTCATTCCTGGAGTGGCATTCGACCGCCTCGGAAACCGGCTGGGAAGAGGAAAAGGGTATTATGACCGCACTCTGAAAAGGCTCGGACACGCTTACCGCATCGGGATATGTTTCGATTTTCAGATACAGGAAAAAGTGCCTACAGAAGAAAATGACTGCCGCATGGATGAAGTGTGGACGGAAAACGGGCCCATCAGCAAAAAACAATATCCACAATGACTTGCGAACCGACCTGCGCGTTCAGATTACGAACAAGCATTTCACGGGCCATCAGCAACTCTTGTCTCACCACCGACGAGGAAAGGTGCACATAAAGCACTTGCCGACGGATATAAAGATTGGTTGTATATCGGGTAATGGCAGGTCCTACCACATCTTTCCAGGCATCTACCAGACGATACTCATTGAGCGGGGTCTCCAACCCTTCCTGACGAAGATAACGCCGGAGCACATCTCCCAAAAGTTCGGTTTTGTTCCGCTTCATACCTCATCCTCCTTCCGTTCGGACACAGTTCCGCCGTCAACCTCAAACAGCTTATAGTCTCCTTCTATTTTTTTCAGGATTTTGTCCAAATGGTCACGATTGGTGTCTGTAATGAAAATTTGTCCGAAATTGTCGCCGGCCACCAGCTTCACAATCTGTTCCACACGCAACGCATCCAACTTGTCAAAAATATCATCCAGAAGTACCAGAGGAACAGTCCGGTTTCCTGTCCGCTTCAAGAACTCAAACTGAGCCAGCTTCAAGGCAATCAGATATGTCTTGTTCTGACCTTGTGAACCTTCGCGCTTAATCGGAAAATCACCGAGACGCATCACCAAATCATCTTTATGGATTCCCTTAAGCGAAAAACCCATAATCCGGTCTTTCGGACGGCTCTCCCGAAGCTGTCCCAAAAGATCGCCCTGCGCAACGCATGACTGATACGACAGACTCACCTGCTCCTGATTCTGCGAGATATAAGAATAATATGACTGAAAAATCGGAATAAACTCTTCAATAAACTTCTTCCGTTTGGCGTATACAGTTTCACCCGCAACCGCCATCATCTCTTCCCACACCGCCACAAGCTCATCTTCCGGCTCCACCTCAGACTTGAGCAAAGTGTTACGCTGCAGAAGAGCCTTATTATAACGAATCAATGCATCCAGATAATCACGGTCGAACTGAGAAATCACCACATCCATAAAACGACGGCGTTCCTCGCTCCCCCCGGCAATCAGCAGAGAGTCTGAAGGGGAAACCAGAACTAAAGGAATCAGTCCGATATGATCGGAGAAACGGGTATATTCCTTTTTATTCCGCTTGAACTTCTTTTTCTGACGAAGTTTCAATCCACAATACACCTCTTCCGGCTCACCGGAATCTGTCTCATAAAACCCCTGCAGTACAAAAAACTCCTGCCCGTGACGGATATTTTGAGAATCAATGGGGTTGGTTGCACTCTTGCAGAAAGAAAGATAATAGACCGCATCCATCAGGTTCGTCTTTCCCATTCCGTTTTTCCCGATAATGCAGTTCATCTTCCGTGAAAAATCAAGCTCCACTTGCTCCAGATTCTTATAATTGAGAATAGATATCCGTTTTAACCACATATTTTCCCTTTAGTTTGAGATACAAAAATAAGAATAAAAGGACGATTGATAAAAAAACTTGGCCGCAAATTTCATTTATAAGCATAAATAAACTACTTTTGCCATCTGAAAATTCAAAACAAAGAAATAATAAAAACAAAGATAGAAATGACTGAACAAAAACACACTCATGAACCATTGAATGTAGACGAAGCACTTTCCACTTCAGAAGCATTCCTGATCAAGAACAAAAATGTATTGCTGGGAGCTGTAGTCGCTCTGGTAGTAGTTGTGGGAGGTTTTCTGGCATACAACCACTTCATTGCCGAACCCAAAGAGGTGAAAGCGTCTGAAGCCATTTTCAAGGGAGAACAATATTTTGGAATCGACCAGTTCGAAATAGCCCTGAACGGTGACAGCCTGGGATATGCCGGTTTTGTGAAACTGGCTGATGAATTCAGCGGAACAGATGCCGGAAATCTGGCCAACGCCTACGCAGGTATCTGCTATGCGCAATTGGGCAAATATGAGGATGCCGTAAAATACCTTGACAAATTCAGCGGAAACGATGCACTGGCAGCTCCGGCCATACTCGGTACATTGGGCAACTGCTACGCACAATTGGGAGAATTGGACAAGGCGGCCAGCACATTGCAAGATGCAGCCAAACGGGCAAACAGCATGGTTCTGAGTCCGGTTTACCTGATTCAGGCCGGACAGATTCTGGAGAAACAAGGGAAGAACGAAGAAGCTGTAAAAGTTTATCAGGAAATAAAGACTCAATATGCCAATTCCTATCAGGCAATGGACATTGACAAATATATTGAACGTGCTTCTTTGAAGTGATAATTTCTCTGAAAGAATTTCCATTTACATACGCTTAAACGATAAAGCGAAGAATCTGAACGCAACAACTGGATTCTTCGCTTTATTTATATCTCAATCCGTTATCAAAAATTTCACGTTATGGCAACAGCTTATCACAACTTATCAGACTATGATTTCAATTCGGTTCCCGATGCATCAGCAATGCGTTTCGGAATTGTCGTTTCTGAATGGAACTACCCGATTACCGGTGCCCTGATGGAGGGAGCAATAAAAACGCTCAAGAAACACGGCGCAAAAGACGAGAATATCCTGGTCTACACCGTTCCCGGAAGTTTTGAACTTACATTCGGGTCCTCCCAATTCATCAAAAGCGGGAAAGTAGACGCTGTAATTGCATTGGGGTGCGTAATTCGCGGAGAGACTCCACACTTCGATTATGTATGCAGCGGCGCGACCCAAGGAATTACCCAATTGAATGCGACACAAGACATTCCTGTCATTTACGGACTGATTACCACCAACAATATGCAACAGGCAGAAGACCGTGCCGGAGGGAAATTAGGGAACAAAGGAGACGAATGTGCAGTTACTGCAATAAAAATGGTGGATTTTGTTTGCAGATTAAGAAAATAGTTATACCTTTGCAACGCAATTGAAAAAAGACATTTTGATTGTGTTTGGGCAAGTACCAGAGTGGCCAAATGGGGCAGACTGTAAATCTGCTGGCTTATGCCTTCGGTGGTTCGAATCCATCCTTGCCCACCTTTTTGCGGAAGTAGCTCAGTCGATAGAGCATTAGCCTTCCAAGCTGAGGGTCGCGGGTTTGAGTCCCGTCTTCCGCTCTACATTTTTGTCAGGGCAAGTACCAGAGTGGCCAAATGGGGCAGACTGTAAATCTGCTGGCTTATGCCTTCGGTGGTTCGAATCCATCCTTGCCCACCTTTTTGCGGAAGTAGCTCAGTTGATAGAGCATTAGCCTTCCAAGCTGAGGGTCGCGGGTTTGAGTCCCGTCTTCCGCTCTATAAAAAAGAGATTGTCCTTATAAGGCAATCTCTTTTTTTATAAACACTTTCATTATTTTCTGAAAGGCGGTTTCACCACTTTCATCTTCAATTTCCGCCCACGGTTATCCAAATAGATTTCAGTACCTACTTTGGCAAAGTCAGTCTTTACATATCCAAGTCCGATACCTGTTTTCCGGATGGGAGACATTGTCCCCGAAGTGATATGCCCGATTTCATTCCCATCCATATCCACCAACTTATAGCCCTGGCGAGGAATGCCACGGTCAATCATCTCAAGTCCTACCAACTTGCGGGAAACACCTTCCTCCTTCTGTGCCGCCAGAATCTGACGAGCCGTAAAATTCTTTCCTTCCACAAACTTGGTAATCCACCCCAAACCAGCCTCTATCGGCGAAGTATGGTCATCTATATCGTTTCCATACAGACAAAATCCCATCTCCAGACGAAGAGTATCGCGAGCACCTAATCCTATGGGCCTGATTCCAAATTCAGAACCGGCCTCAAACACCGCATTCCAAACTTTCATGGCATCTTCCGGATAGAAATACAGTTCAAAGCCACCTGCACCGGTATAGCCTGTATTGGAAATAATCACTTCGGGCACACCTGCCAACTCGCCCACCTTAAAGGTATAATAAGCTATCTCCGAAAGATTAACCGAAGTAAGTTTCTGAAGTGTCGGCAATGCTTTCGGTCCCTGTACAGCAAGCTGCGCTATACGGTCGGATGAGTTCTCCAACTCCGCTCCTACGCGATTATGAGAAACGCACCAGTCCCAATCCTTTTCAATATTTGCCGCATTTACAACCATCATATACTTTCCGTTTCCGTAATCATATATCACCAAATCGTCGACAATCCCCCCCGTTTCATTGGGCATACACGAATATTGTACTTTTCCCGGAATCAGAGCAGCGACATTATTCGAGGTCACTTCCTGCAGAAACTCAAGCGCATGCGGCCCTTTCACCCAAAACTCACCCATGTGGGACACATCAAATACCCCTACCCCGTTACATACAGTCAAATGTTCTTCAATGATACCCGTCGGGTATTCAATCGGCATATTGTAGCCGGCAAAATCATGCATTTTTGCACCGAGAGCGATATGAGTCCCGGTAAATGGAGTTGTTTTCATAAAAGAATAAGATAAATTAAGGTTATTGATAAAACAAAAGAGGCAGTCTCAAAATGAGTTATGCCCCATAAAAAAGAATATGGTTCATTTTGAGACAACCTCGCCTGCCTGAAAATACGATCAATATCTTCGGGCTGTCAATTCTGCAATTTTCACAATCACCTTCATAGCCTTTTCAATAGACTGAACCGGCACAAACTCATAGCGCCCATGAAAATTCAGACCACCGGCAAAAAGATTCGGACACGGCAACCCTTTGAACGAAAGCTGTGCACCGTCCGTTCCGCCACGGATAGCTTTTACTTTCGGCTCGACACCAGCCTCCTGCATCGCCGCAAAAGCAAGATCAATGATATGCATCAAAGGTTCTACCTGCTGACGCATATTATAATACTGATCCTTCAGAACAACTGTCACCGTACCCGACCCATACTTTCCGTTCAGCTTGTCCGCACATTCAGACATCAAGGCCTTACGGGCTTCAAATTTTTGGCGGTCATGATCGCGGATAATATAATTGAGAGTCGTATGCTCCACCTCACCGTCCATACCCACGAGATGGAAAAAGCCTTCGTAGCCTTCTGTGGCGGCCGGAATTTCCTTTTCCGGAAGCATAGACACAAACTCATTAGCTACCAACAACGAATTAATCATCTTATTCTTCGCATATCCCGGATGCACATTCAGCCCTTTCACATGGACAACCGCCGAAGCCGCATTGAAATTTTCAAACTCCAGTTCGCCTACTTCCCCGCCATCCATGGTATAAGCCCATTTAGCTCCGAATTTCTCCACATCAAACTTATGTGCACCCAATCCGATTTCCTCGTCCGGATTAAAACCAATACGGATATCTCCATGTGAAATCTCAGGATGCTCCATCAGATAAGCGACAGCACCCACAATCTCGGCAATTCCGGCCTTATCGTCCGCTCCCAACAACGTATGCCCGTCGGCTACTATCAAATCTTCACCTACATGATCGAGCAGTTCGGGAAAGTTTTTCGGAGAAAGCACGATATTCTCCTCTTCACACAACACGATGTCACTT
This sequence comes from uncultured Bacteroides sp., assembly GCA_949289295.1. Taxonomy (GTDB): domain Bacteria; phylum Bacteroidota; class Bacteroidia; order Bacteroidales; family Bacteroidaceae; genus Phocaeicola. The sequence continues at coordinate 16,956 of CASENM010000004.1, forward strand.
CCGTCATACTTTCCGACAATTCTCGGCTTCACGTTCTCACCGCTCATGTCCGGACTCGTATCCATGTGAGCGATGAACCCGATAACAGGAATCGGACGGTCCACATTCGAAGGAAGTGTAGCAAACAGATAACCGTTCTCATCCAAAGAAATATCTTTAAGTCCCAAATCTTCCAGTTCAGCTTTCAAATATTTCGCGAAAACCATCTGTTTCTCCGTACTCGGAGTAACCCCTGTCGATTCGTCCGACTGCGTATCAAAAGTTACATACTTCAAAAAACGTTCAATTACTGTCATAATTCCATTCTTTAATTATAAGGTAAAAATAATGAATACCCTCCGAAAAGCCAAACGGATTGCTTTTTTTTCACAGACAACAAGGCAGATTAACGACAATACCGCCAAAAATCTGAAAGTATTTCCATCTAACAGACTGTATGTGAATAAACTTTTGTATTTTTGTGTAATAAACACTTTTTCTCCTACCATTAAACGAACAAATCGCATGAGAAAAAATATACTGCTATGCATCATAGCTACGATACTGGCCGCAATGCCCGTTATGGCACAAGAATCAGTCCGACAAGACAGCCTGCCAACCTCCAGGACATTGACGAAAAAAGAACTCCGACGACAAAAGATAGCCCAACGGAATTTCCATTACAACATTCTGGGAGGGCCGAGCTATACACCCGACTTCGGACTGCTCGTAGGCGGAAGCGCACTGATGACATTCCGAATCAATCCGAAAGATACTGCTATGCGCCGGTCTGTCGTACCCGCCGCACTCGCATTCATGTTCAAAGGGGGACTGAATATTTTTATCAAGCCCCAACTCTTCTTCAAAGACGACCGTTTCCGCATCTTCGGAATATTCTCCTATAAAAACACGCAGGAGAACTTTTACGGAGTGGGCTACAGCACCAACAAGAATTACGTGAGAAGCGATACCACCAGCCAATACCGGTACAGCGGGATACAAATCAACCCATGGTTCCTGTTCCGCATCGGAGACAGCAATTTCTTTGCAGGACCGCAGATTGACATCACTTACGACCATATTACGGAGCCTGCAAAACACATGGTGGAACATCCCGACTATACACGCGCCGGAGGCACAACGACAGGCTATAAGAATTTCAGTTCCGGTATCGGCTTTCTGGTCACTTATGATACACGCGATGTACCGGCCAATCCCTACAAAGGCATGTATCTGGATTTCCGCGGACTGATGTACGAAAAGTTTCTGGGAAGCAACACCAGTTTCTACCGTTTGGAATTTGACTACCGGCAATACAGGACAGTAGGGAAACGGAAAGTACTGGCCTGGACCGTACAAAGCAAACACACATTCGGGAAAAGCAAAAACATCCCACTCAATAAGTATGTATTGAGCGGTTCTCCTTTTGACCTGCGCGGATACTATCTGGGACAATACCGCGACAAGTCGGCTCATCTTGCCATGGCCGAATATCGTCACATGTTCAATACGGACAAGAGCAACTGGATTAAAAAAGTCATCAACCGCCTCGGATTCGTAGCATGGGGAGGATGCGGATTCATGGGACCGAACCCGGGAAAAATAGAAGGAGTGCTTCCAAACGCGGGACTTGGATTGCGTATCGAAGTACAACCCCGCATGAATGTCCGTCTGGATTTAGGACGAGACTTCACCAACAAACAAAACCTGTTTTATTTCAATATGACGGAAGCTTTCTGATTATCTCCACACTGCAACAATCAAAAGGATACGAGGCTGTCTTAAATGAGAATGACTTTCTTTTCGCCAGTCCGACTCTCTGTTTTAAGACAGCCTCGTTCCGTTTATATCGTCACTACAGCTTGTCAGAAACAGCTTGAACCGTCAAAGCAATGCGTGCAAACCTTACATTTGGGAAGTCCGATTGCTTCAATTAAAGTTTCAAGTGTATTGAACTTCAATGAGGTGAGGTCGAAACGTGCCCGGATTCGCTCCACCAGTTCATTATACTCCGGCGATCCGGTAGTGGCATACTTATCCAACTTAGCATTCTCATCTCCCTCAATTTCCTTGATAATCCGGCGCGTAATCAGCTCCATGTCGCTCTTTGAGGAGGTAAAGCCGATAAACGGACACCCGTAAATCAGCGGCGGACAGGCTATGCGCATGTGTACTTCTTTTGCTCCATAATCGTAAAGCACTTTCACATTGTCGCGCAACTGGGTGCCGCGTACAATTGAATCGTCACAGAACAACATCCGCTTGCCTTCCAGCATCGAACGGTTCGGTATCAGCTTCATCTTCGCCACCAGCGAGCGCATACTCTGGTTGCTTGGAGTAAAACTACGCGGCCATGTCGGGGTATATTTGGCTATGGCACGGTGATAAGGTACTCCTTTCCCTTCCGCATATCCCAAAGCCATTCCTACGCCTGAATCTGGTATGCCACATGCGCAGTCCACCTCCGAATCGTCTGTCTTTCCCATCTTGTAGCCGCTCATGAAACGAACCTCCTCCACGTTCCTGCCCTCATAGCAAGACACCGGGAATCCATAATACACCCATAAGAACGAACAAATCTGCATCTTGTCGTTCGGCTTACGCATTTGTTCGAGTCCGTCGGCACGCATGCGGACAATTTCGCCCGGACCCACATATTTTTCTATTTCAAAATCCAGATTCGGCAAACTGCTCGACTCACTGGTTGCCGCGTATGCTCCGTCTTTTTTTCCGATAATGACAGGCGTGCGTCCCCACTTGTCGCGCGCCACTATAATGCCGTCTTCCGTCAGCAGCAGCATGGAACAAGAGCCTTTAATCTTGTTGAACACGTTCTCGATGCCATCCACAAAATCTTTTCCTTGCGTTATCAGCAAAGCTATCAGTTCCGTCTGGTTTGTCCGGCTCATGCTCATCTCAGAGAAATGGATGTTGTTCTCCAACATATCAGCCACCAGTTCCTCCATGTTATTCACTTTCGCCACCGTGACAATAGCAAATTTTCCCAGCCGTGAATTAATCATGATAGGCTGCGGATCCGTGTCGCTGATGACTCCGATACCTGCTTTTCCGTGGAATCCGGGAAGCTCATCTTCAAACTTCGTGCGGAAATAAGAGCTTTCCAGATTATGAATCGAACGCATGAACCCTTCACCCTCGGCGTATGTAGCCATACCGGCGCGCTTGGTTCCCAAATGTGAATTATAGTCCGTACCGTAAAATAAATCGGTTACGCATTCAGCCTTAGAGACTGTACCGAAAAAACCACCCATTCTTTATAGTCTGTTATATTAGTTGTTTTTTATTACGGGTGCAAAATTACAGAAAAAATGCGAAGTCTGAACAAGAGATACGAGACAAACCGAAAAAAATGATACCGGAACGAACAATCAGGGCCTTGGGCTTGTTTACTCTTCAAAGAAGAATTTCATTCCATATATTCTAGCTTGACTAAACTACAGTTATGACAGAGAATGCTGCCGCTACAACACCGGCAGCATTTTTTTCACCCGGCGCAAGCATAAAAAAGCGGACAGCTTCCGCTACCCGCCTTACCGGAGCCTCTTGTCGGATTCGAACCAACGACCCCGAGATTACAAATCACGTGCTCTGGCCAACTGAGCTAAAGAGGCAAATCCACAATTATTTTATTTTCGAGCCTCTTGTCGGATTCGAACCAACGACCCCGAGATTACAAATCACGTGCTCTGGCCAACTGAGCTAAAGAGGCGGGTGGGTAAGCTTACCATATCGCGCCGCTACAACCAACTACCTTTGCTGCGATCAAGCCCTGGAGGATTCGAAGGGAGCTGGCCGTATGGGACTTACCCGTATTTCGCTCACGGTATCTGCCGATGCAGATGATTCCCGTTTGCGGCTGCAAAGGTAGACATATTTTTTTAATGAGCAATACATTCGGCAAAAAAAATGCGTTTTTTAGCGCAAGAGAATGATTTTTCAACTTTTTAATAACAAGGAACGACGAAAAAGCGTACTTTTGTACGCATTATTAAAAAAAGGAACATGGCAACAGAACGACCAACCACTCTACAGGAACACGCAATGCATTTCGGCACCTATATGGGGCTTTTCTGGATATTCAAATTCATTTTCCTGCCTACCGGATTTACGGTTCCCCTGCTCCAGTTGCTTTTCATCCTGATGACGCTGTTTGTCCCTTTCCTGGGCTATATCTATGCCCGCCGATACCGGAATACCTATTGTGAAGGCAGCATTTCATTCTTCAAGGCTTTTGCGTTCATCATATTCATGTACCTGTTCGCGTCCTTGCTGACAGCAGCCGCCCATTATGTGTATTTCCGTTTCATCGACAACGGCTATCTCGTCAACACTTATATAGAACAGCTGGAAAACATGAAAGCCGCTGTTCCGGGCGAGATGAAAGACTCCATCGCACAACTGATTGACGCTTTGGGAGTCATCTCCTCACTGACACCGCTGGAACTGACTCTCCAGTTGCTGTCACAAAACTTTTTCTATGGCGTGCTGCTGACTTTCCCCACCGCACTGTTCATCATGAAACGTAAAAAATAATCGAATCAGAATATATGGATATATCAATTGTTATCCCCCTTTATAATGAGGAAGAATCGTTGCCTGAGCTGTATGCCTGGATTCAACGCGTAATGAATGCCAACCGATTCACTTACGAAGTGATTTTTGTCAACGACGGAAGCACCGACCATTCCTGGCAGGTGATTGAAGAGTTGGGAAGGGCTTCCGAACATGTCAAAGGCATCAAGTTCCGACGCAACTATGGAAAGTCGCCCGCCCTCTATTGCGGGTTTGAGAAAGCTCAGGGCGATGTAGTGATTACCATGGATGCAGATCTGCAGGACAGCCCCGACGAGATTCCCGAACTTTACCGCATGATTACACAAGACGGCTACGACCTGGTATCGGGCTGGAAACAGAAACGATATGATCCGCTGTCGAAAACCATACCTACCAAACTTTTCAACGCCACGGCCCGGGCTGTATCGGGCATACACAACCTGCACGATTTCAATTGCGGACTGAAAGCCTACCGCCGTGAGGTAGTCAAGAATATCGAGGTCTACGGAGAAATGCACCGCTATATCCCTTATCTGGCCAAAAATGCCGGATTCAACCGCATCGCTGAAAAGGTGGTACACCACCAGGCACGGAAATATGGCAAGACCAAGTTCGGGCTGAACCGTTTTGTCAACGGATATCTTGACCTCATCACGCTATGGTTCTTGTCTACATTCGGCGTGAAACCCATGCATATCTTCGGTTTTCTGGGTTCCATCATGTTCGTGCTGGGTCTTGTTGCTGTCGTTGTGGTAGGAGCCAACAAACTCTACGACATGTATCACGGCAACCCTTACCGGCTGATTACCGAAAGCCCTTATTTCTATCTGGCACTTACAACCATGATTCTGGGCACCCAGCTGTTTCTGGCCGGATTCATCGGCGAACTGATAGCCCGCAACTCACCCGAAAGGAACAAATATCAAATCGAGAAAGAAATCTGATGATGAAGAAACTGCTGCTTTTATTCTGCGCCACAGTCATGACGGTCTTTTTCCCTGCCTGCGAAGTGGAAAACTGTCCGCCCAACGCGCTTTCATTCGCACACTTCTCGTTCGTCGACCAATATGGCAGGGCCGTATCCTACACGGACACGCTGAGTGTGTACGGACAGACGGTCTCGGGTGAAACGGTGGTCAACGACACTCTCATCAACCGTGAGACAGGAGTGAGCGAACTTAGCCTGCCGCTCAGCTACGGCACACAAACCCGCTTCATCCTACGCTACAACAACCGGACTGAGGACATTCTGACCATCAGCCACCGGAACATCCCCTACTTCATGAATCTGGATTGCGGCACCATGATGTTCTACGAAGTGACCGGTGCCGAATCAACTGCCCGGATGCTGGATTCTCTCGTCATTACCAACCCGAATATCGACAACAATGAAAAAGAAAATTTCAGAATATACTTTACGGTTACTGCTACTGACGAGTAGCTGGCTGATAGGTGCGGCTTCCGGATGGGGGCAACAGGTGCATAAAGCGGTACCGGCAGAAAAAAAGGCAGAAATGGAAAAAGAGGCGGAAAAGAACATCCCTCTCTATCAGGGACTGTCGGTAGAATGGGAAATAGCCGGACTGGCAAGCCATCTGCTGGGGAGCGACATCCTCAACTCGGAAGTGGCTCTCCGCGCCAATCTCAAGAACAAGTTCCTGCCTGTAGTGGAAATCGGATACGGAAAGGCGGATGCCATCAACGACGGAAACGACCTGCACTATAAAACCGCAGCACCTTATTTCCGTATCGGAGTGGACTATAACATCTTCCACAAAAAGACACAGCTCCCCGGGTATATCTATGCGGGGGTAAGGTATGGCATGTCTTCCTTTTCATTTGATGTCAGCGGACCGGACATGACCGACCCCAACTACGGAGGGCTCCACACCATACCCTATTCTTACAGCGGACTGAAAAGTAATGCCAGCTGGGCGGAAGGGGTTTTCGGGCTGAAAGTGAAAATCTACAAAGGCTTCTGCATGGGATGGAGCGTACGCTACAAGATTAGGGTCAGTGTGAAAAACCATGAAAACGCAGTGCCCTGGTATGTGCCCGGGTTCGGGAAGAATGCCAGCAGCAGCTTCAATCTGATGTACAACTTGATTTATAACTTACCTTTTTAAGTACAGATATGGGGTTACTTGCCATTGTCCTGCTGGCTGTCAGCCTGGCTATCGACTGCTTTACGGTTTCTGTCACCAGCGGAATCATCCTCCAGCGTGTGCGCTGGAACATTTTTCTGAAAATGGGGTTCTTTTTCGGACTGTTCCAGGCACTGATGCCTTTTGCAGGCTGGCTGGGCGCAAGCCGTTTCAGCTATCTCATCGAAGACTACGACCACTGGATTGCCTTCATACTGCTCTCTTTTCTGGGTGTCCGCATGATTCGGGAACAATTCAAGAAAGAAGAGGAACGCAGCTTCAATCCTGCCCGGCTGAAAGTCATTCTGGCATTGGCTGTGGCTACCAGCATCGACGCGCTGGCAGTCGGAATATCATTTGCCTTCACCGGATACCGTACGCTCCGGTCACTGACCGTTCCGCTTGCTGCCATCGGACTGGCCTCGTTCATTCTCTCCGTCATCGGATGTCTCATTGGTGTGTATTGCGGCAAACGTTTTCATCTCCGCGTGGAGATTTTCGGCGGACTGGTACTTATCGGCATCGGAACGAAAATATTAATCGAACATCTTTTCTTAAAATAATCGCTTATGGCTAAAAGAAATCTCAAGTGGCAGCTGCCGTTCCTGGCCGTGCTGATTGTAGGCACCGTACTCATACTCCGGAAACAGGCTCCTTATCAGACCGACGAAGGCTTCATCTTCGGAACCATGTATAAAATCACCTACCAGTCGAAAGAAAATCTGAAAAACGAAATCGAAGCGGAACTGAAGAAGGTGGACAATTCGCTCTCTCCGTTCAACAAGCAATCGGTCATCACCCGCATCAACGACAATACCGACCTTAAGGCCGACAGTATGCTTGTGTATGTCTACCGGATGGCGGAAGGAATCGCTGAAGAGACACGGGGGGCCTACGACATCACCGTAGCTCCTCTGGTCAATGCCTGGGGATTCGGATTCAAGACACAAACCTTCCCTGATTCGTCGCGGATAGACAGTCTGCTCCAGATTGTGGGATACCGGAAAATCCGTCTCACCGAAAACGGTGTCTTCGAGAAACAGGACCCCCGCATCATGCTCGACTGCAGCTCGATAGCGAAAGGATATGGGGTAGACTGTGTGGCCCGTCTGCTGGAAAGCAAAGGTGTCCGAAACTTCATGGTTGAAATCGGCGGCGAAGTGGTCATCAAGGGGGAGAACCCGAAAATGGAGAAATGGAGAATCGGCATCAACCGGCCGGTGGACGACTCGCTGGCCGTAAACCAGGAGCTGCAGACCATTCTGGAAATCACGGACGCGGGCATGGCCACGTCAGGCAATTACCGTAATTTCTACTACAAGGACGGGAAGAAATATGCACACACCATCGACCCGCGCACAGGATATCCCGTACAGCACAACATTCTTTCTTCCACGGTCATAGCCGACAATTGCGCCAAAGCCGATGCATACGCCACTGCCTTCATGGTGCTGGGACTTGATTCCGCCAGAATCATCTGTGACGCCCACCCCGAACTGGACGCTTATTTCATCTATGAGGACAAAAACGGCAAACTGCGCACTTACTCCACTTCCGGAATGAAGAAATACATGCGGCACTGACCGGGAAATGTATGCAAATGATCGGGACACAAGAGACACGAAAAAAGCAATGTCATTCCGACAACCGTAGGAAGGAAAAATCTCATGAGCATCAATTGTGTTCACGAGATCCTTCACTGCGTTCAGGATGACAAAATGAAAGCTGACTATATTTTGAGACATCTAAGTTCGCGTATAGCGGACCGATTATTACGTATATCCGTAATTATTTCCTCCGCCGAACGATCGTCAGTCCACTCCCCTGAATGTTTGTGCAACATTTCTTCTGTGAAATCCCGAGCTATATTTACCTCACGATGCTCCAGCACGGATGCAGTCAATCGTTATCCCAGCACACTTCCCAAATACAGGAAGAACATGCCGACAAGCACCAGAATCAGGTCGACAACCTTGCTCTTGAGGTTCTTTTCGTGGAAAACCATCGCGCCGAACAGGAAAGACACCACCACGCTGCCGCGGCGGACCATCGACACAATGGAAATCATGGAACCGTCCAGACTCAACGCATAGAAATATACGAAATCGGCTGCGGAAAGAAAGACGGAAATCAGAATGATGCACCAGTCCCAGTGGAAGGGAGTGCTCGACTTGCGGCGCGGCCACCAGAGAAACATCAGTACGCCGCCCATCAGGAAAAGCTGGTAGATGTTATACCACGACTGCACAATCATGTTGCTGAACCGTCCCATCAGATATTTGTCGTAGAGCGCGCTGACTGCCCCCAGCAAGGCGGCAAGCACCACAAACCAGATCCATCTGTTGTGCTCGAAGTCAATCCCTTCCTTTTTGCCCGAACGGCTCAACATGAAGAAGGAGACAATGGCCATCAGCACACCGATCCATTGGTACACGTTCAGCTGCTCGCCGAATATAAGCAATGCGCCCACCAGGGTCATCACCGGACGGGTGGCATTGATCGGCCCCACAATGGTGAGCGGAAGATTCTTCATACCGAAATAGCCGAACGTCCACGAAGAAAGCACAATGAATGATTTGATGAGAATATACTTGTGCACCTCCCAACCGGCCTCGGGCACATAAAACAGCGACCCCTCCAGCCAATCCGGCCTGAAATGTGAAATAAGGATAAAAGGCAGGAAGATAAGGCTCGAAAACAGCGTGTTCAGCCCCAATACAGGAAGCACCGCATTGCCTGCCAACGATTTTTTCTTGAACACATCATAAAAGCCCAGCAGCGCAGCCGAGCAGAATGCCAGCAATAACCACATATCTTGAATTTTTACCGCCGCAAAGATACGGAAAATTTTTCATCCAGCGTCATCCGGTTGTCAGGAAGGAAGATTTACAACTATCGCCTGCTCATCCTTGTCAGTCCACTCTTGTCATTCTGACGACCAAAGGGAGGAAGAATCCCACAAAAATCAAATGTAGGGGCGTATCGCATACGCCCCGAAAACATCCACGTGGATAAACAAGCACATTCGGGCGTATGCGATACGCCCCTACAAGTAATCCGGACATTCATATTACTTTATTCCCAGACAGTAATTGATCAGCAGCAGCATGTCGATGGTGTTGGCCGTATCAAGCTCCATCCGCCTGATGTAGTCCTTGATCTCGTCCTTGTGTGCGGGATAGAGTTTCTGCAGGTCCTTTACCCGCTTTATCTTTTTCTGCTTTCCGTTGACGCTGATATAATAGGTGTTGCCGCTTTTCCGCGTATATACGTCCGTGTTCTTCGCACTCTGGTTCTGGTAGGGAGTGTACTTCTCCGCGCCGTAAAGTCCCAGATTGGTCATCTTCAGCGTATAGACGCTTCCCTGGGTCACCATGCCCAAGGCTCCCCTTGAGCCGATGTTCACGTCCTTCAGCAGCCAGTCCACATAGATGACGCCGTTCTTGGCGTTCACCACTTCCCGGAAACCTTTGGCGGCAGGCACGAACTTGTGGCCCTCGATGATGATGGTGTCCACCTGCGCGGGGTTGGTCATCTCCATCATGTCTTCCCCTTGCCGGAAATACATGGTCTTGTTGGCCGCGTCATAGTTCATCACGGCCTGGCTCGCGGTACGGTTCCTGAACTTGATCTGTGCCGTGGTGAAGCTGTCGAACAGGAAAATCCTGTGGTATTGCTGTGCATAAAGAGGCGGCAATGCCAGACACAGCTGCAATACGATGAATGTAACGAGTTTTCTCATATACTAATATAAATGAAGAATTAAGAATGAAGAATGAAAAATGAAGAATTAAGAATGAAGAGTGAAGAACAAAATAAATGAAGAATTAAGAATGAAGAATGAAGAGTGAAGAACTTAGAAAATGAAGAATTAAGAATGAAGAATGAAGAACTTAGAAATGAAATAATTTGTGTGAAATCAGATTCTTCATTCCTCATTTTTCATTATATAAAATTCTTCACTCTTCATTCTTAATTCTTCATTCTATAAAATGAGTGTTCCGGAACCTCACGGCCCCGGAAACACCACTACTTATGTTATATGCGCTAATTGCGGATTAGCGACCGGCACCCCACTCAGGTGCATTTTTGTCTGCCCACAAACGCTCGGTGGCAAGAACCTGATCGTAAATACCGGAGGAAGTTACGGTCAGACCCTGTTCCTGATAAGCGGCTTCTCTTACGTCTGCCGAAATATCCTCATCAGTGATACCACCTGTCGGGAAACGACGAGGAATCTCACCAACCGGAACTTGTGCATAACTTGTACGCGGCAGGATAGTCGAGTTGAAGCTCGGATAGCCGGAACGGCGTGCAGTCACGTACACTTCATTCGGATAGAGGGTGAAGTGGATCAGTTCCTGCAGATAAATCTTTTCCAGCTTCTCTTCCGAAGTGCCGGTAAAGGCGTACTGCGGACTTGCCAGCATGGTATTGATTTCACCGTCTTTCAGGTCAATGGCTCCTTCGTTCGGATCATACCCGAAACTGCCTTCCACATTGCTGTAGTAAGCTATCTGGTTGTCGCGTGCCAGTTCGTTGTATGACTGTACGGAGAATGAAAGCGCACGGTTGTAATAAGTCTCGGCCTGTGTTTCGTTTCCGTTCAGCATGGCGAACTCGGCCAGATAGAGGTTCACTTCAGCCGCACTCAGATACATACCATACCAAGGACGGTCGATGGTTGTGTATGTGTACACATCATCCGGCAAAGTGGCTGCTTCCACTTCCTGGGCGGATGTATAATAACGTCCGATAATCATCATACGGTTCAGAGTAGAGAACACCTGATAACTCTTCGGATTCTGTCCCTTCTCATTATGGAGATAAAGCTCCTTGTCGGCATTCGGATAATTCTCGGGGAAATACCATCTATATGCAGCGTTCGGGCTGTTACCGGCATTCCAGTCTTCCGTAATACCATAGTAGCGTACCCACGGTTCACCCGGACCTTTCCAGTCCACGAAAGTCTTCTTCTTAGTCACCTCATCAATGTCATATTCTACGTTCGCTTCGATGAAGTCAGGAATTTCCAGACCCGCATCATAATATCCCTGCACGATCTTCGAGTTCCACTGGTTCTTCATGTAGAAGAAACGCACACGTGGGTCACGGTTGTCAACCATAAACTTAATCATGGTCTCTGTCCCCGCACAACCGGTAAATCCGTTGCTCCAGTGATAGATACGGTCGTTCACGTATCCCTGGTCACCGGTCAGACGCACGTCACCCTTGTGGAAACGTACATCCTCTTCCAACGCGTCAATGTAACCGCAGGAAGCGCTCGCCACGTCCGAAGCGATTTCTTTTGCCTTCGTTTCGTTCTGTGCCAGCAGGCGGACAGCGATACGCAGCTTCAGGGAGTTGGCAAACTTCGCCCACTTCTCCGTGTCACCGCCATATACCACATCCTGATTGGCCTGCATTACCACATCCGGAGAAGAAAAAGTAGCAATCGCATCGTCCAATTCAGTAATCCACAAGTCATAAAGGCTTTCCACCGTATCGTATGCCGGAGTCAATGTACCTCCATATGCTGCCATACAGGCTTCCGTGTAAGGAATGGAGCCGTACATGTCGGTGGCGAAAATACCTTCGTAAATGCTCAGCAACTTGGCGGCAGCCACATAACCGGCATTGGCCGTGCGATATTCTTCGTCACGCAATTCCATCTCGTGTTCCATCGCACGCAACACGCGCAATACATTGATGTACTGACGAGCCTGGTCACCGTCAATCGTCAGGGTCAGGATACTTTCAGAAGCACCTCCGGTAGAAAGTCCGAAGCCCGCCCACTGATACTTCATCGGAGCATTGTAGTAATATTCCAGATACGGCTGGGGATCGAATACGTTTACAGCCTCAGCAAACAGATAAGACACCTCGCCTTGCACCACTGCCGACGGGTCTGTATTCATCTCTGAAAAGTCATCGCGACAGCCCGTGGTGGTCAATCCCGTACCGAGGGCGATGGCTGCCAAAAGTAATTTATATGATTTCATATTCGTCATTTTTTCGTTGGTTAGAATGTAGCGTTAATGGTAAATGTATAGCTTGCCGTGTACGGACTTACCGAACGGATCATAAACTGACCGGCCTGAGTACCACGGAGAGACTCCGGATTGAAGTTGTTAGGCAGGGAGTTCAGCAGATAGCCCAAGTTGCGTCCTGTTACCGACAGATTGATGCCAGACGCACCGATCTTCTTCGCAAACTTGCCCGGCAAACGATAGCTCAAGGAAACCTCACGCAAGGCGATGTAGTTCAGTTCATGGAACCAGTCGTTGTTCTTCGTGACAGTGGCACGGCCCCATGAGTTGTTCCAGTAGTTCCAGGAAGAAGCGTGTTGCGGATCCACGATACCACGGTCCACCAAGTCGGCATACAGCTCACCGCCTTCAGCGATGGTGTAAGTACCGGTCGGGGTGCTGATGGTCTGTCCGCCCGGCATGATGGCGTCCGGAATGATACCGTCGTCATATACCTTTCCGTCCCAGATAGAAGTGTAAGTGATACCTCCGTGTTCGGCGGATGTGCCGTTCAGAGAGCTTTCCAGATAACCGTATGCGGTACCATAGTGAGAACCGTAGATAGCCACCATACCACCGAAGCGCATGTCAAGAGAAGCGCTCAGGCTCCAGTCCTTGTATCTCAAGGTCGTGTTGATAGAACCCAGGAAGTCAGGCTGGATAGAACCTACTGTTTCCACAACTCCCGAACGGTCATAGTAAACGGCCTTGCGGGTTTCGTATGAATCCAGACACAGGATAGGAAGGCCTGTATTCTTGTCAATCTTCGGAGCCGCGTCAGATTTCAGCAAACCATATTCACCACCCACTTCGGCTACAGAAGCGATACGGTAGTTACCGTAATCGGCATCACCTTCCATTTCGATGAAGTTTGCCACATTTTCATGCAATTCCACAATCTTAGAACGGTTTCTTGTATAAGTGAAGTTCAAGTCCCAAGTCCAGTCCTTGGTAGAGATCGGAGTGGTGTTCAACGCGATTTCCACACCCTGGTTCTGGATGTTACCGGCATTGATCAGCTGGTTGGAGATACCAGATTCGGAAGGAACGGCGATTGTCATGATCTGGTCACGGGTGTTTTCCTTATAGTAAGTGAAGTCGATACCGATGCGGTTGTCGATGAAACGCCAGTCGAGACCTACTTCCCATGAGCTCTTGCGCTCCGGCTTCAGATTCTGAGAGTAAGCGGTAGTCGGCACGCGCAGACCGTACGTGTTGTCCAGACCGTACAGCGAGTAGGCCGTGTTGATGGTGTACGCGTCGGTGTCGTTACCTACCTGAGCCCATGATCCGCGGACTTTCAGGAATGAGATCCATGACGGCAGTTTCTCACGGAATGTCTCGCTGATCAGCCAGGAAGCCGATACGGACGGATAGAAGTAAGAATAGTTACCGTGCTGGTCGGAATAAACCAGTGAGGATGACCAGTCGTTACGTCCGGTGACATCCAGATAAACCTGGTCTCTCCAGCTTACAGCCACCTGAGCGGCAACAGACAGGATGGTCTTTTCACCGGAAATGGTACCTGTGGAAACAAGGGCGTTCTTGGAGTTGCCCACAAAGAACTGCCCCGGAATGATCAGACCGCCGTTGGTCTGTTCCTGCAGTTCCTGCTGGTAGTTGTGGTAGTATTCGCCACGGAGGAATCCGCTGAAGTTCCAGTCCTCAGTGAAACGCTTGTTCCACATGAAGTTGGCGTTCAGGTTGGTCTGTTCCTTGGTGTACTGGCCCAGCTTGTACATACCGCCTTCGTTGGCGTAACCGCTACCCAATTCCTTGGATTCGTTGCGTTTGTAGTAGTAGTTGTAGTTTCCTTCTGCCACGAACTTCAGCCAGTCGGTGAGGTCAGCCGTCAACTTCACGCTCGGACGAACCGAAGTTTCCTTCTGGGTATATTCATTTTCGAATACGGACCACCATGTACCAAGACCCGGCAAGTTACCATACTCGTCATTGTAGTTGTTGCTTGCCATACCTCCGTGAGAACCTTTATACATGTTTCTGTATTTACGGGTATCATACATACGGCCCCATGTACCGTCGATGAATCGCTCGCCGAAGTTGGTTTCACCACCCTGACGCGGAGTGGAGTTGGCGAATGAGATGCCCGCTTCGATTTCTACCTTATTGGTAATCTTGTGCGAAGCCTTTGCCATGAAAGAGAAACGCTGGAAACGGTTGTTCGGCGTATTACCGTCGGCATGCTTGAATGACAAAGAAGTATAGAACGAAGATGTATCGTTTCCACCCTGAATAGATACGTTGGTGTTCGAGTTGAAACCGTTGTCGTATGAATCCACGAAGTTGTCTTCATACGCCTGGTAAGGCACCATTGAATAATCATAAAATTCGATGGGCTGACCGTCAAATTTTGGTCCCCATGAAGTATCTCCTGTCATCGGACCGAACGGTTGCACCGAACGGTCACCGTTGGCGTTCAGATAGAACGAATCCGTGTCCTGCATGTTACCGGAAGACTTATAGTCTGAATATCCGGACATATAACCGTCGCCTCGTTCGTTCTGGAAGCTCGGTCCGCCATACACATGGTCGATACCGAATGTCTGGGTCACGCTGATGCCCAAGCCTTTCTTTCCCTTACCGCTCTTGGTGGTGATCACAACCGCACCGTTCAGACCACGGGAGCCGTAAAGCGCGGTAGCGGCGGCACCTTTCAACACGGACACTGTCTCGAAGTCGTCCGGGTTCAGGTTCTTCAGCTCGTTACCCCAGTCGGTATCACTGGTCGCCCAGTTCGCATCACCTTCCTTGATGTCGTTGCTGAGAATCACACCGTCCACCACATAGATAGGCTGGTTGTTCTTACCCAGTGTGGAGGCACCACGGATCAAGATACGTGAAGAACCGAACAGACCACCATCACCTGTGGAGATGTCCACACCGGCCACCTTACCTTGCAGGGCCTGTACCGGGTTGACCACATTGGCATTCAAGTCGTCACCTTTCAGCTCGGTCACCGCGTAACCCAGAGCCTTGCTCTCGCGCTTCATACCGAGGGCGGTCACCACCACTTCGTCCAGCGTCTGGCTGTCGGCCGTCAGCATGATGTTCAGAGGTTGTCCGTTCCACGTCACTTCCTGAGTCGCATATCCGATGTAGGAAATCTGGATGACATCACCCTTCTTTACATTGTTGATAACGAACTTACCGTCGAGGTCTGTAATGTTACCGTTGGTAGTACCTTTCACTACAACAGACGCACCGATGACGGTTTCACCCGTTTCATCCTTTACGATACCCGTACAGCTTTCTCCCTGCTGCTGCACAGCCATCGGACTTGCTTCATTTCCGGACGAAGCATACAATGTCCCACTTCCACCAGCAAGCAGGAACAATGCCAATCCTAAAAATTTACATTGTCTTTGCATAGCATAAATTTTAAATTAAACTTTAATTATTGTCTGTATAGACATTTATTTTATTAAAAATTTCATTTCAGAAACTCTGTTTTTTTGCGTATCTTTGCCTTGTAAGGCACAAAGTAAAATAATCCCCTCTTAATTTGCAAAAAATAAATGAGAAAAATGAAAAAAAAAATTACGCCTTCAGGGTGTGCCACTGCAGAGTATTTTCCCGCCACAAAACGCACAGATTATTTTTCAGGCATTTGCCTTTTCCTGTAAGCGGACATGCTCCCGAACGGGAATACAGGATGAAGAAAACGCCGGGACATTTTAAGCCAAACGCCGAAGCGTTTTCATTGAAACGCTTCGGCGTTTGGCTTAACCGGCTTCTTTTATCTATTATCTATATGTACTCCTCTGACAAAAATCAACCCAGAAACAGGTCATCGGGATAGCCGATGTCTACCAGAAACAGCGCGTTTCCCGGAGCGGACGTACCTGCGCTGCAACGGTCCTTCTTTTCGATAATCCGGCGGAAGCCCTCCACCGAAAGCTTGCCGCGTCCCACCTCGACCAAGGTTCCCACGATGGCGCGCACCATATTGCGCAGGAAACGGTCGGCCTGGATGGTGAACACCCATTCCTCCCCGTCCGTCTGTTCCCAACGCGCCTGCATGATGCGGCAGTTGTTGGTCTTGACATCCGTATGCACCTTGCTGAAGCTCGTGAAGTCAGAATAGTCAGACAATGTCCGGGCCGCCTCGTTCATCTTGTCGAAATCAAGTTTCTGATACATCCGCCACACGTACCTCCGGTTGAACGGGTCTTTCCGTGTGGTGACATAATATTTATAGGTACGGTAGGTAGCATCGAAACGGGCATGCGCGTCCTGGCGCACACGGCGCACCCTGTAGACGGAAATGTCCTGCGGAAGAATCCGGTTCAGCTTGTCGGCCATCATCTCCGGATCGGCCGGCCGCTCCAAATCAAAATGGGCCACCATCAGACGGGCATGCACACCGGCATCGGTGCGTCCGGCCCCTGTCACCTCAATGGAATCGTCGCGCAGGAAAGTGACCAATGCCTTGGTGAGCGTCTCCTGCACGCTCACCCCGTTGGGCTGCACCTGCCAGCCATGATAGTTGGTGCCGTCGTAGGCCAAATAAATGAAATACCTGAACATAGCTTGTTTGTATTGAGATGCGGATTGTCTTTTCACCACAGATTACACGGATTATTACAATCATTCATCAAAAGAACGGGTCAGCGTGCGGTGATGTGGAAACATCCCTGACGGAGCTCATACTTCACGTAGCAGCGGTCGGCCTTGCGCAAGTCGCGGAGCACCTCAGAAAGCACCAGCTTCAGCGTATCGGCACTGACATCCTGCATCGGCCGTCCGTCGGGGTCCTCCACCTTCTCGAAACGCTTCCAGCTGATGTCGAAGGTCGTGCCATAAAAATGGCATGACTTCAGTGAGGCGTTCGTATTGGTGCGGCGCAGACGCCTCACATCTTCCTTGGTGCGGGTCACCGAAGTCACGATTACCCGGTTCGGGTTCAGCCCCTTGTTTTCCAGCGAATCGAGGAAGTTCGCCCCGATGGTGTCAAGCAGCGCACGGGCCTGCGGAATCAGATAAGGGATGGAATGGGTGAGCGAATCCACATCATAAAGCCCACAAGGAGCAATCTCCACGAGCCGTCCCGTCATCTCCTCCGCCTCCTCACGGGTCCCTATCGGACGGATACCGATTTTCCTCGCCGTAGCAAGCTGCACATCGTTCAAATCGCCGAACGAACGTTTATAACTGATCACCCCACGGATATTGCGCGGATGGTTCATCTTCATCGACATATCTTTCTTTTCTTCCGAACATCCGGCCATCACAAGTCCGGAAAGCAGCACCAACAGGCCGCAGGCATACCACAATTTCTTCATAAAAATGAAATCTATTTTTGGGAATGCAGATTCACACAAACCGGCTCAGCCGGCAGAATGACAACCAGCGGAAATCCGCATTCCTGATTTTCGCGGCTGCAAAGATACGAAAAATTTCCGAGCCCCGCCTCCCGTTATGACTTTTGATTATGACCCATAAACAAATGTGAATAGGAGAATCCGTACAAAACGTCTACCTTTGCAGACGAAAAACCATAAAAAACCGAAATGATATGTTTGAAAAAGGAAACAGAGCCAATACGCTGCACGGCATCCTGCTGATTGCACTCTTCTCGTTCGCGGCCTTCTACATCGCCGAAATCCCGTTTGTGAAAAGCCTCTCGTTCAGTCCGCTGATTGTGGGCATCATTCTGGGTATGCTGTATGCCAACAGTCTGCGCAACAAGCTGCCCGAGACGTGGGTGCCAGGCATCAAGTTCTGCACGAAGCAGATTCTGCGTGCCGGCATCGTACTCTACGGATTCCGTCTGACACTGACCCAGGTGGCCGCCGTAGGGCTTCCGGCCGTAGTGATTGACACCATTATTGTAGCCGGCACCATCTTTCTGGGCATCTGGCTGGGCAAGCTGCTGAAAATGGACAAAGACACCTCACTGATGACTTCCACCGGAAGCGCCATCTGCGGTGCCGCCGCCGTGCTGGGAGCGGAACCGGTAGTGAAATGCGAAGGACACAAGACCGCCATCGCCGTATCGACGGTCGTGATTTTCGGAACCATCTCCATGTTCCTCTATCCCATCATGTACCGGGCCGGACTGCTGGACTCACTGACCGACACCGGAGTGGCCATCTATACGGGAAGCACGCTCCATGAGGTGGCCCACGTGGCCGGAGCGGGCAACGCCATGGACCCGACCGATACGCTGGGCATCGCCGGAACGGCCACCATCACCAAGATGATCCGCGTGATGATGCTGGCCCCCGTGCTGGTCATCATGAGTCTGGCCCTTGCCGGACGGAAAAAGACGGATGCCGGCGGAAAGGCAGAAAAGAGCAAGATTACCATTCCCTGGTTCGCTTTCGGCTTCATCGGAATCATCTGCCTCAATTCCCTGCTGCAATACCTGCTGGGAGTGGACAGCGTGAAGGACATTCCGCTGAACGGCACCATCGAATACATCGACACGTTCATGCTGACCATGGCCATGACGGCTCTCGGCACGGACACCAGCATCGAGAAGTTCAAGCAGGCCGGAGCACGTCCGTTCCTCTTGGCCGGACTGCTCTACATCTGGCTGGTGGGCGGCGGCTATCTGCTGACAAAATACCTGGTTCCGATGATGTGATTTTTAATTCTTAATTCTTCACTCTTCATTTTAAAAGATTTGGACAAAAAGCCAAATAAAGCTATATTTGGGCTGAAAAACGAGAAAAGCCCAAACAAAACCGATGAAGAAAATAAAAGAACTGACTACCGACTACCATACACGAAACATATTTGCCGGCATCGACATGACCGGGAGCTTCAAGGAACTCTTCCGCCAGGCAGCCATCACCCCACACAGCATTTTCCTGCTGTGTGTGCGCGGCTCATGCAAGATTTCCATCCATCTCACACAATATGAAATGGATGCAGGCTCGCTCGCCATCATCTTTCCCGGAGTGTATTTCCAGATTCTCGGACAGACTCCGGAATGCCGCTTCATGTACATAGGCATCGCCCAACGCACCGTAGAAAGTTCGTATATGTTCTCGCAGACTATCGAATACACCCCTCACATACTCGACCGGCCGGTAATGAAACTCCTGCCTGAAATCAGCAAAATATTCATGGACGGTTTCATGGCAGTAATCAGGACGACACGCCTGAAGCAAGACCTGCTCAACGACATGCAAATCGGGATGCTCTATACCCAGCTGCTGATGACGGCCTACAATGCAAGTCCGCTGAATGCGCCGGGCAGGAACAACAATCCCTACAGCCGCAACCGGGAAATCGTGAAAGAACTGGTGCGCTACATCATACAATATTACAAGAAAGAGCGGAACGTGGCCTTCTATGCGGAAAAGATGCATCTCTCCCCACAACACCTGAGCACCACAGTGAAGAAAGTGACCGACAAGACCCTGACCGACCTCATCTCATCGTTCATCATCCGTGACGCGCAGGCCAAACTCCGCTCCACAGAAATGACAATTCAGGAAATTGCCTATTCGCTCAACTTTTCCGACATCTCCTTCTTCGGGAAATACTTCAAACGATACACGGGCATGTCGCCCAAAAAATACCGTAACGCCGGGAATGTATAATCATTCCTTTATCTCCTCTATCGGAGTGATATCCTGAATATCGGCTGAACCGTTTTTTTTCCGGCGGTAACGTATCAGCCGGAGGATGTCGGACAAGGCATATACGATAAAAGAGACACCCAGCACCATAAACGGCACCATGGCCGCCTCGAAGGGATTGAAAAGGACCACCAGTCCGGCGGCAAGGACCAATACGGGGAAAAGATACATACCCAAAGGCACACGCACATAGCTTCTGGCAGCCACAAGTCCCGAAAGCTGGCTCAGTCCGCCCAACAGAAGAAGGACTCCCAACACGTACATCAGAATGGTGACGAAAAAGGCAGGCATCAGCACCAGCCAGATACCGAGCAGCGTACTGCCCAAAGCCACCACCGGAAACATGGTCCTCACTCCGGCTTCCCTCCGCTTCCTGTAAGAAGCCAGATAAGAGAAAATACCGACCAGGCCGGGAAGCAGGAAAAGCACTCCGACGGTGATCACCAGATAATTGATGGCCATGTCAGGCCATGCCAACAGCAAGATTCCGATTACCAGCGCACAAAGCGGACTGAACAAAGCATAGTTGATTGGTTTCATAACTTCATGTTGTCTAATGATTCTTCACCAAAGGTAATGAAAAAACAAATACGGACGACAAATGGTTGGAACAATCAGCCCGCATAACTGTGCATTCCGCCCAGCACGTAGTTCACGCCGAAATACGTCATCAGTACCGTCGTGAACGCCAGCACCATATACAGATGGAAGAAAAGCGGCTTGCGGAACACGGACAGACTCTGCGTGTGGAAAGCCGCCCCGTACACCATCAGGGTAATCAAGGCCCAGACCTCTTTCGGGTCCCAGCTCCAATAGCTTCCCCACGACACGTTCGCCCAGACCGCGCCGGCAAAGATTCCCACCGCCAGGAAAAACACCGACGGATAAAGCATCAGCCGGCAGAACAGCATCAGCCTTTCCACCCGCAGAGGCTGCTGCCTTACAAGGAACGCCAGAATGCCGCACAGACACATGAGGGCAAACAACGCGTAGGAAATCATGATCAAAGAGACATGGATGCTCAGCCACGGAGACAACAGCACGGGCATGAGGGGAGAAATCTGGGGATTCATCTCGCCCAGAAAGGCCACCAGCAAAACAAGACCCGACAACAGGAATCCGGAAGGAAGGAGAAACGAGAACCTGCGCTGCCAGACACATGTACACAAGAGCAGGCATCCGGCCATGAAAAGCATGGTCTCATAGCCGTTTCCCAACGGAATCCGCCCCCCGATGTAGGCACGAAGCAGATAGCCGGTCCAATGAAAGGCACAGGAAAGGTACGCGGCCGCGGCCAGTCCCCCCCGTCCCCAGACACACGGACGGCCTTCCCACCGCCCGTTCTTTCTGAGATACACATAAAGGAGCAACAAAAATCCCAGCACTCCGAACGAAAGGTTGGCCATGAACAGAATCTTCGTGAAGGGAACCGCATTGTAGAACAGTTCGGCACGTATCTTCGGTTCCGGCAAAGGAGTGACACTCCCGTCGCCAGGCAAAGGACGGATGAACGTTCCCCTGTTCAACATCAGAACCATCCCGACTTTCTCATCCAGCTCCAGGATGTCCTTCTCAAACCTCCCCAGTCTCCGCTCCTCTGCCGGACGGGCCGCCTGTTTCTTTTTCCGGCACTCATGCAGAATCTGTTCCAGACGATAAGTCTTTCCCTCAAACAAATCGGTCAAGGCCGCATACGGAGTGTCCAGTCCCAGTTCCCGGCGCAGGCTTTCACTCTTCACGCGGAACATCGGCTCGTGCTGCCACTCATCGGGATACAGCATCCAGCCCGCGACCACCTGTTCCGGGGTAAGTCCGTTGTACGACACCTTGCCCGTCAGCTTCAGCACGAAGTCGCGGGCCAGCGTATTGAACGGCACCACACGGTCGTGATAGATGACCTGCCGGGCCTTCAGCTTTTCCGCATCCTGCCGGGCCAACACACTGACAGACCTTGCCTGAAGCGGAATCTGCAGGCCGAGCAGCAGAAGCAGCACCATGCCTTTCCCCAACAACGGATGACGAAGCAGACGGAAAAAAGTCTCCTTCCGGCTGAACAGAAGCCACACGGCCGAAAGGGCAAGCAACACATAACCGGTGTACGTCAACGGGATTCCCCACGGATCGTGATTGACACTCAGCCAGCTTCCGGAAAAGTCCTCATCAAAAGATGACTGATAGAAGCGGTATCCCTCCACAGAGAGAATCCGGTTCATCGAGATGACACCGCTGTGAAAAAGACGCCCCGACTTGCAGGTCACATAACTGAGATAATCGGACGGGGCTTCCGTTCCCGGATAATACCTGATCCTGAAACTGTCCAGACGGATACTGAAAGGCAGACCGGTCTCCCCTCCGCCGGAAGCCTGTGTGAAAGAAGACACCTCTTTCCCTTCCGTCAGATGCACATATCCTTTCTCACCCGTCAGAAAGGTAAGAAAGGCCCCTCCCAATATGATCAGGAGGGAGCCGTGCAACAACAAAACGGGGAAACGCCTCCACAGCCTGAACCTGACCAGGGCCATTACGGCCGCGACAGACAACGCTCCCCACAAGCAACAAAACCAATAGGTATGATATACATGTCCGTTTGTGAAAGAAGTACCGAAGGCATGCTCCAGAAAAGTCGCTCCGGCCAATACTGCGGCCAGCAAGACATAAAGTACGACTACTGTCTTTTTCAGCATAACAAGTCTCTATTCGTCAGCAGAAAAGTCAGAAATCCGGATATTCCGTATTTCTCACCGCCTTGGTTCCCATGCACTCCATCTCTATCAGCCAGCCCGGACGGCATACCGGCGCCAGCAATATGACTTTCGGAATGTCCGGAAAGCGGGCATCGAACATCTCCTTGACCACATGATAATCGGACACGTCACGCAGATACACCAGCATCTGGCCTACATCCTCGAATCCCATCTCCGCCTCATCCAGCAAGGCTCCGACATTCTCCCACATCCGTTCCGTCTGCCGGCGGATGTCGCCCGGAAAGACCACCTCACCCTTGTTGTTGATGCTGGCCGTGCCCGAGATGAACACCTGGCGGCGGTCGCCGTAGTCCACGCAGGTGCCACGCTCAAAACTTACTCCATATTCATACGTAGGATTCAGATGCGTAGGCGCGTAAAGGAAACGTATCTGTTCCTTTTTCAGTCCCAGCACCGCATACGTGTCCATCTGCACCAGCACTTTCGGGTCGGCATTTCTGCCGCCGATTCCGGTACTGGCTATATAATGTGTGTGCTCCGTCAGATTCTGCGTCACGAACACCTCGTTCCGGGCCTTCACCACTCCGGCATAGTTCACATCCACGTTCTGCACGAAAAACCATGTCCGGATGCAGTTCTCCGACAGATGTCCGCCCCGCCCTATCAGCTGCATGACATAGTCGTTCAGCAACAGACGGGTCTGGTATTCCGAATTGGCCGCACGATTGGAGGCGGAACCGCCCCACAAGTGAGTATAGGCACCATGGACAGCCTCGAACAGACCGTTATCAAGGATACGGGTCTGCATGTCCGACTGCAGACAGACCCAGAGCGCGATCTTCGTACCGTCCAGAGGCGCCTGCTCGATGACCGAACAGGCACAAGTGGAACTCTCCGGAACCTGAGCGGACAGATAGTCCGCCTGATTGGCCGCATCGCTCAGAAAATAACGCTTGAACACGGCCACGGCACCCTTCAACTCTTTTTCCAGCATGCCGTAATAAGTGTTCAGCACAGCGTCTACCTGTTCCCGGAAAGTCAGTCCGGGCTGTGTGACATGAATCATCACGTGGTATTCCGACACTCCGCCCTCCACTTCAAACCGTGAAATCTCTACTTTTGTATTTTTGAATTGCTTGTCGTTCTGTTGTTGTTTGTCGCTCATAATTCCATCAATTTTCAATCAAGGCTGTGCGCCTCCGTTTATCCAATCATCAATCAAACTCAATAAGACAGGTTCTGCAGACAGAATATCCTGATGGTCGTGGCGGATATGTCCGTTTTCATGCAACACCTGATACAGCAGACTGTTTTCCGCATCTCCCGGCTTCACCCTCATCACATCCGGACGGGAAGAAGAGGGAACATTGACCAGCTCTCCGTAACTCCGGCCTTCCGTGAGATACAATCCGCCGGCAGCCGACGTGCTTCCGCCGTGACAACTCGCGCATCTGGAATCGAATACGCTGTACTGCACAGCCCGGAACATGGAAACATCCAGTGTACCTACATCCATCCGGATGGTATCTTCCGCCGTTTCCGAGCAATCCACCTTATCGAAAGTGACCACTCTCTCCCGGATGCGGTTGATGACACAGAGTTCCACCTCGGCCACTTCGTCGGTCACTCCCGACATCACCACCTGAAACGTGCCGTTCCCGTCCGACGAAGAAGGCATCACGTTCGCGGAAGTAAGCGCATACTCGCTTTCCGGATCAAAGCCTGCCACCGCCACCGTATAACCGGAAGGCCAGGTCTCTATTCCTGTTATCCGGCCCGTGAACTTCACGGTGCGCCCTCCTTCTCCGGAAGAAATGACCGTATCGTAAATCCGGCCCTCATCACACGATGACAAGAGACAGAGACCCAGAAGAGAAAGCGCAAACAGAAATCTTTTCTTTTTCATAGACTGATTCTCCTGCAACATGTTAGAAAGTGTACTGAAGCATGACGGTCGCGTTGTGGGTGGCGATGCCCAGATCGTCATTGTCACGGTCGAGCTGGGTTTCATGTCCCCAACGGCCCACAAACTGATACATGGCCTGAAGCTTCAGGTTGCAGCCCTTGAAGAAATAATTGACTCCCACGGCCGGCATATTCATGAAGCCGTCGGTATCCATGCCGTTGCGGTTGAAGAAATCATAACGGGCCGTAGCCTGGAGACGGGGAGCCACAAAGTAACCGCCTTGGATATAACCGCCCAGATAATGATAGCTCTTGTCTATCTTCTGCCGCTCCGTAAAGCCGACATTCATATAATAGATTTCCGCACCGAGATAAAGCTTGCGCCTCAACATCGCGAACTCAAGTCCGGCACGAAAATCGTTCGTGCTCTCGTTCTCGCTTTCCACGTTCAAGGATGTGGAGACACCGAACATCAGCTTGTCCTCATTCAGGCGGTTGGGATTGCCCTGAGTGGAGGGCATCACTCCTTTCGGCATATAGGTGAAACGTCCGGCATACAACAACGACGGGATATGCCAGTCATCGCTGATGGTCTTTCCGGCGGTATTGACCGAGATTCCCGTACCGTTGAACAGCCCCACCTCATAGCCGAACTTGTCCGCCACCAGTCCATGCACTTCCACACCCAGGTCAAAGCCTGTACCGATATTGGGAGTCACCGCATTCAGAGAATAAGGCAGTATCACCGGAGCCGTCAGCGACAAAGGCAGAGACGGCATCAGGGTCTCTCCCAAAGTGGTCAGATACGCATGGGAGAAAGGAGTCTTGAACTTTCCGACACGGAGGGAGAACTGTTTCTTGAATTCCACATCGAACCATGCCTGCTGAAGGATAGCGGCACCCGTAGCGGCGGCATTGATGGACAAGTTGAAAGAAACCTTTCCGAAAGCCTTTCCCGTGAACCCCAACACGGCATAAGGAATGGAGAAGCCCGAATTGGCCACATTGTCCTGATTATAGGCCTTGTCAAGCCCTTCATCGTCATACCAGTTGAAATTGGCACTTGTCTGCACAAGCAGATAAGGTTTGAACACAAAATCACCTCTCTTTGAAGAGATGGTAAAGCCCTCCCTTCCGGCCAGCGAGACAATTCCGTTCTCAGAATCCTCTTCATGCTGCGCCATACCGGCCAGAGGCAGCATTGCCGCCAAAGAGGCGGCTATTATTATTTTCTTCATAATCATTTTGTTTGAAAGTCCGATTAAAGTGAATTCAGGAATGCGACCATGGCATCGCGGTCTTCCTTACTCATATTCTTGAACAGGTTCTTCGAAGCCTCAGCCTCACCGCCATGCCACATAATCGCCTCGATGAAGTTACGCGCACGCCCGTCGTGCAGGAAATAAGTATGTCCGTTCACCACCTCCTGCAGGCCGATTCCCCACAAAGGTGTGGTCCTCCATTCGTTTCCCCGGGCAAGACCGCTCACATAATTGTCGTTCAGACCGACACCCATGATTTCCGATCCCATATCATGCAGAAGGAAGTCGGAATAAG
The DNA here is from genome assembly GCA_949289295.1 of uncultured Bacteroides sp. Lineage (GTDB taxonomy): Bacteria > Bacteroidota > Bacteroidia > Bacteroidales > Bacteroidaceae > Phocaeicola. Next base: position 43,463 of record CASENM010000004.1, read on the forward strand.
GATGAATGGTCTGGTTTCCCAACCACGGCAGTTCCGTTCCGTTCAGCAAGGTAGCTCCACGGGGACGGGTGTGCAAGGTTGTCACATGACAAAGATGGCATTTGGCCTCATAGAACATCTGTTCGCCTCTCTTCACCTGAGGGTCATTGACATTCCGGCGGGCCGGAACGCCAAGGCAGTGCATATACAGGTCCACATCTTCCATGTCCTCCGTCGACACATCCAGCTGGTCATACGAAAGTCCCATCATGCTTCCCTGGTCCATCTGAAGCTGCCCCTCGCATATTTCCTCCGGATAGCGGCTGTTTGTCACCCCCATATCGCTCGAAAAGCCCAGCTCCACCGTCAGATCGGCATGTTGGGCCTTGTTTCCCGACAATCCCAGGCGCAGGGCACCCCGTTCGTTGATGTAATTGCAACGTCCGCTGATGCCATATTCCGGATAATTGCTCTTGGCCGCAAGCGCTTCTATCTCTTTCTGGTCGAGTGCCATCATCTGCCCCATACCGACATGACGCAAGGGAATGCGGACCGTACAGAACAAATCTTCCGGACGGATGCTGTCAGCATACCATTCCGTAATCGTATAGGTCGGTTTGCAAAGCTCATACTCCTCGCCGTCCGGAAAGCTGAATGTCTGGTAATCATATTTTACCGACAGTTTCCCTTCGGCTTCCACTCCATAGATGGCCTGATCATGAAGCACACGGCCGTAGTTCTGGAAAAACGCCCCGTTCCTCCGGGTGATATAGACCAGCATGGACGAAAATCCATAACTGCCCGAACCTCCCTCACTCCACAAAGTGGGTTTGGTACGGCCCGCATTACGGTGGCAGCTTCCGCAGGAATATCCCGCATACACCGGCCCCAAACCTCCATCCTGATTGCTGCTGGTACGCACATCGTCGTAAAGCCCGTCGCCATCGTTGAAACGGGTGCTATAAATGCCTGAAACCCATGACGCCTCAAAATCGTACGCCTTTGAGGAGGTCATGAAGTTGGTGGCCGTCCCGGCCGAAAGCGCGAAGCCTTCCGGAATCTCCACATATTGCTGGTCGATCCCTTCATCCGTACAGGATGAGAAAGCCAGAGAAAGCAAACAGAAAGAATATATATATTTTCTTAGACACTTCATTATCATATCAGACCTACGTTTATTCATCACGTTATTAAGAATACGTCAAGAAGAGGGCGTCTCAAAATAAAAATCCACTTTCATTTTGACACAACCTCTTCCAGACTATTTCTGACAATTGTCATTCACCGGTTGTACGGGCCTGGCCGTCCTTGAACAACAGGAATTCCAGCGTATGGAAACCACGCACATTCTGCGCGGCGGCAATCGACTCACTGTCCTCCGAATAGTTACCGGTCCATTCCATCTGGCTGTAGTCGCCTGATTCCAGAATGTTCACGATGGCCGCCTGGTCGAGAGGCCAACTGTCCATGTTCGGGTCAAGGCCCTGGTCGGCTACCGGACCGAAAAGGAATGCCTCGCTCTTTTCCCAAGGCTCACGGGCCACAATCCACGCGTCACAAGCATCCTTGAATGCCTGGTCAGTCGGGTTGGCAGCCAATGCATTCACCTTGTCATACAAGGCTGCGACTTCGTCTTTCAGACTCTCATAAGTGGGCAGAACCACCACATCCACATAATTGTCTACCACCGGATCCAGCACATCCTCACTCAAATCGTTGCAGGCCGGCTTCAGCTCATCCTCCAGCAATACGGTCAGATCGGCACACGCTTCCTGGGCCGCCAGACTCTGGTCGCTGTTGATATGGTTACGGAAAGGCTGGGGGATGGCCAGAATTTTGTCATACGCGTTCTTGATGGCTGCCAGAGTATTGTCGGCCAGTTCCTGCTTGCCGTTGTCCGCCAGTGCCTGATACAGGGACTTGTCGGAAATCAGGCTCTTGTCCACCGCAGCACCGCTGATGACCTCCTCGCTTCTCACGCCGCAGAAAGCGTTGCAGATAGAAACGATGTTGTTTGAATAGTCCTCACGCGAATGCCAGCTGTACCATGACTCCACAGCATAAAGGGCTTCGGTCACATTTCCGGCCACGTATTTGGAATAAGGGTCACCGATTTTAGTCTCTCCCACCTCATTGGAAATATCAATACAACCGTCAATCACCTGCTGTACGCAGTTCAACGCGCTGTTGAAGGGAGCCGCATGGTTCTTGAACGTGGTGGCATAGCTTTCTCCACCGTTGTAAGAATCAGCCCAATAAGTGTATAAATCGGTAGCGTCCTGACGGAGCAGGGTCACAACCGCCTTCATATAGTTGTTCCAACTGTCCGCGTTTTCAGACGTATAGTCAATGTCAGCCGCATCTACCGGCTGTCCTCCCCCATTATTGGGGTCATCATTGTCGCTGCAAGCCGTTGCTGTAAAAGTTAACCCCAATGCCAGGGTTGCTACATAAAAGAAATTCTTTTTCATACAGATAATTATTTTTAGTGTTGTTAGTTTCTGACTGATTTATTTCTTGAAAAACCATCCTACATAAGCCACTCCGACGGAGAACTCATTCTCGCTGGTGTATTTCCCCGAGCCGAACACTTTTCCCAAGCCGATTTTCCGGGTCGTATAATCGGCCTTCACCACCAGATTCGGCAGAGCGAACCAGTTCAGACCTGCCACCCACATGCTGACCTGGTTGCGCAAGTCCATGGTCTGCCCGGCTTCACCTTTCTCTTGCGGGTTATAATATTCGTAACGTGCGAACGGATAGATAACGGGCACTTTCCGGTTATGATGAAAGACCGAACGCAGGTTCACGCCGATTTCACCCGCATAGCTGACCGCATGTTTCGCCACGGGAACCACCCTGCTGTAAGAAGCGTTTCCGGACAGACGGACATTCTTGCTGCTGATGAATTTTGAATTGGTCAGATTTCCATAGATTATATTCGCACGTGCGGTAATGTAACTGTTCTTGTATTCCAAATCGCCGGAATAGATACGCAACGGAGCCTTCCGACCTTCATAAAAATTCGGTTTGTCGGAATTACCGGCTGTATTGGCGCAGTAATAGAACGAGCCGCCCAGACGCAGTCCCGGTACACCACGATAGTCGAGACGCACCACATATCCGGGAGAGTTGAAATTGTCCTCCTCGAAAAGTCCCTGCTTTCCGCCGCCTACCCACGTGTTGCGGTCAAAGCCGTTCGCGTTCAGTCCGGCAACCACCAGCACCTGATAATCGAACGTAGCGTAGTTCTTGCCGAATGTTCCGAAAAACTCGATACCCGTTTCGTGCCAGGTAGACGGAATGAGGGTAGTCTCCCCTTCCGGACGGACAGTTCCGAAGAAATTGATCGGTTCATGATGCGCGTTGGTCAGTCCCACCGGCACAATCATGTGCCCTGCCCGCACATTGAACGCCGGATGAATGAGACGGGTGATATGAAACTGCTCCAAAGCCACTTCCCCACCCTTTTCCATTTCTGTCTCATACTCGCCGTTTTCCGAATTCTCCAGTTCCATGGCCGAACCCGTACCGCCGGACTCAAACTCTATCTCGGCACCCAGAATCCACTTCTGTGTGAACTTGTAATCGAAGGCCAACACGAAACGGGGAATGGAAATCGTATTCCGGTGGTCTCTCGTATTCCCGTCCGGATTTCCATAATAACGGTTGATTCCGTAATCCTTGAAGCTGGCCACAGCCTCACCATAACCTCCCACACGGAAACGTTTGTAACCGTCATCGTATTTTTCTGTCTTCTTTGCCAGCTTTTCACCGGCTACATTCAATGAATCCGCTTCATTGGCCCAAAGGCTTCCTGTCGCAAGCAGTGCGGCCATCAGGCATACATTAACTTTTCTACTCATTTGCTTCTTGTTTTGTTGAACAACGCAAAGGTAGGCCACACAGAAAAGCTCATCAATACCTAAAAATAACGAAAATTATCATTTGTAAAGTAACCATTTGTCGGTATCGCCATACCAGACAACGGGGCACCGTCACAAACCGCCAAACCATTGAGTGAAAGAGGACAACAGATGAACGACAAACTCTTCCTGAACGGAAAAGACACTCACGGGATACCTAAAACAGAGTAGTCACCTGACACTTCAGGCCGTTAAAAGGCAAATAAAAAGGGCACGCAAAGCGCACCCTTTTCATACTTTATAACTATTTCTTATACCAGGAATCCCAGCAATACACCGGCGGCTACCGCCGAACCGATCACACCGGCCACATTCGGACCCATGGCGTGCATCAGCAGATAATTGCCCGGATCGTATTCCGCACCGACAATCTGAGAAATACGTGCCGAGTCGGGCACAGCCGATACGCCCGCGTTACCGATAAGCGGATTGATCTTGTCGTCCTTCTTCAATACCAGATTGAAGATCTTCACGAACAACACGCCCGAAGCAGTGGCCACGATGAACGAGAAGGCACCCAAAAAGAATATCTTCAAAGAATCCCATGTCAGGAACTCGGAAGCCTGAGTGGACGCACCTACCGTCAATCCCAACAGAATGGTGATGGTATCAATCAGCGGACCACGGGCCGTCTCCGCCAGACGACGGGTCACACCGCTTTCCTTCAACAGGTTACCGAAGAAAAGCATACCCAGCAACGGCAGACCGGAAGGAACAAGGAAACAAGTCAGCAACAGACCGACAATCGGGAACATCACCTTCTCCGTGTGCGATACGGCACGGGGAGTCTTCATACGAATCAGACGTTCTTTCTTGGTCGTAAGCAGACGCATGACAGGGGGCTGGATTACCGGTACCAACGCCATATACGAATAAGCGGAAACCGCAATCGCTCCCATCAGGTTCGGAGCCAGCTTGGACGACAGGAAGATGGCTGTCGGACCGTCCGCACCACCGATAATGCCGATAGAGGCGGCCTGCATGGGGTCGAATCCCATCCACAAGGCAGCGATATATGCACCGAAAATACCGAACTGGGCCGCCGCTCCGATAAGCATCAGTTTGGGATTGGATATCAATGCCGAAAAATCGGTCATTGCGCCGATACCCAGGAATATCAGCGGCGGATACCATCCGGAAGTCACTCCCTGATACAGGATGTTCAGCACAGACCCCTCCTCATAGATACCTACCTGCAGGCCGGCATCCAGATTGAAAGGTATATTTCCGACCAGAATACCGAATCCGATCGGAATCAGCAGCATCGGCTCGAACTCCTTCGCCACGGCCAGATAAATGAAGAATATCCCGACCAGAATCATGACCAGATGGCCCGGTGTCGCATTATAGAAACCGGTATAGGTCCAGAAGTCAGCCAGATTATTTTGCAGAAAGTTCAGAAATTCTCCCATAACTATTCAATGATTATAAGGTCAGTTCCTTCAAGAATAGATTCTCCCTTGCTCACCTTGATGGCGGTCACCTTTCCGTCGCGGTCGGCCTTGATGTCGTTTTCCATCTTCATGGCCTCAAGTATCATCAAAGTCTGCCCGCGCTTCACGGCATCCCCTTCCTTCACCTTAATCTCAAGAATCACACCGGGAAGCGGGGAACGCACCGCCGACACTCCCCCAATCGGGGCGGGACGGCTGATGGCAGGAGGCGGAGCGGCCGGTGAAGTGGACGCCGTGCGCAGCACCGGCTTGATTTTAGGCGCCTTCTTCTTTTCAAGTTCCACCATATAGGCCGTACCGTTCACTTCCACACGGACATGGTTGTTTTCTTCTATGTCTCCCACGGCCACCTTATAAAGATTTCCGTTGATTTTATATCTGTATTCTTTCATGTTTTCCAAATTGTTAAAAGGTTATTTTCTATGAGGAGTCTCACGCAATGTATAGATTTTCGAGCTCCACGGAGAATAGCTTCTCTTCACGCGGCTGATGGTCAGAATTGTCTCTTCCACATCGTGGTCGGCTCCCTGAGCCTCATGAAGAGCCATCGTGATGGCGGCAATCACCTCACCCGGAGCCTCACCGAAGCCACGCTCTTTCGCCTCGTCCTTGTCGGTCACGTTATGCACCTTCATCGCATTGCGCTTGCGGAGCCTTACAGCCAGCTTGCCGACAAAGCGGAAGCAGATATAAAGCAATATCAGGCCGACAAACACCACCCCCATGGCCGTGACGGTCATGCCGACACCTGCCGGGTCATGATGCTCGAAATTCTCCATCTTCGGATTGCTCTCGATGGTCTGGTTGTTGGTACTCGGAGTGACGTATCTCAACTCGCTGTCATCCTTCACTTCCCACTCTTCCGCACCGTCGGTGACACGCGCGTACGACTGGTTTGCCTTCAGGAGACCACCCGGAACCACCACCTCGTCCAGCAGGTTACGTCCCGAATCGTAAAGTCCGATCCAGTTGTCGCCTGTCTTGCTCAACACGAAGTTGGTATGGAATGTCCCACGACGGGGAGCACCATCGGCCCAGAACAGCGAATGCTGCCGGGGCGGAATGCTGGTAAGCACGTCCCCCTTCGGAATGAAGTAAGTGGCGGTATCGCCCGGCTTGCAGCTCACCTTGATCAGACAACCGGCCAAGTCCTCCGTACTGTATGCCTTGTTGAATATCTCGATCCATCCGCTGTGCACGCCATAGTCATCCTGGAAATTGCTCACGTTGTCGGTAAGCACCTCGTTGATGACCAGCTTGCTGTCGGGTTTCTGCCCCGTACACGAGACCAGCCCCACCAGCAGAAGCAGCGAAAGGAATATTCCTGTTTTCGGTTTCTTCATAATCATCGTTCGTTTAAGGGTTGTCATTACAATGGAATGTTTCCATGCTTCTTGGCCGGATTGGTCTGCTTCTTGGTCTGAAGCTGCTGCAAAGCGCGGATGATGCGGAAACGTGTGTTGCGCGGCTCGATCACATCATCAATGTAGCCATACTTGGCGGCGTTATACGGATTGGCGAACAGCTTGGTGTATTCCGCCTCTTTCTCGGCCATGAACGCTTTCGGGTCGGCAGCCTCTTTCGCCTCCTTCGCATAAAGCACTTCCACTGCGCCAGAACCTCCCATCACGGCAATCTCGGCAGTAGGCCATGCATAGTTGATGTCACCCCTCAACTGCTTGCAGCTCATCACGATGTGCGAGCCTCCATACGACTTGCGCAACGTAATGGTCACCTTGGGCACTGTAGCCTCTCCGTATGCGTACAGCAGTTTCGCACCGTGCAGAATGACGGCGTTGTACTCCTGACCCGTACCCGGAAGGAAGCCCGGCACATCCACCAGCGAGACGATAGGGATGTTGAACGCGTCGCAGAAACGCACGAAACGCGCTCCCTTGCGTGAGGCGTTGCAGTCGAGCACACCGGCCAATGTCTTGGGCTGGTTGGCCACGATTCCTACCGACTGGCCGTTGAAACGGGCAAAGCCCACAATGATATTCTTGGCAAAATCCGGCTGTACCTCCAGAAACTCACCGTTGTCCACAATCGCCCCGATCACCTCGTACATATCGTATGCCTTGTTGGGACTGTCAGGGATAATCTCGTTCAACGAGTCCTCCAGACGGTCTATCGGGTCCGTACAGTCCGTATAAGGCGGCTCTTCCAGATTGTTCTGCGGCAAGTAACCCAGCAGCTTACGGATAAGAGACAATCCTTCCTCCTCGGTGGCCGCCGTGAAGTGGGTCACACCGGAACGGGTGGAATGCACACTCGCGCCACCCAGATTTTCCTGCGTAACATCCTCACCTGTCACAGACTTCACCACCTTCGGCCCTGTCAAGAACATATATGAAGTCCCCTCAATCATCAATGTGAAGTCGGTCAGCGCCGGAGAATACACCGCACCGCCCGCACAAGGCCCGAAGATTCCCGAAATCTGCGGAATCACGCCCGAAGCCAGAATGTTCCTCTGGAAAATCTCGGCATATCCCGCCAAGGCGCAGATTCCTTCCTGAATACGCGCACCGCCCGAATCGTTCAGTCCGATTACAGGCGCACCCATCCGCATGGCCATGTCCATCACCTTGCAGATCTTCTTCGACATGGTTTCCGACAACGAGCCCGCCGAAACCGTGAAGTCCTGCGCGAACACATACACCAGACGTCCGTCGATGGTTCCGTAACCTGTCACCACTCCGTCGCCCAGATAATGCTTCTTTTCCATTCCGAAGTTCGTGCACCGGTGCTCCACGAACATGTCCATTTCCTCGAAACTCCCTTCATCGAGCAGCATCGAGATGCGTTCGTGAGCCGTATATTTTCCTTTGGCGTGCTGTTTCTCGATGGCCTTCTCACCGCCACCCATACGAGCCTTGGCACGCAGGTCTATCAGTTCTTTTACTTTTTCAAGTTGGTTACTCATGGTATTTTCTATTTAAATTAATGAACAGTCAATCATTTTGCCAAATGTCATTTCTCGCAAAGCTCGGTCAGCACGCCCATTGTCGACTTGGGATGCAGGAAAGCGATCTGCAGATTCTCGGCACCTTTACGGGGAGCCTTGTCAATCAGCCGGAGACCCGCTTCTTCGGCCTGAGCCAACGCATTGGCCACTCCGTCCTCTACCGCGAAAGCCACATGATGCACGCCCATGCCGCGGTTTTCGATAAACTTGGCGATGGTGCTGTCCGGTCCCGTGGGTTCCAGCAACTCGATTTTCGTCTCTCCGCACTTCAAGAACGCGGTCTTCACTTTCTGGTCTTCCACTGTCTCTATGTTATAACATTTCAGGCCCAATACATTTTCATAATAAGGAAGGGCTTCTTCGATACTCTTCACCGCAATGCCCAGGTGTTCGATATGAGAAATTTTCATAACTGAATGGTATTATAATTAAAGTTTTATTCGATTACATTGCACAAAGAAAAGAAAATTGTGCCGAATAAAGAAACTTTTCGCCTTTTTTTTACGTCACCCACTACGGCTCTTCATTTAACATGCCATTCTTTTCAATACGCCATTGACCCGTAGGGGCGGACCCGTGTGTTCGCCCGGATATATTGGCATGGTGCCATCAGCCGTGCGTCGCCCACAAAATGAATCCACGAAAAACCTGAAATGCAGAACTACCGGAATACAAAGAATAAAATCGGAAAAATCATACCATCATCATTGGAGGAAAGAAATAAGGTCTTTTCTTTTTTAGATTCACGAAACGATTCCTGTCAAAATGTCACACTATACCAACACGTTAATTATCAATACATTACAAAACAATTTGACGAATTTTATCCAGTATGAAAACATCGCGGTAAAAAACGCTTCGGCATTTTACCTGAAACGTAAGGACGTTTTGACCAAAACGCTTAGGCGTTTCAAGTAAAATGTCAAAGCGTTTTCTCCGGACAAAATGTCAGTAATGAAATCACACGTAAAATTTCACGAGCAGACGGTTGAGCCACCCCCATCCCACACGGAACCAACGGCGGCTGCTCATCTGACGCCCGCCGAAACGGAGAATGAAATCACGGTAACCGTATTTCTTGAAAGGCAGTCCGGCGTCAATGAACTCAAAATGGTCGTAACCGTGGGCAAGGGCATACGCCATGGCATTCCACACGGCCAGCACACCAGGATACTGCAACGGATAACTTTTCCGCATGCCTCCGGAAAAAAGCAGGTAAGCATCCTTTTCCGAAAACAGGCAGACCGAACCGCCGATAATCTTCCCCTTATAGCGCACGATGAAAATCCTGGCGTGCTCGGACGACTGGCGTGACAGGGAAAGGAAAAACTCGAGATCCGGAAGGTAACGGTGAATCTTGGACGAATAGTAGCGGCGCAGCAGCGTGAAAAATTCACGGACCTCCTCTTCCGTACGGGCCACATCCATCTCCGCCCCACTCTTCAACCCACGGCTGATCTGACGTTTCTTCGACTCGCTCATCCACTTGTCAATACGGTTTCCATGCAGCGAATTGCGCACCCGCATCCAACGCACAGGGAAATAGCCGCACTCACGGAAATAACGGTAGCCGAACAAAGGTTCCTCCAGATTACGGAACTCCAACAGGAACGAACGGTCCTTGAAACTGGACGTGAAACAAGCCAGCAGTTCCCGGAAAATCTCCTCCCTCGCAAAAGAGGAGGGGAAATACTCCCCTGTACCATAAACATACGTCTCGCGGAAAAAGAGCTTGAAACGGAAACAGCGGCGGGTGATGCAAAGCAATTTGCCTACCGCCTGTGTCCCCTCGTAAGCCACGAGCAACACGGGACGGAATCCCTTGGCCTGCTGCAATGCCTGAAACATTTCAACGGAATAAAAGACATTCGAACCCGGCAAGGAAGGGATATTTTCAGCTTTATAATATGTAGCCAGACGAAGTGCCATACATTGCAAATGTAGGATTTTTTTTGAGGATTTGGAACGGATAAGCTATATTTGTCGGGACAAAACGATTTTTTTATGGAAAACTTCAGCGAATTGATCAGAAGCAGGCGCAGCATGCGCAAGTTTACGGAAGAGGAACTGACTCAGGACGAAGTAGTGGCACTGCTCAAGGCCGGACTGATGTCGCCCACCTCGAAAAGGTCGAACAGCTGGCAGTTCGTCGCGGTAGACGACAAACTGCTGCTGGAGAAACTGTCCCGATGCAAGCCTTCGGGAGCCGCGTTCGTGAAAGACGCCGCGCTGGCCATTGTGGTGACCGCCGATCCGATGGCCAGTGATGTGTGGATAGAGGATGCCTCGGCGGCCGCCATCATGATTCAGTTGCAGGCGGAAGATCTGGGACTGGGAAGCTGCTGGGTGCAGGTACGCGAACGCGATACGGCCGACGGCACACCCGCCAACGAATATATCCACGAGCTGCTCGGCCTGCCCTTGCAGCTTCAGGTGCTCTGCATCATCGCCGTCGGACACAAAGGCATGGAACGGAAACCGTTCGACGAATCCCATCTGCAATGGGAGAAAGTGCACATCAACCAATACAATCCTGACAATGGCAACGGCAACGGACAATAAGGATACCTATAAGGCCACCGCCGTATTTCTTGTCGTGATGGGACTCCTGTACCTGATTGACAGGACGTTCGGCTTCGGACGGATGGGACTCTCCTGGATCATGCAGAAAGACAACATGTTGCTTTATGCGGCTGTCATCTTCCTGTGGTTCAAGCGCGACAAGTCGGTGGGCATCATCCTGGCCGGCATCTGGCTAATCCAGAATATCGGACTGGTCATCGCGCTGTTGGGACAGATGTCATCCTACCTGCTTCCCGCCGCCTTGCTGCTCATCGGAATCATCCTTTATTTCATCTCTTCACGCTGACATGAAAAAACAGAATCTTACCCTCACATTCATCGGCGCGGGCAATGTGGCGACCCACCTGGCACAGGCGCTCGCCCGGAAGAGTTGCCGCGTCAACCAAATATACAGCCGGACGGAAACTTCCGCACTGGTGCTGGCTTCCGCGCTGGACTGCGCCTTTACCACCGACTTGTCGGAAATATCGCCCGACTCAGACCTATATATCGTCTCGGTGAAGGATGCCGTACTGGAAGAAGTTACCGGTACGCTGGCACGATACGCCAATCCGGACGCGCTGTTCGTACATACGGCAGGAAGCATGCCCATGTCGGTATGGGAAGGAAAAGCGCGCCGCCACGGAGTGCTCTACCCGATGCAGACGTTCAGCAAGTCAAGAAGCGTCGACTTTTCCAATGTCCCTTTTTTCATCGAGACCAGTCTGCCGGACGACACGCTCCTTCTGCAGGAACTGGCCGGACGGCTGAGCGACAAAGTATACGCGGCCTCATCGGAGCAACGGAAATATCTGCACATCGCGGCCGTGTTCGCCTGCAACTTCGCCAACCACATGTATGCCATCAGCAGACACCTGCTGCGTGCCCACGGACTCCCGTTCGAGGCCATGCTTCCGCTGATTGACGAGACTGCGCGGAAAGTACATACGCTCACTCCTACGGAAGCACAGACAGGTCCGGCCCGACGGGATGACCGGAACGTGATGGAGCGGCATCTGGAGATACTGGAAGAGGAGCCGGAACTGGCCACCCTTTACCATCTGATCAGCAGGAACATTCATACATACGAACTTAAAGACAAAGAAGAAAATGATAAACTATGACCTTACAAGAATAAAGGCGCTGTTTTTTGACGTGGACGGAGTATTGAGTGGAGAAACCGTCGGAATGGACTCCAACGGCGACCCGATGCGCACCGTCAACATCAAGGACGGATATGCCCTGCAACTGGCCGTAAAATGCGGTCTGCACATAGCCATCATCACCGGAGGAAAAACGGAGTCGATAAGGAAACGCTATGAGGCTCTCGGCGTCAAGGACATTTATCTGGGAGCGTCGGTCAAGACAAAGGAATACGAAGAACTGCTCCGGAAATACGACCTGAAACCGGAGGAAGTGCTCTACATGGGTGATGACATTCCTGACTATGAGGTACTCAGACTGGTGGGACTGCCCTGCTGTCCCGCCGATGCGGCGCCCGAAATCAAGTCGGTCTGCAAATACATCTCCCACCGCAACGGAGGCTACGGGTGCGGCCGGGATGTCATCGAACAGGTGCTCCGTGCCCAAGGAAAATGGATGTCGCATCAGGAAGCGTTCGGCTGGTAGACCTCTTGCCGGATACAAAGGCACGAGACCGGTAGTCGGTTCTCCGTACCCTTGCACCCCCACTTGAACATTATTGAACTTGAAAACTGACCTACAATGACATTAGACAATCTGAAGAAATACCACATTATCCTTGCATCGAACTCTCCCCGACGCAGAGAACTGCTTGCCGGACTGGGAATCGACTATGAAGTGAAAACACTTCCCGGAATAGAGGAAAGCTATCCGGACAATCTTCAAGGAGAGGAAATACCCGTGTACATCGCCCGCGAAAAGGCCGACGCCTACCGTCCGCATATCCGGAAAGACGAACTGATCATTACCGCCGACACCATTGTCTGGCTGGACGGAGAAGTATTGGGGAAACCGAAAGACGAGGCGGACGCCTGCCGCATGCTCCGCCAACTGTCCGGACGGGTCCACCAGGTGATTACCGGAGTCTGCATCACGACTGCCGACACACAGCGTGCCTTCGCCACGACCACCGACGTGACATTCGACACGCTCAGTGAAGAGGAAATCGACTATTATGTGAAAAACTACCGTCCGTTGGACAAAGCCGGAGCCTACGGAGTGCAGGAATGGATCGGCTTTATCGGTGTCACCCGGCTGGAAGGCTCCTACTTCAACGTGATGGGACTGCCCGTGCAACGCCTTTACAAGGAACTGAAGAAACTGTAAAACGCATCTCATAGATAAGATATGGAAATCATTTATCTGCTGACAGGACTTGTAACGGGTATCATCATCGGCTGTCTGATCCTGTCACGCAAGACCGCATCCTTGACAACACAACTGCAGATGCAGCAGACGCACACACAGGACATGCTGAACGCCGAACAGCAAAAGACCGCCGCACTGATGGAACAGGAGAAACGGGAAAAGGACTTTCTACGCCGGCAACTGGACGAGACGGGAAAAGCGTTGTCTGAAACACGGCAGACAGCCGCCTCGCTCCGCACGGAAAACCACAACCTGAACGAAAAACTGGAACTGCAGAAAAAGGAACTGGCCGACCTGCACAAACAATTCCAGATGGAGTTCGAGAACATCGCCAACCGGATTTTCCAGCAAAAGACGGAAACATTCAACAAGCTCAGTGCCGAAAGCCTGAGCAGCCTGCTGAAACCTTTCGGAGAGAACTTGCAGGAATTCAAACATCAGGTAGCGGAAGTGTACGACAAGGAATCGAAACAACGCTTCTCGCTTGAAGACCGGATCAAAGAGCTGATGCAACTCAACAAACAAATCAGCGATGACGCCAACAACCTGACACGTGCTCTGAAAGGGGACTCCAAGATGCAGGGAAACTGGGGCGAGATGATTCTGGAGACGATTCTCGAACGTTCCGGGCTTAGGGAAGGGGAAGAGTTCTTCAGACAGGAGTTTCTGAAGGACGAAAACGGTGAACCGCTCAAAAACGAGCAGGGGCAACGGATGCAGCCGGATGTGCTGGTCAAATATCCCGACAACCGCGTGGTCATCATCGACTCGAAAGTATCGCTCACCGCTTACGCCAACTATGTAGGATGCGAGGACAAAACCGCACAGGAACAATACCTGAAAGCCCATCTGGGCTCCGTCAGAAGCCACATCGACGAACTGAGCCGGAAAGACTATTCGAAATACGATGCCACGGCACCCGATTTTGTCATGATGTTCATCCCCAACGAGCCGGCCTACCTGCTGGCCCTGCAGGCCGACCATGACCTCTGGAATTACGCCTATCAGAAGAAAGTGGTACTGATGAGCCCGACCAACCTGATTGCCGCCCTCCGGCTGGCACTGGATTTATGGAAACGGGAATACCAGCTCAAGAACATCCAGAATATCGTAAACCGCGGAACCGCACTTTATGAGAAACTGGTAGGATTCACGGAAACATTTGAAAAAATCGGAGATACCCTGAAAACGGCCTCCAACGCCTACGAGAACGCCCGCAACCAGCTTTCACAAGGACGAGGCAATCTGATCCGTCAGGCGGAAATGCTGAAAGAACTGGGCATCACCCCAAAAAAGAAATTTCCCCCAAGCCTGCAGGGCGGAAAAGAAGGGGAAAATTAAAAGATTCTATCTCCCCCGTCAGTGATAAAAACGCAGTGAAGCATCTCATGTGTATCAGTTCCAACTTTCGAGATGCTTCACTGCGTTCTGTCTGACAGAATAAATACTACAAGATCAAGCTTTTACCGCTGATACCAGTTCGTCTACAGTCACCAATGCCTGCTCACCCGTAGTCATGTTCTTTAAAGTGACCTTTCCTTCGTTCATTTCGGTCTCACCCACAATGGCGACAAAAGGAACAGCCTTATTGTTGGCATAACTCATCTGCTTCTTCATCTTTGCGCTGTCGGGATAGATTTCCGCACGGATGCCCGCCTCACGTACCTTGGCCAATATCGGCAACACATAGGCGGCCTCGGCTTCCCCGAAATTGACAAAGAGCAACCGGGTAGCATCGGCAGATTCTTTCGGATAAAGGTCGAGCTGGTTCAGCACGTCATAAATACGGTCTGCACCGAACGAGATGCCTACCCCCGACATGCCATCCATACCGAACACGCCTGTCAGATTGTCATAGCGTCCGCCACCACTGATACTTCCGATCTGCACGTCAAGGGCTTTCACTTCAAAGATGGCACCGGTATAGTAGTTCAGGCCACGGGCCAGCGTCAGATCAAGCTCCACTTCTGATTTTACTCCCAAGGCAGCTACCTTGTTCAGTATAAACTCACTTTCCTCCACACCTTTCAATCCGGTCTCACTGGCCGCAAGCACATTCTTGAGTGTCTGAAGCTTCTCCCCGTTCGATCCGTCCAGCCGGATAATAGGCTGCAGTCTGTCTATCGCTTCCTGCGAGATGCCTTTTGAGGCCAGCTCCGCATTCACATTGTCAAGGCCGATCTTGTCGAGTTTGTCGATAGCCACCGTAATGTCCACAATCTTGTCAGCCTCACCGATGATTTCCGCAATACCTGTCAGGATTTTCCGGTTGTTCACCTTGATGGACACACGGATACCGAAACGGTTGAACACCGTATCCAGCATCTGTACCAGTTCCACCTCATTCAACAACGAGTCACTTCCCACCACGTCGGCATCACATTGATAGAACTCACGGTAACGTCCCTTCTGCGGACGGTCGGCACGCCATACCGGCTGAACCTGGAAACGCTTGAACGGGAAAGTAATCTCATCGCGGTGCATCACCACATAACGGGCAAAAGGTACCGTCAAATCGTAGCGCAAACCTTTTTCACAGAACTTGCCTGCCAGCTTGGCCGCGTTCCGGCTCAACAGCTCCTCATCAGTCAGACCCGAAAAATAGTCACCTGAGTTCTGAATCTTGAACAGCAGCTTGTCACCTTCCTCGCCATATTTTCCCATCAATGTGGAAAGGTTCTCCATCGCCGGAGTCTCAATCTGCTGGAATCCATACAGATAAAACACTTCACGAATCGTGTTGAATATATAATTACGTTTCGCCATCTCTACCGGCGAAAAATCTCTTGTCCCTTTAGGAATGCCTGGTTTCGTTGCCATAATGATTCTGTTTTTTTGTCGGTGCAAAATTACAATGAAATATTTGATTCTTAAAATATGAATCCGTTTATCCGAAAATAAAAAAAGGAATCCGCATCTTTTCCGCTGCAAATTCCTTTTTCTCATAATCCGTTTCTTAATATTCTCTTACTCACGACGGTTCATGTAAATCATGACATAATAAATCAGCGTAGCCAACGAGCTCAACGCTGCCACCACATACGTATAGGCAGCCGACCTCAGCGCATCCGTAGCCTGACGATGGTTGAACGCATTGGTGATTCCGGCATTGCTCAGCCAAGCCAACGCACGACGGCTTGCGTCAATCTCCACCGGAAGAGTGATCAGACTGAACAGGGTGGTCATGGCAAACAGACAGATACCGATAAGCAACAGCTGGGGGAAAGAATTCACCAACAGGATTCCCGCCAACAACACCCACGAGACAATGGACGAGGAGAACTGCACCACCGGAACCAATGCCGAACGCATCTGCAACGGTCCGTAAGCACGTGCGTGCTGCACGGCATGTCCGCACTCATGAGCCGCTACAGCCGCAGCAGCCACACTGCATGTACCGTATACCCCCTCACTCAGATTCACCGTCTTGTTCGCCGGATTATAATGGTCAGTCAACATACCCGACGTACTGGTCACCGTCACATCGTATATGCCATTGTCGCGCAACATCTTCTCGGCAACCTCACGCCCCGTCATCCCATTCGACAAAGGCATTTCGGAATACTTCTCAAATTTACTCTTCAGTCTGGCCTGTACGATATAACTGATTACCGCAATGCCGATAAATACAATCCAAATAAACATATTCTTCTTTCCAATTAATGATTTACAACTGAATACAGCAAAAACCTTGCCACACACGCAGCAACATTCAATTCTCTGCTAATGCGCTCAAAGATAGGGAATTTATGGAAGCCGGGCATGAAGAGAACCCGATTTTTATTTTTTTATTGGACAACTTTACGTAATTTTGTTGATTATTTGTAAGACCATGATTGTTTGCATTGCCGAAAAACCCAGTGTAGCCCGCGACATCGCGGATGTGCTCGGAGCACGGAACAGAAAAGAAGGATATATAGAAGGAAACGGATATCAGGTGACCTGGACATTCGGCCATCTGTGCACCTTGAAGGAACCTCATGAATATACCCCGTCGTGGAAGGCATGGAGTCTCAGCTCCCTGCCTATGATTCCGCCACGATTCGGCATCAAACTGATCAACGACCCGGGCATTGAAAAACAATTCCATATCATTGAGAGCCTGATGCAGAAAGCCGACATGATCATCAACTGCGGCGATGCCGGACAGGAAGGAGAGCTTATCCAACGCTGGGTGATGCAGAAAGCCGGAGCGAAATGTCCGGTCAAACGCCTGTGGATATCCTCGCTCACCGAAGAGGCGATACGTGACGGATTCGCTCACCTGAAGGACCAGTCCGAATTCCAGCCGCTCTATGAAGCCGGACTGAGCCGGGCCATCGGTGACTGGACTTTGGGAATGAACGCCACACGGCTCTATACTTTGAAGTACGGCCAAAGCAAACAGGTGCTGTCCATCGGCCGTGTACAAACCCCCACACTAGCATTGATTGTAAAACGGCAGCAGGAAATCGAACATTTTGTTCCCAAACAATACTGGGAACTGAAAACCGTGTACCGCGATACATTGTTTTCCGCCATCGTCCGAAAAAGCGATGAGGAACTGGCGGAAGAGGCGGAAAAGGAAAAGGAGAATCCCGTTTCCAGGAAAAAAGCATCGACAGACAACAACCGGGGAATCCCGCAGATCACGGACGAGAAGACCGGACAGGAACTGCTCGCACGAATCAAGGATGCACCGTTTACCGTGACGGAAGTGACCGCCAAGAAAGGGACGGAAGCCCCTCCCCGTCTGTTCGACCTGACTTCCCTTCAGGTGGAATGCAACCGGAAATTCAGCTACTCGGCCGACATGACCCTGCAGCTCATCCAGTCGCTTTATGAAAAAAAGGTAGCCACCTATCCGCGTGTGGACACGACTTTCCTGAGCGATGACATTTATCCCAAATGCCCGAAGATTCTGGAGGGACTGAAAAACTACACCCAATTCACGGCTTCTCTGGCCGGAAAGCCACTGGTCAAATCGAAGAAAGTGTTCGACAATTCCAAAGTGACCGACCACCATGCCATTATCCCCACAGGAGTACAGCCGCAAGGACTGAGCGACATGGAAACCCGCGTGTTCGACCTGATCGCGCGCCGCTTCATCGCCGTATTCTATCCCGACTGCAAATTCTCCACCACCACCGTGATTGGAGAAGCTGACAAGATAGAATTTAAAGTGACCGGAAAACAGATTCTGGAACCCGGATGGAGAGTGCTTTTTGCCAAAGAGACAAAAGATTCCGCTGAAGAGACCAAAGACAATGAGGAAGAAAGGGCCTTGCCGGCATTTACCAAAGGGGAATCAGGCCCGCATGAACCAGCACTTTATGAGAAATGGACCCAACCTCCACGTCCTTACACCGAGGCCACCCTGCTCCGTGCCATGGAAACAGCCGGAAAACTGGTGGATAACGACGAACTTCGCGATGCACTGAAAGAGAACGGAATAGGCCGTCCTTCCACCCGCGCGGCCATCATAGAGACTCTGTTCAAGCGGCACTATATCCGCAAGGAACGGAAAAACCTGATTGCCACGCCCACCGGTGTGGAACTGATACAGCTCATCCATGAAGAACTGTTGAAATCGGCGGAGCTTACCGGAATATGGGAAAAGAAACTGCGCGGAATTGAACGGAAATCGTACGATGCGGCCACGTTCCTGACAGAACTGAAACAGATGGTCACGGATATTGTCTACAGCGTGTTGCGCGACAATACAAACCGGCACGTAACGATTGTTTCCGATCCGGCCATACAGCCCAAGCCCGACAAGAAAAAAGAGGCCCCGGCTAAACCGAAGACCCGGACAGCCCGCTCCAAAAACGCCCAACCGTCCCGGAACAGAAAACAGGAAAAGCCAGAACCCCTTCCTGCCAATGACAGTATCCTCGGGAAAGCCTGCCCCGTATGCGGCACGGGAATCATCATCAAAGGAAAAACGGCCTACGGATGTTCACAATGGAAAAACGGATGCACGTTCCGTCTCCCATTCAGACAAGAGGCCTGAGACCTCAGGAACGTACCGGCATTCTCTTGAGTATCTTCGGGAACTGCCAGAAAAAAACCAGTGTACAGCAGATGGCGGCAGTGCCATCGGATATGGCTTCGGCGGCATACACGCCACTGACGCCCATAAACCGGGGAAGTATCAAAGCAAGCGGGACCAACAGGAACACTTTCCGCAACAGGGCGATGAAAATAGAGACCTTTGCCTGCCCCAACGCCACGAACATATTCTGACAGGCACGCTGCAGTCCGAATATCGTCATTCCGGCCAGAAACAACGGCATGGTCCAACGCACCGTCTCTATCAGACGTGCGTCATCGGTAAATGCGGCCGCCACAAAAGCCGGAAAACAGATCATGAACAGCATCAGTACAAGATTGAACGAAAACATCACAACCAGCGCAATCCGGAAACATTCTTTCACGCGCCGCTTGTCACCATGCCCATAATTATAACTCACAATCGGCACGAATCCTTGCGCGAATCCTACCAACGGAACACTGGCGAACTGCATGGCACTCTGCAGGACCGCCAATGCGCTGACATAAATGTCCCCGAACAGCTTCAGACTTCCGTTCAACACGAATCCGACCAGGCTTTCAGTGCTTGCCATAATAAAAGGAGAAGCCCCCAGAGCCAACATCGAAAGCACAATCTTACGGTCGGCTTTCATATAACGCTTTTCCAGCGGAAGTGTCGCCTTATCGGAAAACAGGAAACCCAACACCCACGCCGCACTGCATGCCTGAGAAAAAATGGTAGCCCATGCCACACCTTTCACTCCCATATCGAACACAAAAATAAAAATCGGGTCAAGGATAATGTTGAGAACCGCACCTATCAGTACGGAATACATGGCGACGGTAGGACGCCCCTGGCAATTGATGAACGTGTTCAGACCTGTAGAAAGCTCCACGAAGACGGTTCCAAGCAGATACACCGACAAATAGTCCACCGCATACGGCAATGTACGCTCGGACGCGCCTGTCAGAAGCAGAAGCGGTTCCATGAATATATATGAAAGAGAAGCTGTGGTCAGTGCAAACAATATCAGCAACACAAAACCGTTTCCCAATATCTCCCCGGCCCTCCTCCGGTCGCCCTGTCCGAGCGCAATGGCCGCCAACGGTGCACCGCCCGCACCCACGATGGAAGAGAAAGCCGATATAAGCACGATTATGGAAGTAGTCACCCCCACTCCCGCCAACGCATCAGTACCGATTCCGGGAATATGTCCGATGTATATACGGTCTACTATACTATAAAGCAGGTTGACAAACTGTGCGGCCACAGCCGGAAGCGCCATCTTGAATACGAGCGGGAGCATCGGATCCGTGCCCAACCGTTCCTCATATCGGTTAGTCTGATTCATACATTAATATATAAAGTGCCTGCAAAGGTACATATTCGGAGGGAAAAAAACACCTTACGGAAGGAAGCGGTTCATTTTTTGTTCACACATGCAACAGAAATGTCACACTATACACTTATTTTTTGATTTACATCAACAAAACAGGGGAAAAATTCAAATTTATGCTGCAAAACATGTTTTGATAAGAAAAAAGCCCTATCTTTGCACCGTAATCAAAAGAAAACAAGTTCTAGAGCTTGACTAAACAGTAAAAAGATAAGTTTTAAGGATAACACTGACTGGTAAAAAGATGAATCGAAAAGCGGACCGCGACGGCCGGCTTGAGAGAAAAAGTTTTTAAGGTATTAATTAAAAAAAGAAAGGGTAACAATTATGAAAAAGGTAACAAACATTTTCCACAAAATCGCTAACGCAGATCCGATGATCTGGGGTTACGTAATGCTGAATGAAACTAACCGCAAATAAATAATTGTTGCGGAACGCTGAAACATTTCAGCATTCTATAAGAGAAATCAAAAAGCCGGAAGGCGATATGGTTAATATTACGGGAAAGCGGTGGCGTCATGCGACCGCTTTTTTCATGCCTGTACCGGATTTTTTACAGCAGTTCCAAAAGAGCATCGGGAAAAAGCACTAACTTTACAGCCGTACAAAACCGGCAAAGCTTATGAACACATCCACCAAGACCCGCATTCCCTATCTCGATTTTTTGAAATTCTTCGCCATCGCCTGCGTATTCCTCGGACATTCCGTCGAGCGGACCACAGGCAACGATTTCTGGGACAACCCCATCTGGAGTTTCATCTATACGTTCCACATGCCCCTCTTCATGCTGCTTTGCGGCTATTTCTTCGGCTCCTCGCTCAAGATTTCATTCTGGGAGATGTGCAGGAAGAAATTCATCCAGCTGGTAGTACCCTCCATTTCGGCATTCCTCATCATGTACGCGTTTACAGCCATCACAAGATATAATCCATGCCCTGAGCTTATCAACATTTCCGTCATCGGTTTTTTCAATACGGTATGGTTTCTGAAAAGCGTGTTCTTCTGCTACCTCATCGGTTACGCAAGCATCAGGCTGCTCCGTTCGCTTCCGCTGGCAATAACAGTATCCACGCTGGCAGTCAACCTGATACCGGCCGGAAACATCGACTACGTAAACTTCATGCTTCCCATGTTCTGGACAGGATACCTCTGCGAGAAAAAACGTAAAGCCATCCAAACACATGCCGGCAAACTGCTGGCGGCATGCCTCATCGCGTTTCTCGCCATGCTTCCCTTCTGGTCAGGACGGATGACGGTCTATATGGTTCCGGTGGACCTGATAGACTGGCAGACCGGAAGCCTCGACCTGCATAACCTGTATGTCACGCTCTTCCGCCTCGGCATCGGCATAGCCGGAAGCATGGTCTGCTTTCTCTCCGCCCCATGGATCTACAAGAGAATTTCCCACTGGAAAATCATGCCCACATTCGACCGGATGGGCAAATCCACTCTGGGTCTGTATTGGGTGCAGACCTTCCTGCTGGAATGCGCCCTGACTCCTGCCGAAATTTATGTGGATACCGCCGGAAGTTTCGTGACAGGTCTGGTAATAGCCGTCATCGAACTCACACTCTGTTATCAGGTGGTACGACTTTTCCGGAAAAACCGATACTCACGCCTGCTCCTGTTGGGAGAGAAAATAAAACGCCCCGACGTTTTACCCGAAACGTTCCGACATTTGAACTGAAACGTCCAGACGTTTCCCGAAACAAGTTGGAACCTACTCCAAAGGTAAGTAAAAGAGGAACAATAATATTTGGAAAATCTGTTCCTATCCATATAATTTTACGATTTAATATCAAAGCAGAAACGCAACATGAAGAACCAAGGAGAAATCATATTATACCAACCGGATGAAGCTATAAGACTTGAAGTCCGTCTGGAAAATGATACGGTATGGCTTACACAAGCACAGATTGCTGAACTTTTCGGCACAGGAAGACAAGCTATTACAAAGCACTTGAAAAATATCTTTAGTAGTGCAGAATTAGATGAAGATTCAGTATGTTCCATTTTGGAACTAACTGCATCTGATGGCAAGATTTATAAAACCAAGGTCTATAACCTTGATGCGATCTTGTCAGTTGGCTACCGCGTCAATAGTAAAAACGCTACATTATTTAGACGTTGGGCGAATAGTGTCCTCAAAGAATATCTGCTAAAAGGATATTCTGTAAACCGCCGCCTGACCGAATTAGAGAAAACAGTTGCATTGCATTCTGAAAAGATTGACTTCTTCGTACGCACTTCCCTGCCACCAGTGGAAGGCATATTCTACAACGGACAGATATTCGACGCTTATAAGTTTGCCGTGGATTTGATTAAAACCGCCAGGAAGTCGATTCTTCTGATAGACAACTATGTGGACGAAACCGTGCTGCTGATGCTGAGCAAGCGCAATGCAGGCGTGTCAGCCGTCATCTACACGAAACGGATCACGCCACAGCTTCAGCTTGACCTCAACCGCCACAATGAACAATATCCGCCGATCGGCATCAGAACCTACCGGAACAGCCACGACCGTTTCTTGATCATTGACGATACGGACATTTATCATATCGGCGCATCCCTGAAAGATCTGGGAAAGAAGATGTTCGCCTTCTCCAGACTGGAGATACCCGCCACAACCATCACCAATTTATTATAAATCAAAGAATATATGAGAACCACTTACCGCTCAAAGACAGACGCATGGCTGGTCATCGTGGCAATCTCCGTGTGTGCCGTACTGTACCTTCCACTCATATTCATCTCATTTTCGTGGGGTGCCCTGATGATCTTGCTCGTCCTCACATACTTTATCTGCGACATACTGTTAAATATCAGATATACGATAGACGGCACGGCCCTGCACATCCGATGCAGCTTCTTCAAATCCACATGTGACATCCGCCAGATCAAGGAAATATCAAGGACCAGGACCATCGAAAGTGCTCCAGCCGCCTCACTCGACCGGATAAGAATCCGGTTCAAGAAAGGAGGAAATGTCATCCTGTCTCCCATGCACAAAGAAGAGTTCATCCGGCATCTGATGAGTATCAATCCCGACATCCGGGTAAAAGACATGTAATTCAAATAATCACTATATTCGCTGAACAAAACTAAAAATTGACTCTGTGACTTATAAAACAGAAAAACATTTTGATTTGTTAAGGAAATTCATTTTCTTTGTGAAATTAAAAAACAAAGATTATGAAGAAGATACTGTTATTAATTTTCCTTTCATGCACCCTCTTTTCCGGGAAAGCACAAATAACCGGTGAAATAAGCATGTATAGAGCATATTTCTTTGAACTTGGTCAAGACATGAAAAGACCCATGTCTGAGCTGAGATATTCTCTTATAAAAAAAGGAAAGGAAGTAGAAATATTGAATGTGGACACAGCGGATTTATTTCATGCAATTGTTCGGTATAAAGGGAAAGAAGGTTTGATTCATGTGACAACCCTGAAAGACCGCTATATACTTTTGCCTTTTATCCCTCAGATAAGGAAAGAGTATGTAGCGGATATGAAGAAAATGAACTATGTTCTGGGAATGAACAAGGCGGAAGTTGCTTTCATGAACGGACAGAATCCAGAAGTAACTGAATCTGGCAGGACATCTCATTGGAATTATACGAGGGTCGGCTCGTATTTGACTTTTGATTTCTATAATGGGAAATTATGTAAAGTAAGCAATAATGGACACATGCTTAAAGGATATGGCACGATATACGACTTGAAGATGTCCAGAGTGGAATATCCAGAGAACGTGAAGAGCACTGACGGGAAAATTGTTTCAGTAGACTTGCCGGACAAACAGGGCAGAGAGTTTACATACGAGGACGAGTTCTTTAAAATCACATGGTTTCCAGGAATAACTTCATTGATGTTTAGAATAACAAACAAATCCAATGCAAGCATAAAGTTACCGTGGGATGAAATGTCGTTCATTGACATATACGGAAATTCTGAGAGAGTGGTTAATGGAGAAACTCGTAAGATAGACATAAACAGGGCACAACCTGAATCCGTTGTACCTCGTGGAGCAAAATTTTCAGCTTCGGCAGTTCTTTCTTCCGGCAAGAGGCTCGTAAATCATGATTACTTGTCACCAGAAGAAGATGTTACAGAAAAGGGAAAAGAGTTTAGCATATTATTCCCAGTTAAAGTTGGAGATGTAACAAATGAATATTTGTTTGTTTTTGAAGTGGAAGATGTACACATTCTTCCAATGGGAGGTGAAATTTAAATCATTTAGTTTATGAAGAATCTTATTATAACTTTTCTTATCCTCATTGCTGGATGCCAGACGGTGAATGCTCAAAGAAGAACGGACGACCTCTATTTCGGTTCCACACGCAAGTCAGAAAGGCCGACTATGCAAGCTGGTGACTACGGAGATTATCTGAAAAAGTCGCGCAACTTCCACTATGCGGCGGCTGGCAGTGCGGCGGTGTCCGCAAGCCTCTTCGTTGGTTATGCTTGTCTGAAAGAGAAATTCACTTTCAATGAAGAAGGGGATGCTACGATGAAAAGCGATGCGAAAGGATACCTGATTGGCGGTGGCATAATGGGTCTGGTAGCTCTTATATGTGAGTTCAATGCTATTCATTATCAGTTCAAGGCAGGGCAATGTCTAGAACTGAAAGCGGAAGAAGGCGGAGCAGGAGTTTCGTTCAGGTTCTGATTATTTGACAAATAAAAAAGCAATGGGCGGCGGAATCATCTTCCTGCCGTCTTTTTTTCATTGCTCTCTCCTTTCCAAATAACCAGTTAAAATAAAACAGAAATACAAAATACAATCGAGTAGGAGGAAAACGAAGTAGTTTTCTTCCTATTTACGTGAGTTCGATATAAATTAAAACATCGTAAGTTGTCCGTCTTTAACAAAACAAACGTCAATGGCGGGCTTCTTTTCAAAGAAGCAGTATGCAGCTATGGCAGAGAGCGAGTTGGCAATAAAGTTATTGAAGGAACGGTGTCTGGAGTGTTCAATCTGCGCGATGTTCTTCAACTCGTCATTGACCGTTTCAATCAAAGCACGTTTTCTCAGCAGGATTTTGTCCGCCACGCTCATCAGGGAGTTCTTCATGTTGTTCTTCACTTTGGTTATCAACTGTATGCCGTTAAGGAACAGGTTCTCGAACAGGGTTTGCCCGATATATCCCTTGTCCGCACAGAGTTTTCCTTTTATATTCTTCAAGAACTTTGTCTGTTTCAGCGGTTCACGGTCATCCACATTTCCCGGAGTGAACATGAAATTGAGGATTTCACCCTTATCGTTGATGATCAGGTGAAGCTTAAACCCGAAGAACCATCCCATGGAGCATTTCCCACGTTCGGCGAGACCCTTAAAAGTCTTGTGGATCAATATGCGTTGGTTCCGGCATACACGCAACGGGGTGGAATCCACAAAGCTGATACCGGTACAAGTGCCCAACAGGACTTCCTTGATGAAAATGGTCAGCTGCAACAGGACTTCCTTTTCCAGTTCCACAAAACGGTTATAGGACACACGTCTGGGAAAGAGATGCGTCAGATGTTTGCATACATATTCCTTATAGTAATGCTTGAAACATCTGAAGCCTCCCGAGTGGAACAGTATTAGGATGACCATGATTTCCGCATCACTCATCCGGTTCGGCTTGTTCCGATGCTTATGATTCTTGTCTTCAACCATATATTTTTCCTGTGTTTTGGCAAATTCCTTGCAAAAATCATCTGCTATACAAAAAATCTCCGTAACTTTAGCCTCTGAGAACATAGTGGTAATTGCTTAAATGTTATAATTGAGCACTATAAATTTAATGCTTTTATCGCTATGTTCCTAATTTTCAAACTGATAATTTCAACCTTTATATCGAGTTCACGTTACTTTCGTTTTCCGACCTCTCACACCACCGTACGTGCCGTTCGGCATACGGCGGTTTCGAGCTTTCTCATCTTACGATGTGTGGCAATTGAGTAACGTCACTTCTATCCTATTGTCGGATTCCGTCCTATCGTTTGAATAGAGAGCTCCTTTCAGACATCTGACTACAAAAGACTCGCAGGGTAGCAGTCATTTACTTTTGCACTGCTTGATTCTGCCCTTCCCCATAGGCACACGTGCCCTAGGTACTATGGCATCTGCTGACTTCTTATGACAAGCTTTACTCCGTGTGCTTGAATTGTATCATGTACACGTCCATAAGACCTCCCCAGTTAAGGACATTCTCTTTCCACCTTATACCTGCTTGATTTACTCAAGGCATTTCCGTATAGCTATCGGACTTTGATTTGTTTCGTAATCTCATCCATGCCCACTAGCCTTATATCAAGTTTCTGTACGTCAGGCCAGATGTTTGCCGCCGGCTTCCTTCAGATTCCAACTCACGTGGGACACCCTTGCCTTGGGCTATACACTTCCCGCTATCGGGCGTGTTGCGGACTTACACCGATTAGAGAATGTTCATGCTGGGCGAACGAATAAAAATAGTATTTGGGAACATATGAAACAAAAAGAAAAGACATAGAGCTTCCAGATGTAAATCCGAAATAAATCCGTATATTCGCAGAACAAACAAATAGAGTAAACGATATGACCACCACTAATACCAAACTAAACGACTATCGACTCGCCGGCACAGAAGAGCCGAGCGATGAAATGCTGTCTGCCATCATGAAGGAAGTATGCGAAGAAGCTGCCCGAAAAAGCAAGGAAGCGAACAGACGTTATTTCGACAAATTGAAAAAAGATAATATCGAATATCTGCACAAGTGGGAAAACAGAATCTATAATCATGAACAACTCTGAACATCGCCCTATCCTCATCGTCATAGCAGGACCGAATGGTTCAGGCAATTCAGTTGATAATGCGGAAGCCCGTTTGCTTTTCCGCCTGTCCGGAGGAAAACTCATAAAACTTTATACAGACGAAATACCGGAATGGGCGCAAATCATGCTGCCCAATCAATCGTTTTGAAAAGCCCAAAGGAAATGACACACCTCCAGATAGACACAGACAACCCGGAGTTTCAGAACGCGTTAAGACTGATACAATACACGCGCCAGTCGGTATTCCTGACCGGAAAGGCCGGAACGGGAAAATCCACGTTTCTGAAATACGTGTGCCAGACCACGAAAAAGAAACATGTGGTGCTCGCCCCCACGGGCATAGCCGCCATCAACGCCGGAGGAAGTACACTGCACAGCTTCTTCAAGCTGCCATTTCATCCGCTCCTGCCCGACGACCCCAAATTTACAGGAAGAAAACTCAAGGACTATCTGAAATACTCGTCCGACCACCGGAAACTCATCAAGAACATCGAACTGGTCATCATCGACGAGATTTCGATGGTGCGTGCGGACATCATCGACTTCATCGACCGGATATTGCGCACCTACTCCCAGAACATAAGGGAGCCTTTCGGAGGAAAACAGCTTCTGCTGGTCGGCGACGTGTACCAGCTGGAACCGGTGGTGAAAAGTGACGAGAGGGAAATACTGAACCGTTTCTATGCGAATCCTTACTTCTTCTCCGCCAAGGTGTTCCAGGAAATGGAACTGGTGTCCATCGAACTGACCAAGGTGTATCGGCAGACCGACAAGGTGTTCGTCAGCGTGCTCGACCATATCCGCACCGACACCGCGGGCTCCGCCGACCTACAGCTTCTGAACACACGCTACAACGCACCCGCGGACAAAAACGAGAGCGACATGTACATCACCCTCGCCACACGCCGAGACACCGTGGACTACATCAATGAAAAGAAGCTGGCCGAACTTCCGGGAGAGCCTGTCACCCTGCAAGGAGTCATTCATGGAGAATTTCCCGAAAACAGTCTCCCCACGCTTATGGAACTGGTGGTCAAGCCCGGCGCACAGGTCATCTTCATCAAGAACGACCCGGACAAACGGTGGGTGAACGGAACAATCGGCAGCATATCGAGCATCTCTGACGACGGCATCCTTTATGTCATTACCGAAGACGGACATGAATTCGACGTGCGCCAGGAAAGCTGGAGCAACATCCGCTACCGCTACAACGAACAGGAAAAGAAGATTGAGGAAGAGGAGCTGGGTACGTTCACCCAATACCCCATCCGACTGGCATGGGCCATCACCGTACACAAGAGTCAGGGCCTCACATTCAGCCGTGTGGTCATCGACTTCACGGGAGGAGTGTTTGCCGGAGGACAGACCTATGTGGCGCTGAGCCGCTGCACCTCGCTCGAGGGCATCCGCCTGAAACGGGAAATCACGCGAGGAGACATTTTCGTGCGGCCGGAAATCGTCAGCTTCGCCAAGCGTTTCAACGACCGTACCGCATTCGACCGTGCCATGAAGCAGGCACAGGCCGACTTGCAATACGTGGAAGCCGTGAAGGCATTCAACAAAGGTGATTTTACCGCCTTCCTCGACGCTTTCTTCAAGGCCATCCATAGCCGTTACGACATCGAGAGACCACTTATCCAACGATTCATACGCCGGAAACTGAACATCATCAACCGGCTGAAGGAAGAGAACCGGCATCTGAAAGAAGAATTGGCGACACAGCGGAAAAGCCTGGAAAAATATGCCCGGGAATATTATCTGATGGGCAATGAATGCGCCACAAAAGCGCACGATCCGCGAGCCGCCATCGCGAATTACGACAAAGCCATCGATCTTTATCCAGGATATGTGGACGCATGGGTAAGAAAAGGTGTCACCCTGTTCGACAACGACCGGATCAGCGAAGCGGAAGAATGTCTCGACACTGCCGTACGCCTGCGCCCCGGAGAGTTCAAGGCGGTCTACAACCGGGGAAAGCTTCGGCTGTTCACCGGTGACATAGAAGGTGCCGTAAGCGATCTGGACAAGGCGACCAGCCTGAAGACCGACCATGCGGGAGCACACGAATATTTTGCGGAAGCCCTTGAAAAGGCTGGAAAAGAGACGGAAGCCGCCATCCATTACCGGGTGGCGGAAGAGTTGAGAAAAAGGAAACGGTAGGGCGAGTTCGCACCAGCCCCTTATGCCTCCGTGTGCAATCCGTACCTATAAATTCCTGTATATAAAATATAATTCGTAATTTTGCACCCGTGTAAAGTCATATCTGCACACACGGAACATGATACTCAAATTATATTCAAAGAACAACAGTCCCAAAGACATCCAACGGGTGACAGACATACTGAACGAAGGAGGAATCATCATCTACCCCACCGACACCATGTATGCTATCGGATGCCATGCCCTGAAGGAGCGTCCCATCGAG
The DNA here is from genome assembly GCA_949289295.1 of uncultured Bacteroides sp. Classification (GTDB taxonomy): domain Bacteria; phylum Bacteroidota; class Bacteroidia; order Bacteroidales; family Bacteroidaceae; genus Phocaeicola. Next base: position 73,336 of record CASENM010000004.1, read on the forward strand.
CGTATCTGCAAGCTGAAAGGCATCGACCCACGGAAAAACAACCTGTCCATCATCTGCTACGACCTGAGCAACATCAGCGAATACGCACGTGTGGACAACAATACATTCAAGCTGATGAAGCGGAACCTGCCGGGACCGTTCACCTTCATCCTCAACGCCGACAGCCGTCTGCCGAAAATTTTCCGCAACCGTAAGGAAGTGGGCATCCGTGTGCCCGACAACCCGATTATCCGGGAAATCTGCCAGGCTCTCGACGCCCCGATCATGACAACCACCCTTCCACTTGAAGAAGGCGAGGACATTGAGTACGTGACCGACCCGGAACTGATTGACGAGAAGTTCGGCGAGAAAGTCGACCTGGTTATCGATGGAGGGCCCGGCGGATTTGAACCTTCTACCGTAATTAATTGTTGTGAGGATATGCCAGAAGTAATCCGACAGGGAAAAGGCATATTGGACGAATAATTCTAACCACTAAAAACAAATGAATATGTTATCTGCATTACACATCATGTTGCTGGAGGCTTCACCTAAAATCAATGTGGAAGCCCTTCTCGACAAACTGGCCAACTGGGGAGTAGAAGCCGGAAAAGACATCATCGGAGCGATTCTGATTTTCGTCATCGGACGTTTTGTCATCCGCCAGCTCAACCGTCTGTTCCTGAAAATCATCCGCCAACGCAAGCTGGAAATCAGCGTGGAGACTTTCTTGCGGAGCCTGCTCAGCATCCTGCTGAACCTCATCCTCGCTTTCGCCATCATCAGCCGTCTGGGAATTGAGACCACCAGCTTTGCGGCCTTGCTGGCTTCTGCCGGTGTAGCTGTCGGTATGGCCCTTTCGGGAAACCTGTCCAACTTTGCGGGAGGACTCATCATCCTGGTGTTCAAGCCATTTAAGGTAGGCGACTACATCGACACCAGCAGTGCGGACGTAAGCGGAACCGTAAAGGAGATTCAGATTTTCCACACCGTACTGGCCACACTCGACAACAAGATCATCTATGTGCCCAACGGCGTGCTCAGCAGCAATGCCATCACCAATTACAGCAAGCAGAACATGCGCCGCGCAGAATGGGTAATCGGAGTGGAATACGGAGAAGATGTGGACAAAGTGAAGAAAGTGATTGAAAGCCTCATCGAAGCGGACACACGCATATTGAAGGATCCGGCTCCGCTCATCGCACTGAAAGCATTGTCGGCAAGCAGCGTGGACATTGTTGTCAGAGCCTGGGCCAAATCGGAGGATTACTGGAATGTGTATTTCGACATGAACAAGAATATCTATGACACGTTCAACCGTGCCGGCATCGGATTCCCGTTCCCGCAATTGACCGTACATCAAGCGAAAGACTGACATATATGCGGCCGGTATGATACCGGCAGACAGCACAAAAGGCACGGAAACGCAGAGGATATATCAAGATGATAAGCCCCACGTTTCCGTGCCTTTGTATTCAAATATCATTTATGCGTATGGACTATTTCTGTCGGAGCCAGTTCGGCGTTACGCTTCTCAGTCTGCGCCACCACATTCCGTGCCAGTTCAATGAATGCCTGACCGGTCACCGAATCCTCGTCAAGTGCCACAGGTGTTCCTTTATCACCGTTCTCGCAAATGCTCTGCACGATAGGAATCTGCCCCAACAAGGGAACATGAAGCTCCTCGGCCAACCGCTTGGTACCTTCCTTGCCGAACAGATAATACCTGTTTTCAGGAAGTTCGGCCGGAGTAAACCATGACATGTTTTCCACCAGACCAAGAATCGGAACATTCACCTTGTCATTGGTATACATATTGATTCCCTTGCGTGCGTCGGCCAAAGCCACTTCCTGCGGCGTGCTTACGATTACAGCGCCCGTGATGGCCAAAGTCTGCAACAAAGTCAGATGAATGTCGCTTGTACCCGGAGGAGTGTCGAGGACGAAATAATCCAGCTCTCCCCATTCGGCGTCGCCTACCAGCTGCTTCAACGCATTGCTGGCCATTCCGCCTCTCCAGAGAGTAGCCTGGTCAGGGTTCACGAAGAAACCGATAGACAGCAGCTTGATGCCGTATTTCTCAATCGGGATAATCATGTCGCGGCCATTGATTTCCTCCGCATACGGACGGGCGTCCTCCACCTGAAACATCTTGGGCACCGAAGGACCGAAAATGTCCGCGTCAAGCAACCCGACCTTATAGCCCAGTTTTGAAAGAGCTACTGCCAGATTGGCCGCCACTGTGGATTTTCCGACCCCTCCCTTTCCGGAAGAAACGGCAATGATATTCTTCACCTGCGGCAACATTTTTCCCGGTTCGGGTCGCGCGGCCTGCCGGCTCTCGGTGGCAATGGTCACCTCCACCTCTTTCGATACATACGTGTGAATGGCAGTCTCAGCCGATTTCACGACCGATTTCATAAACGGATCGGTCGGCTTGTCGAATATCAGCGAGAAGCTGACTTTCATGCCATCGATGCGAAGATTATCGGCCACCATCTCCGCTTCGACCAGATTCTTTCCCGTTCCCGGATAACGCACCGTCGCCAATGCGTCAAGAATCAATTTAGGATACAATGTCATCATTATGAAATGTTTTTAGATTATCTCTCAAGACTTATTTGCTTGTCACCAGTCCGCTCCGCTTGCTGCGGTTGTAACTGCGGTAATCGTCAAGCTCGATTTCCACATCCGGCTCACGCAACTCACCCTCATGTGGCAAGCGGAAACAGATGTATTTGATATTCAGTCCACGGTCGAGCCATTGCTGTTCATAATAAGTACGGATACCGAGAATGTCATCGTCCAATCCGGAATGATACAAATCGTCAGTAATGAACTCTACCGGAAACCGGTTCTCTTCAATCATGTATTTTGTATAAGTGAACATGAAGTTACTGTCCGTCTTAAGGTGCACCAGTCCGTCGGGCACCAGGAACTTCCGGTAACGGTCCATGAAATAAGTGGAGGTAAGACGCTTGGTCGCCTTCTTCATCTGAGGGTCAGAGAAAGTCAGCCAGATCTCGCAAACCTCGTCCGGAGCGAAAAAACGGTCGATAATCTCAATGTTCGTCCGAAGGAAAGCCACATTCTTCAGTCCTTCCCGCAATGCGTCGGTAGCTCCGGTCCACATACGCGCGCCTTTTATATCCACACCGATAAAGTTCTTTTCCGGATACCGCCGTGCCAGTCCTACGGTGTATTCCCCCCTTCCGCATCCAAGTTCCAGCACGATCGGATTGTCATTCTTAAAGAAATCACTTTTCCATCTTCCTTTCATCTCACAAGGCGAATCGTCCATCACCGAATACGGATATTCAAACACATGCGGATATTCCGCCATATCTGCAAATTTCGCGAGTTTTCCTTTTCCCATCTGTCGTTTTATTCCAGTTTCGGGCCAAAGTTACGGCTTTTCAACGGAATAGACAACATCAATACTACAGGAACACACAATCAGGCCACATTACAAGTACTGATTGAAAAAAGTCTACCAAAAAAGTAGACACAAAAAGAATAGTTACGTTTTAATAGGAGAACAACCGATATTAATAAATGAAAACATATTGCTTCATATCCCTTTTGTTCTTCTTTGCTTGCGGATGCAAGGAAGAGACCAATCCGGACTCTTCATTCGGTCTGGTAACAATCACAGGTCATCAATACCCGGAATTTGTGTCTCCTTCACGGAGTTCAACCGAAATATCCTCGTTCCAACCGGGCGACCGAATATCATTCTTCAGCAGCGGAAGCCTCATCGCCGACGGAATCACACTTACATTCGACGGAAAACGCTGGATTCCAGAAATTCCATTGGAATGGACAGGAAACGAAACAGCCCATTATACAGCCGTATTTCCAGCTATGGAAACCAATGAAGACGGTACATTCAACGCATCGACCCTATACGACAACAACGGACAACTGAAAGACATTCTGTTTTGCCAAGGGAACTGCGAACATGGTACAGAAATCTCATTGCACTTTACCCATCGGTTCGCACAACTGCAACTTCAGCTAAAAAACAATTTTAACCATCAGCTGGAAGAAGTTGTTTGCAAAAGCCGCCTTATCGAATCATTCAACCCACGGACAAATGAAATCGTCTACCAGACATCAGGTGATTTGCATGAAGAAAAAAGAACACAACAGAACAACGGGACATACAGTTTCATCACTCCTCCCACGTCTTCCACTTCACATACCGACATCGAACTGACTTTCTTTATCCAGGACAAGACCCACTTTTCCCATACGCTTTCCGACCAAACATTTGAACCAGGCAACGCCTATATCTGCCACGTAATAAAAAAAGACTCCTCCATCGGCATCCATAATGCAGAAGATTTCATCGCATTTACCCACCTGATAAACGGTGAAGAATATAACGGAAGAAGCTTGGACGAATTTGGAGAAACCATCAACGGGAGAACCACCTATTATCTGAGAAATGACATTGAATTTACAGAAGAAGAATCGGAAAAACTGACTCATATCGGATCAAATCTGAACGGAAACAACAGTCCATTCAAAGACATCTTTGACGGACAGGGATACACCCTGTCAAATATTATTCTCAACAAAAATGTAGGCTGGCAATCCAACTATGGTCTCTGGGGAGAAATTGGAGAAACAGGAGTAGTATGCAACTTAATCCTCGACAACATATCCTATACACAAAACGGCAAATTCTCATACTTGGGACTCCTTACCGGAGAGAATTATGGAACGATTTACAACTGTATTCTTCAAAACAGCTCGATAAGCATGACCAATACAAATGCGACTTCTGCCGACTTCGGAGGGCTCGTATGCTACAATAAGGGAAAAATTTATAACTGTCAAGTCATCAACCTAACCTTACGGGCCAAACACAAAAACTGGACAGCAGCGGGACTTGTCAGGTTCAACCATGGCAAGTTGCTAAATTGCGCTACTGCAAATGTAGTACTGACTACTATGCAAAACGGTTCATTGCTCTGCAACAGAAATTACCACCAGATTCAAAATTGCTATGTATATAAAACTTCTGAAAGCAAATATAATCCGATCAGCCTGCAAGCCTTAACCAACTCTTATATAAACTATTGCTATTATCCTGAAAACTTCACGATAAAAGCCGTTGGTATAACAGACGAAAGCGCATTGTTCACAAGTACAAAGAAATACAACAAATCCAGTTATATCATTTCCGGAACAGATGAATTGCTCCACGAACGTCTTAACCGCTGGATAGACGAAGTTGGAAAAGAAGAATATCCGGACCTTGAATTTATAAGATGGGAAAAAGGAGAAAATCTTCCAGCCGTGCTCATTATGCCATGAGATTATATTTTTTTTAATCAAATAAAAAGGAGGTATATACAAATTGTTGTATTTTTGCGCAAAATGCAAAAACGAAAAAGAAATGAACAAAAACAGAAACCTTATCATCATTATTATCGTTTTGGCTGTAATTGTAGCGGGAGTTTCTTATTTCGCAATCAATCAGGCACAACAGAACAAGGAAATGAGTGAACTGTTTGCCATTGAAAAACAAGAAATGGAAAACGAATACAGCAATTTTGCCACACAATATGACGAATTACAGATACAGATCAACAACGATTCGCTCCGTGAAAAACTTGAAAGCGAAAAGCTGAAGACCCAACGTCTGCTGGAAGAATTACGTCAGGTGAAAACCAGTGATGCGGCAGAAATCATGCGCCTGAAGAAAGAATTGAAAACGGTAAGAGCCGTACTCCGTACATACGTCATTCAAATTGATTCACTAAACCGGCTCAACGCTGCGTTGAAACAAGAAAATGAAGAAGTAAAGAACAAATATACGGCTGCAACCGCACAAATATCCAATTTGTCGCAAGAAAAGGAAACTCTCCATCAGAAAGTATCGCTCGCCGCACAACTGGATGCAACCAACATCGCAGCCAAGACAGTGAATAAACGAGGAAGGAAAACTTCACGGGTAAAGAACGTAAAGAAAATCGAGATTTCGTTTACCATAGTGAAAAACATCACAGCCGAAACCGGCAACAAAGCTATATATGTGCGTATTGCAAGACCAGACAACAGCATCCTGACCAAAAACGATACGGACAAATTCAAATATGAAGATAAAGAAATCAGTTATTCCATCAAAAAATACATTGAATATACCGGTGAAGAACAAACTGTTACCGTCTATTGGAATGTAGAAGAGTTCCTTTCGGCCGGTACCTATACAATCTATATCTTTGCTGATGGGAATATGATTGGACAAGGTTCTTTCAGCATGAAATAAACGGCACAAAAGCATGAAACAGACATTCAATAAGTTTTGCGTAGCAGTAATGGCCTTGCCCTGTCTGCTTATGTCATGTGGAGTAGACAGGTCAGGCGAGTATTATGCATTGATTGGTACAAAAACATGGATGTATGAAGTTATGCAGCAAAACTATCTGTTTTATGAAGATATCCCGTCGGAAGACCGGTTGGACTTTTTCGACAAGCCAGAAGATTTTTTATTGTCTGCCGTATCAGATAAAGACGGGAAGAATGGTGTGGTGTTCTCTCATGTAGATTCCGTATTTACCGAATCACGTGCAACTAGCACTTACCCGTGTTTCGGCTTTGAAGCCGCACTGATACGCACGGCGGAAGGAACCAACGCTCTGCGAATCCTTTATATACAACCCGACTCGCCAGCCTCAGAAGTCGGCCTGAAACGGGGGGACTGGATAATTGCTGCAGATGGCAAAAGGATTTCCGCCAGTGATTATTATACAGATTATATTGAACGCCCCTCTACGGCCCATACTTTTACACTGGGCAGGTATAATCCGCATTTCGAAAATACAGACGGAGCGACAGGAGAAAATGACGAATACGAAAATGTCATAGAATTCGACACTTTGGGAACTGTACAACTGCCTACCCCACGATATGTAGAGGAACAAGATGTATTAGATGCTAAAATTATCACGGTAAATGGCCGTAAAGTTCTCTATATTTTATATAATGGGTTCGGAGAGACCACCGATGCGCTGGAAAGTGCATTCGCACAAGCTTCCGGCCAGGCGGACGATATCATACTCGATTTACGATACAACCCAGGAGGATATGTAGGCACTTCCCAAAAACTTTGCACCATGCTGGCACCTCAATCCGCAATCGGGCAACCGTTCCTGAACATGATTTATAACGACAAAATCAACCGTACTGAAACGCTTGTTTTTGACACATCATCACTTCCGGCCGGCTTCCCTCTGCAATACAACAATTTATATGTCATCACCTCCGAAAATACAGCTTCAGCTTCTGAAATAGCCATCAATTGCCTGAAACCTTACATGAACGGAAAACTCCTGCAAGTAGGGGCTGCAACATTCGGAAAAAATGTAGCACAACAATTGTTTACAGACGAAAGTGCTCCCAACATCGAATTATGGCTCACCACTGCCTATGTAAGCAATGCGGAAGGATTTTATGAATATTTTGATGATGGCCTGCTTCCGGATTATGAAATGGAAGAAGATCTGACCGGAACATTAGGCGAATTTGGTGCAGAAAACGACCAACTGCTTACGCCTGTATTCTATCACATCAGAAATGGATATTTCCCTCAGAATGAATCTTCTGAAGATACAGGAATAACAGAGTCAGGAAGCAGACATACATCCGGTATGAAGAGAAACATAATCATAGACAACTCCATCAGACGGAAACCCAAGCTCAGTCTGAGGAACTGACAGGCATCCCTACCGGAAAAAGCCAAAAATCCTCTTAACATATTTATCCATTACATTGATAATCTTTACAACAAATCTCTTGGGACATTTGTTATAAAAGCATACATTTGCAATGTTGCATAAGCAACCAAACAACAAAGTCCTACAGACGATGAAAAAGATTATATACACCATCCTGCTGACAGGATTATTCGCAAACGGATATGCCCAACAGCTCCTGACTGTTGACAGCTGCCGTGCTTTAGCTCTCAAAAACAATAAAGAGCTACAAATCACGCAAGAAAAAGTAAATGTTGCTCATTATGAGAAAAAAGCAGCATTCACCCAATTCTTGCCTCAAATAGGCATTACAGGTGGCTACATGCGTACACAGAAAGAGATATCCTTGCTCAATGACAGACAAAAGCAGGTTATCGGAAACTTGGGGAATGTGGTCGGTTCGCAATTGGAGCAAGGCTTGCAGGCACTTGCAGCTCAGAACCCGGGCTTGGCCGCCGGACTGCAAGGTTTACTCCCTGGAGCAACTTCCGGACTCAATTCGATAGGACAAGGAATCATAGATGCCTTCCGTACTGACACCCGCAATCTGACTGTAGGGGCAGCCACACTGGTACAGCCTGTTTTTATGGGAGGAAAAATCATCGCCTATAATAAAATCACCCGATATGCCGAGCAGCTTGCCAAAGCACAACACGCCACAGGATTACAAGAAATCATTCTGAATACTGACCAGGCATATTGGCAGGTCGTATCGCTTGCAAACAAACAAAAACTGGCCGAGAGTTTCCTCAAATTAGTAAAAAAACTAGATTCCGATGTCACTAAAATGGTCAACGAAGGAGTGGCAACTAAAGCTGACGCTCTGAGTGTAAAAGTTAAAGTGAACGAAGCAGAGATGACACTTACGCAAGTGAATGACGGACTGAGCCTATCTAAAATGGTCTTATGCCAACTATGCGGACTACCGTTAGATACAAATATCCGGCTAGCAGACGAAGACATGACTGACCTGACGCTTCCTTCCACTTATACTGAAGCCAATGTCCACACAGCCCTGTCCAACCGACAAGAGCTGAAAAGTTTGGAACTTGCTTCTGAAATCTATCGCCAAAAAGTAAATGTAGTACGTGCCGATTTTCTTCCGTCGATAGCGGTGACAGCCAACTATCTGGTGACAAACCCTTCCTTATACAACGGATTTGAAAACAAATTCCGTGGGATGTGGGCTGCAGGAATTATTGTAAACATACCCGTATTCCACTGGGGAGAAGGAATCTACAAAGTAAAGGCCGCAAAAGCTGAAGCCAATATCGCACGCTACAAGCTGGACGACGCAAGAGAAAAAATAGAGTTGCAGGTCACCCAAAGTTCATATAAGGTGAATGAGGCCTCAAAAAAACTCGTAATGGCTGAAAAGAATATGGAAAAGGCAGAAGAGAACCTTCGCTATGCAAATGTGGGATTCAAAGAAGGAGTAATCCCCACAAGTAATGTACTGGAAGCCCAGACCGCATGGTTATCGGCACAATCAGGAAAAATCGATGCACAGATAGACGTAAAACTCTGTGAACTTTATCTAAACAAATCAATGGGAACTTTAAAATAACAAAGAATATGGAAAAGACTCAACGCAACAATATCATGCTCGCATTCTTCACACTGGTAGGTGCAGTCGTTATCGTGGGCGCTATCGGATTCTTCACATTGGGAAAAGGTCCGGAAATCATTCAAGGACAAGCAGAAGCTACCGAATACAGAGTATCAAGCAAGGTACCGGGACGAATATTGAAACTTTTTGTCACAGAAGGTGATCAGGTAAAAGCCGGAGACACATTGGCCATTCTGGAAGCTCCCGACGTGATGGCCAAACTTTCGCAAGCGCAGGCTGCCGAACAAATGGCACAGGCCATGAACGAAAAAGCAATACGCGGCACGCGCAGCGAGCAGCTACAGGCTGCATTCGAAATGTGGCAGAAAGCCAAAGCCGGACTGGAAATCGCAGAGAAATCATACAATCGCGTGAACCGTCTCTTCGAAGAAGGAGTAATGACTGCACAGAAACGTGACGAAGCCAAAGCACAATATGATGCAATGAAAGCGACCGAACGTGCCGCACATGCCCAATACACAATGGCAAAAAACGGTGCGCAGCAAGAAGACAAAGCGATGGCCGCCGCACAGGTAGAACGTGCTAAAGGTGCTGTAGCTGAAGTATCGTCTTATATTTCAGAGACATATCTCACGGCTTCAGCTGATGGAGAGATTGCAGAAATATTCCCGAAAGTAGGAGAATTGGTAGGCACCGGAGCCCCCGTCATGAATGTGGCCCAACTTGATGACATTTGGGTTACGTTCAACGTACGAGAAGATTTATTGAAAGATTTCACCATGGGACATGAAATTGAGGCCTTTATCCCTGCCTTGGAAAAAACAGCCACATTCAAAATCACCTACATTAAAGATCTGGGAACGTATGCCGCCTGGAAAGCGACCAAAACTACCGGGCAATTCGATTTGAAGACATTTGAAGTAAAAGCCAAGCCCGTCACAAAAGTGGAGAATCTCCGTCCGGGCATGTCAGCTATCGTCGAAAAATAAAAAGCAGGCATTATGTCACATGTAATCTGGAAACGTTTGGGAAGAATTGCGGAAAGAGAAATCTACCGTATCACAAAAAAGCCGATGTATCTGTTCTGCATTATTGTCGCACCGATATTCTGCTTCGTGTTCTTTTCTACCCTCATGGGAAAGGGACTGCCCACCGACCTGCCTGCCGGGGTGGTAGATCTTGACAACACAGCTACCTCACGCAACATTATCCGTAACCTCGACGCATTCCAGCACATTGACATTACAGCCCGTTACAGCAGTGTTACAGAAGCGCGCGAAGCTATGCAACGCGGTGAGATCTATTCATTCTACTATATACCCGAAGGAACAACTGAAAAAGCCTTGTCCGGCCGACAACCGAAAGTGTCTTTCTATATCAATTATTCGTATCTGATTGCAGGTTCATTGCTTTATAAAGACCAGCGTACGATGTCGGAACTGGCCTCAGGTGCAGTCGGTCAAGCCACCTTGCTGGCCAAAGGTGCCACAGAAGAACAGGCTATGGCGTTTCTTCAGCCGATTGTCATCGACACACATGCGCTCAACAATCCCTGGCTGAACTATTCGGTATATTTATGCAACACTTTGTTTCCAGGCATCTTGATGCTACTCATCTTTCTGACTACCATCTACACACTTGGCACTGAACTAAAAGAAAAAACTGCCAACGAATGGATGCAGTTGGCCGACAACTCCATTGTGACTGCCTTATGCGGAAAATTAGCCCCACAAACAATTGTATTTTTCCTGATAGCCGTTTTCTACAATGTATATCTTTACGGGTATTTACATTATCCGTGCAACAGCGGTATTCTCCCTATGCTTCTGGCGGGCCTTTTGCTTGTAGTCTCCTCACAAGCTTTCGGCATCTTCCTGTTCGGCCTGTTCGGAAATTTCCGTCTGGCACTCAGTGCCGCATCCTTATGGGGGGTCATTTCATTTTCCATTTCCGGATTCACTTATCCGGTCATGGCCATGCACTCTACACTCCAGGCCATATCCGTATTGTTTCCGTTGCGCCATTATTTCCTGATTTATGTCAATTTAGCCCTCAACGGTTATCCGGCCATTTATGCCTGGCAACCCATCATATCTTTGCTTGCGTTTTGTATTCTCCCGTTCTTTGTCCTGAAGAAACTGCGTACAGCCATGCTGCATTTTGTTTATCTACCGTAAAACTATTTTTATGAGTCACCAATCATTCAGACATATTATCCGTCAAGGTTTCGGCGGTCTGATGCATATCTGCACACATGAACTGAAACAAGTATTCAAAGATCAAGGTGTGTTGATTTTCTTCTTGCTCGTCCCTCTTGCCTACCCGCTGGTGTATGCCTTTATCTACACCAACGAAGTTGTACGCGATGTACCTGCGGCAGTGGTCGACATGAACAATACCTCACAAAGCCGAAAATTCCTTCGGCTGGTAGATGCAAGTGCCGATGTCAAAATCCAATCACACTGTGCAGACATGGAAGAAGCCAAAACGCTCCTGAAAGAAAAAAATGTGTATGGCATCATCTACATACCCGAAGACTTCAGCCATGACCTTGCGACTGGAGAACAAGCCACCGTAAGCATTTATTGCGATATGAGCGGTATGCTTTATTACAAGGCCCTCCTGCTTTCATGCACCAACGCTTCGCTGACAGTCAACAAACAAATTCAGATAGAAAGAGCAGGGAATACCACCGACAGACAAGATGAAATAACGACAGCTCCGATAGAATATGAAGACATTTCGCTGTTCAACCCACAGGACGGGTTCGCCAGTTTTCTGATTCCAGCCGTACTGATACTGATCATCCAGCAAACTTTGCTGCTCGGAATCGGCATGTCAGCCGGTACGGCCCGCGAAAACAACCGATTCCGCGACCTTATCCCTTTGAGCAGACATTATCGGGGTACCTTGCGGGTTGTAATGGGAAAATCATGCGCATATCTGCTGATTTATCTCATGGTTTCCGCTTATGTGCTATGTCTGGTTCCCAGGTTTTTCAGCCTGATCCAAATCGCCCAGCCGTGGACTCTGATGGCTTTCATCTTTCCATATCTGCTGGCCTGCATCTTTTTTTCCATGACCTGCTCTGTCTTCATCCACCACCGCGAATCCTGCCTGATGATCTACGTGTTCACTTCCATTCCTTTATTGTTCATCTCGGGTATTTCATGGCCTGGTGCGGCAATACCTGAATTCTGGAAAATATTTTCCTGCCTCTTCCCGTCTACATTCGGCATCAACGGATTCGTACGCATCAACAGCATGGGAGCTACACTCCATGAAGTGCTTCCGGAATACCGGGCTTTATGGCTGCAGACCGGCATTTACTTTATCACTACCTTCCTTGTTTACCGCTATCAGGTCACACTAAGTTACCGGCATGCCAATGAAAGACTCCATCTGTACCGGTTGCGGAGACAGGCAGTCCACAAGCTAAAAAATGACCGATAACTACAGATTCAGTTTTATTAACATGCACCCAAAGGTGAATCAACCAGAATACTTGTAGTTTTGCAACGATTTTAGCACAAGTACTTATGAGACATCCTATTTTCTTTTTCATTCTTTTAACGGGCTATATTTTTTCAACCGGAATGCAGGCCATTGCACAAGCAAACAAAAAACATGCCTTCCGCATTACGGTATTGAATACAGACGGAAAGCCTCAAATCGGAATGATTATGAAAATAGGCAACTCCGCCACCGAATATACCAGTGACGAACAAGGATTGATAGAATTTGAACACGAAATCAACCCCAAGAACATTCGTACAGCCAATTTCTATTTTCCTGAAGACAAAAAAAAGGCGGCCAGGACATTACGCCTTGATGAAACGGCCAATGATACGATAATCAGGATAGACAGTCAGGATGACCTGATAAAATACAAACAAAGCGGAAAAACGTTTCCTGTATCAGGTATCCTGAAAAATGAAGGGAGACCTGTTGTTCATGCTGAAATAATCATTCAAGGTACCGGGCGAAACGCATTCTCCGATGCAGAAGGAAAATTTTCTATCGAAGCCGACTACAACCATACCATCATGATCCGTGCAGAAAAAATGGAGAACTGTTATCTTGATGTCAACAAGTTTCTTCAGAACCCCGACGAGCCTTATCTCATCAATATGATAAGGAAAGGTGCCGACCGCATTTATTCTAATGTGGAACAAATGCCGGAGTATCCCGGAGGAATGAAAGCATTTTTCCAATACATACGGCGAAAGGCACGGACTGCCGAACTGGCCGAACAGACCCAAAAAGAAGGAGCCGTAATCGTCCAGTTTGTCGTGGAAAAAGACGGAAGTATCACCTCCCCTCATATTGCAAGAAGTGTGGATGCTCGTCTGGACACCGCCGCACTCGAAGCTATTATCGTAATGCGCGACTGGATTCCCGCCAAAGACCATGGCATCACAGTCCGCTGTAAATATTCTGTACCAGTTCCTTTCAAACTGCCTGAACCTCAAAAAACGGAGAAACAGTCTGAAACGGTTATTTCTGTACCCGAACCAGACGATTCTCTGCATACGGACAGCCTCACAAACGATTCTATCGTGAAGAAAATGCCGGAACCTGTTCTGGATATTTCGGCCAACGATACATTAAAAAACGATTCAACTGCAGGCAATCCGCTGCCGACCGACTTCGTACAGACTATACAGGAGAAAAACAGTCGCATACAACAGGCAGACAGTCTGCCGGCGGATTCTACTCTACAAGCTCCTTCACAGCCAGCTACAGAAATCAAGCCCAAGAAACGGAACTTCTTTGTCCGGTTCTTCCGCTGGCTGTTTGGCATCAAAGATAAGGAAAAAGAGTCTATATCGCCCTCGGCAATCAACGAACCGGAGAAATCAATCGAAAAAGAAACATCTGATAAATAATACCATTAAAAAACTTAACGGGACTTGTACACTATCAGGTCCTAAAAAAATCAAAACACATGAAAAGAAATTGGATACAAATCGGAGGACTTATCGCCCCGACATTGTTTCTCGCCGCATGTGGAAGCGGACAAAAAGACAATGCAGACAACCAGAAACCACTGAACATCATCCATATCATGACGGATGACCATTCCTATCAAACGCTGAGCGCATACGGACATGCCTTGGGAAAACTGGCCCCAACACCCAATCTCGACAAACTGGCGGCACAAGGTATGCTGTTCCGCCAGGCATTCGTGGAAAACTCACTGTCCACTCCCAGCCGTGCCTGCCTGATGACCGGACTTTACAGCCATCAGAACGGGCAAAGACAGCTTGGAGAAGGAATCGACACCACCAAGACATTCTTTTCCGAACTGCTGCAGCAGAACGGCTATCAAACCGCTATAGTAGGAAAATGGCACATGCAATGCGAGCCGAAAGGATTCGACTACTACCAGATTCTCTGGGACCAGGGAGAATACTATAATCCTGAATTCAGAAGCAAGGACACCGGCGGCAAATACGTAAAGCGTGAAGGATATGCCACCAAACTGACCACCGACTACGCCATCGATTTCCTCGAACACCGCAATCCGGAGAAACCGTTCTGCCTGCTCGTACACCACAAGGCCCCCCACCGCAACTGGATGCCGGAAGAAAAATACCTGCACCTGTATGACGACGTGGAATTCCCGTATCCGGATACATTCAACGATGACTACAACACCCGTTGCGAACCCGCGCACACGCAGGAAATGCGTATCGCCGACAGAATGACCATGGTGTATGACCTGAAACTGAACGTGCTGAAAGACCAGGCTCCATACAGTCAGGAGTGGAACGTGGAGGGAATGCAGGCTTCCATCGACCGCATGAACGACGAGCAGCGCCAGCAATGGGAGAAAGCATACGAAGGCCGCCATCAGGATTTCAAGAAGAAAAACCCGAAAGGCGATAAACTGACCAAATGGAAATATCAGGAATACATCAGAGATTATCTGAGATGCATCAAGACCATCGACGACGAGGTGGGACACCTGATAGCTTATCTGGAAAAGCACAACCTGATGGACAACACGGTCATTGTATATACCTCCGACCAGGGATTCTATATGGGTGAGCACGGATGGTTCGACAAACGGTTCATGTATGAGGAATCATTCCGTACGCCGCTGATCATCCGCTATCCGGGCAAAGCCAAGGGACTGGAGAACTACGATCTTGTACAGAACATCGACTATGCTCCGACTTACCTGGACATTGCCGGCATTGAGAAACCGGAATACATGTCAGGAACATCCCTCGTACCGTTGCTCGACGGAAAGACACCCGACAACTGGAGACAATATCTCTATTACCATTATTACGACTTCCCGGCCATCCATGCCGTACGCCGCCACGACGGAGTACGCGACAAGCAATTCAAGCTCATCCACTTCTACGGTGAAAAGGAAGACAAATATGACGCAGTCAACTGCAACGAGCTTTACGACCTGAAAGCCGATCCGAACGAGCTGAACAACGTATACGGAAAACCGGAATACAAGGAAGTGCAGGACCGCCTGCAAAAACAGCTCGACAAGTTCCGCACCGACCTGAAGGTAGACGAATTCTAATCAAAACCAATACATACAGACAATGAAAAGATTTTTTGTATTGTTATTCTCCATGATGACCCTTCTTACCGGAGCGTCAGCACAGAAAGTCACCCTGAAAGATGTGGCTGACGGCACTTATCGTGCCCAAAACATTTACGGACTTAAACCGATGCTCGACGGAGAGCATTACACCCAAATCAGCAGCGACAAGAAACGGATTGTGAAATATTCGTTCAAGACCGGCAAGGAAGTCGGCACCATCTTCGACGTGACTACCGCACGCAACGTAGAACTGAAGTCCTTCGACGGCTACATCATGTCGCCCGACGAGAGCCTGATTCTTATACAAACGGAGACAAAACCCATCTACCGTCGGTCATTCACAGCGGTCTACTACATCTATAATGTAAAGAACCGCACCCTTGAGCCATTGTCCGACAACGGTCCGCAACAGGTGCCCCTGTTCTCGCCCGACAGTCATCAGATTGCCTTCGTACGCGACAACAACATCTATCTGGTGAAACTGCTTTTCGGCAACAGCGAATCGCAGGTCACAAAAGACGGAGAATACAACAAGGTGATCAACGGCATCCCCGACTGGGTATATGAGGAGGAATTTGCCTTCAACCGAGCTTTCGACTTCAGCGCCGACAGCAAGATGATTGCCTACATCCGTTTCGACGAGAGTCAGGTGCCCATGTACTCCTTCCAGTGGTATAAAGGGCTGGCACCTGAAAAGAAGGAATATGCCACTTATCCGGGCAGCTACGACTACAAATACCCGAAATCAGGTGTCGACAACTCAAAAGTGAGCGTGCACACTTTCGACATCAAGAGCCGTGTGACCCGAAAGATGGACCTTCCGCTCGATACCGACGGCTACATTCCCCGCATCCAGTTCACTTCCGACCCCAATAAACTGGCTATCATGACCCTCAACCGCCATCAGAACCGGTTCAGCCTCTATATGGCCAATCCGAGAAGTGCTGTCTGCCAAGTAGCCATTCAGGATGAATCGGAACAATACGTCAAAGAACAAGTATATTCCAATATAAAGTTTTATCCGGAAAACATCATAATGATGAGCGAACGTGACGGATACAATCACCTGTATCTCTACACGATAGGAGGAAATCTGGTAAAACAGATTACAAAAGGAGAGTTTGAAGTGAAAGATTTCCTGGGATGGAACCAGAAGACAAACGAGTTCTACTATACAAGCAATGAGGAAAGTCCGCTGCGCACTGCAGTATACAAGACCGACGGAAAAGGAAAGAAAACCAAACTGTCCACCCGCGTCGGGACCAACAGCGCGCTGTTCAGCACCAACATGATGTATTACATCAATACATTCTCGAACATCCACACGCCTACCCTCATCACCCTGAACAACCACAAAGGGAAGGAACTGGTCACTCTGCTCGACAACAAGCGGCTGAAAGAGCAGGCGGCCGGGCTGAACCTGCCCCAGAAGGAATTCTTCACTTTCACCACCAGCCAGGGAGTAGAACTGAATGGATGGATGATGAAACCCGTCAACTTCGACCCGAACAAGAAATATCCGGTCATCATGCACCAATACAGTGGTCCGGGCTCACAGCAGGTGCTCGACAGATGGGGAATCGGAAGTTTCGGTGACGGAGGCATGTTCGAAGCCTACATGTGCGACAAAGGATACATCATGGTCTGCGTGGACGGACGGGGCACCGGCGGACGCGGTGCGGCTTTCGAGAAGTGCACTTACCTTTCCATTGGCATCAAAGAAGCGGCCGACCAGGCTGAAACAGCCAGATACCTGAGCACTTTGTCATATATCGACGGAAGCCGCATCGGTATCTGGGGATGGAGCTACGGCGGATACAACACACTGATGTCCATGAGCGAAGGATCTGGCGCATTCAAAGCCGGAGTAGCCATCGCAGCTCCTACCGACTGGCATTTCTACGATACGGTCTACACCGAACGTTTTATGCGTACACCGAAAGAAAACGGTGACGGATATAATGCTTCATCAGCCATCAACCGTGTAAACCAACTACAAGGAAAGCTGTTGCTCATCCACGGAAGTGCGGACGACAATGTGCATTTCCAGAACTTTATGGAATACAGCGAAGCGTTGATACAGGCCGACAAGTATTTCGAAACACAGATTTATACGAACCGGAACCATGGCATATCGGGAGGAAACACCCGTAACCACCTGATGAACCGTGTGGCCGGCTTCTTCCTCAACAACCTTTAAATGGAAATTGAACACAGAGACATGGAAGCGCAAAAGATTCAATCGGAGAACTGATGTTTTTTCATCAGAAAAGACTATCACTCCGCATCACTCTGAAATCAAAGATCTGTACCTCCGTGCTTCTGTGTTCAATTTAAAAATACCAGACTATGTCTCATCTCAAGAAGCCGGAATGGCTCAAAATAAATATCGGAACAAATGCCTGCTATACCGAAACCAAACGAATAGTGGACACTCATAAACTGCATACCATCTGCAGTAGCGGACGTTGCCCGAATCTGGGTGAATGTTGGGGAGCAGGTACTGCCACTTTCATGATTGGAGGCAACATCTGTACGCGTGCCTGCCGCTTCTGCAACACACTTTCCGGTAAACCGCTTCCGCTTGACCCTCACGAACCGGAACAAGTGGCCGAATCGGTCCGGCTGATGAAACTGAGCCATGCGGTCATCACATCCGTCGACCGGGATGACCTGCCGGACTTGGGCGCGCACCATTGGGCGGAAACCATCAGAGCCATACGGCGCGTCAACCCGGAAACCACCATAGAGGCACTTATTCCTGATTTCCAAGGGCGGAAAGAACTAATTTCCTTACTTATCGACACACGTCCGGAAATCCTCTCGCACAACATCGAAACGGTGCGACGCCTCACACCCGAAGTACGCAGCGTGGCCAGATATGACACCAGCCTTGCCGTACTCCACCAAATTGCGGAAAGCGGCATCAAGACAAAGTCAAGCATCATGGTGGGATTGGGCGAGACTCCTGAGGAAGTGGAGGAAACCATGGATAATCTGCTAGCTAACGGCTGCAAACGTCTCACCATCGGACAATACCTGCAACCGAGCCGGAAACATTATCCGGTAAAGGAATACGTCACACCGGAACAGTTCGCAAGATACAAGGAAACCGGTCTCCGCAAAGGTTTTGAGACGGTGGTCAGCGGACCGCTCGTCCGCTCGTCCTATCATGCAGAAAGACATTTATAAATCCGGCTAAATCTGTCTGCCGGCAAAACGCTTCGGCGTTTCAATCCAAACGCTTCGACGTTTCGGGCAAAACGCCGAAGCGTTTTGCCAATGGGCTATCTATCCTCAAACTGAAATTCGAGCTGTACCCAACGGGGAGCCTCCTGATTGTCCCACCCATCCTCATCCTTCGGATTCGATACAGAAAGTCCCAGCAGACGAACCGGATGATGCGCATAATCCACTTCTTTCAGCAACTGCTTGGCCAAAGGTAATATTTCATTGAGTCTGCAGAGCGGCGTAACGGAACTCCTGCTGCGGGTAATCTGGGTGAAATCGTTGAACTTCACTTTCAGGGTCAGTGTATATCCCTTGAAATCCTTGGCTTTCAGACGCTCCACCAGCTCGCAAGCCACATGATACAATTCAATGATGACAGAGGACGACAATGAGATGTCCTTTTCCAGCGTATGTTCACAACCGATTGACTTACGCACGCGGACCGGTTCCACCGGACGATTGTCAATGCCTCGGGCAAAATCATGATATACCTGCCCCATCTTGCCGAACTGGCGCTGCAGCATCTCCAGAGAACAATCGCGCAAGGTTTGCCCGTTATAGATACCCAACTTGTGCATCTTCTTCGCCGTGACCGGTCCCACTCCCCAAAAAGCCTCGATCGGCAATTTGGCAATGAACTCCTCCGCCTGGTCAGGATGAATCGTACACAACCCGTCCGGCTTGCGGTAATCCGAAGCCACCTTGGCCAGGAACTTGTTGTACGACACTCCGGCCGAAGCCACCAGATGAAGCTCCTCACGAATGCGCCGCTTGATTTCACGGGCAATGTCCACTGCCAGTCCAATCCGTTTCTTGTTGTCCGTCACATCCAGAAAAGCCTCATCCAGCGAAAGCGGCTCAACCAAGTCCGTGTACTCATGAAAAATGGCATGAATGCGCGCAGACACTTCCTTATACACCTCCATCCTGCCATGCACGAATATAAGCTGAGGACAGAGTTTCGCAGCTTTCTGCGAGGACATGGCCGAACGGACACCGAATTTCCTTGCTTCATAACTTGCAGCAGCCACTACCCCCCTCTTCTCGGCATGCCCCACCGCTATGGGCTTCCCCCACAGCTCGGGATTGTCGCGCTGCTCCACCGATGCATAAAAGGCATCCATATCGATATGAATGATTTTCCGGTAAGTGTCCATAACCTGAGACAGAAAGCATTTTCGGCAAAAATAATCAAACTTTCTTGGGTTATCCTAAAAATCATTTGTAATTTTGCCGCCGTAGGCTGCAAAGGCAGCCTGCTGACTTGACTAGTTAATGCTAAAAAGCTATGATGAAAGATGAAATCAACAAAGCGTGCGAAGTCATGCAGAAAGGCGGCGTCATTCTCTATCCTACAGATACAGTATGGGGTATAGGTTGCGATGCAACCAATGAAGAAGCCGTGAAACGTGTATTCGAAATCAAACAACGTGCTGACAGCAAAGCGATGCTAGTGTTGGTAGACAGTCCGGTAAAAGTGGAATTTTACGTAAGCGAAGTGCCTGAAGTGGCATGGGATCTGATAGATATGACTACCAAACCGCTTACCATCATTTACGACGGGGCCAGGAATCTGGCTACCAATCTGATAGCCGCCGACGGAAGTGTCGGCATCCGCGTAACCAACGAAGAATTTTCCAGACAACTCTGTTTCCGCTTCCGCAAAGCGGTCGTGTCAACATCGGCAAACATCAGCGGACAACCGGCTCCGGCCGTATTTCATGAAATCAGTGAAGAAATCAAACAGGCTGTTGACTATATAGTGGACTACCGGCGCGAAGAAACCGGACATCCCAAACCTTCCAGCATCATCAAACTGGGCAAAGGAGGGCAAATAAAAATCATCAGAGAATGATTTTGAATGTCAGCCATCCGCCACTCATTTATCAATTTCTAATCAAAAGTCAACTGTGAAAACAACCGACGACAAAAACAATATTCTGCAGAATCTCCTCACATGGAGAGAAAAGCACATCAAGGACAAACAGTTTGTCCTGATACTGAGCCTTCTGGTCGGTATCTTTACGGCACTGGCCGCCTATATACTGAAATTTCTGGTTGAATACATCAAAGAGTTCCTTACAGAAAACTTCGACACGACAGGTGCCAACTGGCTGTATCTGGTCTATCCTGTAGTAGGTATTTTCATGACCGGACTGTTTATCCGGAAAATTGTGCGCGATGACATCAGCCACGGAGTAACCAAGATTCTGTATGCCATTTCGCGCAAACAAAGCCGCATCAAACGCCACAACGTATGGTCATCGGTATGCGCTTCCGCCATCACTATCGGTTTCGGAGGATCGGTCGGAGCCGAAGCGCCGATTGTACTGACAGGATCGGCCATAGGCTCCAATCTTGGAAGTCTTTTCCGCATGGACCATAAAACACTGATGCTGCTGGTAGGATGCGGTGCGGCAGGAGCCGTCTCCGGCATCTTCAAAGCACCTATCGCAGGTGTCGTGTTCACACTGGAAGTACTGATGATGGACCTGACCATGGCTTTTCTGCTCCCGTTGCTCATCACAAGCGTCACAGCCGCCTCCGTCTCTTATGTACTCACCGGTACGGAAGCCATGTTTCAGTTCCATCTGGACTATCCTTTCTCGATGGAGCGCATTCCTTACGCCATTGCTTTAGGCATTTTTTGCGGCCTGGTAGCCTGGTATTTCACCCGCTCGATGAACTGGATTGAAAACATATTCCGACGATATAAAAGCCCTTATATTAAATTCCTGATAGGAAGTGTGATGTTGAGTGTGTTGATTTTTCTGTTCCCTCCCCTCTACGGTGAAGGATACGACACCATTTCGCTTCTGCTCAACGGCACCTCGAACGCTGAATGGGAAACCGTAATGAACAATTCTCTGTTTTACGGCGACACCCATCTGCTGGTATTCTACCTGATGCTGATTATTCTGTTCAAAGTATTTGCCTCGAGTGCGACCAACGGAGGAGGCGGATGCGGCGGTATTTTTGCTCCGAGCCTGTTTCTGGGATGTATCGCCGGATTCGTGTTCTCATACGTCTGCAACAGCTTCGACATCGGCAACACCTATATTCCAGAAAAGAATTTCGCCCTGATGGGTATGGCCGGTCTGATGTCGGGCGTAATGCATGCCCCTCTGACCGGAGTGTTCCTAATCGCCGAACTGACCGGCGGATACGGCCTGTTCCTCCCTCTCATGATAGTATCGGTGTGTGCCTATCTGACCATCATCGTATTTGAACCGCACAGCATCTACTCCATGCGTCTGGCAAAGAGCGGCGAACTGATTACCCATCACAAGGATAAAGCCGTTCTGACACTGATGAACATGGACAGCGTGATTGAAACAGATTTTCTGACAGTACGCCCCGACATGGATTTAGGCCAGATGGTAAAAACCATCTCCCAATCGGGACGCAACCTGTTTCCTGTGATAGATGCCAGCAAAGAACTGATTGGAGTGGTGATATTGGATGACATACGGAATATCATTTTCCGACAGGAGCTGTATCACCGTTATCATGTGGCCGATTTCATGGTAGTTCCCCAGGCCAAAATCATCACGACTGACTCCATGGAAATCGTCATGGAGAAATTCGACTCGACCCATACCTGGAATTTGCCCGTAGTGGATGAAGAGAACAAATATATCGGTTGCGTATCAAAATCAAAAATGCTGAGCACTTACCGCCAGATGATGGTGGACTTGTCTGCAGAATAAACAACAAATGAAACGTATGGAAAAAAAGGATTTGAGAATTGTCTATATGGGTACTCCCGAATTTGCAGTGGAGAGCCTGCGGTGTCTGGTTGAAGGCGGATATAATGTGGTAGGTGTCATCACCATGCCTGACAAACCGATAGGACGCCACGGCAGTATCCTACAACCCAGCCCAGTAAAACAATATGCCATGACACAAGGACTGAAAGTGCTTCAGCCTGAAAAGTTGAAAGACGAAACATTTGTGGAAGAACTGCGCAGTCTGCATGCCGACCTGCAGATTGTAGTCGCTTTCCGGATGCTCCCGGAAATAGTATGGCAGATGCCTCGCCTCGGCACGTTCAATCTCCATGCATCCCTGCTGCCACAATACCGTGGAGCCGCTCCCATCAATTGGGCGGTCATCAACGGAGAAACTGAAACCGGAATTACCACATTCTTCCTGAAACACGAAATAGATACGGGCGAAATCATTGACCAGGTCCGTATCCCCATCGCCGATACAGACAATGTAGGGGTGGTGTACGACAAACTGATGGAACTGGGAGGCAAGCTGGTGGTCAAGACGGTAGATGCAATACTGGCAGGAAACATAAAAACAATTCCGCAAGAAAACCTCGTAAAAGTAGGAGAACTGCGTCCGGCCCCCAAAATCTTTAAGGAAACCTGCCGGATCAACTGGTCTGGGGGAGTGAAAAAAACTTATGACTTTATACGTGGACTCTCCCCCTATCCCGGAGCGTGGACAGAAATTCATGAATCAGAAAACCAGACAACCACACTGAAAATATTTGAGGCAGAAAAAATATTTGCGGTTCACTCTTTGAAAAGCGGAACAATAATTACAGACAAGAAAACCTACTTCCGTATCGCCCTGAACGACGGCTATCTGAATATTCTTTCACTACAAATGGCAGGAAAGAAACGGATGGACATCAATGACTTTCTGAAAGGATACCGCCACCATGAAAATGCATTTGTAGAATAACACAAGAGCATTTCCGTGTCTAATATCTGATACAAAGCCACAGAGAACCTGACTGTCCAGCTCTCTGTGGCTTTTCCGTTCATACTATCAGTTCCTGTCATTTCAATGTCTCCAATGGCCGTATGTAACCGGCCGAACGGTTTTTTCCATTAGGAGTAGACGCTGTCACAATGTATTCCTGCATTACTCCGCTACCCTTGTCGCATATTATCCGGAATCCCCGGAAAGCCGGATCGTTGCACTCCGGAATACTGGACAGCTTGAACGAGACAACCCCCCAGAACGGCTCTTCCAGACGGTCTCCTTCTGCATTGTGACAGAATTCCACACGTACCAGTCCCTCCGCGTCAACCGAACTGTCCTCCGTCAGCAACAAACTGATACGATGGGCTATATTCTGGTCGTTGCCCATCACATTAAACTGAATGTTCAGATATGCCTTGCTCAATGATGCAGTACGGACCAGAACAGGATCGCTGCCATATTCCTCCAATACGCTGTTGGACACGTTATCGAAAGCACGCAAATCATCCGCGTCTTTCGACAAGACTTTGAAAAGCCTCAACACTTTCACCGGAAGGACGGAATCATTTGCATATACAGGATCCTGTTCCACAAAATTCATTTCCATCAGAACCCGTTGCCCCACCGTATCGGCATAGCCCGCAAAATCATCCTTGTTGACAGGAGCAAGCAACCCGTATGAGTCAGATTCCACCAAAACATTCTCTGCATCCACTATGGTTCCCAATGTAGAATAAGCCCCCATTACCGACTCCATCAACAAACTGTCGGAATCCTCATCCAAGCACGACTGACAAAAAACAGAACAAACAACCAGACTCCACAAAAACAGCAAATATCTGAGACCCGAATTCATCATAGCTTCATTTTTATCGTTTTCATGAATTAAATGATTGGATATAAGTTTCACTGCTTTCATTTTTGTTAAAACAATATAATCGAAAAAAAGAACAGATTCCGTGCAGTATTTTTGCAATCCGAACATTTACCAATAAAGCACAACAGCCGATATGACAGAAGAAGAACTAGCATCAAAATGCAGGCAAGCGGACAATAAGGCTCGTAAAGAACTGTACGAACGTTATGGGGGTTCGCTGATGGCCATTTGTCTTCGTTATATCGGCGACAGAGAATCGGCCAAAGATGTGCTTCACGATGGTTTTATCCGTATCTTCCAATCAATGGGGCAATTTACCTATCAGGGGGAAGGTTCTCTGAAAGCATGGCTTTCGAAAGTCATGGTCAATGAAGCATTGGGATATCTCCGCAGGCATACACAAATGACACAGCAGGAAGTACTGATGGAGGAGGTGCCGGACAATCCGGATACGGATGAAAGTGTGTGCAACATCCCTCACCGGGTACTGATGAGAATGATCAGCGAACTTCCGGAAGGATACCGTACGGTATTCAACCTATACGTATTCGAGGGAAGGAGCCATAAAGAAATAGCACAGGCACTAGGAATTACCGAACATACCTCATCCTCCCAATTTTATCGAGCAAAGACTTTGATGATACGGAAAATTAAAGAATATAGAAAGGAGCAATATACATGAACAACGAGGAAAAGTGGATAGAAGAATTGCGAAGACGAATGGAGGGGCATTCCGAACCTCTTCCTGACGGTTTGTGGGAAGAAATAGAAAGAGATATGAAAACCCCGAAAATCATTCCGTTCAGAAGAGTATGGCAGGCAGCGGCGGTAATTCTGGTGCTTGTAGCGTCTTCTTTGAGCGTGTGGTTCTGGTCAACGCCAACCGCTGATTTCTCCAATCAGGAAGAATCTGTACGGCAACTGTCTGAAATCCCCGAGAAACCGCAGGAAATCCAACTCCCTCCTCTGCCAGCCTCCGCACCTGCCGAACACCAGACACTGGCCCGGTCCGAGTCTTCCATACATAAGTTACATACTCCAAATACCGCGGAAACGTTCCCCGTTCTGACCGGGAACGAGACTGAAGATACGCAAGAAAGTGTTCCAGCCGAATCTGTTGCGCCGGAAGAAAAAAAAGACAAGTCCGAGAAACAACATCAGACACAAACATTCAAGGCCAGCCGCACTTCCGACCGCAAACAAATGGAAAGAAACGCTGATGCATTGCAGATTAAGGAAAGAATGACAGGCCGGAAATTCGGTCTCAGCATCAATTCAGGCAACACACCGTTCGCTTCGTCAAACAATTTCGGAGGAATGGGACGTCTTGCCATGGTATCTTCCCATCAAGTTGCAGACCTGATGGGCTCTCTGAATGATGGAAGCACGGCATACAGACAAGTGCTGTTTGAAAACAGAGAACTCACCCCCGTAACCCATATCAACCATCATGTCCCGGTGACGGTAGGAATCTCATTCCGATGGGAATTTGTCCCGGACTGGTCTCTTGAGACAGGTGTAATGTACACATTGCTCGTATCTGAGCTCCGTTCGGGAGAAAACGCATACGTAGATGAAGAACAACGGCTCCACTACGTAGGTATTCCGCTGAAAATCCAACGCTCGATATGGAAAAACAATCGCTTCAATATATATGCTTCGGCTGGAGGTGCCGTAGAAAAATGTGTGGCCGGACAAGTGGAGACCACTTACGTTTTCGGCAGAGAATGGGAAGAAAGAGAAAAGACCTCTCTGGACATTGACCCGCTGCAATGGTCTGTTTCGGCCGGAATAGGCGCACAGGTGAACTTTACTCGCCAAGTGGGACTTTACATAGAGCCGGGAATTGCCTATTATTTCGATGACAACAGTCCGATAGAAACAATAAGGAAAGAACATCCGCTTAACTTCAACCTGCAGCTGGGACTCCGTTTCAGCATGGAACGGTAAAAACTCGGGCCTATATGAACGGAGAATAAGAAAAATTGCTTACTTTTGCACCCGTTTTTGTTTCCAACTACATTAAAACAATATGGCAAAGGAACTGAAGATAGCCCCCTCCTTGCTCTCTGCCGATTTTGCGCATTTGGGTGAGGAAATTGAGAAAATCAACCGAAGTGATGCCGACTGGCTGCATCTGGACGTAATGGACGGAGTATTCGTACCCAACATTTCATTTGGGTTCCCCGTTTTGGAAGCGGCTGCAAGAATCAGCACAAAGCCACTGGATATCCATTTCATGATTGTCGAACCGGAAAAATTCATTCCGCGAGTAAAGAAACTGGGAGATGTAATGATGAACGTACACTACGAGACGTGTTCTCATCTGCACCGGGTGGTTCAGGAAATAAAAGATGCGGGAATGAAAGCCGGAGTAACATTGAACCCGTCTACCCCCGTTTCCATGCTGGAAGATATTATTGAAGATGTAGACATGGTATTGCTGATGAGTGTCAACCCCGGTTTCGGCGGACAAAAATTCATCCCTCATACCCTACAGAAGATTGCCGTGCTGCGTGAACTGATTGCACGGACAAACTCGCATGCACTTATTGAAATAGACGGAGGTGTAAATTTGCAGACAGCTCCTCTGCTGGCTGAGGCAGGTGCAGACATATTAGTGGCGGGAAGTGCCGTATTCCAGTCGCCAGACGTGACCGAAACTATACATAAACTGAAAAGTCTGCAACAAAGCCGGTGAAAAATCACACTCCGCTATGGACATATCCTATCTTCCGGCTGACCGTATTTCTGGCGGCCGGAATTTTTTTATCCGACAGATTCCTGCCGGACACCATAAAGTGGGAATATCCGGCCATAATTTTTATCTTCGTTTCTTCAGTTACCGTCTGCTTATACCATACACATAAATTCGACCACCGGCACTTCTTCGGCTGGATGGCCGGACTTTCGTTCTTGTCGCTCGGAGCCACTCTCACGCTATATGAGAAAGAACAGATTTCTTTCAAATGGAGCACCGATGCACAACTCTATTGGGGAGTTGTACAAAACATCCCGCATCCCCGCGGAAAAACCATGCAGGCAGAAGTCCGCATCGCTTACATGAAGAACCCGGCTGACACACTATCCGAAAAAGGATTCCGGGAAGAATGGATAGACCGTTCCATTCTACTGTCGTGGTTGCCAGATTCTTTGTCAGAACCACTGCAATGCGGTGACAGCATCTGCTTCTATGGACAAATAAAACGCCCTGTCTCTATGGAAGCCATTACCGGATTCGACTATGGAAAATACCTGGAACGGAAAGGAATCAGCGGTACAGGAATCGCTTTCTCCGGGAACTGGCTGCGCATCAAAAAAAATGACCTGAACCTGACACAACATGCCATGACTCTCCAACAGCAGATAGTGGAACGTTACCGCCAATGGGGGCTGGAAGGAGATGTATTGGCGGTAGCTTCCGCTCTCACCGTCGGTGACAGAAGCGATTTGACCCCGGCACTTGAAGCCGTTTACAGTGCAACCGGTGCCAGCCACGTCCTTTCGCTTTCCGGACTTCACATCGGCATATTGGCCGGCATACTGTTCATATTGCTCCGTCCACTCGCCCAAATACATCACGGCAAACTTCTGTCATCCTGCCTGATTGTCCTCGTTTTATGGGGATTCGCATTTATTTCCGGACTCAGTTCGTCTGTCATACGCTCTGTCATCATGTTTTCACTGTATATTCTTGCAACCCTTGTTTCCAAAGACCGGTTCTCCGGGGGATACTCTGTCACACTGGCTGCATTTCTGATGCTTCTTTACCGTCCGTCCTACCTGTTCGACATCAGTTTCCAGCTCTCGTTTGCAGCCGTCTACTCCATCCTGTTATTTTATCCCCTATTCTCAAGTATATGGAAACCACGGCTACTTCCCCTCAAATATGTCTGGAATATTTTAGCACTCTCCATGGCGGCCCAATTGGGAACTCTTCCCCTGATTTTATTCTATTTCGGGGCCTTTCCCACTTACTTTCTATTGGCCAATCTGGCTGTTGCCCCTTTGTCTACGTGCATACTCGGAAGTGCTCTGGCCGCCCTGACACTATCGTCCATTCCACTAATAGGCGATGTGAGCATTTCATTACTGGACTTATCCACCGACATGCTTAACCAATCCATGTATGCCGTACAACGGCTTCACGGCTCCCAACTGACCTCGTTATATATATCCGAATTCCAGCTGGTGCTACTGTTCATCTTGCTGGGATATCTCTACGTGTGGCATGACCAGAAGAAACATCGTTCCGTACCAGTCCTTGCCGGACTACTCCTCACCGTCAATCTCTTTACAGGCACCTGCCTGTACGAACGGATAAAGCCTTCACCACATTATCTCTGTTTCGGACGTTCGGAAGTGTTTACACGCCGAGGTAAAATATTATCTCTGCAACAATCGTCCAACGGACTACTCCAAATAGATTCGTTACACATCGGCATAATGAAATCAGACTATTGGTACGACAAACAGGCCAGAAAGCGGCTGCCACTGGACTATGTGTACATCTGTAAGGGATTTAAAGGTAATCTGACCGCTTTGAACCGACTGTTTGAGATGAAAGAAATCATACTTGACACCTCACTAAGCGAAAGTTACCGCCAATATCTGATTCGAGAATGTCAATTACTTAAAATATCTTATAGAGATTTGTCCGACGAAGGTTCTTGCCTGATTCTTCTCTAGATTTTGAAAATAAATTTGTACTTTTGCCACACAAGCAGTAACAATTTTTTTAAGAATGTATGCTATCAAAAATAATACTACAAGCCAATATAGATAAAGTAGAGACTTACTTTGAGCGAGCTGAAAAAATTGTCATCGTCACGCACATCTCTCCCGACGGCGATGCCATAGGTTCTTCATTAGGACTATTCCACTTCCTGAATTCCCAAGGAAAAACGACCCACATAATCGTTCCCAATGCTTTCCCCGATTTCCTCCGTTGGATGCCGGGAGCGAAAGACATTGTACGTTATGACAAATATAAGGAATTTGCCGACAAACTGCTCAATGAAGCCGATGTCATCTGTTGTCTTGACTTCAATGCCCTGTCGCGCATCGGAGATATGGCACAAAGTGTTGCTGATGCTCCGGGAAGAAAAGTCATGATTGATCACCACCTTGACCCGGAACCGTTCTGCCGGATAACCATCTCCCATCCTCAAATCTCATCTACATCAGAACTCGTGTTCCGTCTGATCTGCCGAATGGGATGTTTCGATGACATATCTTTCGAAGGGGCCGAATGTATCTATACAGGGATGATGACCGATACAGGAGGATTCACCTACAACTCCAACAACCGTGAAATCTATTTCATAATCAGCGAACTGCTTTCTAAAGGCATAGACAAAGACGAAATCTACCGGAAAGTTTTCAACACTTACTCGGAAGGACGCTTGAGACTGATGGGATATGTGCTTTACGAGAAAATGCAGGTATTCCCTCAATTCCGGGCAGCACTGATCTGGCTGACCAAGAACGAACAAAACCGTTTCCATTACGTGAAAGGCGATACAGAAGGGTTCGTAAATATCCCTCTTCAAATTAAAGGAATCTGTTTTTCGGCATTTCTGCGCGAAGATACAGAAAAGAATATGATTAAAATATCATTACGCTCAGTCGGTCAATTCCCCTGCAACAAAGTAGCGACAGAGTTTTTCAACGGCGGCGGCCATCTGAATGCTTCCGGAGGAGAATTCTATGGAAACATGAACGAAGCTATCGAAGTCTTCAAACAGGCCTTAATAAAGTATGAAGACCTACTGCTAAGAAACTGAGAATATTACATTTTTTGATTATTGGACAATATTAGACTTAATTTGGACAAAAGGTGCCGCGCTTTTTGAGGAGGTTTTGCTATTTTTGTCCGCAGAAACAAAAGGAAAAAATGAAAAGAATTTATTTGCTATTGACAATTGTCGGGCTGGCAGCCCTTGGACTGCAGAGCTGCAACAACGGAAAGACGTATGCGGAAAGAATGGAAGAAGAAAGAGATGCCATCGAACGATACATCAGCGAGAATGACATAAAAGTAATCAACGAAGACCAGTTTGAGGCACAAGACTCGATGACACTGGAAGAGAATGAATACGTACTGCTGGACGAAAGCGGTATCTACATGCACGTCGACTATAGAGGAGACGGAACAGATGTATTGGGCGACGGTTCCTACAATATGATTGCCCGCTATGTGGAGATCATGCTCCAGACACGAGATGACTTGAGCGTCACGGCAGGCGATACACTGATGGCCAACATGCACGTAAATGACCCCTCCTTTCTGGTGGACGGAGAATATTTCAAACTGTCTATCACCGGCGAATCCTATTCTGCATCATTCACACGAAGCATAAACGATGATTACAGCATGGCTGGAGTATATAACACTGCGGCTGTTCCACAAGGATGGCTTGTCCCTCTGAGATATCTGAAACCTTCACGTACCAACCGGGCGGACAGAATGGCCCGTGTAAAAATCATCGTTCCGCACAGCGAAGGAACTTCTACGGCCATCCAGGCTGTCTATCCTTGCTTTTATGAAATTGCATATAACATGTATTGACACTAAACTTATAAGAATATGACACTCATAAAATCAATTTCCGGTATCCGAGGTACAATCGGAGGACATGCAGGCGAAGGGCTGAACCCGCTTGACATCGTTAAATTCACCGCAGCATACGCGACACTCATACGCAAGACCACGACCAAGAACAGCAACAGGATCGTGGTGGGACGCGACGCACGCATCTCGGGCGAGATGGTGAAAAACGTGGTATGCGGCACACTCATGGGCATGGGATTCGATGTGCTGAACATCGGACTGGCATCTACCCCGACCACCGAACTGGCTGTCACCATGTCGGGAGCATGCGGAGGCATCATCCTGACTGCCAGCCATAACCCGAAGCAATGGAACGCCCTGAAACTGCTGAACGAGCACGGTGAGTTTCTGAACGCCGCCGAAGGTAATGAGGTGCTCCGCATCGCCGCCGCCGAGGAATTTGAATTCGCCGACATCAACCATATCGGCAAATATACCGAAGACAACACCTACAACCAGAAACATATTGACAGCGTACTGGCCTTGAAGCTGGTGGACGTGGAAGCCATCCGCAACGCGCACTTCCGTGTAGCCATCGACTGCGTGAACTCCGTAGGAGGAATCGTCCTGCCGGAACTCCTGAAACAGCTCGGAGTAGAGCACGTAGAGAAACTTTACTGCGAACCGACTGGCGATTTCCAGCATAATCCGGAACCGCTTGAAAAGAATCTGGGCGACATCATGGGACTGATGAGACAGGGAAAGAACGATGTGGCTTTCGTGGTCGATCCGGACGTGGACCGTCTGGCCATCATCTGCGAGAACGGTGACATGTACGGTGAGGAATACACATTGGTAAGCGTGGCCGACTATGTATTGAGACACACTCCGGGAAACACGGTCTCGAACCTCAGCTCCACCCGCGCCTTGCGTGACGTGACACGCAAATACGGCATGCAGTACAATGCGGCGGCCGTAGGCGAGGTGAACGTGGTGACCAAAATGAAAGAGACACACGCCGTTATCGGAGGAGAAGGCAACGGCGGAGTCATCTATCCGGAATCACACTACGGACGCGACGCGCTGGTAGGCATCGCCCTGTTCCTGAGCCATCTGGCCCACGAGGGCAAGAAGGTGAGCGAGCTGCGTGCCACTTATCCCAACTATTTCATCGCCAAAAACCGTATCGACCTCACCCCTGAGACTGATGTGGACGCCATCCTGGCCAAAGTGAAAGAACTGTACAAGGACGAAGAAATCAACGATATCGACGGAGTGAAGATTGATTTCCCCGACAAGTGGGTCCATCTGCGCAAGAGCAACACCGAACCGATTATCCGTGTCTATTCAGAAGCCTCCACCATGGAAGAAGCCGATGAGCTGGGCAAACGGATTATGGACATTGTATACAGTCTGGCTAAATAAGCCGGAACACATATTGGACGCGGAGACACAGGACTATGTATGGAATGGAATCCCTGCATTTCCCTGTGTCTCCGTGTTTTTGTATCCGATTACGCAATCACACCCACATCAAGTCACTCATGATGCCGTCGGAGATGAAAATCCCTTTCTCTGTAAGCTTCAATACCCCTTCACGGATTTCCAGCATGCCCTGCCCAATATGAGGACGGGCCATCTTCAGACAATAACCGTAAAGCATCTCTCCGAAATCCGTTTTCAGCCGTCCCAACGGCAACCCCCAACAAGTGCGGACGGATGTGAGCACAAAGTCGTTGTAACGGGTGTACAGATCCAGCTCCTCCTTTTCATAAATCCTCTTCCCTTCATTGATTCCCTTTACATATCCGTCAAGCGAGGCGATGTTCCATTGCCGTGACTTCCCGTCGTACGAATGGGCGGAGGGACCACATCCCAAATATCTCTTTCCGGTCCAATAACTGGAATTGTGACGGGAATGACGCCCAGGGAGACAGAAATTGGAGATCTCGTAATGCACATATCCGTGCTGCCCCAACGTATGGATCAGTCTTGTAAACAGCGAGACACTCAGATCCTCATCGGCCTCTTCCACCCGATATGCCTCACGGAGTCTCCACAACTCCGTCCCCTCCTCATAAATAAGATGATAGGCGGATATATGCTCCGGCCTCATCGCAAGAGCCTGTCCAAGGTCAGCCTCCCACGTCTTTTCCGTCTCTCCCGGAAGTCCGTACATCAGGTCGATGCTGATGTTCGCGAATCCGGCCTCCCGGCAATCGTGAAAGGCTTCCACAGCCTGCTTTGCCGTATGCCTGCGGCCCAGCAGTGTCAGGATATCGTCCTGAAAAGTCTGCATACCGATACTGATCCGGTTGAAAGGCAACGTGCGCAGCATCCGGATATAATCAGGATGCAAGTCGTCCGGGTTGGCTTCCAGCGTGATTTCCGCGTCCCGGCTTACGGGATAAATCCGATAGAGGGTGTCAAAAATCTTTCCGAGCTCTGTCTCAGACAGCTGCGAAGGTGTCCCCCCACCCAAATAAACGGTCTCTACCGTCTCGCCGCCGATATAGTCCTTCCGTTCCGCCAGTTCACGGCACAACGCATCCACATACTCCGCTTTCCTCTCTTCCTGAGTGGTGGAAAAGAAATCACAGTAGACGCAGCGTTTCCTGCAGAACGGTACATGAATGTAGATACCTGCCATGGCTATTTCACTTATCGTTTCCGGCCGATAAAGTTAGCCATAATTTCCGGGCCGGACAAATGCCCTGACAGGAAACCTTGATCCATTCCATTTTTAATTGTCACACATTTTCTTTCCTGTCTGATGTGACAAAGACAGCCCCCCTTCTATGTTATCGCCATTTACCCGTCAGGCCAACGGAAGAGAGCGGACGGAGTGACAAAAAGACAATCCGGAACGCTAATACTCGCTTATTCACGACCAAGACACGGACGGTCCGAAAAAGAGCCACCCACAACGCATCATCGATTTTCAGAAAGACAGCATAATCCTGATATTATCCATATTTACACCTTCCAATTCGACTAAAAACGACATTTTGATTACAAAATACATCATCACGTATCTTTTCGACATTTACAAAATCATCGTTCGGAAAGACAAACCAGAGAAAAAGCACCACGAAATCATGCCCGAAAACAAACGCCGAAGCATTCAATCCGAAACATTTCGGCGTTTATCATGAAATGTCCCGGCGTTTTCCGGCAAATGTCAGGGCATTTTCCGGCATAAATCATCCGTTTCTTCAAGGTTTGTCTCATCCCCGACCCCGTCCACAAGCCTTCTGAATGGGATTCTCTTTTTAGATTTATTAAGAATACGACTCTATCTGGAGCGGATTTGCAGAATCTCCGGTCATAAGAAATGGGATATATCAGTCATATTGACAAGAATCACGCCAAATTACAATCTTTTTGATTATACACATCACATCCAGGCATACCGGACAGACCGCAACGCATCGTTCTTTACGAACGTCCGCTGAATAGTTACAATATAAGAAAAAAGCCAATTATCATTAACTAAACATTCTCTTTCAGAGATGATGAAAAAAAAAATTCATACTTTAGTCACAAAATAAACTATAAAACATATAACCATGAAGAAAAATCTTTTAATACTGTTTTTCGCGTCATTTGCATTAATTACCGGTTACAATGCATCTTCTTCAAAAAAGGATGCAACAATTTTCGATGTAACTATGGAAAACATAGAAGCATTATCCGCTTGTGAAATTACAAAAGGAGATAAAGTCAAATTAGTATGTAGTGGAGAAGGTACTTGCACTAAGAAATATTTAGGATACACCGCACTGAAGTAAAATGAAATATAATCCGTTTTCATAACAAAAACGATGAAAAGCATACGACTATATCATCTATATGTGGGAATATTCTTTTTATTTTCAGCAGGATGCACATCCGACAATGAAAAGACAGTTCCGGAAACCCACCTTGATAAAAACATCTTGACTGACGGACAAACAATACGGACAGATACTTTAAATTTTCCTGACACGCTGATTTACGCGAAAGAATTTCTGGTGTATCAAGACAGTATACTCATTGCCGTAAACAACAAGCACAAAGATGGATATTTCATCGAATTCTATAAGCTCCCCGACATAAGACCTATCACCCGGCTATACAGACTAGGAGATGGACCCGATGAAATGCTGAGTGCCAAAACCGATCTGAACGGAAACAAACTGATAGTGAACGATTATGTTAAATCACAAGTTGCTGTGGTCAACATAGACTCAATACTGTCATCCTCCACCTATTCAGCCTCTCCGGTCCGCCATCAGGCCGCAGGCTCTCCCACAGCCGTTCCCTATAAGGACATTTTCTTGCTCGAAAACCCTTACTCGTTTATTGACAAAGATGCCGGTATAGTCCAAAATGACCCCCGCTTCATCATCACCGACGGAAAACAACCCTATATAGAAAAAGAGTACAAATATTATATAAGAAACGTAGCCGTAAACGGGCGAATCATTGTCAATGAAGCAAAAAACAGAATCGTTTATGCCAACATGTATAAATCGTCCATAGAGATATACGACATGGAACTGAATCTGTTAAGGAAAATAGAAGGTCCCATTGAATTGAAGCCCCAATATACCATAGAAGGAAATGAGAATGGAATGTACGATGTTTCTTTCAGAGAACACATTCCCTATGCATATTTAGACTACTACGCAGACGAGTCTCATTTCTATTTAAGTTATGTAGGAAATGTATTGGGAAAAGGTCAGAATATAAAGAATCTTCCCAACTGGATATTCAAATTTGACTGGAATGGAAACTTCATAAAAAGTTACCCGACAAACTGTCACGTGTTATCCTTTACTAGAAGTAAGACAGAAAAAGCCTTCTACATAACAACATTATCAGCAGAAGACACACCTATTCTAATCAGATTATATGAAGATTAAAATCCAACATATCGCATGCCTTTCCGTACTTATGCTTTTATCATCCACAAATTGCACAGATAAAGGAAATACTAAAAGCATAACTGACAGCAACGCCATTCTACAGGAAATGACAGACAAAAAAGACATTCAGCTACCTTTGATAACTGTTGTAGAAGAGGGATACACAAAAGCCGTTAAATACTACATGAAACAAGTCAGATAAAAAAAAACACAAACTTGACCACCATTGAGAACAATGACAAAAACACACCATCGTCCGCAAAAGTCCGCCGGACACTTTTATGCCCGAAAACATAGTTTAGTAACACGGACCGTTTTGTTGTTTTTTCCGATTATAATCTCTAATTTGCGTCTCGTTTAAAAAAGAGATATGAAAAGCATATCCTTATTCTACTAATTTAAACACTGGAATACCATGAAAGTATATCAAACACACGAAATCAAGAACATTGCCTTGCTGGGCAATGACGGTGCAGGAAAGACCACTCTCACTGAAGCGTTGCTTTATGAGAGTGGCATTATAAAACGCCGCGGCAGAATCACTGCCAAGAACACGGTCAGCGACTACTTCCCCGTAGAACAGGAATACGGATATTCAGTATTCTCCACCGTATACCATGTGGAATGGAACGGCAAGAAACTGAACATCATCGACTGCCCGGGAAGCGATGACTTTGTAGGCGCCGCCATTACCGCACTGAATGTAACTGACACGACCATTCTGCTGCTCAACGGACAATATGGGCCCGAAGTAGGTACACAGAATCATTTCCGCTACACGGAAAAACTGGGCAAACCGGTCATTTTCCTCGTCAACCAGCTGGACAATGAAAAATGTGATTTCGACCATGTGCTTGAACAGCTGAAAGAAAATTACGGTTCCAAAGTCGTTCCCGTACAATATCCGCTGAATCCGGGACCGAACTTCAATTCGTTGATTGATGTACTTTTAATGAAAAAATACTCGTGGGGACCTGAAGGAGGCGCTCCAACCATCGAAGACATCCCGGCCGAAGAAATGGAAAAGGCACAGGAATGGCATAAGATTCTGGTAGAAGCTGCAGCCGAACACGATGAATCGCTGATGGAGAAATTCTTCGAATCGGAATCGCTTACCGAAGACGAAATGCGCGAAGGTATCCGCAAAGGACTGGCTTCACGCGGCATGTTCCCCGTATTCTGTGTATGTGCAGGCAAAGACATGGGCGTACGACGGCTGATGGAGTTCCTCGGCAACGTGGTTCCGTTTGTCGACGAAATGCCTCCCGTACACAATACCCGCGGCATACCTGTCCCCCCCGACCCGAACGGCCCGACCTCACTCTATTTCTTCAAGACCGCTGTAGAACCGCACATCGGCGACGTACAGTACTTTAAAGTAATGAGCGGTGTCGTTCATGAAGGCGATGACCTGACCAATGCGGACAGAGGCTCAAAGGAACGCATGGCACAGTTGTATGTATGTGCCGGTGCCAACCGTGAAAAAGTGGAAGAACTCCGGGCGGGTGATATCGGATGTACGGTAAAACTGAAAGACGTAAAGACCGGAAACACACTGAACGGAAAAGACTGTGAAAACCGCTTCAATTTCATCAAATATCCGAATCCTAAATATACACGTGCCATCAAACCGGTAAATGAAGCCGACACCGAAAAAATGATGAGCATCCTCCACCGTATGCGTGAAGAAGACCCGACCTGGGTAATCGAACAGTCGAAAGAACTGAAACAGATTCTCGTACACGGACAAGGAGAGTTCCATCTGCGCACACTGAAATGGCGTCTGGAAAACAACGAAAAACTCCAGATACAATTCCTGGAGCCCAAGATTCCTTACCGCGAAACCATCACCAAAGCAGCGCGTGCAGATTACCGCCATAAGAAACAGTCGGGAGGCGCAGGGCAATTCGGAGAGGTACATCTGATTGTAGAGCCTTATTATGAAGGAATGCCCGCTCCGGAAACTTACAAGTTCAACGGACAGGAATTCAAGATTACAGTGAAAGGAACCGAAACCGTCGATCTGGAATGGGGCGGGAAATTAGTGTTCATTAACAGTGTGGTAGGAGGTGCGATTGACGCACGCTTCATGCCCGCTATCCTGAAAGGAATCATGAGCCGCATGGAACAAGGACCGCTGACCGGCTCATACGCCCGCGATGTACGCGTCATCGTTTACGACGGAAAAATGCACCCGGTCGACTCCAATGAAATCTCATTCATGCTGGCAGGACGCAATGCTTTCAGCGAAGCCTTCAAGAATGCCGGCCCGAAGATTCTGGAGCCCATTTACGATGTAGAAGTATTCGTCCCGAGCGACAAATTGGGCGACATCATGAGCGACATGCAAGGACGACGAGGCATGATTATCGGCATGAGCAGCGAGAAAGGATACGAAAAACTGATGGCAAAAGTTCCTCTGAAGGAGATGTCGAACTATTCGACTGTGTTAAGCTCTCTCACCGGCGGACGGGCATCATTCATCATGAAATTTGCCAGCTATGAACTCGTTCCTACCGATGTACAGAACAAACTGATGAAAGAATTTGAAGAACAAGAAAAAGACGATATCTGATTCAAGCCCTTGTTTTATACTATGTTAAGGCCGCGTTTATTAAAAGCGCGGCCTTTTTTATTTAACCAGCCTTAAACAATTAGTCTGTTTTATTTGTTATTAGTTTAAAATTTCATTATTTTTGCAGAATAGAACTTGAAACGAATCCATTTAGTGAATGTTCTGTATAATAAAGCGGAAGATTCGGTTAATATAAGAGAAATGGTGGATTAAAACATGTTAAGCCCAGTAGAAAGTATCGGTTTGACTACTAATTTTGCCGACATGAGAAAGTCAACTATTTGGATATTGGGAATTGTAATGGGATTGTCCTTCCTGAGCCTGCTCTATCTGCAGGTGAGCTATATAGAAGAGATGGTCAAAATGCGCCGCGGACAGTTTGAAGAGAACGTGAACCGTAGTCTCGGCAAGGCTGTACACAATCTGGAGCTGGTTGAAACAAAAAAATATCTGGAGAAAGATGTGGCGGCACAAGAGCGTGCCACACTTTTGTCGCGGAACTTCCAGCAACAGAAGAACAACGCAGGAGAAAACGTAGTGGAGCATCATCAATATACGATAACGGCTCCCGACGGCTCCACCTATTCGACGTTTGAGCTGAAAACAATCATGAGTAGGCCTGCCAATGTGCCCAAAGTGATTATTTCAACGGGAAAGACGATACCCCAAACCTCCAGAGCACTGCAGGAAATCGTCAAGGAACGATACATCTACCAACGTGCCCTGCTGGATGAAGTGGTCTATAACATATTGTACACCGCAAGCGACAAGCCCCTGAAAGAACGCATCAACTTCAAGCAGCTCGACCATTTCCTGAAGTCAGAGCTGTTCAACAACGGTATAGACATCCCCTATCATTTCTCCGTGACGGACCGTGACGGAAAAGAAGTGTACAGATGTTCGGACTATGCCTACGATGGAGAGAAAATATATTCACGCCTGCTTTTTGAGAATGACCCTCCCGCCAAAATGGGATTCGTAAACATTTTCTTCCCTACGCTGGATGACTATATCTTCAGTTCCATACGGTTCATGATACCGTCGCTCATCTTTACGCTGGTATTGCTGATTACTTTCATTTTCACGATTTACATCATTTTCCGACAAAAGAGGCTGACGGAAATCAAGAATGACTTCATCAACAACATGACCCATGAGTTCAAGACTCCGATTTCGACCATCTCGCTGGCCGCACAGATGCTGAACGACCCGGCGGTAGGCAAATCGCCTGTCATGTTCAAACATATCTCAGGTGTCATCAACGACGAGACTAAACGTCTGCGCTTCCAAGTAGAGAAAGTATTGCAGATGTCCATGTTCGAACGCCAGAGTGTCACACTGAAGAAAAAGGAGATAGATGCACATGAAGTCATCAATGGAGTGGTCAACACATTCCGCCTGAAAGTGGAAAGCAGCGGAGGCACACTCAACGCCGAACTGAATGCGGACGACCCCGTCATTTTCGTGGATGAGATGCATTTCACGAATGTGATATTCAACTTGCTCGACAATGCGGTGAAATATAAACGCCCTGACGTGGACATCGCTTTAAGGATCAAGACTTGGAACGAATCCGGAAAACTCTGCATTTCGATAGAAGACAACGGAATTGGAATCAAGAAAGAAGATCTGAAAAAGATATTTGACAAGTTCTATCGGGTTCATACCGGAAACCTGCACAACGTGAAAGGATTCGGGCTTGGACTTGCCTATGTAAAGAAAATCATTTCAGACCACAAAGGCACTATACGCGCCGAAAGTGAACTGAATGTGGGAACAAAATTTATTATTGTATTACCTTTATTTAAAGACGAATAAACATGGACGAAAAATTACGCATCCTATTGTGCGAAGATGACGAGAATCTTGGCATGCTGTTGAGAGAATATTTACAGGCAAAAGGTTATTCTGCAGACCTTTTCCCTGACGGAGAGGCCGGTTTCAAGGCTTTTCTGAAAACTAAGTACGACCTGGTGGTTACTGATGTGATGATGCCCAGAAAAGACGGATTCACACTGGCACAGGAAATCCGTCAGGCCAACGCTGAAATCCCCATCATCTTCCTGACGGCCAAGACGCTGAAAGAAGACATCCTGGAAGGATTCAAGATTGGAGCCGACGACTATATCACGAAACCGTTCAGTATGGAAGAGCTTACCTTCCGTATCGAAGCAATCCTGCGCCGTGTACGCGGAAAGCGCAACAAAGAATGCAACGTATATAAAATCGGACGCTTCACATTCGATACACAGAAACAGATTCTGTCTATCGGTGACAAGCAGACGAAACTGACCACGAAAGAATCAGAGTTGCTGGGACTGCTTTGTGCACATGCCAACGAAATATTGCAGCGTGACTTTGCATTGAAGACAATCTGGATTGATGACAATTATTTCAATGCACGAAGTATGGATGTATATATCACCAAACTACGCAAGCACCTGAAAGAAGACGATTCGATAGAAATCATCAACATCCACGGAAAAGGATACAAACTTATCACGCCGGAAAACGACTGACAAGCATTTTATCCGACCTGAAAAACGGAAGCCGCACAGATTCGCCCCATTCTGACCAGCAGAATTATGGAGCGAATCTGTGCGGCTTCCGTTTTTCCATTGCTTCCAGAGATATCCACTTCAGCTTACGGTCCGCTTGTTGACGGCGATAGATACAATAAGAACCGGCACGACAAGCAACAGTGAACGGCCCAATACCGCCACGTTGCCAGAATGCCCGTCCCAAGAACTGACTGTCGTCAACACCGGGTGTTGTTGAAAATCTTCCGCAATACCTCCTGACTGACTTTAAGCTCCTCAAGCGTAAGTCCGTGTAAAGCTTCCTTCAACGTCTTGTTGGCTATGAAACGCGCTTTTTCCTCCAGCCCTTTTCCGGCAGGGGTCAGATGCACTTTGTTGATGCGCCGGTCTTTTTTATCCGACATACGGACTACCAGCTGTTGCTTTTCCATGTTGTCAATCAACCGTGTCATGCTCGGTTTATCCTTAAAAGTAGCATTGCAAAGCTCCTGCTGAGTCACGCCGTCTTTTTCCCACAAATACAGCAGAACTGTCCACTGCTCAGGAGTGATATCTAATCCGTTGAGACGGAAATTCCTCACCAGCCTCCTGTTGATTGCAGCCGAAACTCTCCCGTTCAGGATGGCAAAAATAAGCTGTATGTCAAAATTGAATTGCTCAATCATGGAATCTTTTTTAAAACAACGCGCAAAGATAGCATATTTTATGCTTGAAATATAGCCTAACCCGCTCATTTAAGATTCTTTATCCCCAAAAAAGTCCATAAAGTTTTGTCAATTAGAGAAAAAAGACTAACTTTGCGCCGCAAATAAAATTTATTTATTCATTAATTAATCAACGAAGAGTATGAATCAATACGAAACCGTTTTCATTTTAACTCCCGTTTTGTCTGATGTCCAGATGAAGGAAACGGTAGAGAAATTCAAGTCCATCTTGACTCAAGAGGGCTCTGAAATCATCAATGAAGAAAACTGGGGCCTGAAAAAACTGGCTTATCCGATTCAGAAGAAATCTACAGGTTTCTATCAGCTGATTGAATTCAAAGCTGAACCGTCTGTAATCGAAAAACTGGAAATCAATTTCCGTCGTGACGAACGAGTTATCCGCTTCTTGACATTCAAGATGGATAAGTATGCCGCAGAATATGCAGCAAAGAGAAGAAGTTTAAAATCAACTAAAAAGGAGGAAAATTAATCATGGCACAGCAACAATCAGAAATCAGATATTTAACTCCGCCCTCAGTAGACGTTAAGAAGAAAAAATATTGCCGTTTCAAGAAGAGTGGTATCAAGTATATCGACTACAAAGATCCTGAATTCCTGAAAAAATTCTTGAACGAGCAGGGAAAAATCCTTCCACGCCGCATCACAGGTACTTCGTTGAAGTTCCAGCGCCGTATCGCGCAGGCCGTTAAGAGAGCTCGTCACTTGGCTTTACTGCCCTACGTAACAGATATGATGAAATAAATTAAGGAGGAATAAGTATGGAAATAATTTTGAAAGAAAATGTAGCTGGTTTGGGCTACAAGAATGACATCGTAACCGTTAAGTCAGGTTATGGCCGTAACTATCTTATTCCGACTGGCAAGGCAGTTATCGCCTCTCCGTCTGCAAAGAAGATGCTGGCTGAAGAACTGAAACAGCGTGCCCACAAACTGGAAAAGATCAAGAAAGATGCTGAAGCAGTAGCTGAATCACTGAAAGATGTTTCCTTGAAGATTGCTACTAAGGTAAGCGCAACAGGTTCTATCTACGGTTCTATAGGCAGTCTGCAGATTGCTGAAGAACTGGCAAAATTGGGTCACAACATCGACCGTAAGATTATCGTAGTGAAGAACCAGGTGAAAGAAGTAGGCAACTACACTGCAACAGTGAATCTTCACAAGGAAGTTTCTGTAGAAATTCCTTTTGAAGTAGTGGCAGAAGAAGCTTGATTTGTTATCTGTTAATACTTGATAAAATGTCCCGGCCGAATTTTTCGGTCGGGATTTTTTATACTATTTCCGGCAAATTCCAAGAAACCACTAAGACAAAAAAAAACACGGAGACACAAAGCCCCATCTGCCATCCTTCACATAAAAAGTTTTTATCCCGACAGATAATTTACGGCTTTGCAACTCCGTGTCTGATTTCAGTCTCGCCAACTTATTTACGGTCTGCCTTCAGACGGTCAGCCATGGCTTTTGCCAGTTCCTTTGCCTGTGCATAATTGTCAGATTTCATGCTCTGCTTCATTTCCACAGGATTTCCAACCACCTCAAATTTCAGTTTTTCCGCATATTCAGCCAATTTCTTCACGGCAGCGCTGGCCCATGTGAACGAGCCGAAATAACCCAGAATACGGCTTTTCATCTCACGTCCGGACACCTTGTCCAACAAAGCTTCCATCTCCGGATAAAGATGCATATTATAGGTCGTACAGCCCACAATCAACCCTTTATATCTGAATATGTCTGACAAGATATACGAATGATGAGTGTGCGACACGTTATGAAGAACCACATTCCGGATACCTTGTTTACCCAGCTCTTCGGCGATAGCTTCTGCCAGCTCTTCCGTATTGCCATACATGGTACCATAAGCGATGACCACGCCTTCCTCACCTTCATACCGGCTCATCTTGTCATAAAGGCTGACAACCTGGGGAATCTGCTCCTCCCACACCGGACCGTGTGTCGGACAAATCATCTGAATGGGCAGTGCACTACACTTCTGCAACGCCTTCTGGACAGGATTGCCGAACTTTCCGACAATGTTGGAATAGTAACGACGCATTTCTCCCCAATAGATTTCCGTATTGATATTCTTGTCAATACAGCCTCCATTCAGTGCACCGAAACAGCCGAAAGCATCACCGGAAAACAAGATACCTTCCGTCTCGTCAAAAGTGACCATCGTTTCAGGCCAGTGAACCATCGGAATCAGATAAAAGCGCAGATTATGATGACCCAACTTCAGGAAATCACCGTCACCCACCACATAACGCTCGCCCGTCACGCCA
Organism: uncultured Bacteroides sp.; assembly: GCA_949289295.1. Taxonomy (GTDB): domain Bacteria; phylum Bacteroidota; class Bacteroidia; order Bacteroidales; family Bacteroidaceae; genus Phocaeicola. The sequence goes on from CASENM010000004.1 coordinate 117,633, forward strand.
TAATATCCTTCAACCATGTCGAAAGTCTTTTTGTTTCCTACCAGCACAATCTCAGGATAGTACTTCTTTATCAGTGCGACAGAACCCGAATGATCAGGTTCCATGTGATTGATAATCAGATAATCAATCTTACGGTCACCTATGACACTGCGGATTTTCTTCATGTACACTTCAAAGAAAGCCACATCTACCGTATCCACCAGTGCCACCATATCGTCGTCGGCAATCAGATATGAATTGTAAGACACTCCATAAGGCAACGGCCACAAATTCTCGAACAATGCCTTTGTCCGATCGTTCACGCCGACATAATGAACTTTTCCTTTAACTTCCATATTTACACGTCTAATTGTGTGGTTATTATCTTAATTGTTGTAATATTTTCCTTGCCACGTATCACGCTCGCACAACCGTTTCCTGACCTTCTCTGTAAACTCATAATTCTTCAGTCCCCAATCCGGTGCGACAAGCAATTCCTTAGGAGACTGCGACACGAAACGTTCCAGCACGATATCCGGACGAAGACGCTCCACATAATCCACCACCAGTTCCACATACTCGTCAGCATCATACAAATGAAAATGTTCCGGAAACTCTTCATACTCACGTGCCATACGTGTCCCTTTCACCAGCTGCAGCTGATGAAGCTTGAGCGTAGTAAGAGGCAGAGCAGACACGGCCACCGCCTGGGCCAGAATCTGCGGACGAGTTTCTCCGGGAAGTCCCAGAATCACATGCCCACCGGTCGCGATATTCCGTTTTGCAGTACGTTCCACCGCATCGGCCGTACACTCAAACGTATGTCCGCGGTTAATACGCTCCAACGTTTCATTATCCGTACTCTCTATCCCATATTCAACCAGCAGAAACGTACGCCGGTTCAGCTCTTCCAGATAATCCAGCAATTCGTCAGGCATACAGTCCGGACGTGTACCGATAACCAGCCCGACCACTCCCTCCACATCCAATGCTTCTTCATACATGCGTTTCAACGCCGCCAACTCCGCATAAGTGTTGGTATAGGCCTGGAAATAAGCCAGGAATTTCATATTCGGATATTTGCGCGAGAAAAAGGCCGTCCCTTCACGGACCTGCTGCGCCACAGACTTTTCCGTATGGCAATAAGCCGGATTAAATGACTGGTTGTTACAATACGTACATCCTCCGTAGCCTTTCGAACCGTCACGGTTAGGACAGGTAAATCCCGCATTGACAGAGATTTTCTGCACTTTATACGGAAACCGGGAAGCCATAAAGCCGGAGAAGTCCTTGTATCGTACACGTTCGTTCATCGTCCAACCAATTTAATGCAAAGATAATCTTTTTTCATGGAAGCACAAAAACATGAACAAATTAGGCATACAGATTGTTTACATCAATAAAAGCATTTCCCCAATGAAACCTCTGCTGAAATACAAACACCTGATCGTTTCTTTCGGACTGCTGCCGATTCTCATCACACTGGCGGGACTTCACTTTTTCCCGAATACCGTGATGCTGGGTGTCGGACTGGGAATCTGCATAGCAGGCCTGTGCTACAATATCTTCCGTCTGAAAGGACTGAACTTTTTCCTGCTCCAGGGCACTGTCGGAATCGGCACATGCTTTTTTCTCCGGCTTCTGACCGGCTATGAGTACATCCCGCCCCGCAGCATCACTCCCATCCTCGAGTTTCTTCTGCTTATATGTGCGTTCGTCCACACCACGGCACCGGAAGTCTACCGGAGTTTCCTGAAAAGATTCCGCCTGAACACGAGGTCATCCTACCTGCTCGAAACAAGAGTCATCGTCATCCTCTCGAGTCTGCACCTGCTGGGCCTGTTTCTGTTCCAGAACCAGCTGTTCCCCCATTCCAACCGCCTCCATTTTTTCCTCATCTATTGCGTGCCTCTCCTTATCTATGCAATCTGCCTTCTCATCAACATAGCCGGCATACAGATGGCTGCCTCGCACGAACCCCCTTATTGCCTGATACGGGTCGCGCCTGTATGCAACGGAAAAATCTATCTCTATCCTTACCGCTCGTCGGCCGGAACCGTATGGGACCTGCCGCTGATATACCGGATTGAGGAGGCATTGTCCCGAAGTGAGAAACACGCACTCAAACAAGCTCATACATTCCTGAAAGATGCCGGATGCGCCGTCAAGACTCTCATGTCGCCCCGCCTGATACTGAAATACCGGATGAGGCACCTCACCCCCTACCCCATACAGCTATTCATCCTTCCGCTCAAGAACGAAGCCGACTTCAAGCTTCCGGAAGGACGCTTCTTCGATTTCCATGAAATGGAAGGACTCAAGGTCAGGCTCAGCAAGATTCTGCTGGCCGAAAAAGAACATCTGCAGATTTCAGCCGACGTATGGAATACATTCACTTGTAAATAAGAAAAATGCAGGGTATCTTGTTCAGTTCCGGAAGATGCCCTTTCCACTCTCTTACCGTACGGGTCTGGATAAACTCATTTTCACAGGTGATGTTGGCCGCGATACACAGCCGTGTCTGCGGACGGCAGGTATGCAGAATCTCCTCCATCAGCTTCTGGTTTCTGTAGGGAGTTTCAATGAACAGCTGGGTCTGATTTTCCGAATAGACACGGTTTTCCAGTTCTTTCAGACGCCTGGTCCGCTCTGCCGGCTCAATGGGAAGATAACCGTTGAACGCAAAGTTCTGTCCGTTGAACCCGGCTCCCATCACAGAAAGGATGATGGACGACGGTCCCACCAGCGGAACAACCTTCAGGTGCTTGCGTTGGGCGATGGCCACCACATCCGCCCCCGGATCGGCCACAGCCGGACATCCGGCCTCCGAAATCACCCCCATGGAATGCCCCTCCGCCAACGGCTGGAGATAGCCGGCAATCGCTTCAGGACGGGTATGCTTGTTAAGCTCGAAAAACTGCAGCTCGTCAATGCAGACCGACGGATCCGCCTTCTTCAGAAAGCGGCGTGCAGACCGCACGTCTTCCACGATAAAATACTTGATTTGTGAAATAACTTCCTTGTTATAGGAAGGGAGAACCCTCTCCAGAGGTGTGTCGCCCAAAGTGACAGGCAACAAATATAATGCTGTTTCCATATACACAATTTTTTCAGCGATGTCTGTCAGCGCGTTTCCGAAAGCATTCCGCGGAAATCCGCACACTCCAGCAACTCCCTCCATGTCAGCTCCTTATGCTCGCGCATAAGCTTGTCCACCAGATTCATACCCATCCATACTCCCACAGAAGGAGGCGACTGCATGCCCTCCCACGTGACACGGGAATTGGGCGATACAAACAAACGGATAATCATCGGGTCGGTACTCGTCAGCTGACGGCTTTCATCCATCCACTTCCAGAACGCCTCCCCATTCTTCTTGCACCATTTCACCTCCTCATCGGTATATCCCAGAGATGCCTTCCCGGGCTTGTCAGAATCCAAGACATGGTCGACGACCCACGCCACCGCTCCACGGTGCATAATCAGGTCGAACAACGCACGGTGTCCCTCCTCCCAACGGAAAGGATACTGCCCGAGCAGATAAAAAGTAAAGCAATCAGGAACAATCCGCTCACGCGACATGAAGCGACGCTGGTAGGAATAATAATATTTTTTATACAGCGGATAGTCAGCTCCCATATATTTGTCGAGACTGAATCCCAACAGGCTGTCGCCTACCACTACCGACTGGTTCAGTGCGGAAATCTGCGCATAGACCCGGGGCAAGGGCAAAGAAGGAAGCTCCTTTTCCAGCTTCCGGAACCCTTCCGTCAGTTCATCTTCTATATCCGAAAGGTCTCTGTATTTTTCGTCCACATCCCCCATCAGCCCGACCAGCACCGAATCGGAAAAATAGGCGCAGAACCTTTCGTTGATGTCCGGCCTGTCCACCGGTCCCAGCTCCAGCACGTCTTCCATCAGCAGACGTGTGGCATGCGACCACTCCGTATTCATCTTCTGCAACGCCAGCATACTGTTGAACATCGTGGCCTCATATTGCAGACGGTCGTAACGGTACACCTTTATATATTCATCACCCAAGCGACCGCCTTCCCCCCTGTCAATGGAACAGGAGGAAAAGACAATCAGACTCAGTAATATGAATATAATCCGGTTCATGCAAAACAATTAACCATAGATGATATTTCCGTTCGCATCCTTATATTCGTCGAGACCCTTCTCATAGGTAGCCATCGCGCGCAAGCTCATACCTACACTCGAGAAACCACCGTCGTGATACAGATTCTGCATGGTCACTTTACGTGTCAGGTCAGAGAACATCACAATACAATAGTCCGCACACTCGTCGGCCGACGCATTGCCCAACGGCGACATCCGGTTGGCAAAGTCAAACAGCTTGTCCATACCTTTCACGCCCGACCCGGCAGTAGTCATTGTCGGCGACTGCGAAATGGTATTGATACGCACATTGTGCTCACGTCCATAGATATATCCGAAACTGCGGGCTATCGACTCGAGCAAAGCCTTTGCGTCCGCCATGTCATTATAGCCGTAGAACGTACGCTGGGCAGCCACATAGCTCAAAGCCACAATCGAACCGTAGTCGTTGATGGCACCCAGTTTCTTGGCTGTCTGGATCATTTTATGAAACGAAACGGCCGAAATGTCCAGCGTCTTGCCCAGCATGTCATAATCCAGATCATCATACGTGCGTTTCTTGCGCACATTCGGCGACATGCCGATAGAGTGCAGCACAAAGTCAATCTTTCCGCCCAAAACTTCCATCGAACGCTTGAACACATTCTCAAGGTCTTCTACACTGGTCGCGTCAGCGGGAATCACTTCACAATTCAACTTTTCTGACAATGCGGCCACCTGTCCCATACGGACAGCAACAGGAGTATTCGACAAAGTGATTGTCGCGCCTTCTTCCACCGCACGCTCAGCCACTTTCCAGGCGATGGACTGCTCGTTCAGAGCACCGAAAACGATGCCCCGTTTCCCTTTCAATAAATTATAACCCATACCTAAATTGAATTAAATATTTTTGCAAAGATACAAACTTTATCTACAAGTCCCATCAAGAAGCGGTTTTTTAATTTTCTCCAGGCAGATTCTCCAGATTTCTGCCGGGAAGTGGCCCTGACGCCAAATTTTGCGGAAAAATCAGGACTAAAAGTTTGTAAATCAAGAGGAAGAAACATAAGAGTCCGTCTCTCCGTAAGAGACGGTATTCCGCTGCAAATATAAATCAAAATTTTGCAACAAAAAAATAATGCCCGGAAAATCGTGTTTTTCCGCCGAAATAACCGTTCCGGAGGGTATCCGTACTTTTTCTTTCGGCCGCCCGAAAGAAAAATGTACCAAAAAGAAAGGCCGCCGTCTGCACTTCAGGAACTGCTCCGTGCGGTCCCCGGCCTGAAGGTCAGGAAACTCGCTCCGCTCAGACAGCCTGCCCTTCCATACGGCCGGAAACCGCCCTCCGCTTCACGTTCCTGAAGTGAGGCCGGAAGATTCCCTC
>CASENM010000005.1 GCA_949289295.1 uncultured Bacteroides sp.
ACATCACTGAACCGGATTTGTGCCGGTATTACATGCTTAAATTTGATTTCGTCTTCCATACTCGTATCCTTATTTGGTTATAATGTTCAAATATAATTCTTTTTTTTATCATTCGTCCACTAATTGACGGAAATATTAGTATTTTTGCCGTCATTAAAATAAATATCCAATAAAAATAAAACATTATGGAAAATAAATTAAGCAGAGAAACTCTATGTGTACAGGCCGGATGGCAGCCTAAAAAGGGTGAGCCGAGAGTCTTGCCTATATACCAGTCAACAACTTTCAGATACGAAACAAGCGAACAGATGGCCCGTCTGTTCGACCTTGAAGAATCCGGTTATTTCTACACAAGACTTCAGAATCCAACAAACGATGCAGTAGCTTCGAAGATTGCGGCTCTCGAAGGTGGTGTAGGTGCCATGCTTACATCTTCAGGACAGGCAGCCAACTTCTATGCGGTGTTCAATATATGCGAGGCGGGCGACCACTTTGTATGTTCTTCAACAATCTATGGCGGAACTTTCAACCTGTTTGCCGTCACAATGAAGAAACTTGGTATAGAATGTACTTTCGTTGACGCTGACGCCAGCGAAGAGGAAATATCAAAAGCTTTCCGTCCTAACACCAAATGTCTGTTCGGCGAAACAATCTCAAATCCAAGCATCAATGTTCTTGACATTGAGAAATTCGCGCGTATAGCCCACAACCACGGTGTACCTTTGATTGTTGACAATACTTTTGCTACTCCGATAAACTGCCACCCGTTCGAATGGGGAGCTGATATAATAACACACTCTACAACAAAATATATGGACGGACACGCGACATGCGTAGGCGGTGCTATAGTGGATAGCGGTAACTTCGACTGGGAAGCTCATGCCGATAAATTCCCGGGATTGACAAAACCTGATGAATCATATCACGGACTTGTCTATACAAAGTCATTCGGAAAAATGGCTTATATCACAAAAGCTACTGTCCAACTGATGCGTGACCTCGGTTCTATACAGTCGCCTGAAAACGCGTTTCTGTTGAACTTAGGATTGGAAACTCTGCATCTGCGTATGGCACGCCATTGCGAGAACGCACAGAAAGTAGCCGAATGGCTTGAAGCAAATCCTAAAGTGAAATGGGTGAACTACTGCGGACTGAAGAGCAGCAAATATTATGAATTAGGTCAGAAATATATGCCAGGCGGTTCATGCGGTGTGATAGCTTTCGGACTGGACGGCAGCCGTGAAGAAGCTATTGAGTTCATGGATAATCTGAAGATGATATGTATTGTCACTCACGTGGCAGACGCGCGTACTTGTGTGTTGCATCCGGCAAGTCATACCCACCGTCAGCTTACCGACGAACAACTGATAGAAGCCGGTGTCGCTCCCGACCTGATACGTCTCTCTATAGGTATAGAAAATGTGAATGATATTATCGCCGACCTTGCTCAGGCAATGGATAAGGTAAAATAACAGACTATCTTACATAAAAAAATTGCTTCCGCAGCATAAAAACTGTCTGCTACGGAAGCTTTTTTTATTTAATACGAGATTTGAGCTCTTTACTTAAAACATCCCAATCGTAATACACTCCGTTATAAACGGGAGCTGAAGTGGCGATATGTGTCTCGTTCTCATTATGAAGGAAACGGACTAATACATGTCCCTCAGAATTACGGTAAAAAATCATCTGCAAATTGGCTGCCATTGGCGATACTCTGTAGTCCTGCCATGCCAGATGGTAACGGCTGTCGGCAGTCTCAACCCGGGCACATCCTTCTATCCGCATAAGGGCAAGCAGGCGGATAAGCGCAGTGTCATGCCCAAAGCGGAGCGACGCACACACCTCGCCTCCACTTATCGCACTGTCGGCATCATCAATTATTCTGTTTAAAAGCAATGAAGCTGAAGCAGGCCCTTTTCCTTCATTCAGCGGACATGCGGCATTGATGACATACATCCTATAGTTAAGAGCCTTCCAGAGGCTGAAATACTCGTCGGGAGTGAACACTGAGGGGAGCGAAAGGTCAAGATCGGTATCCTGTATGCTGAGGATAACCCTGAACAATGCCTTATAATATGAAATTTCATCTTCAGGACGAACGTCGGCACGTGAAAAAACGGATGACATTACACGCTCCGGGCGGAGTGTGGTCTGTTCAAAACGACGCGCGTCCGCCTGCCATGGCATATCTTCGGCAGAAAAAGCTCTAAGTTCCGGTGAAGTATATGATATATAGCTCATGAGACGGTTTCCGGACTTGGCGTCAATACTTAATGAAGGAGCTGTCTTCTGCAACTGGCCGCAAAAAGCGTTCATACTCATCACACAACGCAAGACAGTGCTTGCCTTGGCTTCCACACGCTTTCCTGAAGTAAATATTGAAGTAAAATTATTGTACATACGTTGTGCTATACCTCTGTGCTGTCCGGCACCGAGTTCCGTCAGCTCGCCCGCACTCCCTTCCGCTTCGCTCCAAAGTATGTTCAGTTTCCGGAGAATTTCATTTCCGAGTGGTGTAAGACCTGAAGCTGAAGCCGCGTTTTCCAATGGTTCCAGCACTTTGATATAATCTGATTCGTTCATCATATATCTCGAGCCGTGACGTCCATAATGACTTATATACACAGGCGTATATCCTTCGGGAGCAGGAGTTCCCATTGCGGGTATGCCTATAGGATAGTCCATGCTGCCGTACGGATATGCGAAGTATATTCCTCCGGCACGCATAGGGTTTTCCCCGAGTTCCTTACGTATGGTCTCGTCTGTCACGACGGAAACTTGCGCCTCACTCACAGGAAGTGACGAACTTATCTGCCAGTTTACTCCACACGGATTGTTCTGCATGGACCATATCACAGGAAGGTCTTCATTGTCGAGTATCCACATTTCCGTGTCATCGTCTGCCGAAACGGCATGAAGAAGCCGGAAACTTCCTGCATGACGACGTGTGTCGGCAAGGCGGAACGTGCGTGAATCAAAACAACATTTGCCGTCGTTTTTCAGACTCTTATAGACAGACCGCGAAACTATACCGAAAAGTTCTTCTTCGGGGAGGGCTGCAGTATTACCGTCAACCGGCTGAAGATAGCTCAACAATGTAGCTCCTGTACGCGCTTCGGGGGACATAACGTATCTCCCGCTTTGCCATTTCATATTGCGCATTATTCCCCAGTCAAGGTATAGTGTATCATTTTTTTCACTGAAACTGACTGTATATTTTCTTGTCTGCCCGTATAGCTTATATACGTATGTCATCGAATCGGGTATTGCTGTCTGTGCCACACTTAATAATGACATAAACAATGCCGGAACCGAAATGAGCAGACTGCGTTTTATCGATGAATTCATTTTTCGAGGAGTTAAAAGTTAAAGAAGTTAGGGAAGTTAAAGAAGTTAGGGAAGTTAATCTATATCCGGGGGTGTGGTTCCCCATCCGGCAGGACGGCTACCCATCTTAAGAACAAGCTGACCTCCTCCGGCAATATCCTTATGCCGTATGTACGAGTACGGATAGTCCTCACCGTTCAATGTGGCGGCAACTATATACTTGTTCTTTGCGGAAAAACCTTCGGTCTTGACTGTAAAAGTTTTTCCATTACCAACATTAATAGTTGTTTCCTTTATTAGGGGCGAATGAATGAGATAATAATCCTGACCGGCATTTGGATAGAGTCCAATCATGTGAAATACAAGCCATGACGACATGGCACCGGAATCATCGTTACCGGGCAAACCTACAGGACCATCGTTGTAATGACGGTTGATTATATCGCGTACACAGTCGGATGTCTTGTCCGGACGGCCTATCCAATGATACAGACACGGGGTGAGGAATGAAGGCTCGTTGTTCACATTGTAGTATTCCTTACCGAAGAATGTGTCGAGTCGTGAATCGAAAGCCTTGGCTCCGCCACACATTTCTATCAGTCCGGGAACATCGTGCGGAATACTCAATGAATATTCCCAGGATGTAGCCTCGTAGAAGAAAGTATTCCACCAGGGGCAATACCATGGTGCCTCTGAAGTGACGGGTGTATAGCGGAATGTGGGTTCACGCAAATCAGACTTGCCAAACTTGATGTCGTCAAGCCAATTGCCTTCAGCGTCGCGCGGAAGGATGAAACCGTGGGCACCGTCATGTTCATAATCTGTCCGCCACAGATTTTTCCAGTTACCGGACTGGCGGAGATATTTTTCAGCAAGTTTTTCCTTGCCCAACCCTTTCGCCACAAGATATATTGCATAGTCGCAATACGAGTATTCTACAGTACGGTTTCCGGCGCGGGGAATTCCGTAAGGAATATAGCCCAACTGCAGATACGGTATGAGCCCGCCTCGTCCCTCGGCTTCTTCATTTCCTCCTGGCGGGACGGTGGCATCTTTCAGCATTGCCTCGAGAGCCATTTCATAGTCTATGCCTTCCAGGCCCTTAACGAAGGCATCGGCAATCACAATCTCGGCATTCGAGCCTCCTTGTGTACGTCCGTTGCTGTTGCCACTGCGGGCATCGGGCATATATCCGTCGCGACGGTATATGTTGATGAGCGAGCGTACTATATCGGCTTCCCTTTGCTGATCGATAAGGGTTATGAGAGGTGTCGAGGTACGGTATGTATCCCAGATGGCATAGAAATCGTCG
>CASENM010000006.1 GCA_949289295.1 uncultured Bacteroides sp.
AGTTCGGCGGGAACTCTGATGATCTCATTCATCGGATATGAGACACAACTCGTTAAGGTGCAGCCTGTTATGAAGGTGGTGCTTCAGGCCGGCACACACGAGCTGGACGAGGTGATGGTGGTGGCTTTCGGTACTGCGAAGAAGTCACAGTTCACCGGTTCCGCCTCTACTATCAAGGCTGACAAGATTGCGGTCAGACAGACTTCAAACGTAACGAACGCGTTGAGCGGACAGGTGGCCGGCGTGCAGATTACCAGCAGCAACGGTGAGCCGGGCTCGAAAGCTACCGTACGTATCCGTGGTATCGGGTCTATGTCGGCAAGCAACGACCCGTTGTACGTAGTGGACGGCGTGCCGTTTGATGGTGGCATAGAGACAATCAACCCTCAGGATATCGAGTCGATGACCGTTCTGAAGGATGCGGCCTCAAACGCTCTGTATGGTGCGCGTGGCGCGAACGGTGTCATTCTGATCACTACCAAGAAAGGTCAGATGGGATCCAAGACACGTGTGGATGTGGACGCCAAGTGGGGTACCAACCGCCGTGCCGTTCCGAACTACGACGTGATGACCGATCCGAACATGTACTACGAGACTTTCTATCAGGGTGTGAACAACGCGCTGGGTGGTGCTGATGCTGCGACAGTGGGCTCGTATGTGCAAAGTTTCCTGGTATATCCGATTTATAATGTGCCTGAAGGACAGAATCTGTTTACAGAAGAGGGTAAGATCAATCCGAACGCTACGTTGGGTGCGGTATATAACAATGATTATTATCTGAGACCGGATGACTGGTATAATGAACTGTTCGACAAGGGTAATCTCCGTCAGGAATACAACGTCCGTGTAAGCGGTGCTTCCCACAAGTCAACCTACTATCTGTCTGCGGGTTATCTGGATGACAGCGGCATTATCCCGAACTCAGGATTCCAGCGCTTCACTTTGCGTACAAACGCTGATTATCAGGTGACTGACCGTATCAAGGTGGGTACAAACCTGTCGTACAGCAATTCTATCAACAAGACTCCGCGTGAGCAGGAAGGTTCTTCAAGCGGCAACATGTTCTACATCTCGAACATGATCGCGCCGATTTATCCGCTGTATGTGCGTGACGCGCAGGGTAATATCATGACAGACAGCCATGGATATACCGTTTATGACTTCGGTGCCGGCGAATATCCCGGTCTGGGCCGTCCGTTCATGGGTAACTCCAATCCGGCCTCAATGATTGCCCTGGACAAGCAGGAATATAACTACGACGTGTTCAGCGCGCGCGGTTTCGTGAACGTGGACATCTATAAAGGCCTGAAGGCTACAGCCAACTGGGGTGTGGACCTGGACAATACCCGTTATACAAACCTTTATAACGCTTATTATGGTCAGTACTCCACTACCGGCGGTATCATTTATGTAGGCGCCACACGTACATTCAGCATCAACCAGCAGTATCTGTTGACATATGCGAATACGTTTGGTGAACACAGCATCGATGTGTTGGCCGGATTCGAGTCCTATAAATATAAGTACAGCTACCTGCAGGGAAACAAGGAAAACCTGTATAATCCGAACATTACGGAAATCAGCAACGCGATCTCCAATCCTCAGGTTTCATCTTATACGGACAACTATGCTACACAGGGTATTCTTGCCCGTGCGCAGTATAACTATGCCAGCAAGTATTTCCTGTCGGCTTCTTACCGCCGCGACGCTTCTTCGCGTTTCGCTCCGGAGAACCGTTGGGGTAACTTCTGGTCGGTAGGCGGCGGATGGTTGCTGAACAAGGAAGACTTCCTGAGCGAAGCCAAATGGATTGACATGTTGAAATACAAGATCAGCTACGGTGTGCAGGGTAACGACAACCTGAACTGGATTGATGCGGGCGGTTATGCTTCACATAACTATAATTATTATTCTGACCATTATACGGTGGCCGACTCAAACGGTGACTTTGCCCTGACCATGACAAGAAAAGGAAACCGCGACATCACGTGGGAAACTTCGCACAGCTTCAACACCGGTTTCGACTTTGAGTTCTTCAAGGGCCGTCTGGGCGGTACGGTGGAATACTTTCAGCGCAAGACCACAAACATGCTGTACAACCGTCCGGTCGCTTCCGCCATCGGTTATTCTTCATTCCCGATGAACGTAGGTTCGATGATGAACCGTGGTTTTGAAATGGATCTTTACGGCGACATTATCCGCACGAAGAACGTGACTTGGAGCGCGAACTTCAACTTGACTTACTTCAAGAACAAGATTCTTGAACTGGCTCCTGAACTGAATGGAGAAATGATCGACGGTTCGTACATCTATCGTGAAGGAGAGTCAAGCTACCAGATGTATCTGCGCAAGTATGCCGGTGTAGATCCTGAGACCGGTGAGGCATTGTATTGGACGAATGTGACTGACGATAAGGGTAATGTGATCGGTCAGGAAACCACGACCAACGCTCCGAACGCAACCCGTTATGCTACAGGTGATATCCTGCCGAAAGTGTACGGAGGTTTCGGTACGACTTTGAATGTGTATGGCTTCGATTTGTCAATCGCCCTGTCTTATCAGCTGGGTGGTCGCGTATACGACAACACGTATGCGGCATTGATGCACGGTGGTTCAAGCTCCAACCGTGGTACAAACTGGCACAAGGATATGCTGAACGCATGGACTCCGGATAACACAAATACCGATGTGCCTCGTGTCAACTACAACGACCAGTACACCAACTATCTGTCAGACCGTTTCCTGACAAGCTCCGACTATCTGAGCATCAACAACATCACGTTCGGATATACATTGCCCAAGAAGTTCACGACCAAGTTCGGCATCTCTAATCTGCGCCTGTATATGGCTGCGGACAATGTGGCTGTGTTCTCCGCCCGCAAGGGACTGGATCCGCGACAGGGTTATGCGACTTCTGAGAACTCCAATTATTCACCGATCCGTTCTATCTCAGGCGGTATCTCATTGTCATTCTAATTTGTAGAGATTATAATATATGAAAAAGCTATACATTACAATGCTCGCGTCGGCTGCCTTGTTGACAGCCTGCGATATGGATCAGCTTCCTGAGGGCGGAATGCTGACCGAGGACCAAAAGAACGAAGTCGTGGCGGACAATGCCGAAAAAATTGCCGGTGACTTGAACGCGTTGAAGGACAAACTGATACAGTATGGTATCGTATCTACCAGTGCATCCACATACCATTTCGATTATGGATTCCCGTCAATCTGTCTGATGTATGACCAGGCAGGACAGGATATGGTTTCTGAAAATGACGGTTACAACTGGTTCTCCGGTGCCCTGACTCTTTCTGACCGTATCCCGACGGATACGGACAATGAGCTGATCTGGAAACTCCACTATCAGCATATCATGACCGCCAACAGCATCCTGACAAAGATGTATGCGGACTATACGGAAGAGGAGAGAGTGGACGAAATCGCCAACTATATCGGTCAGGCACTGGCTTCGCGCGCTTTCGACTATCTGCAGCTGATCCAGACTTACCAGTTCACCTATCAGGGTCACGAGCAGTCACTGGGATTGCCGATCATTACGGAAAAGACTACAGTGGATGAGGCCAACAACAATCCGCGTGCCACAGTGCAGGCTGTGTACGATCTGATCATGGCCGACCTGAACCAGGCTGTGGAATATCTGGAGGCTTATCCGATTTCCCGTCAGGATGTGGCTCAGATTACGGCTGAAGTGGCTCATGGCCTGCGTGCCCGCGCCAATATGCTGTTGGGCAACTATGCCGAGGCTGCGGCCGACGCGGATGCGGCTATGGAGGGTTACGCACCGTATTCCATGGATGAAGTGTCTGTACCTTCATTCAATGACGCCAGCGCCTCTTCGTGGATCTGGGGATCGGTCATCACAAGCAACAACGATGTGGTTACGACCGGTATCATCAACTGGCCGTCGCACCTCTGCTCACTGACCGGAAACGGTTATACTACGGGTACCGGAACAAACACAGTCTACAAGCGTCTTAACGTCAACCTGTGGAACCGCATTCCCGCTTCAGACGTGCGCAAGACCTGGTGGGTGGATGAAGACCTTCAGTCTGAGGCATTGAATAAGGCATACGGCAGCGACGGTCCGATTCTCGGTGAATATCTGGGTTATCTGCCTTATACCAATGTGAAATTCGGTCCGGAAGCAGGTGTGGTGCTGAACACCGAGAACTCTCAGGACTGGCCGCTGATGCGTGTGGAAGAGATGCTGCTTATCAAGGCTGAGGCTTTGGCCCGTTCTCAGGGCGTAGCGGCAGGAAAAAGTGTATTGGAAAGCTTCTTGAAAACTTACCGTGACCCGAACTACACCTGTGCCGCTTCCTCGTTGGAGGACTTCATTGATGAAGTGTGGTTCCAGCGCCGTATAGAACTTTGGGGTGAAGGTTTCTCCATGTTCGATATTCTTCGCCTGAAGAAGCCGATCGTGCGTAAGGGAGCCAACTTCTCTGCAAACGTGACTTACGAGGACATCGCTCCGGAATCAGGAATCATGATTTTCTGTATCCCTGAATGTGAGACATCCGCGAACAAGGGTATTTCTGCAGATCAGATCAATGAAGTGGCCACTCCGCCGGTTCCTATGATGTAATTTGTTTAAAGAGTTTCTTCCTGTAATGGGGAGAGAACCTTATATGTTGCCGCCTCAAGATGCAGTGCCGGATTCCGGCCTCATTTTGAGGCGGTTTTTTATGTGACATTGTCCGTTTTCCGAAAAAACGTTTTTTTGCAGGTCGGAGGATTCCCCTTGTTTTGTTTTTCAGGAAAAAACTGTTTATATTTGCGTGGTTTCGAAATACAACTATACAGAATGAAGGAATTTGTCATATCTGATGCGCAGACTGAAAAGGCTGTGCTGGTGGGCCTGATTACCCAGACCCAGAATGAACGCAAGACTAACGAGTATCTTGACGAACTGGCTTTCCTGGCGGAGACGGCGGGAGCGGAAGTGGTGAAACGCTTCACCCAGAAGGTGGATTCACCTAACTCCGTGACCTATGTGGGCAAGGGAAAGCTTCAGGAGATAAAAGAATATCTGGAGATGCAGAACGAAAGTGAGGAAACCGAGATCGGGATGGTGATTTTCGATGACGAGCTTTCTGCCAAACAGATACGGAATATCGAAAAGGAACTGAGTGTGAAGATTCTGGACCGTACCTCACTGATTCTTGATATTTTTGCGATGCGGGCACAGACCGCCAATGCGAAGACTCAGGTGGAACTGGCACAATATAAATATATGCTGCCTCGTCTGCAACGGTTGTGGACCCACCTGGAACGTCAGGGAGGTGGATCCGGTGCCGGAGGAGGAAAAGGTTCGGTGGGACTTCGCGGACCGGGTGAGACGCAGCTGGAGATGGACCGTCGTATCATCCTGAACCGTATGTCGTTGCTGAAACAACGTCTGGCCGAGATTGATACGCAGAAATCAACACAACGCAAGAACCGTGGCCGTCTGATCCGTGTGGCGCTTGTGGGGTATACCAATGTGGGAAAATCCACGTTGATGAATCTGCTGGCCAAGAGCGACGTGTTTGCGGAAAACAAGCTTTTCGCCACTCTTGATACGACCGTACGTAAGGTGATTATCGAGAACCTGCCTTTCCTGTTGTCGGATACGGTCGGATTTATCCGGAAACTGCCTACCGATCTGGTCGATTCGTTCAAGTCGACATTGGACGAGGTGCGTGAGGCGGACCTGTTGGTGCATGTGGTGGACATTTCCCATCCGGACTTTGAGGAACAGATTCAGGTGGTCGACAAGACCGTTGCGGATATAGGGGCAGGCGGAAAGCCGACCATGATTGTATTCAATAAGATCGACGCGTATACTTATGTGGAAAAGGCGGAAGACGATCTGACCCCCAGGACGAAGGAAAACATTACGCTTGAAGAGCTGATGCGCACGTGGATGGCGAAGCTCAATGACAACTGCATTTTCATTTCCGCACGCGAAAAGACCAATCTGGAGGAGTTCCGCTCCTTATTATATCAAAAGGTAAGGCAACTGCATGTGCAGAAGTATCCTTATAATGATTTTCTGTATCAGACTTATGACGAAGAATAAAGCTATGAGACAATATCGTTCACTTACGGCTGAAGAGATATTCCGGTTGGAATCGCAGCATTGCATCGCATCCGACTGGAATGATGTGAAGGTGACAGACGGTTTCCGTACCGATTATATTCATCATATCCGTTTTTCGGGGCCGGTCTGGCTGGGACGTTTTGATGAAGAGTTCAAGCTGGCAGGAGGAATCACGAAACATTCGGGGTTGTATTATGCTACATTATATAATATAGTGGTAGGGGACAACTGTTATATTGAGAATGTAAAGAACTATCTTGCGAATTATGAAATCGGTGACCATACTTTCATCGAGAATGTCGACATCATTCTGGTGGACGGGCGGAGCCGCTTCGGAAACGGAGTGGAGGTGTCTGTGTTGAACGAGACCGGTGGTCGTGAGGTTTATATTCACGACCGTCTGTCGGCGCATCAGGCATATATCATGGCGTTATACCGTCATCGTCCGGCATTGATTGAGAGGATGAAGCGGATTGTGGAGGATTACGCGGAGGAAAACGCTTCGGAGATGGGGTCCATCGGAAGTCACGTGACGATTGTCAATTCGGGATATATAAAGAATGTGCGGATCGGCGATTATTGTCAGATAGAAGGAGCGGGCCGGTTGAAGAACGGAAGCGTGAACAGCAATCGGCATGCGCCGGTGCATATCGGTTATGGAGTGATCTGTGACGATTTCATTATCTCCAGCGGCTCGCATGTGGAGGACGGCACCATGCTGACACGTTGTTTTGTGGGGCAGGCATGTCATTTGGGGCATACCTATTCAGCTTCCGATTCGTTGTTCTTCAGCAACTGTCAGGAAGAGAACGGTGAGGCTTGTGCCATCTTTGCGGGCCCGTTTACGGTGACACACCACAAGTCCACTTTGCTGATTGCCGGAATGTTCTCGTTCATGAACGCCGGGTCCGGTTCAAACCAGAGCAACCACATGTATAAGTTGGGGCCTATCCATCAGGGGGCTTTGGAGCGTGGAGCCAAGACCACTTCCGACTCTTATATCCTGTGGCCTGCCCGTATCGGAGCTTTTTCATTGGTGATGGGGCGTCATGTGGCTCATCCTGACACGTCCAATCTTCCTTTTTCCTATCTGATAGAGGACAAGAATACGACATATCTTGTGCCTGGAGTGAATCTGAGGAGTGTCGGCACCATCCGCGATGCGCAGAAATGGCCGAAGCGTGACTTGCGCAAGGATCCCCACCGTCTGGACCAGATCAATTACAACCTGCTCAGTCCGTATACGATTCAGAAAATGATGAAGGGGCGGAATATCCTGAAGGAACTGGCAAGAGTCTCCGGCGAGACGTCTGAAATCTATTCTTATCAGAGTGCCAAAATCAAGAATTCATCCCTGAACAACGGTATCCGTTTCTATGAGACGGCCATTCATAAGTTCTTGGGGAATTCCATCATCAAGCGCCTGGAGGTGACAGAGTTCAAGACGGATGAGGAAATCCGCCGCCGTCTGCTGCCCGATACAGCTGTCGGAACGGGCGAATGGGTGGATATCTCAGGACTGATTGCTCCGAAAAGTGAGATCGAACGTCTGATGGATGAAATCGAGAAGGGAACACTGACTACGGTCGACGAGATTCATTCACGGTTTGCCGAGATGCACGCCAATTATTACACGTATGAATGGACGTGGGCCTACGGGAAGATTCTGGAATATTATCATCTGAATCCGGAAACGATTACAGCGAAAGATGTCGTGTCAATCGTGAAACAATGGCAGAAGGCTGTGGTCGGGCTTGATAAATTGGTTTATGAAGATGCCAAAAAAGAGTTTTCACTGACTTCCATGACAGGTTTCGGAGCCGATGGCAGCAAAGAGGAGCAGGTGCGTGATTTTGAAGAGGTACGTGGCGTATTTGAAAGCAATCCTTTTGTGACGGCAGTACTTGAACATATTAAAATAAAGACGGAGCTTGGGAATGAACTGATAGATCGTCTGAAAAATTTGCTTTAATAAAATAAGGTATATGATAAAATATATATATGGCATTTGTTTGTTTTGCTTGTTGTCATCGACATTGCAAGCTCAAACCAGCCGGAAAAAAGTGGTAGAATATCCAGGATTCGTGACAGCCAGCACAGGCGAAATTGAAATAAAGAAAATAATACTGACCGACGAACAGACGCAAGTGGATGCGGTGATGTATGGGAGTCCCGGGACTCCGGCGGTGATATCATCGAAGACTTATCTTAAGACGGAAAAAGGTACGGCCATTTTGCGTGAGGCCGCTTCAGTGTCAATCGATGGAACTACACCGCCAGAACTGATTCCTGAATGTGGTTATCTGAATGTGATACTTTCTTTCTCTCCGGTCCCTTCCGGAGTGCATGAGCTTGATTTCGTGGAACCGGAGGCCGGATGGATGATATGGGATGTGCAGTTAAGCCGTGAAGAGCCGTATGTGTATGTGCCGGCATTTCTGACTGCAGATAAGCCGAAACGGACCGGTGAACTTCCTGAGCCGGTTTTCGGGACTGGCAGGGCGATTGTTAACGGATATATGTTGGGATATGAACCGGATATGGAATTGTCCGTTGAAATAGAATACAACGACGGGATTTTCCCTTCTTTGTGGAAAGAGAAGGTGAATGTTCGTCAGGATGGGTCATTCCATTTTGAAGCTGATTTGATTCAGCCTACGTTGGCGGTAATGAGAGTCAATGGGGCGGAGCAGAGAATGTTGTTGGTACCCGATGACGAATTTACGATGTATGTCAGTTTGCCGCGTCTGTGCATGTCGGCTTCGCACTTGTTGAAAGAGGTTTACGCAAAAACACAAAAAATCTGGTTTGACGGTGCTGCGGAGTTGGTCAATACGGAATTGGCGAGAGGCGTTTCACGCGCTTTGAAGTCTTATCAGGCAGTAGAATCAAAGCTTATGCACAATGATATGATGGCTGGCAAGATACAGTCTGATATAAAATTGGCGGGACCTATATGCGAAAGGCTTTTGGCATCAGGACAATTGCTTCCCAGTGACAAGAAGAAGCTGGAGGAACTGGAGATTGAAGAAATACGGAATTATATATTGCGGAAAGGCAATGTCCTGCATACGAGGGCGGAACAGCGTGCTTCAATGGAGGAAGCTGTGGTGGCATTGCTCGACGGCAAGGTTTCCGGTTCTGATATTTTGCCTTCAATCATCTCTTCTTATAAGGGACATGCTGTTCTGATAGACTTCTGGGCCACATGGTGCGGTCCTTGCAAGAAAAGCATGAAGGCAATGATGCCTTTGAAAAAGAAACTTGCAGATAAGGAAGTGGTATATGTATATCTTACCGGCCAGTCTTCTCCCGAGAACAGGTGGAAAACGGATTTGGCAGATATGACCGGAGTGCATTATCGGCTTACAGATGAACAATGGAAATATTTATGCTCAACGTATGGAATTACGGGCGTTCCGGCTTATCTGGTTATCAGTCATGACGGAAAACTGCAACGGCGCTATGTAGGTTTTCCGGGTGCGGATGAACTGGAAAAAGAATTGCTTCGTGCCATAGGGGAATGACGGGCTGAAAAAATTATCTTTTTATCTTGATTAAGAAAAAAAAACAATAATACTTTGTAACTTTGTCAAATGATAACTAACAATTAATTTCATTTATTATGGCAACACCCGAATTCAAGTATCAGCCAATGTTCGAGCATGGAAAGGATACGACTGAATACTATCTGCTTACAAAAGACTATGTGTCAGTAAGCGAGTTTGAAGGCAAACCTGTTCTGAAAGTCGAAAAGGAAGGTTTGACAGCAATGGCTAACGCCGCTTTTCATGATGTTTCGTTCATGTTGCGCCGTTCGCACAATGAACAAGTAGCTAAGATTCTGCATGATCCTGAAGCCAGCGAGAACGACAAGTATGTAGCTCTTACTTTCTTGCGTAATGCGGAAGTGGCGGCCAAAGGTGTACTTCCGTTCTGTCAGGACACTGGTACGGCGATCATTCATGGCGAAAAGGGGCAACAGGTATGGACTGGTTATTGCGATGAAGAGGCCTTGTCGCTGGGTGTTTACAAAACATATACAGAAAATAATCTCCGCTATTCGCAGAACGCTCCGCTAAGCATGTATGAAGAAGTGAATACCCGTTGTAATCTTCCGGCTCAGATTGATCTGGAAGCGACAGAAGGTATGGAATACAACTTCTTGTGCGTGACGAAGGGTGGTGGCTCTGCCAACAAGACATATCTGTATCAGGAAACAAAGGCCATCCTGAATCCGGCCACATTGGTGCCTTTCCTTGTAGAAAAGATGAAGACTCTTGGTACGGCCGCTTGTCCGCCCTATCACATCGCTTTCGTAATCGGTGGCACCTCCGCAGAAAAGAATCTGTTGACCGTGAAGCTGGCTTCAACTCACTATTATGACAATCTGCCGACTACAGGTAATGAATACGGCCGTGCGTTCCGTGATGTTGAACTGGAAAAACAAGTGCTTGAAGAAGCGCATAAGATAGGTCTGGGCGCACAGTTCGGCGGCAAATATTATGCACATGATGTGCGTATCATCCGCTTGCCTCGTCATGGTGCTTCTTGTCCGGTAGGATTAGGCGTTTCTTGTTCTGCTGACCGTAACATCAAGTGCAAGATCAATAAAGACGGTATCTGGATTGAAAAGCTAGATTCAAATCCGGGTGAACTGATTCCGGAAGAATTGCGTCAGGCAGGTGAAGGCAATGCAGTGAAGATTGACCTGAACCGTCCGATGAAAGAAATTCTGGCTGAACTTGACAAATATCCGGTGGCAACCCGCCTGTCACTGAACGGAACAATTATTGTAGGTCGTGATATCGCTCATGCCAAACTGAAAGAGCGTCTGGACCGTGGTGAGGATCTGCCGCAGTATATCAAGGATCATCCGATTTATTACGCGGGTCCTGCCAAGACTCCGAAAGGAATGGCCTGCGGTTCGATGGGCCCGACAACTGCCGGACGTATGGACCCGTATGTGGATTTGTTCCAGAGTCATGGAGGCAGCATGATCATGCTGGCTAAGGGTAACCGTAGCCAGGCTGTGACGGATGCCTGCAAGAAGCATGGAGGATTCTATCTGGGTTCTATCGGCGGACCGGCCGCCATTCTGGCACAGAACAACATCAAGAGCATTGAATGCGTGGAATATCCGGAACTGGGCATGGAAGCCATCTGGAAGATTGAAGTGGAGGACTTCCCGGCATTCATTCTGGTGGACAACAAGGGCAATGACTTCTTCAAGCAGATCAAGCCCCGTTGCGCCGGTAACTGCAAATGACATTCATTTCCAATTATAATTCAGGAAGGGCGGACTGGAAAAGTCCGCCTTTTTTGTGTCGGTCAGCGGATTAAAAAACAGGGATGTTTGGAGCATTGTATCTTGAAAAGTTATACCTTTGCAGCACTTTGTAAAGCTGAAGAGCATTTTTTATGATTTCAATAGAAGGACTGAAAGTAGAATTTGGAGCGACGCCTTTGTTTCAAGACGTTTCTTTTGTGATAAACAAAAAAGACCGCATTGCCTTAGTGGGGAAAAATGGGGCAGGAAAATCAACCATGTTGAAGATTCTTGCGGGGCTTCAACGCCCAACTGAAGGTACTGTGGCGATGCAGCGGGGAGTTTCGGTAGGTTATTTGCCTCAGGTGATGGTGCTCAGTGATACACGTACGGTGATGGCAGAAGCGGAAACGGCTTTCAGTCACATATTTGAAATGCAGAAAAATCTGGAACGTATGAATCAGGAGTTGTCTGAACGTACGGATTATGAGTCGGACAGCTATCATGAACTGATAGACCGTTTTACTCACGAGAACGACCGTTTCCTGATGATGGGGGGAACAAACTATAAAGGTGGGATAGAGCGCACTTTGATGGGATTGGGCTTTTCACGGAATGACTTTGACCGTCCTACATCGGAGTTCAGCGGTGGCTGGCGTATGCGTATTGAGCTGGCGAAGATCCTTTTGTCACGTCCGGATATATTGTTGCTCGATGAGCCTACCAACCATTTGGATATAGAAAGTATTCAATGGCTTGAGAACTTCCTGAAAACGAGTCCGGGGGCTGTTGTGCTGGTAAGCCATGACCGGGCTTTTATTAATAATGTGACGAACCGTACCGTTGAGATTTCATGCGGGCATGTTTATGATTACAAAGTGCCGTATGATGAATATGTCGTGTTGCGCAAGGAACGCAGGGAACAGCAATTGAGGGCATACGAAAACCAGCAGAAGGAAATCAAGGATACGGAAGAATTTATTGAGCGTTTCCGCTATAAGGCTACCAAGGCCGTACAGGTGCAGAGCCGTATCAAACAGTTGGAGAAAATTGTTCCTGTAGAAATTGATGAGGAAGATAATTCTAGTCTGCATTTGAAGTTCCCGCCTTCTGTCCGGTCGGGCAACTATCCTGTGATATGCGAGAATGTAAAGAAAGCGTACGGTAATCATGTCGTGTTTCATGATGTGAATCTGACGATTCGGCGCGGCGAAAAGGTTGCGTTTGTCGGTAAGAACGGCGAAGGTAAATCTACGTTGGTGAAGTGTATTATGGGTGAGATTCCGTATGAAGGCAAACTGACAATCGGTCATAATGTGCAAATCGGTTATTTTGCGCAGAATCAGGCACAGCTGCTGGATGAGGGTGTAACGGTGTTCGATACGATTGATCGGGTGGCGAAAGGTGATATTCGTTTGAAGATACGCGATATATTAGGTGCTTTCATGTTTGGAGGGGAAGCCTCAGAGAAGAAAGTGAAAGTGCTTTCAGGAGGAGAAAGAAGTCGTCTGGCCATGATTCGTATGCTTCTGGAACCGGTTAACTTGTTGATATTGGACGAGCCTACCAATCATTTGGATATGCGTTCGAAAGATGTGTTGAAAAGTGCAATCAAGGAATTTGACGGAACGGCTATCATCGTTTCCCATGATCGGGAGTTTCTTGACGGACTGGTGACTAAAGTATATGAATTCGGTGGTGGGGAGGTAAAAGAGCATATCGGTGGTATATATGATTTCTTGCAGAAAAAGAGGATGGAAAGTCTTGATGAACTGCAATTGTCACAATCGTTTTCTGTCAAACCGGCCGAAAAGCGGGAAGAGCCTGTCAGTGACAGCAAGCTGTCGTACGAAATCAGAAAAGAACAGAATAAAAAAATCCGGAAGCTGGAGAAACAGGTGGCCGATTGTGAGGAACAGATAGGAAAACTTGAAACACAGGTTTCAGAGCTTGAGAATCGGATGACCACTTCGGAAGGGGCTTCTGACATGTCGCTTTATGAACAGCATCAGCAGTTGAAACGGCAGATTGCATCATTGGAGGAAGAATGGGAGAATGCGCTGTCCGAACTGGATGAACTGAAGAAATGACAATTTAAAATTTATAGATTTATGGACAAGAAAAATTATTTGACCGTAGCCGCTATGGCTTTCGCTATACTTACAGGCTGCGGGGGAAGAGAGGGAGCTGAAAATACTTCCGGCATTGACCTGGCAAATATGGATACGACTGTTTCTGCCGGTCAGGATTTTTTCCGTTATGCGTGTGGCGGATGGAACGATGCGCATCCTTTGACTGCTGAATATTCTCGTTTCGGAACATTCGACCAGCTGGCGGAGAACAACCAGAAACAGTTGCGTGAATTGATAGAGGGATTGGCAGCCCGGCAGAACGAAGCGGGTACTACTGCACAGAAAATAGGTGACCTGTACAGCATGGCCATGGATAGTGTGACACTGAACGAACAGGGCGTTTCACCGGTCAAACCGTTGCTCGATAAGATTGCAGCGTTGACAGATAAAGGCCAGATTCTTCCTATGTCAGCCGAGATGCTTCGTCATTCAGGCATCGGCACTTATTTCTCCAGCTATGTATATGCTGACCCGAAAAACAGTTCTGTCAATATTTTCCAGATGCGTCAGGGCGGAATCAATCTGGGCGAGAAAGAATATTATCTGGATAAGGACAGCATTACTGAAAATATCCGTGATCAGTATAAGAAGTACATTGCAAAACTCTTTACTTTGACCGGATTCTCCGATGCTGATGCCCAGCAGAAGGTGGCTGATGTCATGGAAATAGAAACTCGTATAGCCAAAGCTTCCAAAAGTGCGACAGAACTTCGTGATCCGGAAGCAAATTACCATAAAATGTCATTTGATGATTTGAAGAAACAGATTCCCGGTCTTGATTGGGACGTTTATTTCAAGAGTCTCGGCATAAAAGCTCCGGCAGAACTGAATGTAGAACAGATTGAACCGATTCAGGAAGTGGCTAAACTGATTAATACGCTGCCGGTTTCAAAACATATTTCTTATTTGGAATACAATTTGCTTGATGCGGCGGCATCTTGTTTGAGTGATGACTTTGTAGCTGCACGTTTTGACTTTTACGGCAAGGTAATGTCCGGACGCCAAGTGAACCAGCCACGTTGGAAGCGTGCGGTAAATTCTGTAAACGGTATGTTGGGTGAGCTTGTCGGAGAAATGTATGTAGAAAAATATTTCCCTGCAGCTGCCAAGGAGCGCATGGTCAAGCTGGTGAATAACTTGCAGATAGCTCTGGGTGAACGTATTGACGCACAGGAATGGATGAGTGACAGCACTAAAGTCAGGGCGCATGAGAAGCTGGACGCGTTCCATGTAAAAGTGGGTTATCCGGACAAGTGGAAAGATTATTCTAACCTTGAAATCAAGAAAGATTCATATTGGGCCAATGTTTGCCGCGCTTCCGAATGGGGGTATAATGATATGATAGGCCGTATCGGCAAGCCGGTCGATAAGGAGGAATGGCTGATGACTCCGCAGACTGTAAACGCATATTATAATCCGTCTACTAATGAAATCTGTTTCCCGGCTGCTATTCTGCAACCACCGTTCTTCAATATGGACGCTGATGATGCGGCCAACTATGGTGCCATCGGTGTGGTAATCGGACATGAAATGACACATGGATTTGACGACCAGGGCCGTCAGTTTGACAAAAATGGCAATCTGACCGACTGGTGGGCTGAAGGGGATGCCGACCGTTTCAAGGAACGTGCACAGGTGATGGTTGACTTCTTCAACAATATTGAAGTGCTTCCGGGTCTGAAAGCAAACGGACAACTGACTTTGGGTGAGAATCTGGCTGACCATGGAGGTTTGAATGTCGCATATCTTGCATTCCAGAATGCAACAAAGAATGCGCCGCTGGAAGTGAAGGATGGATTTACTCCCGAACAGCGTTTCTTTATCGCTTATGCGACACTGTGGGCTGGCAATATCCGTGACGAACAGATTCGTGTATATACTAAGTCTGACCCTCATTCATTGGGCAGATGGCGCGTAAACGGTGCATTGCCTCATATACAGGCATGGTATGACGCATTTAAGATTACTCCTGACGATTCGTTGTATGTAGCTCCTGAAAAGCGTGTGAATATCTGGTAAATCTGGAATTTTCATAGAATGATGTCCCGGTATCTTGTGAAGAAGATGCCGGGACACTTTTTTATTGTAATGAAAATTGCATATTGTGTGAGAAAAGTTTGTCTCGTTATTTTAATTTGTTTACATTTGTCCACAGATTAAATGATTTAATATTATGAATTGGCTACAAGATTTATTGACGGATCCCAATTCAATTGCCCACATTGTAGTGCTTTATGCATTTGTCATCTCTTTGGGCGTATTGTTGGGAAAAATTAAGTTCTTCGGCATTTCGCTCGGAGTGACTTTTGTGTTGTTTGCAGGAATCTTGGCCGGGCACTTTGGTTTTACAGGTAATCCGGCTATCCTTTCATTCCTGCAGGATTTCGGACTTATCCTGTTCGTTTACTGTATCGGTCTTCAGGTAGGTCCCTCTTTCTTTTCATCCTTCAAGGAAGGTGGTGTGACTCTCAATTTGCTGGCAGTAGGCATTGTCGTGCTGAATATTGCAGTGGCGCTGGCTTGCTATTTTGCTTTGCAGGGGCGTGTGGAGATTCCGATGATGGTCGGTATCCTTTGTGGTGCGGTGACCAACACTCCGGGACTTGGTGCGGCTAACGAAGCCTTGCAGCAGTTGAGCTATGACGGACCTGAAATTGCAATGGGATATGCGTGCGCTTATCCGTTGGGTGTGATGGGAATCATTCTTTCCATGATTGTCATTCGTTATATCTGTCGTGTGGATACGAACAGTGAACAGGAAGAAATCAAACAGCGTGAAGAAGCGAATCCGCATCTCAAGCCGTATTCCATTTCATTGGAAATGCACAACGAGGCATTGAGCGGAAAAACTTTTTCTCAGGTACAGCGTTTCTTGGCACGCGATTTTGTATGTTCGCGTATTATCCGTGACGGACATATGTTTATCCCGAACTATAAGACAGAACTTCACATGGGAGACCGCTTGTATATCATTTGTGCGGAAGACGATGCGGAGGCGATAGTGGCTTTTATCGGTCCGAGAGTGGAACAGGAGTGGGATATTTCCAACCAACAGGACAAAACGATGGTTTCCCGCCGTATCCTGGTGACCCAGCCCAGCATAAACGGAAAAACATTGGGTGAAATACACTTCAGCAGTATGTATGGAGTGAATGTGACTCGTGTCAACCGTTCAGGTATGGACCTGTTTGCTTCCCGTCAGTTGCGTCTGCAGGTGGGTGACCGTGTGATGGTAGTCGGTCCGCAGGAAGGAATCGAACGTGTGGCAGGTTTGTTGGGTAATCAGTTGAAACGTCTTGATCATCCGAACATTGTGACTATCTTTGCCGGTATCCTTTGCGGTATTCTGTTTGGTAGTCTTCCTATTGCGATTCCGGGTATTCCTACTCCGGTGAAATTCGGTCTTGCCGGAGGTCCGTTGATTATCTCTATTCTGATAGGTCGTTTCGGATACAAGGTTAAATTGGTTACATATACCACTATGAGTGCCAATTTGATGCTTCGTGAGGTCGGGCTTGTGCTTTTCCTCGCCAGTGTGGGCATCAAGGCAGGTGAAAACTTTGTGCAGACGGTAGTTGAAGGAGATGGTTTGCTTTATGTGGGCATTGGTTTCCTTATTACTATTATTCCATTGCTGATTATCGGGATGATTGCCCGTTGGCGTTATCATATCAATTACTATACGTTGATGGGTTTGATAGCAGGTAGTACAACCGACCCCCCTGCCTTGGCATATGCCAATCAGACTTCAGGCAATGATGCACCGGCAGTCGGTTATTCTACAGTTTATCCGTTAGCTATGTTCTTGCGTATTCTTACAGCCCAGTTGCTGGTTCTGATGTTGGCAGCTTAGATACGACTATGAAATTGCTTGATTTGATAAGGAACCGCCATTCGGTGCGCAAGTATCTGTCAGATGACGTTGAGCCGTCTAAGTTGACTTACATCCTGGAATGTGCGCGCCTGGCTCCATCTGCCGTCAATTTTCAACCGTGGCGGTTTGTGGTAGTGGCAGAAAAGGAAAACCTTTCTGCCATAAAACAAACATATCCCCGCGAGTGGATGACAGATGTGCCGTGCGTAATTGTGGCTTGTGTGGACCATCGTGAGTCCTGGCATCGTCCTTCCGATGGAAAGGATCATGCAGATATCGATGTGGCGATAGCTGTAGAACATCTTTGTTTGGCGGCCGCTGAGGTCGGTTTGGGAACATGTTGGGTGTGCAATTTCGATGTTCCTCGTTGTCGTGAGGTGCTTAACCTTCCTCTGGAGGTGGAGCCGGTGGCTCTGATTCCCATTGGTTATGCGGCAAGTTCTGTCATACCCGAGAAAAAACGTAAATCTTTGGAGGAAATTGTCGTGAATGCATAAGTAAAGATTGTGTCACATGAATTCATCATGTGTCTGCAACTTGAATATATTTCGCTGTTTTTGATAGATAATAGATATGTCTGTCAAAAACAGCGTTTTTTTGTAATCTTTCATTTGTTCATGAAACGTTTTGGCGTTTTATCTAAAACGTCGAAACGTTTTGGTTGAAATGTCTAGGTGTTCTTATTTTGATGTTGAGCGCAACTTTGTTTTCTATAATGCGAGTGCATTCTTTTTAAATAAATTAGTCCAAAATTATTTTTTAGCAATACTAATTTTTATATCTTTGCCTTGGTAATATTCTTCTAATTTATGAAAAACTTTTGTTTTTCTGAATTATTAGAAGAATTTTCGCTGTTGGAGTGAATCTCATTTGAGAAAGTGGAATCATATCGCTTGCTTATGGGGCAAACGACCGCGAAGCGTGCTTAAATCTCTAGTATATTTATAAAGAAAACCGTAGAATATTTAGGGTTGGAATTTAGTTTTCACCTTTCAGTCATTGTTGTAATCTTAGATGATTCATTTTTGTCTTTTCTGGTGTTTTGATTTAATTTATGTCAGGTGAAAATACTTTAATAATCAGAACTTGGATGAATGTATAGGTGACATTATTATACTAATCTTTTATAGTTATTACTATATCCATGGTGTTGTAGGGTGTTGATTTCTGGAAGATTTTTTGTGATTTGACGGAGTGGTGATGGCTCTTTCTAATATCTGATTATTGTTGTTTCTTAAAATGGAAAGTCGTAAAGATTAAATGCATATTCCAGTTTTTGAGATTTTTCTAAATATAAATTGGTGATAAAAGTAAAACATTGTAAATATAAATGCTAAATTAATTATGAGTAGTAATAAAACGATAATTCCTGGAATGGAGGAAGCTTATACTGATCAGTCATCAAATATCTCTGTAACTGGT
The DNA here is from genome assembly GCA_949289295.1 of uncultured Bacteroides sp. Taxonomy (GTDB): domain Bacteria; phylum Bacteroidota; class Bacteroidia; order Bacteroidales; family Bacteroidaceae; genus Phocaeicola. Next base: position 18,804 of record CASENM010000006.1, read on the forward strand.
GGAAGAGTTCAAGACGGTACGTTTGTTCCGAATTCATTTGCAACAGCTCATGTAAATACTCCAAATCAGAAGCCGATTGTCGGTTTTTTATATTCAATCTCAAAATCAAATTCGGGAGAATATTGGCCGCTTCATATAGGTTCGAACAGTATTGGGCGCTCTGCCGATTGCGATATATGTTTGGGTGAGGCAACTGTTTCTGAACAGCATGCGGTACTTGTTGTTAGACAAATGAAAAATCCAGAAAAAATTATTGCTTCTATTTGTGACGCCCGTTCCACTTGTGGGACTATGATAAACGGGGAAAGTTTGGGCTTTGACCAGAAGGAGTGTTTTAACGGTGATATTATTACGATAGGTGAACATTATGACTTGTTTTTCATTTTGATTGATGCTAAACAGATAGGTTTGAATGTTTGTCGTGAATTTATGTCTGCCCAATCATCGAATAGCATTTCTATGGTCAACGGCAATCCTTATGCGGCACCGACGTACAATCGTTATACACAAGGGTATGAGCAAGAAAACAATCCATCTCAAGGAGGAGGAACAGTAGGTCTTGATGAATCAGGTAATAAGCCTTCAACTAAACCTGGGGGAACGATTTTTATGTAGTAATTAAGGATGGGGGCAGTTGGAAATAGTTTGTTGTGAATATGATGTTGATTGATTTGTTGGAAGGCAGGATATAGATATTATGTATCTTGGTTTTTCGGTGATTCATAAAACAAGTTTCTAATTTGACGGATTTGGTTTATACAAGAGGTGAACGTAAAATCTCAATTCAGAAATGGAAATATATCACAAGCATTGTCACATGTTTAGAATTTATGGTTTGATGAATTAGGAACTTAAAAAGCATTTAATTTTAAATTACTTAGAACGATTGGTAATGAATACAAATAATGTTCAACAAGTTTATCAACGTGAAGGCGATTCGCGTATTTATCTGCAAGCTTCTGGGCAGTGGTATTATTATGATCCAAATTCAACTCCGTTGGGTGACGGTGCGATGGGAACAGTTTATCTTGGCTTCAGCTGCAATACAAATCAAAGGATAGCCGTCAAAAGGGTAAAAGATATTTATGCAAATAATAAAATGATTAGAGAAAGGGCCAGACAGGAAGCTTCCTTATCATTTTCTCATCCAAATTTGGTTCAGATGATAGGGCTTTGTGAGTATAATCCTGATTATGGGCCGATTTTCATTTTAAGTGGTTATGTGGCAGGAATAACTTTAGAAAAACATGTCCGTGAGCAATTGAATTTATTGTCTCCGGAAGATAGAGTTGAAAAAATATCCAATGAAGTCTGCCATGTGTTGGATGCTTTGCAGTATTTACATTCCAGAGGGGTTGTTCATCGTGATGTAAAACCGTCGAATGTGATGATTGAAAATGGAAGCACGGTCAAACTGATGGATTTGGGTATTGCCCGGTTGAATGGTGGAAATAAATATTCATGTTTTGGATTTATCGGAACTCCCCAATATGCAGCTCCCGAACAAATATTACGTGATTCGGCTGATACGGAAATTAATGCTCAAACAGATATTTATGCAGCTGGGATTATGCTTTATGAACTGATAACAGGTAATAATCCTTTTAAGACAAACGTTGAGGCTGAAATCTTGTCTCGTCAAATTACGATGAAGTTGCCATATGATAAAAAAATTCCGAGAAAGCTATTTAATGTTATACAGAAAGCAACTGAAAAGTCTCCGCAAAAGCGTTTTAAATCAGCACTCGAATTTAAGTATGCAATCATAGAAGCACTCCAGAAGAATAACAAATTATCAATAAAGGATTATATTAAAGGTCATTGGATATTGTTGACTGGTATAATGGTGGTATTGTTTGTTGTTCTGATTATCTTATTTATAATATAATTATGGTTACACCTATTGAAATAAATAATGAAACATTAGGTTTTATTGATTCCCGAATTGGAGGAAGACAGGAGAATCAGGATTCTGCGGGGATAAAAAAAACAATGTTAGGATATTTGATAGTGGTATGTGACGGAATGGGTGGTGTACAGGGGGGACGTGTAGCATCTCAACTTGCGGTTCAGAAAATTCTTGAAACAGTGGATTCGGCTGATAAGCAGGCGAATCCTTCGATGACGCTGATTAAAGCTATTAGGAATGCAAATCTGGCAATTATTGAAGAAGGAAAGAACTCTTCGGAACTTCAAGGGATGGGAACGACTGTTACGGCACTACTTTTAACACCTCGTTCTGCTATTACAGCTCATGTGGGTGACAGTCGGATATATCAATTGAGAAATGGCAAAAAGATATTCAGAACTTTTGATCATTCAATGGTATTTGAGATGGTGAAAAAAAAGGTGATATCTGAAGAGCAGGCCAGATTGTCGGCGCAATCAAATGTTATATTAAGAGCATTGGGCATAAATGTTGATCTTGAGGTGGAAGTTGCCGAGCTTCCTTATCAGAAAGGTGACAGGTTCATCCTCTGTACAGACGGTTTTTGGAGTGCTATGCCGGAGGAGGATTTTATCAGGCATTTGTCGGAAAAAAATTCAATTGATAAGATATTGGAGTCGACAGCAAATGTTGTTGAAAGTATCGGAAGAAGTAGTGGTACTGAGTATGATAACCTGACTGCTGCCATCTTGGAAGTGAATTGTAATTCTATATTAAAAGAGAAAATGAAAAAATCGATTAAAATTCTTATTGTAATATTGTCTTTGTTATTAGTTGGAAGCTTACTGTTTAATATATTTATGTTTAATGGTAATACTTCGGTGAGAAATGTGGAGGAAGAGGTGACGGAAAAAACTTTTATGGAGACATCTAATGACACATTAACCGATAATTGATATGGCTATAAAGAAGATATATACGATAGGGCGGGATGAAAGTTGTGATATTGTAATCCCAGATAATACGGATATTATTAGCAGGTTACACGCTACCATAAGAATAGAATCAAATGATAAGATTTTTTTGACGGATCAGAGTCGTAATGGCACGTATATAAATGGAATGAAGATGTCTTCTAATGTGGAGATACCTGTCTCACGTAAAGATGTAATTTCATTTGCACATATATATAATTTGGATTGGACATTGATACCGGCGTATAGGAAAAACATTTTTAAACGTATTTCAACTGTAATTCTTATATTTTTAGTTCTTGCTTGTTCTGTTTTGGCGGTTGTATATTTCTTGAGTGTCAGGACTCAGTCGGAGCAAAGTGCCTTGCCACAGTCTTCTCCAGAGCCAATTGTTACAATTAAATCTGATACGATTGTTGTCAGAGATACTGTCATTGTAGAAACGGAGAAGGAAGATAGAATAGAAATTCAAGAAAAGGTAGAAGAGAAGAAAGATACTGTTATAGACGAAAAACCGTTACAGGAAATTTATAACCCTATTTACTAATAAAAATCTATATACATGAAACTGATTGTAATAGGAAGTGGGAATAATTCTCATATAAAATTGAATAGTCAATTTGTAAGTAGTTATCATGCAGAACTGCTTTTGTTAGATAACGGTGAAATTTTATTGACCGACAAGGGGAGTAGAAATGGTACATATTTTAATGAAAAGCGGTTACAGCCAGACAAAGAGGTGCCGGTAAAAAGAGGTGATGTGATTCGTTTCGCGGATCAAATTTTGGATTGGAGTAAAGTGCCAACCTTACCTATGCCTGACCTTTCAAAGATAAAAGAAATGAGAGGAATTGGAACGAATTTCAGGAATAAATATCAACTGCAGGGTGATAAGGTCAGTCGTTTCCATGCGACTCTCAAACTGAAAAGCGATAAGAAATGGTATATACAAGATCATAGTAAGAATGGAACATCTGTGAATGGACAACAGATTCCTTCTAATCAAGATATTAGACTTAAGAAAGGGGATAAAATTTTATGTGCGGGAGTGCAAGTGCCTAACCCATACGGATCTGGGAATTCAGTAAATACTAGAAAAATTATAGTTGTTTTTTCTGTAATTCTTTTATTGTGTGGTGGTATATATGGTATTGGACGTTTGATTGATTGTTTTTCAGGTGACACGAGAAATGATATGGTTCAGAATCTTACGGAGCCGATGACAGACGAAGAAATATATGCTAAATATAGAAACTCTACAGTTTTGTTGTTGGGTTTCTATTATTATAAGGTTTCAGCTGGTAATCTTGATTTGGAGCAGTTGGGATTGCCTACTGAGGTTGTATTGATGGATGAGGCGATTCAAAAAGTGGAAGGACTGCAGTCTAGAATGAAAAGTTTTACAGGAACTGGCTTTTTTGTTTCGGACGATGGTAAGATTGTAACCAATCTACATATTGTGAGACCGTGGTTGTTCGATAAGGAATTGTCTGTAATATCAGACAAATATAAGATGCTTATAGCAACAGTGGCGTCAGAGAATCCTGCTCTTAATGCTTTTACTTCACAGATAAAGGTGGAAGGGGTATTGTCATACATTGGGATGCTTCCAAATGGTTCCTATTTTAGTGCTGAAAATCTAAAACAATGTAGGGAGTTGGTTGGTCATGACAATATAGATAAGGATGTTGCTATACTTCAATTGGAGTCGAAAAAGCTTCCGGGAACTAATTGTAGTATAGTAGATTTGAATCAAGCTGTTCTGGATGATTCTGACATTAGAGTTGGTTCACACATATATACGATGGGGTTTCCGTTCGGACTCAGTATTCAGGATTTGAAATCTTCTAAGGGTGTTCAAATACTTGCAAATGGTGGAAGTATTACACAAGAGTGTACAAAATATTCATTTGGTTTTAATGCTCCTTCTTATGGGGGGGCAAGTGGTTCACCAATATTCAATAGTAGAGGTCAACTGGTTGGTGTTCTCAATTCTGGAGTTAGTAAGAGTCAAGGATTTAATTATGCAATAAAAGCGATTCATGCAAAAGAGCTTTTAGAACAATCATTAGAGAACAATGATTGAACAGCTTAGAAGTAAAATTTTTGTTTTAGTTCTTAAATTGAGTGTCTCATAAATTGAAGCTGGTTATACTGTTTTATGAGATGTAATATTAAAATCGTATTTGTTGAGGTGGATTTTGGAGAGGAAATACTTATTGATTTCATGTGAAGTTTCAGTTGATTAATTGGAAAATATGCATAATCATTATTGATGTTTTGTGATATAATTGATGTGTAGAATGAAGAAGTAGTTGTCATTGACCTTTAAAATCTGATTCAATAATAATATCTAATGTTTTAAAACAAGAAGATGATTGCCAAAAAGTTTTTTTATTTGTGTTCAATAATATTCTGTGCGTGTAATATGAATATTTATTCTCAGAATATAGAACAAATTTATATAAAGGATGGATCCGTATTAGAAGGATATATAGCAGAGCAGATTCCAGGAAAATCCATTATTGTTCAGTCTGAAAAAGCAACGATAGTTGTGAGTAGTGATTCTCTTCAGAATAGATTGACTGAGAGAATACCAGTAGAGTCATTGACTGATAAATGGAGAATATGGGCTGAGCAAAACGGGAAACTTATTGATGGTGTAGGAGGTAAACTGTTGGAACTTACTACATTGGAATTTGAAAATACTACATTCAAGAGGGTGTTTTTATTGGAAAAAGGTTCTCTTATTAAATTTCTGGATTTAGATTCAAACATCTATACATTTGTTTGGGGAGATATGTACCGGACTGTTAAAAGTAAACGCCCGGATAATTTGTTTTCTGACGTAAAAGAGATTTTGGTCTTTAATGATGGAACTCGAATTGTTGGACAAATTATTGAGCAGTTTCCGGGAAAAGACTTGAAAATTTTAACAGATAAAGGGGAAATTCTATCTTTTAAATTCAATCAAATTAAGCAGATTAAAACTGAAAAGCTCAGTGGGAAGTGGGATTTATGGTCACAAATCAAGTTATTGGACAGAATTCAGGTGAAAGGTGAACATACTTTTTTAGAAGGGTTTATTTCATCTAGAACTTTAAGTAAAGAACTTGTTATTGAGTTTGAAAATGGCGATAAACGCAGGATACCCTTAAACCTGATAGTGTCGTATGGTAAAATTCCAAATAAAAAATATGTGCCTGTTTACGATAAAGTATTGAAAAAAGGCGATGTACTTCTCAATGGGAAACCTGCTTGTTTTGTTCAATTGAAATCTGTAGGCAATTATCTTGCGTTGACATCTGTTGTTTCTGCTCAGGCGGCGGTAGGAGATACCCTTTGTGTAGAAATGAATTTGGATAAAACTGATATTCCTGTGATGTTGGTTAAAGCTCACGTGGAGGATGTGTTGCTTCCTTATGATAAAAAGCGGAAAATTCTTTGGCCTGTCATTACTTATCAAGATTTGCTTCAATCACATGCTGACATCTCACGTGAAGTGACTCCATTAGGAAATGTAAAGGTTGTATTTGTTGTAAGCGAACTTGGTGATTATGTATTGTATATTCAAGGGAAAGAAGGATATATAGTGATTAATGTTACAGAAAAACAATAAGCAGCTGAATAGTCATGAAATTTTTTCTTGAGCGATGAAATTTTGTTGGGTTATTTATTAAAATTTGGAGGGTGATATATTATGGCAATACGGAGATTGCAGGGGCAGAAAGAATTGAATGAGAATGTTTATTATGAGTTTGATACGGATGCCGATATATTGGGTGAAGGTGGGATGGGGCGTGTTTATTTAGGCAAAAGGGTTGACAGCTATGGAGGGGTTACTCCTGTAGCTATCAAGGCCATGTTTGAAGGCTTGCCTGATCTTGTAATTGAACGTGCAAAAAGAGAAGCTTCAATCCAATTGCATAATGATAGCCTTGTCTATATGTATGCTTTTATTGAAACTCAAGATAAGGATATGCTTGGCGGTGATGTTACTCATTTTCATGTAGTCAGCGAATATCTGGATGGCATTAGCTTGGCAAACTTGATTGAAGGCGACTTGAAAGATAAAAACGGAGTAATACATCCTAATATAGAATCTTTTTATAAAGAATATGTTAATGATTGTAAATATAAATCTACGGAAATCATCAAGAAAGTGTTGTCTGGAGTAATGGCTCTTCATGATGTGGGCTACATTCACAGGGACATTGACCCAAGCAATATAATGGTGACTACTGATGGTAAAATAAAACTGATAGATTTTGGAGTTGCCAAACAATTAGTTCGGCTTAATACTGCAGATAAGGGATTGACTTCTTCCGGGCAGTTTTTAGGAAAGGCCGGATATGCAGCGCCAGAGTTAATTCTTGGTGATATTCGGCATCAGAATTTCTCGACTGATGTATATGCCATAGGTATTTTATATTTTCAGTTGTTGACTGGCCGTTTGCCGTTTGATGGAACTTCTTATAACATGATGGAAGCTCAATTGCAAAAGGCGATACCACTGAAGATGATTCATTCCTATCAAATTAAGGCTGTTATAAAGAAAGCTACTGCAAAAAAACAGTCTGAACGTTATGCAACTGCTGCTCAATTTAGAGCTGCTATTGATACATTTGTTTTTCCGGAGCCTTGGTATTTTAACAGGAAAATCATAAAAGGAGTGTCTGTTGGTTTGTTGGCAGTACTTGTGTGTTGTATTTATTGGTCAATCCCTGCTTCTGAGCCAGAATTGACGACAGAGGAGCTATATCGTGGTTATTTGTCAGAACTGAATAGTGTCGATTCCGAAAAAACATTACATGGTTTTAATGGGATGTTGAATTTGGCTGAACGGGGTTATGCGCCGGCTATGTATCAGGTTGCTTATACGTATGTATGGGCTCCCAATGATAGCTTATCTGCTTTAAGGAAAAATAATCTAGGGCTATTAGTAGATTCTTTAGGACTTTTGTTGGATAATTCGAAGAATGAGGAGGCGATGTCTTGGTTGAAAAAAGCGATTCAGACATCGGATTCTACAAATTATCAAGCAATGTCTTGGTTAGCACAATATTATTTGAATGGAATGGTTGTTAACCGTGATGTTGAGGTTGCTGTTAAATTGCTGAATAAGAGTAAAGATGAGGCTGTTAAGAGTCAAGATAAGGAATATATTGAAAAAATAAATAAGGTTTTATTGCGAATAAAAGAAATCAAGTATGAATAAGAAATTATTTTTTGTGATTATGATGGTTGGGTTCGCTTTTTCAGGTCAAGCCCAGATAGCAAAATGGCTGGTTCGACCCAATTATGATTTGATTGAAATGACTGATTGTGGATTACTGAAAGTCACATCCAATGGTAAAATTGGTTTATTAAATAGTGAAGGTAAAGAGATTTTACCATTTCTATATGATAGTATTACAGATTTTAAAGAAGAAAGGGCTATGCTTTTTAAGGATGGGGTATTATATGGCTTTACCGATCCTTATGGGGAAGTTGTCGTTCTGCAAGAAAGCGGATATAAATTATGTCCTGGAGTAGACCGGTTCTATTCAGGGATGTTACTGGTGATGTTGAATAATCAGTATTATTATCTTGACAAGGAAGGTAGAAGAATTGCAGGCCCATTTGCTGAAGCTTATCCTTTTTTTGATGGTTATGCTTGCGTGAAAGCTTATGTGGATTTTCAGAAAAATCCTAAAAGAACTTATTATGATTATATTGATACAAAAGGGATGTCTTTCTTTTTTAAAGATGGAGATAAAGAGGATATAAGTTTTATGTCGTCTTTCCATGATGGGAATGCCGTTTTAGCAATTAAAAAGAAGTTCTATACTATCGATTCTGAAACTTGTAAGCTGACTCCGATTTCTATCGATAGTACATTTAATAAGAAGTCCTTAGTCGTTTCCCTGAATAAGGAAATTATAGCGGAAAAAGGTGAAGACGGTTATTTAGTATTAGCCAAGAACGGTAAGTTTATTTTTAATTTGTTCATGCAATTGAGATATATGGAGTTGTCTGGAAATGATCCTAAAATGATGACATTCTTTCCTGAGAAAGAACGTACATTTGTGAGCGATTTTGATACAATCGTTAGTCATAATCGTTATGGATTGACATTTCGTGGTGATAAACTTCTTCCTCCTCAGTTTGATGCCGTCCTTCATATGGAAAATGATTTAGCTATTGTAAAAGCTGATGGCAAATGTGGTGTAATCACAGTTGATACAGATAATAAATTCTTGTTTAAACTGAATAACAATGAAAATATCGGATTTAATCATCAATATTATGATGCAAAACTGACAACTTTGATGCCGCCATATATAAAATGTTCATCTGCAACTGTTACAAGCCATTCAGAAGACTGTGAAATACAAATAGAATCACGGACAGAAAATGAAAATGTGGAAGGTAACACTTTAGGATATAATTGTCGTTTGTCTATTCCGAAAAATTTGACTGATACATTGACTGCTCATGATTATTTCTATTCGTTAAAATACGATGGTTTACTTTCTGTTCCTCATAAGGTTACAATTTCTGAGTGGTATGTGAAATATTATGAGGTGAAATTGTCCAATACTAATTTCTCGATTTCGTCAACTAATGATACGATTTCTGTTGAGTTTGATTTGATTAAGACAGACGTTGCAAGAAATGATGACAGTAATTATTTCAAGAATATTGAGGTCGTAGCTTCTAATTTTTCTGGACAGCCTATATTAAATAAAATAACAGAAAATCATTATGTTTTCCAGTTGTTCGGAATCGATAAAGATCGTATTAATTTTTCTGTGAGGATTACAGAGGTGGGATGCCCTACTATCGAATATCCGTTTGAAATGGTTTTTGTAAGGCCGAAGCCTAAAGAGCGAAATAAAAAGACAACGGTTACAATCGCACCGGTTCAGAAGAAACAAAAATCTGTTGAAAAGGAAATTATTCTTTTGGATTAATAAATAAAGAATATTGTTAGCGATTATTGTTTAATTATGTTCTAATAATGTACGGAGATATGTCAGATAAATTCGATGAGAATGCAATGGAAGTCTTTAAGATAGCAGAGGCCTATTCAAAAGAGAATATGAATGTTGCAATTGAACCTGCACATATTCTTAAGGCATTGCTTCATAAAGATATAGGTCTGGTTTCATTCATTGAAAAGACTTTGAATGCTGATTATTATTATATTCTTGATTGGGCGGATATGAGGATAAAGATGGCCAAAAAGAGTTGTGATTCATCTCCGAAAGAAGTCTTTTCTCCATTATCAAAAGCTGTAATCAATGAAGCAGACAATGTGCGAGTTATCCTTAAAAAGAATTATGTAGATCCGATTTCTTTGTTGGTTGCAATTGTAACTCCAGGTGTTGGTTTTACTTATGAACAGCTTAAAACTCTTCCACTACAAAAAGAAGAGGTTATATCTGCTTGTAAGTTACCTGATGGTAATGTAAGTTCGATGAAGGAAAAGTCAAAGGTAGAGAAGAAGTTTTTAGGAAACAAAAATGTAGAGGCATATTGTGTCTTAAAAAATCAGGAACAGATAGAAGGGAAACTTTCTGAATCGATTGGTTTTGAGAAGGAACTTGGCGAAATATATGGTATTCTTGGCAGGAAGACAAAAGCTAATATCTTACTTACAGGAGAATCAGGTGTTGGTAAGACAGCTTTGATAAATGCACTCGTACAAGCTATTGTGAAAGGGGAAGTGCCTACTTACTTGCAAGATGCGAAAGTGTATGAACTTGATACAATTGCGTTGTCCATAGGAATTTCTTATAAAAGCGAGATAGAAGGTAGGATGAAAAAGGTTTTGGATGAACTGTCAAATATGGATAATGCAATTCTTGTTATTGAATCTTTTGACCAATTGATGGACAAACAAGGGGCGTTGAATGCCATCATAAATTTGTTGAAGTCATCTTTAAAGCAAGGATTGTTATGTATCTGTACATCTTCTATTGAAGGTTTTACAAAGTATATTGAAAAGGATAAAGAGATTATTGGAAAATTTGAAAGAATAATTATAGAAGAGCCATCTATAGGAAAAACAGAAATAATACTTCAAACCGTTGTCAAATCGTTTGAGGAGTTTCATCAGTTAAAGGCTTCAGCAGATTTGCCTATAAATGCAATTCGGCTTGCCAAAAGATATTTTGGTGAGAAGTATTTGCCTGAATCTGCAATTGACTTAATTGACCGTACAATGGCTTTGGTGAAAATTAAGAATGATTTGAATTCAAACAGGGAAAAAACAATTGTAGGTGTAGAACATTTGAAAGAAGTCGTTTCACAAAAAACGGGTATTCCATTAGGAAATGTGCAGTCTGCTGAGCGTGAGCGTCTTGTCAATGCTGAAGAAATCTTGAAGAAACGTGTCGTTGGTCAGGATCATGCAATTAAAGCAGTATTGGACTCAATTTATGAATCACGTTCTGGCCTAAATAAGAAAGGTCAGCCGATAGGGAGCTTCTTTTTCTTGGGGCCAACAGGTACTGGTAAAACGGAACTTGCAAAATCATTGGCCGAGTTTTTATTTCAGGATGAAGCCGCAATTTTACGTTTCGATATGTCGGAATATAAGGAAGAGCATTCTGTTTCATTACTCTATGGAGCACCTCCGGGTTATGTAGGATATGAAGAGGGTGGACTTCTGGTTAATCAAATTCGTCAAAAACCATATTCAATTGTTTTGTTTGATGAAATAGAAAAGGCTCATCGTTCTGTCTTTGATCTTTTTTTACAGATTTTGGATGAAGGGAAACTGCATGATAGGTTGGGAAGAGTTGGAGACTTCTCAAATGCTTTGATTATATTTACATCCAATATCGGCAGTCAATATATTTTTGAACAATTCGAAAAGAATATAATACCGACTCATAATGACATGCTCGAAGTGATGCAGGGATATTTTCGTCCGGAATTCTTGGCCCGTTTAACTGAAATTGTACCTTTTGCACCTATTAACGAAAAGATTGTTACAGTGATATTTAATATTCATTTGAAGGGCTTGCTTAAAACTCTTAGTGAACAGAATATAACTCTTACAGTCGAAGACAGTGCTATTCATAAAATTGCTATGAATGGTTTTAATGCGCAATATGGTGCAAGACCCATATTAGGTATTCTCCGTAAAGACATTCGCCGTCCCTTGTCGAAAATGATTATTTCTGGTGAACTAAAAGAAGGGGATAATGTAACTTTAGTTTTGGGTGAGAATGATGAATTGCAATGGAGAATTTCTTGATTATGATAATTTTTAATCGTTTGTAATATGGCAAAAAAAACTGTAATTTCTAAGGTCCTTGATGCTGAAGCAGTAGATGGGATTATTGAATTTCCTCAGAACAAAACTCTTTATGTAGACCAATTTACTGATATGGCACCTGTTAAACCTGGTGATGTCTTTCAGCCAGAAACGATGGAGGATGTATTTGTACATTATCAGCCTGAAAAACATAATGTGCAAATGTTTGATTTGGAAGGTCGTCTTATTAAAGAAAATTTCAGGTTCAATGCTTTAAAAGATTTTGATGATAAAGAGCTCATCAAACAAAGTGCCTATCTAAGTCAGCAAAGAACGATGATAGATTCGTATAAAACTATTGAGCAACAAATGATAAAGAACAAAGTGCTTAGGCGCGCTTTTGAGAATGAAGATAGTCGGAAACATCTTATTGTTGCCTTACAATCTCTGCTTGCTGAACTGGAGAATAATTAATTTTTTAGTCAAACCCTATATGCAGATATAGTTATGTCAGAAGAACTAAAGTTACAGGCTGAAACAGCCAATGTCGGTATAGTTGCGGCAGAAGATAATTTGAAGGAAGTTAAGAAAATAGACAATCCTGCTGAACGCTTGAAGGAAAGTCTTGAAGGTCTGGAAGACTATGGAGATTTCGACCTCTTGGAAACCATGGCCGATGGATTGGAAAATATGAATCCTGAAAGCAGAGCTGCAAAAAGAATATTTTTGCAGGACAGTGAATTTGCAGAACAGCGTAAGCGTCTGAAAAACGATTTGCTTATGTGGTTGAATATTCTGGACAGTGATGCCACTACTGCTTCTGAAGCGGTAGAAAAATGTCAGGAGACTGCAAAGGCAGCAGAGAAGAATCTTCTTAAGAATCTTGGACGCGTCCATGAGCAAACTCGCAATTTGGAGATAGCCTACCGCTCTCTTGGGGAATTTTTTGCAAATTCAGGACAATCAAAGTTGAAATGCTTGAATCTTATCAATGTGGATAAAGAAGACTTGGGAGATCCCGATGGGCGTGTATTTGCTGCTGTTCGGGATGAGCTGAACAGAAGTTTCGACCGTCTGTCATTAAAGGAGAATTATTCTTTGCTGGTAAGTCCCGGATATCTCGGAAGCAAGCAAGTTGTGAATATGTGGGGACAGATGGCATATCGTAACAAAGTGATGTTGGTAACAGACTATGCGGACTCTCCAACTCTTAAGCTGTTGAACAAAGGTTTGGACAAAGCGAATCTGAGTGATACGGATGCATATCTGGCAAATGTCATTATGACTTGTAATTATATTCTTGGCCGGAAGAAGTCGGATGAGGCGAATGAAGAGGAAGAAGACTTGTTCTTGCCTCCATCTTCTGCTATTGCAGGCCGTATGAGCAATACTGATGAGACACCGATTTCGCAAGGCATTGCCGGGAAAAAATATGGTACTATAGATATGGCGAAAGGCACTCGACTGGATTTGCTCAAGTCTGAGCTTACAGCCTTGATAGACAAAGGTGTAGTGCCAATGACTTTTGAAGAGAACCGTGTAATGGCATTCTCCAATCGTTCCCTTTACAACGGAGCCACTATCGGCCTGCAGGAATATCCCATAGTTCGTGTGTTCGACTGGATTGGAAAAGTCTTTTCTAATTTCTTTAACGATGAGGCTTTTAAGAACTGGAACAGTAAATTAGCTCAAGAAATCCGTGAACAGGTAATAGATTTTCTTGAAGATTACAAGGGACCGGGTAAGTTGATAGAAGGATACTCTAATCCGAAGATTGTCCGTAATGAAAAGACGAAGGATATTGAGATAGAAATAGAACTGAAACCATTCTTTGCAGCCAAGAACTTTTATATCAAGTTGACTGGACATAACGGTGACAATGGAATAACCGAATGGACTAATGAAATCAAATAACTATTTTTTTCACTTTTAATTTTTATCGATTATGGCAGCTCCTAGAACAGCCCAACTCAAGGTTGACGGATGCGAGGATCGCGAAGTCACCTATGTACAGTATCAATTCAATCAGCAGATTGACGTAGAAGGTCAGCCTACCGGTACAACCCGTGGAGGTGTTATCAACTTGAAGGTCAAGTCGACCGATGCGGGAAACACTGATTTATTGGAATGGACCTGTGATTCTTACGGTTCTAAGAACGGTACTATCACATGGCCGAACAAACTTGGCGGTATCATGAAGACCCTTTCCTTCATCGATGCGTATTGCGTAAGCTATGAGGAAGTATATGATGACACGAACACAGATCGCATGTACGAGTCCATTACCATCACCTGCCGTCAGCTTACCGTAACCGGTAAGGGTAGTGTAGAATATGATAATCATTGGGCACTCTAAAGTGCATGAGTCTAATAGGTGGCTGCTTGTTTTGCAAGCAGTCACTTATTTAAATTCAATCGCGTTATGGCATTTAAGGCAACACTGATAATAGATCAACGGAAAGCTTCTGCGGCTGATGTTGAGGCATATACGGGAAAGAAATATGAACTTGTAGAATGTGAATACGAGTTCTATCAATCTCTTGACGAAAGCAGCAAACCTGCTTCAAGACCACAAAGCGGATTGATTAAGTTTGTCATGCCTGCACAAGGAGATGACGATTTGTTTTTTTATAACTGGATGTTCAACCGTGCTGAAACTCATGACGGCACAATCGAAATGCTTCTTTCAACGGATGACAATAAGAAGAAATATCTGCATCTGTATTTTGAAGATGCCTATATGGTAAACATGTACCAGTATTTCAATAACAGCAACAGCTTGTTGGTGCGCACCAAAGTCACGCTTAGCGCACGGAAGTTTACATTCGGTGGTTCGGCAAACTTTGAAAACGATTGGAAAACAAGATGAGTATGGAATCTGATGTTATGAAATCATTGAAGTTGAAATTGGCAGATTTAACCTATATACTTTTTACTATTGGCAAGGAATTGAAATTAATCATTCAGAAATCTGATGATGAAAAGGTGAAAGAGGGCTTAAACCGGGTAGTGTTAGCTTTACAAGATTCAAATAGCGATGTCATTAGATTATATCATACACTCAAATCGAACGAGGCCGGAATACAGAATGAGTGGTACGGTGACGAGGCTAAATTGAAAGGGCTTCAGCACGAAGTAGATAATCTCAGCAAGTCAATAGATGTGATTATAGAAAGTAATAAGAATTTTATCAGCAACAGTCTATAACATTTATGATAGTGATAATCTCAATACCTATATATCAATAAGCCATGCCTATAACAACGATAAACAATGCTTGGGATGGTATCAAGACCATTGATGCCGATCTAAGTCAAGGCCATGTTTCCACGCAGGAAGCATCTAAGGCTGTTAATGATATAAATGACACGTGGGATAAGTTTGCTAAAAACTGTGATGAACGACTTGGCGTGGATCTTGGTAGCAATGCAGTTCAAATTTTTGGACAGGATGCATTTGATACATTTGGCGGCATAAAGAATGGTGCGGTAACGGGAATGGGTAGTATTGCGCATTTTTTTAATGCTACGGATTCTTTTAAAGGGAGTTGGAGAAATCCGGAACAAGCGCGTCAGAAACTTGAAGCAGGGTTGAGAGAAATATCAAACGGGATAAAAGACTTAGGAACAACACTGAAGAATATATCTCGAACCGGAAAGGCCATCGGTAATATGCTTTCTGGAGCTTCCGGTCATCCAATGTTAAATACTTTGGGTGGTGCCATCAGAGTAGGGTCTGCCGGGATTGGGACTTTTGGCACTAGCGTCAATAATTTGGGGACTGCGTTTGCTCAAAGTGGTGTAATCGGTTTTGCCGGTCGCATGACCGAGAGTATAAGTAGGGCTGTGAATGGCTCTCAACAAGGAAATGTGACAGGAGGTGCCGCAAATGTAACAGACGAAATTTTGCGGGAAAACAAAGAGGGACTTGGTAAAGATAGCCAACAAGATACGCAACAGGATAAGAAAGAACTTATTGAAAATAACGCTTTAGCAACTAAACTTCAAGGTGGTAACGACGGCTATGCTGATGATTTCAGCGCAGACATGATTTATGAGATTGAGGTGGTTTTAGACGGATGTCCTTCTTCGCGAAATTCGTGTTGCGCCATTAATGGAGAAAATTATGTTTTGAGTGGCTATTCCATCTCTCAAGAATTACTGCATCCCATGCTGTTGAGCTTCTCATTGGAAAAAGAAGATAAATCGGAAACGCAGCAAGATGTGGTATTCGCCAATGTCTCACAGTTGATCGGAAAATCGTTGGAATTGAATGTCTCTACGATAAAGGTCAGTCAAGATGATGCAATGGTTAGTCCTCAAAAGGCTTTCGTTTTCAAGGGAATGATTATAGATGTGTCTGCTTCAAGGGCAACCGCAAGTGCACAATCGGCAAGTGTTACTGTGGCTACATGGGATGCCTTGCTTCAAAACGCTCCGCATTGCCGTTCTTTTGAGAACATGACATTGAAAGAAATTGTAGACAATGTTCTTAAACCTTATCATGACATCAAATCGAATATATCACCGAAGTTTAAGGAGAAAATACCATATATCGTGCAATATGACCAAAGCGATTATGCTTTTATGAGCATGTTGGCGGTGCGCTTTGGAGAATGGATGTATAGCACAGGCGATACGTTTGTTTTTGGTGAATTGGATGTAGAAGATTCCTCGTCAGCAAATCTGGAATATCCGGGTGGAAGTCTGATGTCATACAGTCTGCATCAAAATATGTCACCATTCTCATTCAATCATTTGTTGCCGGATCACTATCAGTATGGAGAAGAGAAGTCTATTCAGAAAGCATCTGCACAAGGCTTAGTCGAAGGAAAGGCAAATGACTGGACGGATAAAGCGTACAATGCTTCCATACAAAGGTTTCAGGACGAACAGACCATGACATTGAAAATCGGTGGATTTGATAGCGGAAAAGAAAGCGAGGGGGCTGATTCTATATTGGATTATTCGTTAAAGATAGAAGCTCAAGGAAAATTGACGTCTATAATGACTGTTCAAGGTTTTTCAAAACTGGCTATGCTGAAAATTGGGCAAACATTCTTAATCCGTGACAACGTTCAGAATAAATCCGGAGAAAACAAGGACGTGGAA
The DNA here is from genome assembly GCA_949289295.1 of uncultured Bacteroides sp. Classification (GTDB taxonomy): domain Bacteria; phylum Bacteroidota; class Bacteroidia; order Bacteroidales; family Bacteroidaceae; genus Phocaeicola. Next base: position 36,027 of record CASENM010000006.1, read on the forward strand.
CAAAAATCATTAAAAGTCATAGGCATTAACCATTCGTTTGATTACAGGCAGGAATATTCCAATAGTTTTATGGCCATACCTGTTACATGTGACTACCCGTCTTATTCTGATGCCGATGTGTTTGCAGTTGCTCCCCAACAAAGGGCGAAAGTTGTCGACAACAAGGATGAACGGATGTTGGGACGTGTACGGGTACAGTTTCCTTGGCAGGAAATTCTAAGCAAAGACATGAAAACGCCTTGGCTACGTGTGGCCGTTCCTTATGCAGGGCAGGGTAAGGGACAACAATTTGTTCCGGAGATAGGCGAAGAGGTGATGGTCGGTTTTGAGATGAATAATGCCGAACGTCCATATATCATCGGTTCATTCTACAATGGTGGAACCGGAAAGCCTGATGAAGCATGGGCAGTTTCGCAAGAAAAGGATGGAACGAGCAATAATATAAAAGCCATCAGGACTCGCAATGGACATACTATTCTGTTCAACGATAAAGGCGGCGCGGGTTTAATCGAAATTTATGATAGTAAAAACAATACTTATCATATAACTCTGTCAGCTGATGACAAGAAAATAACCATATATTCTGCCGGAGAGATTGAACTTGTTGCTGATACGGATATAAATATTGTGGCTAAAGGCGACATCGGAATCAGTGCAGATGGTAATGTTGGAATAAAATCCAAAGGAAACATTTCAATGGATGCCAACAAAGAAATATCTATACAGGCATCGAAAGTCAAAGTGCGTTAATTGGTAGCTGAACATGAAATACGTTTGTACAGGAGCGACATTGAAATGTACGATGGGAACATCTTGCCCCAAATTGATAGCCACGCCTAAAAATGTGTCTTTAACCGGAAAAGATCAGGCCAATGTCGCCGATTATGTTTCAATGAAGAATGTTCCGAGTTTTGGCAGATGTCGTTCATTGGGCTATCCCCCAACTGCTTCTGCAACTGCGGCCAATCATGGCAGGCTCACCCCTATGCCTTGTGTGCCGGGGACATGTCCCAAATGGCAGGTCGTAGATAAAGACAGCTTGATATGTGGAGAACCGGCTTTATTAGAGCCGGCGACTTTGAAATGTATGTATGGTGGGACGATTTCCATTGTCAGTCCGGGGCAGAGTCTGGAGATTAAGGCACGCAGTGTGTCTTTCTCGCAAAAGGACGGAACGCAGCAGGAAGAAGCGATGCAGGAAATACCGGAAGAACTTCTTCAGGAATTTGATGCGTTTGATAGGGAAGGGTTAACTCAACAGTCGGTTCTGGATGGTATGCAGATGGCATTGGATGTTGCAGGGATGGTGCCGGGCGTGGGAGCTGTTCCAGACCTGTTGAATGCGGCTATTTCTGTGATGAGAGGCGATTGGGTTGGAGCAGGATTATCCGTCGTGGCAGCCGTACCTTTGGTCGGCGATGTGGCGGGTGGTGCTAGGATTGCATATAGAGGTGCGGTCAAAGCTAGTCGTGCAAAAAAAATTAAATCATTTAAGGACGCAATTTCATGTGGCGACTACGGTTTCTTTATTGATAAGAATATCTCCCACCGCCAGCTTATGAAGAATGGGATGTCGAAAGAAGAGGCGGATGCATTTCTTAAGGGAGTAAAAGCATTAAGGAAGAAGGCTGCAAGGGATTTTATAAAAAAGCAGAATCCTGGTATGAATATGGGAAACGTATATAGTCGTGTAAACTGCATCGAAACCGCAAATCCTGTTATAATAAAGAAGATTCCGCCACCATATAAATTTATACGCTATGAACTTCCAGACGTAAAATTCGGTGAATATATCACATATCCGACCAATCCGCCACCTTCAGCAGAGTCTTTAGGAATCCTGTCGTATCAGACTAATGGGAGGGTGACAGAACGGAAAGTTTTGAGAGTATATACTGTAAGTGGTACAGAGCCGTTTGAGGTTATGCAGTCAACAGCAAGAAAAACGAAAGTCCCCAAAGATGGGAACTGGAAAAACCGGAATGAAGATAATTTGGTGGATGTCGCTGGTGGCGCAACTCAGATTTATACACCAACTGGCAATGCGAACCGCTTTTTATTAATGCAATAATCAATGCGAATATGACTGATAAATATTTAAAAGAGTTTTCTAATAAAGAAAGCAAAAGAAACTACCGTTTCCTTTTAGATGAGACAATCAATATTGTTGATGGAATCGTGAAGCAGTCCGATAGCCAGCTGTTTAAGATTATATTAAGCCAGCTATATGATATAAAAGAGAATGTAGTTGAAACAGGAAGACTGACAGATTGGACTGATATAGACGACAGATACACGATAGGAAGTCTGGCTGTACAGAACTTTGATGACAACGACCCTATGAAAGATAGAATCCAGACGATTTTTTATGGTGCAATTGAATATGTAAATTTACCTGAATTTTAGTTTTATATGAAAATGCGGTTAATACGCGCCGTTTCTTTCCTTATTGTAATTCTCTACAGTGTGGACAGCTATACTCAGTCAAATGATAATTTTAAGAAACTGCAGGACATATCATTTGACCGGATATATCAGGAAAAGCATAAACAGAAGTCCAAACCAAGCGTGAAGCCCCAATTGCAGCAGGAACAGATCGAGCTGAGTGTAAACGATTCGATTTTCAAACTTTTTGATGTGGACATTGATCTGACCTTAGGCGAGATATCTTTCGATACATCATGGGGTGATCCGGTAAAGAGTCCAAGGATTAGACGCAATAAGGCAAGCAATCTGTTTGGGCCGGTAAGGCATTATGCGGACGGAAGTGTAAGATGGCACAGGGGATTCGATTATTATGCTCCTAAAGGTACTCCCGTTTATTCTGTTGGAGACGGAGTGGTCTCGTTGGTGCAAAATCACCCTGATTTTGGACATTGCGTATTGGTTACTCATAAAAGACCGAAACAGACCTACTATTCTTTTTATGCGCACTTGAGTTCCGTTTCTGTAAAATATGGCGAGAAAGTGCGGAAAGGCACTATGTTGGGTAAAAGTGGAACGACCGGTAATGCCTATAATTTGTCCGGTGAGGATGAGCATTTGCATTTTGAATACCGTACAAGTCCAAAGCACGGTGACAGAAGGCAGGCAAATCCCAATGTGATTGTAAAGACCAAGTTCTATAGCGCAGATCCGAAAAGCAAGTGGCAGGCAAATGTGAGAGTAAAGAAGAAGGAAAGTTATGACCTGTTTTGAGATGAAATTGACGAAGCCAAATATTCCGAAAGAGCTGGATGCGGATGTAGCCATGTCTGTTATTATCCGACACATGGATTCTATAGCCGACAAAAAGCCCGTTTATGGCTATGAATTCAAGGGCGTTTCGGAACGGACGGCTTTGGGTGATAATCTTGACATCATTGTCAGGAACAGACAGAAAGCAGCACCTTTTGTCAAGTTCTCTTTGAAGCGGGACAGCTTGTATCATATATTGCCGGAGTATCTTTTCCACCCCTTAGATCATTATTTGGGTGCAGATGGAGATACAGAGGAGTTTGACAAGCGATATAAAGAACAAGAAGAACAAAAGAGTAAGGCATTAACTTATTTCAGGCCTTTCGACCAACATTTCCAGAAGATAAGGACAACGTATCAGCAATGGCTGAATGAGAATATATTTTCGGGGAATCAATTTCTGTCGGATTTTATTACGGTTGGGTATGAGATAAACCAGAGCAATCCGTACATCAAGGCGGCTTATCCCTGTCTGCCTTGGGTAAGGGATTTCCGTGGAAATGATGAAATGATTAAAACAGCACTAGGATATGCTTTTAGTGGCAATGTCAGTATAGAAAAAATATATAGAGAAGTAAATCTTTCTATATCCGATGACGTTCCTTCCCGTATCGGCGGTTGTCTCGATAACTTATTTTGTGGAACAACTTTCATAGAGAAGGTTTGTATATGGGAAGTTTTCTTTCAGACAGAAATCAAGACTGAGGCACATCTGAAATTGATCAAGACACAAATGAGTGAGTTCAACGAGTTCTTTTCTGCTTGGTTTTTATCGTTGGAAGATGAACTGATTATCAGTTTCGGGGATAAATTGGCAAGTCCGGACTTGTGTGGGGCAGATGATACGAGAGGCATTTTTTTGAATTACAGTACGCAATTGATATAAAATACTTTATCATGAACAATAAATATCGAGTGGCCTGGCAAGCCGGCATGCGCCTGACAGATGAAACTTTCCGTACTTCGGATGAATATTATTTGTCTTGTTTGCAGCCTTTATATGCTGTTTTGGTTAATGGGGATTATGGCTTTCTTAGTTTGCCTATTTTTCGCTGTGAGTTGACAGAATCCACTTTGTCGGTCACGGAAATGGAGGCGAATGCTATTTCCTATTCTGGCAAATTGATTCAACTGTCGTTTACCCGTGAAGAAAGGAGTTTGTTCCAGAATATAAACTTGCCGGATACAATGGAGTCATTGATATTATTTATAGACAAGACTTCGGATAAGACTGTTGTGGTAGAGGATAAGGAAAAAAATGTTCCGCTCTGTGATGCTGACTATCAACTGTTGGTAAAACCGGAAAGTGAGCATTATAGCAATCCTGATGCGGTGCCGTTTGCCCGTCTTGTCTACAAGCATGGCTGGAGCATTGATACCTCATTCATTGCCCCATGCGTTTCGTTAAGGGCGAATGGTGCACTCTTGCGTTCTGCGTCAAATTATGCGGTTGAACTTGACGCGCTCATTAAGGCGTTGAAAGAGGTCGCCGATGATACAGCTCAATATGTATTGATTATGTCGGTATTGCCTTTGCTGGCCCGGATTGCTGTAGAGGCCCGGAAAGAGTCTGACAAGATGACACCTCGGCATTTGATAACTTTAATGCAAGAAGGCATACAGGGAGTTCTGGTTTTGTTTGAGACGGAAGCTGGTGTGATAATACCGGAAAGAGAGCGGTGTGTTTCGTTTGTTGAATCCCATTATACTCCATACGTGATATCCGAAATGATTGACGAGGGCATTCGACTGACTCATGCTTTAATCAATATTACCGATTCTTTCGGCATTAGAGAGACAAGGATGCCTGAACCTGAAACAGAGAGAGTACGGCCGCCGAGAAGAGTTGGCAGCACTGATAGTATCCGAAAAAAACATCATTGATGCATTATAGTAACTCACCCATAAGGTTTGTGAATGACGAACAACTGAATCTTCAGATTGAGCGTCCGTTGACCAATGTGAATGCGGTTATAGACAATTGGGTGGATACGGTTGTCTTTACAAGTATCCGACGTTTTAAGGCGGACGAGGAATTTGGATTCAGTTTCTGGGATAATGAATTTATTGCCATGAATCTGGTTGATTTCAATCATGGTGCAGATTTCAGGATTGTCAAACATAAGGATAATCGTGAGGAGAAAGTTCAAATGTCAAGAGCGGGAATCAGGCAGTGTGAAAAAAGCGTTCGTGACAGTATTCTATATTACATTCCATACATGAAAAATCTGGAAGTGGAAGTTCAACTGAGTATGGAGAAAAATAAGTTTTCGCGTCGCGGAGAGACCAGCAAATATGTTGTCAGGGTTTTAGTAAAGGGGTGGCTGACTTACAATGAGTTCATAGGCACACACGAAGGGGAATATCAACGTGAAGTGGAATTCTTCATGGATCCATTTCTAAACAATAAATAATGGACATAAAAGTACGGAATAAAGTTGCTGAGATACAACGGGTATTGGAACAGAACGAACAGCGGATATCGTTGTCCGATCCCGTCGCAAAGATGATGTTGGTTGCCCTGGCACATCAGTCCTGTGAGATTGAGCGCAAGATGGACCAGACTGTGACGAGACTGTCGGAGCAGTTTTGCAATCAAATCCTGCAAAGAAGCAATTTGCTGGCTCAGCCTGCAATATCGGTGGTCAATATTGGTAATGGCAGAGAGTACACTCCGTATTATATTGACGAGAATGATGTGTTTGTTTATAAGGCTACTAAATGCAACTATCGTCCGATTTTTAGGACACGCGTTATTCCTGGACGGATAGCGGCTTGTTTTATGAACAACATGCTGCTGCAACCGGGGTGTATGCCTATACAAGCAACATGGCCAAGTAGTAGAAACAAAGGTGAAGTTTGGCTGGCTTTTGAGGCTACGGGTGAAGTGAATACATTGGAAGATGTCATGGTAGCATTTTCTCATCCCTTACCGTCAGATATGTTGATAGCAGAAGTGGGGGATGTGCAGATTCCGATGTCGTTGGTCATGGAAGATATGCCGCGGACACTGAATTCCAACTTTATGCTGATGGAGTTCTGGAAGAAAAGCTTAGTATATTACGGTTTGTGGTTATATCGATTCGGACAATGTTCAAATAAACGCACATTGCATCGTGGAGAGATTCCTGCCTGGATAATGGACGCATTCTCGCAAGAGATATTGGAGCCATTTGTCGGCAACCGTTATTTGTGGATCCGGATTAAAGCAGCGAAAGGAATATTGTTACCGCTTGATACGGCTATTCTTTTCAACAGCATTCCAGTTGTGAACTATGATATTCAAGATGTAAAATTGAGCTATAGCGAACCAATCCAACGTTTGGAGAACGACAGGACAGGGACGTTCTTTTTGGATGTAGTGCAGAATCAGGAGCAGGCACAGGAATACTTCATCCGCGATTTCGATGTATGTCAGTATGACAACGAACGTATCCGTGAAGACATTACTAGCTTGTACCATCATTATGTGAATGATTATTTTGCTTTTGTGGATAGCAATTCGCTGCATGATGGGGCAACGCTTCGTTCCCTGCGTCAGTCCATGATGCAGGTTTACGATTCGTTGGACGAGTACCGTTCAGGAAATATCCGTCCATACGGGGGAGCATACGCTATACGCAACCCTCAAAATAATCAGCAGCCGATGGTTCTGACCTATTTTACGACTAATGGTGAGCGGGGAAATCTTCTGAGACGTGGCGGAAGATTAGTGTCAACAAATGCCGCAGTAGGAGATGTTGAAGCGTTGATTGATGCAACAGGAGGACGCAATAAAGTCAGAGATTTAAAGACACGCAAAGAATTGGCAAAACATATTGTGAATAGCAATGACCGTTTGTTTACGAAGATGGATTTGCTGCAATACTGCAAAATGGAGTTCATGCGTGCCTTTGGAGAAGAAGCTATGGGCTATTGCAATATTTCTCTGTCAGAAAGCAATGTTCCTGTTGACAGACATATTGAGAAATGTATTCATGTGCATTTCCGAATACTCTCCGAATCATTGAGAAAAGAGGTGGACAATTCGGATTTCTTTGATTATTTGAAGATTAATGTTGAGTTGAGGAAGAGTTTTTCTTGTCAATTAACAATTTTTATGCTGTAGTCTTTTGGTATGAATCAGTTGTTGGGCTATCAAATATATCAAACGAATAAAGTTGTATCTGTTCGCTGGATACAACAAAAATTAAATCGGATTATGAAAACGCAAATCCGTGAAGATGATAAATTAGGGGATGAAACTATATCATTAATCCGTAGGTTTCAACAAAGTAGAAATTTAACTCCAGACGGTCAAATAGGACCTTTAACTTTAGAAGCATTAATGGAGGCAGACCCATGGGAAAATAAAAAGATAGGAACAACCGAAGAATCTAATTATGATAAAATTACAAATGTAATTGATAACATAATAGACGCTTTGGACGAAACTTTCTACAACAATAAGGGATTAGTAGGTCTCAGTTTTTTTACAGGAAGCGATAGTGTAAAAGATTTAAAAGTAGGAACAACAGATCGTCATAGCTTAAGTAGGCTTTACACTAAGGTGCTAAATGAAAAAGATTTCTTTAAAAAGAAATTAAAAGCTATGCCTGAGTCATATATAAATTTGGGCAAAGAGTTAAATGCTACCACAAGTCCGACGCTGAAACTTCAAATTAAAAGGCAAATGAATAGCATTAGAGTAAACCATATTACTGACGTTTCTACGGCAATGAAGAAATCAAATCAAATAGTAGAGACTATAAATAAAGTCAAGAATATAGGAACAGCTCTAAACGAATGTATTCCAAAGATAATGGCATTTTTAAAGCCTTTAGGAAAGATTTTTAAAGTTATAGAATGGAGTTCAGTTGTAGTTTATATAAAAAAGGGGTGGACGTATTTTTCTGAGGGCAAATGGGTTGATGGATATGAGTATTTATGCAAGGGTTTTTCTAAAATATTAGAGATTGGCATAACGACACTTGTTACTACAGCAGCAGTCGCGGGTACAGTAGCATTATGCGCAACAGCAGGTTTAGGGGCTGCAGCAACTGCAATAGCTGCATTGGCCGCTACTATCGTTGTTGCTGTTATAATATTCTGTATATCATACTTCTGGAATAAATATGTTGAATATTATTTTGATAATCTATAGCAAATATGATACGATGTAATAATTGTGGCTACCCCGTAATAAACGGGATGCACACTTGCCCAAATTGTTTGTCAGAAATGTCTGAAGAGATTGCAGCACTTCTTCCTGTGGAAGCGGAAGAGTATGAGTATAATGAGAATGAAATACCATATTGTACTTTACAGCCAATCTCGTTGCCGGGTGAAAGAGAAATGACAGAAGAAGTTTATGAAGAAGGTGCAGAGGTCTTTTTGTCACGTCATAATACGGTTCCGCACGATAAGTCGATTGACGATGAAGAGCAGGCCTGTCTCTTCTTTTCCGATGGTCATTGGTTCATCGAAGATCGTTCCCGTGATAATTCAACATACGTTCATGCCGGTGCCGGTATCAAACTGGAACCTGGCGACATAATCAAGATGGGAAACAGACAATTTGAATTTAATGTAAAAACAAGAAAAAGATAATCACTATGATAATTCCTGCTATAAGAAGTCTTTTGCCAATTTTGTTAAAATCTGCAAGATTTACTCCTTCAGCAAACGAAGTGGCAGTTCTTTCTCGCTTAATAAATAGAATGAAATATCTCCGTTCAAGCACATCTTCCATACGAGAAGTGGCAAGAAAAGCGGTTGATGAATGTAAGCAATCTTATCAATCTGTAAATCCAACAGTAGAACTGTTTAAGAACAAATGGGGCTGGGATAAAGAAAAGCTTATTGATGTATTGGAAATTCTTTGGAAAGGATTAAAATAGATAAAGCATTATGAAAGACAATTCCGTTCAACGTTGCGATTTTCGCATGCATGACATGATAGATGGGAAGTTCCGGGTAGAACGGGTACTTAATTCCACTCGGACTAGCCAAAGATTCAAGGTGAATGACACATCCGGTAATGAATATATCCTGAAGTTGTTAAAATTCTGGGAAGTAAACCCCGGAATTCGCCAGAAGATGTTACTCTCGGTTGATAATGAATTTAAGAGTTGCCAGATAAAGAGCAATTACCTTACCAATATTATACATACAGGTGTGGTAAACGGCAATCCTTATCTGCTTATGGAGTATTGTAAATCTGTAGATTTATCTCAACTTATTAGAAGTCAAAGTCTGAACAAGGTAAAGATTGCCAAAGAAATACTATACGGATTACGAGACTTGCATAAATCGGGAAAGGTGCACTGTCAGCTAACTCCGGAAAATATCCTTATAACTGATGACAATCATGTCAAGTTAACAAATTATATAATATTCGGAGATAGAGCTAATTTGTTAGCGAGCAAAAATAAGATTGTGGGACAAAGGTTTATTGATAAAACATTAGCTTATCGCGCTCCTGAACTTTATCGTTTGGAGCGATGTGTTACTTTGCTTCCAACTGTCGATATATTTTCTTTTGGTGTGATTCTTTTTCAGTTATTGACCGGTGAATTGCCGTACGGCAAGATACAAACTGAATCGGACTGGATTAATTATCAGTCACGTGCCAAAAACAATGATTGGAATAAGAGTATATTGTTGCGAGATGAACAACAAGAAATGTGGATGGGCATATTAAATTTGTGTTTGTCTGCTGATAGCACGGGACGTGCTAAGAATATCGATGAAATTATAGAAAAATTTCCAGCAGATTGCTATCATTATGAAAGTGTTGTCGGTAGTCAAGTTGAGGTCCCAAATTCAGTACAGAACGGTATAATGCTCCATGTAATGCAAGGTGATGATTGGGGTAAGTTCTTTCGTTTGTCAGAAATCATGCAATACCCAAGAAGAATAATTACGGTAGGTAGAGCAGATGATGCTGTATTTAATATGATTCAATTGTCTGAACACGGGTCCTCATATGTTTCCCGTCGACATTGTACAATTGAATTGGATGATGAAACGGACACTTGGTATCTTCGTGATGGACAGTGGGATAAAGAAGCGAAAGAAAAATGGATGCGTTCGTTGAATGGTACTTATATAAATTCAGAAGAAGTAACTGAAGAAGGGACTAAAATTATTCCTGGAGATATTATATCTATTGGTGATATAAAAATTAGAGTAGAAGCATATTAATAACAGGTTGTATGAACATCATAAAACTACAAGGTGATATAGAGAAACGGAATGGTATATATTATGAGTATGATGTAGATGCTATTCCTTTGGGTGAAGGTGGTATGGGTCGTGTATTTAAAGGCTATCGGGTAGTAGAACACACGGGGGAAAGGAAACCTGTAGCCATTAAAGCAATATATGAGAATATACCAGAACGGGTTGTTGAGCGTGCAAGAAGGGAGGCCGGCATTCAACTTGAGAATGACAACTTGATACGGATGTATGGCTTTGTAGAGACGGTAACACAAGTTGACGGCAGTTCCAAAGTAAAAGTGCATTATCATGTAATTATGGAATTGTTGGTAGGAGTTACGCTTGAGAATGTAATGAATGGAATCACAAGCGACGCAAATGGGATGCAAATCCCATTTGCGTCAGAGATTTATAATCAGTATCTGCAGAATCGTGATTTGGCGGTTGTCAGAATTATGAAGCCTATTTTGTCAGGATTGATGGCATTACATGACAAAGGTTTTATTCATAGAGATATTGATCCTTCCAATATAATGATAACGATAGATAGGAAAATAAAGCTGATTGATTTCGGTATATGTAAGCAAATTGTTTCTCTTGGAAGTATTGATAAAGCTTTGACTACAACCGGTGTATTTATGGGTAAGGTGAATTATGCTGCTCCAGAGTTGGTTATTGGAGATGTAAAGAGTCAGAATTATACAACTGATATTTATGCATTGGGAATATTGCTTTATCAACTTTGTACAGGGCATTTGCCTTTTAGCGGAACAGACCAAGACATATTGGCTGCGAATTTGCGTAGCCCTTTGCCTATGAAAGATGTCCGTAACAGTAATTTGAAAAAAATTATTCGTAAAGCCACTGATAAGGTACAGTTGAAACGGTATGCTTCTGTAGCAGAATTAAGGGTTGATTTGGAGCATGTGCAGATTAATGGGAATAACCGAGGCAAAAAGCAATTTTATCTTATCGGAACCGTATGTGTCGTAATATTAGCGATGAGTGCTTTCTGGTTTTATTTGAATAAAAACTATCATTCAGATGATTTTATTCCTTCTACAACTGTATCTGAGCAATTGACCTGTGCGGAAATTTATGATAAGGCTTTGTTTTTATTAAACCAGAATGACAGTGTTCATTTGCAGATAAAAGGAAGAGAATTGTTGAAAACGCTGGTCGAAGATAGTCTGTATGCGCCTGCTAAACTTAAGTATTATGTTACGATGCTTAATTCTAATACATCTTCTGATGTAATTGTTGGTTTTACAGGGCTATGCCAGCTTGCGGAGGAAGATACATTGAACAGTGTAGCTATGTTTGAATGTGGTCTTACGCTATCCAAAGGCAATCGTTATTTTAATGTCCCGACTGTACGTCAATCTTTTTTAAATATTGAAGCAGATTTGGATAAAGCAAACCAATGGTTGTTTAAGGCCATGAATGTTGATACATCTGATTATAAATCTGTATATTGGGCTTTTAATAATTTAATGGAGAAAAAACTTGGTGGCTCTTCATCTTTTGGGGATGATAAGCAAATTACAAGTTTGTATAGACTATTTGAGGAGAGAGTTAAAAATTCGGAGGATATGACAGCTGATAGGTATAAGAATGCGATAAAAAGTGATGAGGAGACTCTGAAAGCATGGGGACTATTAAAATGAGAGAATCATGAAAAAATTTTTATTATTAATTCTGGTCGTTATCGGAGGCTTTTTGCCTATTTATGCACAAGGATTTGCTTATAGTAGTAAGGTTGATTTGGGCAATGGACTTTATAAAGTGAAGAGTGGAGATTATTATGGTGTTATTGATAAAGATGATAATGTGATTGTCTCCATAGAGTATCAGGATATTTTGTTCCGTAATGGTAAAGCTTTGTTGACTAAAAATGATATTCTTTATGGCATAGTCGATTCGGTTGGTAGTGTAAAGATGTTTGATGAAAAATATAAAGTCCATCCCCGATTTCGTTATGTTTATGATGGTTATATTATTGTAAGTAATCGAGAGCATAAATGGGGATATATAAATGAATATGAGGAACCGTTGCGTATTAAATCAAGAATGAAAGGTATTGTGTCAATAGGGAAAAAACGTCCTACTATGTTTGATGATGTGACTCCTTTTGTAGAGGGCTGTGCGGCTGTTTATTTAAATAAAAGCGGTTGGAAGCATATTGATAAAGAGGGATCCGAACGTTATAATTTGGTAGGGGAGAAGGAGAATGCATATTTCCGCTCATCGGTCTATAAAGGGGAATGTGTTATAATTACAGATGATGGTATAAAACTATATCAGGAATCAGATGATCATTCAGCTGCTGTAAAAAGAATATTAGCTTCTTCTGCATTGTTCCTGGATAAGGTTCAAGATAAAAATACCTCTAAATTAATTTATAATGAGGGCATGTTGACCTTGGATTCTTTGATGCGTGTCGTGAAATATGAAAATGAGAATGATTCTATTGTTTTAATTCAACGACCTCCTCAAGAAGTAATTGTGGAGAAAAAATATATTCCTGTAGATACTTTATCTCTTGAAAAAGATTTGATAATTGAACTTGCTTCCAATTCTCTTCAATGTAATGCGAAAGGGCAAGCCCACTCAGAAATAATAGTGAAAAACAATGGGAACGATAAGTTTGAGGATGTTTCTATTCTTGTGGAATGTATGGGTGCTTCAAGAGATTGGAGTGGAGATATGGAAACTAATTCTGCATTAAATTTATCTTTTAATATTCCGGCCAGATTTTCTACCCTTTTTATTAAGCGTAATATAAAAATCAGTATAACTCATAAAAATAGTCAGATGGAGAAGAATTTTATAGTGACAATAAGACGATATACTCCTATAAGATCTAGATAGTGGATTTTTAAATATTTGATGAGAACTTTGGCGTTTGATAGTAAAGTGATAGATACTTTTACGGGCATATCAATCAAAGACCGCTTTGACGTTTAATTTAAAACGTTGAAGCGGTTGTTAAAATATGGAGATTTATGACTGATTTTGACTTATTTTTTTTCCAGAAACATCCGGATAGCTTGGGTAAAATCATTTCCGTAGCGTGCTTTTTTAAACTCGCCGATGCCGCTTATTTCGCCAAACTCATCCAGTGAGATCGGTTTCCGTTCACAAAGTTGTCTGAGAGTTTTGTCCGACAAAATGATATAGGGAGGAATCGCCTGTTGGTCGGCCAGTTTTTTCCGTAGCAGACGAAGCTCTTCGAATAATTGTTCATCGCGGGAAGTATCTGAAAATAAAGTTGATTCAGTAAGTGTGAGTGGGGATGTTTTCTTTTTCTTTTCTGTTGTTTTCTTTATGCGTTCTTCTTTCTTGATTACTACCAGTTGTGCTTTTTCGTGGCCAAACAGCACTTTCCTGCCTGCTTCCGTAATCTTTAAGTGGTTGTTTTCATTGTAGGCCACCTCGAAATATCCCAAGTTCAGCATCTGCAACAGGTAGTCGCGCCAGTCGTGCGTCGGCACATCTCTTCCGGCGGCGAACGTTTTCAAATTATGGTAACCTTTCTCCAGCACTTCCTGTGTAGAGAATCCTTTTAGAATATCAATCAGTACATTCATTCCCACATTCTGGTCTGTTCGCATGATAGCACTGAGTGCTTTTTGTACAATGATGGTGCCGTCAAAACGTTCTGGAGGGTTACGGCAAACGTCGCAGTTCCCACAGTCATGATCCATTGTTTCGCCAAAATAATTCAGCAGAATACGGCGGCGGCATATATCCGTTTCAGCATATTGCTGCATTCGGTTCAGTTTCTCCATGTTGATTTCCTGTTGGTTGCTTTCGTTTGCAAATTGTGTAAGCAGAATGATGTCGCTGAATGAATAGAAGAGCAGAGTCTCGCTCGGAAGCCCGTCTCGTCCCGCCCGTCCGATTTCCTGATAGAAACTTTCGATGCTTTTGGGCAGGTTGTAGTGGATGACCCAACGCACGTTTGATTTGTCGATTCCCATTCCGAAAGCTACTGTAGCGCAGACAATCTGTACACGGTCGTTGATGAAGTCATTCTGTGCTTTTTCACGTGCTTCATTGCTCATGCCGGCATGATAGACGGCAACCTTGAACCCTTCTTTTTGCAGTAATCCGGCTACTTTCTCCGTCCCTTTACGGGTCATGCAGTAGACAATTCCACTTTCGTCTCTGTGGCGCAGGATAAAGAGGCTGATGGCACGTATCTTTTCTTTCTGTTGGAATCCGCGTTTGACTTCCAGACTGAGATTCGGACGGTCGAACGAAGATATGAATATTTTAGGCTCTTTCATTTCCAGTTGGCGCACAATGTCTTCACGGGTAATTTTGTCGGCTGTCGCTGTCAGTGCCACGATAGGCACATCTGGGAAGAATTTTCTGAGTGATTTCAATTGGGTGTATTCAGGACGGAAATCATGGCCCCATTGTGATATGCAGTGTGCTTCATCAACTGCAAACAGTGAGATTCGGATGTCCCGGAGCAGGAAGTTGATTTCAGACAACAGCCGTTCGGGAGAGATATACAGTAGTTTTACTTTTCCGTGCAGACATTCCTGTTTCAGTTGAAGGTTGGTTGTTTCATCATTGGCGCTGTTGAGAGCGTATGCCGGAATGCCGTTAGCCTGCAGAGCTTCCACTTGGTCTTTCATCAGTGAGATAAGCGGAGAAATGACGATGGCTGTTCCTTCTGTCATCAATGCCGGAAGTTGGAAACAGATGGACTTTCCTCCTCCGGTAGGCATGAGTACGAGTGTGTCTTTTTTGTCTAGAATGGCCGATATGATTTCTTCCTGCAACGGACGGAACTGCGTATATCCAAAATATGTTTTCAGTGTTTTGAGCATGGTTTCATTTGTCATGGTGTGCCGATTTGTCCGCAAAGGTATAAAAAAATGACAATGAAATAAAGCTCTCCAAAAAGTTGCAGATTCAAAAAAGTTCTACCATTTTTGTATTCCTTATTTTGCGGACTAAAAAACAGACTATGATAGATTCTGATGCATATCCTGTGAAGGGGCATCCGTCCGGGCACAGGTTACCATATAATTTGCGGGAAAGAAAAATACGGGAAGCCGTTTACAGGAAACAGATTCGTAGGGAGTTGGCTGATGAACTGTATGAAAAGATTCTTTATGTGATAGGGAAACAAAAAAAATACAAGGATCCGGATTTTTCGGCCAGAGCCTTGGCGGAAGAGCTGCATACCAATTCCCGTTATCTGTCGGCTGTCATCAATTCCCGTTTTGGTATGAACTATTCATGTCTGTTGAATGAGTACCGCATCAAAGAGGCGCTTCGTTTGTTGGTTGACAAACGTTATGCGGAGAGGAGCATCGAAGAAATCAGTGCGATGGCAGGTTTTTCCAATCGTCAGTCGTTTTATGCATCATTTTATAAAAATGTGGGAGAGACTCCCAATAATTACAGAAGAAGAAATGGAAGAGAAGAGAAATAATGACGAATTTGAATATACAGTTGATCAGTTTGCCGATTTGCAGGTGTTGCGTTATCGGGTCCCGGGCTTTGAAAATCTGACATTGCGACAAAAGATATTGGTTTATTATTTGTCTCAGGCGGCTCTTGAGGGGAGAGATATTTTGTTTGACCAGAATGGCAAATATAATTTGCGGATTCGTCGTCTGCTGGAAGTAATCTATATAGATTATCCGGGCAATCGGGATACGGACGAGTTCCGTGCGTTTGAAGTGTATCTGAAGCGAATCTGGTTTTCAAACGGTATTTATCACCATTATGCTTGTGACAAACTGGTTCCGGGTTTCTCGGAAGGTTACCTGAAAAGTTTGGTTATTTCGGTTGGAACAGACCGCTTGCCTCTGAAGCAGGGAGAGACACTTGAAGAAATGTGCGGGAAACTTTTCCCTGTCATTTTTGATTCGTCCGTGATGCCTAAAAGAGTGAACCAGGCCGACGGAGAAGACTTGGTCGTGACTTCTGCCGCGAACTATTATGAAGGGGTTACACAGAGAGAGGCAGAAAATTTTTATGCCGCTTTAAAGTTGCAAGGAGGTGACCGCCCAGTTATGTATGGCATGAACAGTCGTTTGGTGAAATCTGGCAGTGAGATTAAAGAGGAAGTCTGGAAAGAGGGGGGGATGTATGGAGCTGCAATCAAAAAGATAATCGGATGGCTTGAAAAAGCTGAAACGGTAGCGGAAAATGATTCGCTACGTAAGGTGATTCGTCTGCTCGTCGAATTTTATCGTACGGGTGATTTGAAGATTTTCGATGAATATTCTATCGAATGGCTGAAGGAAACCGGTTCGCAGGTGGATTTTGTGAATGGATTTATAGAAAGTTACGGCGATCCTTTGGGAATGAAAGCCAGTTGGGAGTCGATTGTCAATTTTAAGGATCAGGAGGCTACCCGACGGACAGCAATCATCAGCGCGAATGCCCAGTGGTTTGAAGATCATTCTCCTGTGGACTCTCGGTTTAAGAAAGAAGAGGTAAAAGGTGTATCGGCTAAGGTCATTACCGCTGCTATGTTGGGAGGGGATTTGTATCCGAGTACGGCTATTGGCATTAATTTGCCGAACTCGAATTGGATTCGGAGTGTCCACGGCTCAAAATCCGTAACCATCGGCAATCTGATAGATGCATATAATAAGGCTGCGCACGGTAACGGTTTCCGGGAAGAATTTGTGTATGGTGAAGAGGAAAAATTGCGGCTTGAGAAGTATGCTGACCTCACAGACTGTTTGCACACAGATTTGCATGAATGTGTAGGCCACGGTTCTGGGAAACTTCTTCCTGGGGTCGATCCGGATGCGTTGAAAGCATACGGTTCTACCATCGAAGAGGCAAGGGCTGACCTTTTCGGACTGTATTATTTGCCGGACAACAGGTTGGTGGAATTGGGACTTACTCCCGATGGAGAAGCCTATAAGGCTGAATATTACTCATATATGATGAATGGATTGATGACTCAGCTGGTGCGTATCGAGCCGGGATGCAATGTGGAGGAGGCTCATATGCGCAACCGCCAGCTGATTGCCCGTTGGGTTTTGGAGAACGGCTCCTCCGATAAAGTTGTAGAATTGGTGAAGCGTGAAGGCAAGACCTATGTGAGAATAAACGACTATTCTCGTCTGCGCCGGCTGTTTGGGGAGTTGCTGGCTGAAATACAGCGTATTAAAAGTGAAGGCGACTTTGAAGCGGCTCGCCGGCTGGTGGAACGTTATGGCGTAAAGGTGGATGCAGAATTGCATCAGGAAGTGCTTGTCCGTTATAAGGCTCTTCATCTGGCCCCCTATAAAGGTTTTGTTAATCCAGTCTATACGGCAGTGACAGATAATGATGGGAATATTACGGATGTGGCAGTGGATTATACAGAGGGGTATGCCGAACAGATGCTCCGTTACAGCCGGGATTATAGTAATCTTTGGTAATGAAAAAGTAAAAAATGATGAATGGAAAATTTATGAATGATATACACGAAACAATCAGGGAGATAAAATCGAAATTCCGTCTTTTTATGAACGGACCGGTTTCGCAGAGTTTGCGTGATAAGGGGATGGGGTATAAACTGATATTCGGTATCGAATATCCTCGGGTTAAGGAAATAGCTTCAGGGTATGAGCAGAATCATGAATTGGCCCAAGCTTTGTGGAAAGAAGATGTCCGAGAATGTAAAATTATGGCCGGATTGTTGCAGCCGGCTGATACTTTTTATCCTGAAATTGCAGATATATGGATTGAAGGCATGCATTATCCGGAATTGGCAGAATATACAGCGATGAATTTGTTTCAATATCTGCCCTATGCTTCGGAGGCGGCTTTCAGGTGGATGGCAGATGACAGGGAATATTTTCAGCTGTGCGGATTCTTGTTGATGACACGTTTGCTGCAAAAGGGTATGAAGCTGAACGAACGGGCTGAATCGGAATTTTTGGATCAAGCCTTTACGGCAGTGGAAGGCGGAACAGCCGGGGTGAAGAGAGCCGCTTCTTCGGCTCTGTGCAAGCTGGCTCTGCAAGACCGCGGTGAGGCCAGAAAGCTGATTCGCCAGTTGGGCGTTTTGATTAAATCGGATAAACCAGACGTACAGGCAACCGCTGCAAATATAAAAAATGAGATAGAATATGGTCTCTAATTTTTTATATTACGCGAAAAAGGTTAACTTTGGACTCTGAACAATTGAATGATGGAAGAAGACATAAAAGATAAAGTCAAGCAGATACTTACTGATTATCTGCAGAAAAATGGTCATCGGAAAACTCCCGAACGATATGCGATACTTGATACAATCTATTCGATAAAGGGGCATTTCGATATTGATGATTTGTATATTTATATGGCTGATAAGGAAAAGTTCCGTGTCAGCCGGGCTACGCTTTACAATACCATCATTCTTCTTATTGATGCCGGACTGGTAATCAAGCATCAGTTTGGGAATACGTCTCAATATGAGCGCTCGTATAACAATGAGACACATCATCACATGATATGTACGAGTTGTGGAAAAGTGTCGGAATTTGAAGATGAAAAATTGAAGCAGGCTATCGCTGATACCAAACTGAAGGGGTTCCATGCGTCGCACTATTCTCTGTATATTTATGGACTTTGCAGCAAATGTATGGGAATAAAGAAAAAGAAGAATAATACAACAAAAAATATATAAAACAGAAAAATTATGAAAGTAGATGTTTTATTAGGTTTGCAATGGGGTGATGAAGGCAAAGGAAAAGTGGTTGATGTGCTGACTCCTCATTATGATGTGGTGGCCCGGTTTCAAGGAGGGCCGAATGCCGGTCATACGCTTGAATTTGAAGAGCAGAAGTATGTGCTCCGGTCTATTCCTTCCGGAATTTTTCAGGGCGACAAGATAAATATCATAGGCAATGGGGTTGTGTTGGACCCGGCTTTGTTCAAGGCCGAAGCGGAGGCTCTTGAAGCTAGCGGACATCCGTTGAAGGAGCGTCTGCACATTTCAAAGAAAGCTCATTTGATTTTACCGACACATCGTGTTTTGGATGCGGCGTATGAAGCGGCCAAGGGCGCAGATAAAGTGGGTACCACAGGAAAAGGCATAGGCCCGACTTATACGGATAAAGTGAGTCGCAATGGTTTGCGGGTGGGGGATATACTGCATAATTTTGATGAAAAATATGCAGCGGCAAAGGCTCGCCACGACAAGATTCTCAAAAGCTTGAATTATGATTACGATGTTACCGAGTTGGAGAAACAATGGATGGAAGGCATTGAATATTTGCGTCAATTCCATCTGGTTGACAGTGAGCATGAAGTGAATAGGCTGTTGAAGGACGGAAAAAGTATCCTTTGCGAAGGTGCACAAGGAACCATGTTGGATGTGGATTTTGGTTCCTATCCTTTTGTCACTTCTTCAAACACTATCTGTGCCGGAGCATGTACAGGATTAGGGCTTGGTCCGAACAAAATAGGTGATGTGTATGGAATCATGAAAGCTTATTGTACCCGTGTAGGGGCTGGCCCGTTCCCGACAGAATTGTTTGATGAGACAGGAAAGACCATCCGTGATTTGGGACATGAATATGGGGCGGTAACAGGCCGTGAACGGCGTTGTGGCTGGATTGACTTGGTAGCGCTCCGTTATGCGATTATGATAAATGGCGTGACGAAGTTGATTTTGATGAAGAGCGATGTACTCGATGGATTTGATACTGTCAAAGCTTGTGTGGCCTATCGGGTGAACGGAGAGGAAATCGATTATTTCCCGTACGATATCAGTGAAGGAATCGAGCCTGTGTATGCGGAACTGCCGGGGTGGAAAACTGATATGACCAAGATGACAAGTGAAGATGAGTTCCCTGAAGAATTTAATGCGTATATTACTTTTCTGGAGGAACAGTTGGAAACTCCTATCAAGATTGTGTCCGTAGGTCCTGACCGTGCGCAGACAATCGAACGGTATGTAGACTGATAACTAATTGTTTGTTTACTATATATGGGAATCTCCTGTGCAGTGAGTGTACGGGAGATTTTTTTTCGTTCGGTGGTCAATAATACCGGACGGTGGGGGAAAAAAACAAACGAAATGGATTTTTTCTTTTATTTGTGGTTATAATATTATATATTTGGACACTATTTCCTGACAAAGGAAAGGGGATTGCTTTGCGGGTAGGCGAAGGTCTCCTGGCTGATATGGTAAATCCATGAATTACACTTATGATAAATTGACAAATGTTATGAGAATGAAAGTTTTGCCAGTCTGCACGCTCTTTTTTGCTTTGGCGGCGTGTACTACAACCCAACAGTCTTCGTCGGATGAAGACTATACTCAATATGTAAATCCGTTGATTGGAACGGATTTTACAGGAAACACCTATCCGGGTGCGCAAGTGCCGTTCGGAATGGTGCAATTGAGTCCGGACAACGGGCTTCCCGGCTGGGATCGTATTGCCGGCTATTTTTATCCGGACAGTACAATTGCCGGTTTCAGTCACACGCATTTGTCGGGTACCGGTGCCGGTGACTTGTATGACATTTCATTTATGCCGGTGACCTTGCCGTATAAGGAAGCGGAAGCTCCTTTGGGCATCCATTCCAAATTCTCGCACGAAAATGAGACCGCTTCAGCCGGGTATTATCAGGTGAGGCTGAATGATTATGACATCAATGTGGAACTGACAGCAACTCCTCGTTGCGGTGTGCAACGGTACACTTTCCCCAAAGCTGAGTCGGCTATTCTGCTGAATCTGGAGAAAGCCATGAACTGGGATGCCACGTTGGATTCCCATATCGAGGCAGTCGATTCGGTGACGGTACGCGGTTACCGTTTCTCAGACGGTTGGGCACGCAACCAGAAGATTTATTTTTGTACACGCTTCTCACGCCCGTTCTCGAAAATGTCAGTTGATTCCACTGAAATCAAGAAGGACGGAAAGCGTATAGGAAAAGGAGTGGTGGCGCGCTTTGATTATCCGACTCAGGACGGTGATCAGATAACTCTTGTTACTGCCATATCGGGAGTAAGTATGGAGAGTGCGGCCAAGAATCTGCAGGCTGAGGCTCCGGACAATGATTTCGACGCTTATCTGCAGAAAGCAAAGAATTCCTGGAACAGTGAACTTTCAAGAATCAAGGTTGAGTCTGACAATAAGGATGATAAGACTGTGTTCTATACAGCCCTGTATCACAGTATGCTTGCTCCGACCATCTACAGTGATGTGGACGGAAGCTATTATGGACCGGATGGAAAGATTCATCAGACTGACGGCTGGACAAACTATAGTACATTCTCTTTATGGGACACTTATCGTGCGGCACATCCGCTCTTTACGCTGGTAGATCCTGCACGCACGAACGATATGATCAAATCGTTCCTGGCTTTTTATGACCAGAACGGACGTCTTCCGGTGTGGAATTTCTATGGCGTGGAAACGGACATGATGATCGGCTATCATTCTGTTCCGGTTATCGTGGACGCTTATCTGAAGGGTATCGGTGATTTTGATGCGGAAAAGGCATTGGCCGCTTGTGTGGCGACCGCTAACCTGGATGACTATCGTGATATAGGCACCTATAAGAAGATGGGCTATATTCCTTATGATTTGCACGATCCGTCGGCAGGGGAGAACTGGTCGCTTTCGAAGACTTTGGAATACGCTTTCGATGATTATTGTATTGCGGAGATGGCCAATAAGATGGGCAAGAAAGATATAGCGGACGAGTTCTATGCCCGTTCCATGAACTATAAGAATGTGTACAATCCGGCTACTTCGTTTATGCAGCCGCGCGCCAAGGACGGTAAGTTTATTGAGAATTTCAATGCGGAAGACTACACCGCACATATCTGTGAAAGTAACGCATGGCAGTATTTCTGGTCTGTGCAGCATGATGTGGAAGGATTGATTGAACTGGTGGGAGGAAATGAGCGCTTTATTCAGAAACTCGACAGCATGTTTACGTATCATCCTACCGACAAGAGCAAGCTTCCTATTTTCAGTACAGGCATGATCGGACAATATGCGCATGGAAATGAGCCGGGACATCATGTGGCTTATCTTTATAATGCGGTGGGAGAGCCTTGGAATACTCAGAAATATGTGAGCCAGATTATGCATACCTTATATACGAATACGCCGGACGGTCTGTGCGGAAATGAGGATTGTGGCCAGATGTCTGCGTGGTATGTGTTCAGTGCGATGGGATTCTATCCTGTCAATCCGGTTTCCTTGACTTATGAGATCGGTACTCCGGTGTTCCCGAAAATGGAACTTTCCTTGTCGGATGGTAAGACGTTTACTGTAATCGCCAGGAACGTGAGCAAGGAGAACTGTTATATCCAATCGGTGAAACTGAACGGCGAACCTTACGACAAGAGTTACATCACTCATGGACAGATTATGGAAGGAGCTACCTTAGAACTGGAAATGGGTAGTGCACCTGGACAAAAATGGTATTGAAATAACATTAACCGATTCCCCGCAAGGGAAGAAAACCATAAAAAATATCAGACGTCATGAAAAAACGATCTTTAATTTTCATTTTACTGGCTGGCCTGTTCAATTTTGTACAGGCCGTGAATTATGCTGATTATGTTAACCCGTTAGTGGGTACGCAATCAACATTTGAATTGTCGACAGGTAATACGTATCCCGCAATCTCTCGGCCGTGGGGTATGAATTTCTGGACTCCGCAAACTGGAAAGATGGGCGACGGGTGGCAATATACTTACACTGCCACCAAGATACGTGGCTTCAAGCAGACTCATCAGCCGAGTCCATGGATTAATGACTACGGACAGTTTTCCATCATGCCGATGGTCAACAAACCGGAGTTTGACGAGAACAAACGTGCCAGCTGGTTTGCCCATAAGGGAGAGACAGCCAAGGCGTATTATTATAAGGTATATTTGGCAGAATACGATATCGTAACGGAAATGAGCCCGACAGAACGTGCTGTGATGTTCCGTTTCACTTTTCCGGAAAACGAGCATTCTTACATTGCTGTAGACGCGTTCGACAATGGCTCGTATGTAAAGATTGACAAGGCTAACAACCGTATCATCGGATATTCTACCCGGAATAGCGGAGGAGTGCCTGCCAATTTCAAGAATTATTTTGTCATAGAGTTTGACAAGCCGTTTACTTATCAGGCTACAGTGGCAGACAGTGTTCTTCAGGAGAACGGAACCGAGCAGCAGGCTGATCATGCCGGAGCTATCATTGGTTTCAGCACCCGTAAGGGAGAGGTCGTTCATGCCCGGGTGGCTTCTTCATTCATCAGTTATGAACAGGCTGAGCAGAATCTGAAAGAACTGGGGAACGATTCGTTTGATGCATTGGTACAAAAAGGAAAAGACGCATGGAATGAGGTGTTGGGACGTATAGAAGTGGATGGAGGAAATCTTGACCAATACCGCACGTTCTATTCCTGTCTCTATCGTTCATTGCTCTTCCCTCGTAAGTTTTATGAAATAGATAAGAACGGCCAGGTGCTTCATTATAGCCCTTATAACGGAGAAGTGTTGCCGGGATATATGTACACCGATACGGGTTTCTGGGACACATTCCGTTGTCTGTTCCCTTTGCTGAACCTGATGTACCCTTCTGTCAACAAGGAAATTCAGGAAGGACTGATCAACACATATAAAGAAAGCGGTTTCTTCCCTGAATGGGCGAGTCCCGGTCATCGTGGCTGTATGGTCGGCAATAATTCGGCTTCCATCTTGGTCGATGCTTATCTGAAAGGTGTGAAGGTGGAAGACGTGGAGACGCTCTATAAAGGTTTGATTTATGGTACGGAACATGTGCATCCGGAAGTTTCTTCTACCGGACGTCTGGGCCATGAGTATTACAATAAGCTCGGTTATGTGCCGTACGATGTGGATATCAAGGAAAACGCAGCCCGTACATTGGAGTATGCTTACGATGACTGGTGTATCTATCAGTTGGCCAAACAGCTTGACAGGCCGAAGAAAGAAGTAAAACTCTTTGCCAAGCGTGCCATGAATTACAAGAATCTTTTTGATCCGGAAAGCAAGCTGATGCGTGGAAAGAACGCTGACGGAACCTTCCAGTCACCCTTCTCGCCGTTGAAATGGGGAGATGCGTTTACTGAAGGAAACAGCTGGCATTATTCATGGTCGGTATTCCATGATCCTCAAGGATTGATTGATTTGATGGGAGGGGATGACGTGTTTGTGTCGATGATGGATTCCGTATTCTCCGTACCTCCTATTTTTGACGACAGTTATTATGGCTTCCCGATTCATGAGATCCGTGAGATGACAGTTATGAACATGGGTAATTATGCGCATGGAAACCAGCCTGTACAGCACATGATTTATCTTTATAACTATGCCAAACAGCCTTGGAAGGCACAGTATTGGTTACGTCAGGTAATGGACAGGATGTACACTCCGACTCCTGACGGTTATTGTGGTGACGAAGATAATGGCCAGACTTCCGCATGGTATGTGTTCTCTGCTTTGGGATTCTATCCGGTTTGCCCGGGAACAGACCAGTATGTGCTGGGGGCTCCGCTGTTCAAAAAAGCCACACTTCATTTTGAAAATGGCAAGACTCTGGTTATCGATGCTCCTGAGAACAGTGATACGAACATCTATATGGAAAACATGAAGGTGAACGGTCAGGACTATACGAAAAATTATATCACTCATTCCACTTTACAGAATGGAGGAACTGTGGAAATTTCCATGGGCAGCCAGCCTAACAAGTCGAGAGGTGTTGCTCCGGAAGATGCTCCCTATTCTTTCAGTAAGGAAGTGAAAGACTAAAGGAGACGGTTATGGCAGAGAATCAAATGCATACAACAAAAAAAAGAAGTCCTATCACATGGGTGCCCACCGCATATTTTGCGATGGGACTTCCCTTTGTGGTCTTGAATATGGTGACAGTCCTGATGTTCAAGGGACTGGGAGTGGAAGACAAGCTGATTACTTTCTGGACCTCGCTCATCCTGCTTCCATGGACATTGAAGCCGTTGTGGAGTCCGTTTCTTGAACTGTTCAAGACGAAAAAGTTCTTTGTGGTAATTACACAGCTGATTACGGGTGTGACTTTCGGGCTGGTCGCTTTCTCCTTGAATCTTCCGCATTTTTTCAGCATAGCCATTGCGTTGTTGGCGGTCATCGCTTTCAGTGGCGCGACTCATGACATCGCGTGCGACGGAGTGTATATGAGCGAACTGTCTACTTCCGAACAGGCGAAATATATCGGCTGGCAGGGTGCGTTCTATAACATAGCCAAGATTGTGGCTACCGGCGGACTGGTGTATCTGGCTGGATACGCGATTGAGCAGTTTGCGGGAGGAAGCACGGATTCGGAAGTGATTCTGGGCGCCAACCGCAAGGCATGGATGCTGATTATGGCGATTATGTGCGGAGTGATGGTTTTGTTGGGTATCTACCATATCTTCATGCTTCCTTCCGGCGAGAAGCGGAAAGGCGAAGAGGGACGCACCGCCAAGCAGGTCTGGCATGAGTTGGTCCAGGTTTTGGCCGACTTTTTCCGGAAGAGCCACATCGTATATTATCTCTTTTTCATTATTCTTTATCGTTTTGCCGAGGGATTTGTGATGAAAATCGTACCTTTGTTCCTGAAAGCTGACAGGGCAATGGGAGGATTGGGCCTGAGCGAGAAGGAAATCGGATTGTATTATGGTACATACGGTGCGGCGGCCTTTGTGTTAGGTTCCTTGCTGGCAGGATATTACATCTCTGCACGTGGGTTGAAGAAATCGTTGTTCTCGTTGTGTTGCATATTCAACCTGCCGTTTGTAGTATATGCGCTTCTGGCTACATTCCAGCCGGAAAGCGGCATTCTGATATGTAGCGGCATTGTGTTCGAATATTTCGGATACGGGTTCGGTTTCGTGGGCCTGACCTTGTTCATGATGCAGCAGGTGGCTCCGGGTAAGCACCAGATGGCGCATTATGCCTTTGCCTCAGGTATCATGAATCTGGGAGTGATGTTCCCCGGAATGTTGAGCGGATGGGTTTGTGAAGTATTGGGCGAGTGGTTTGACAAACCGGGCGGTTATGAGCCGTTCTTCATCTTTGTGTTGATTGCCACTATCCCGGCGTTTCTGATAACGTATTTCGTCCCGTTCAAGTATGCTCCTGACGGTAGTTTGCTGAAAGGTGAGAGAGAATAAGATAATCTTTTTATAAATAATTGATTATAAACGATTAATTTTTAAATTTGGAAAGTATGGTAGATAAAATGAAAATGCCGTGGGAAGACCGTCCGGCGGGTTGTACAGATGTGATGTGGCGTTATTCGAAGAATCCTGTAATCGGTCGTTATGACATTCCTTCTTCAAACAGCATCTTCAATAGCGCGGTCGTGCCTTTTGGCGAGGGTTTTGCCGGAGTGTTCCGTTGTGACAACAAGGCGGTGCAGATGAATATCTTTGCCGGCTTCAGTAAAGACGGTATCCATTGGGAAATCGAACATGAGCCGATAAAGTTTAAGGCTGGCAATACCGACATGATTGAATCGGACTACAAGTATGACCCGCGTGTGACATGGATTGAGGACCGTTATTGGATTACTTGGTGTAACGGTTATCATGGACCTACAATCGGAATCGGCTACACATTCGACTTCAAGGAGTTTTATCAATGTGAGAACGCATTCCTTCCGTTTAACCGCAATGGCGTGCTGTTCCCTCAGAAGATCAACGGCAAGTATGCGATGCTGAGTCGTCCGAGCGACAACGGACATACGCCTTTCGGTGACATTTACATCAGTTATAGTCCGGATATGAAATATTGGGGTGAGCACCGTTGTGTGATGAAAGTGACTCCGTTTGAGGAAAGTGCATGGCAGTGCACGAAAATCGGCGCGGGTTCCGTTCCGTTCCTTACAGATGCGGGATGGCTTCTGTTCTATCATGGTGTGATCACTACCTGCAACGGATACCGTTACACGATGGGTGCGGCCATCTTGGACAAGGATAATCCGGAAAAGGCATTGTACCGTACGCGCGAGTACATCTTGGGTCCGGCCGCTCCGTATGAACTGCAGGGTGATGTGCCTAATGTGGTGTTCCCGTGTGCGGCTTTGGAAGATGGAGAGCGTGTGGCCGTATATTACGGTGCCGCGGATACTGTGGTTGGAATGGCATTCGGTTACATTTCTGAGATCATTGATTTCGTGAAACGGAACTCTATCCTTTGATTTTGCGTGTGGACCGTAGGGAGTATGATATGCCGGAGAGCGATGTGCTTGTGGCATTCCGTACTCTTTGCGGTCTGTCTTTTATATTTCTATTCATTAATCTAATATCTGAAAATGCGTATGAAACGATTGTTGGCCTGTCTGGCAGGTTGTGCCGCTTTCTTTTCCCTGTCGGCACAGGAACCTGCTGATTATGTGAACCCGTTTATCGGGACCACCAATTTCGGTACCTGTAATCCGGGTGCCATTTGTCCCAACGGCATGATGTCGGTGGTTCCTTTCAATGTGATGGGGTCTGATGAGAACACTTATGACAAGGATGCCCGTTGGTGGTCGACTCCTTATGAATACACCAACAGCTTTTTCACAGGATTCGCACATGTGAATCTGAGTGGTGTGGGATGTCCGGAACTCGGCTCCCTTCTCCTGATGCCTACAACCGGCGAGTTGGATGTGGACTATCACAACTATGGAAGCAAATATGAGAAAGAAAGTGCGAATCCGGGGTATTACACGATTTCGCTGACCAAATACAATGTCGTGGCCGAGGCTACGGCTACTCCGCGTACCGGCCTGACCCGTTTCACGTTTCCCGAGGGAAAAAGCAATATCCTGCTGAACCTTGGCGAGGGTCTGACCAATGAGTCGGGGGCATATATGCGCCGGGTGAGTAATACTGAGGTGGAAGGCATGAAAGTGCTGGGTACTTTCTGCTATAATCCTCAGGCTGTGTTCCCCATTTATTTTGTGATGCGTGTCAGCAAGGCTCCGCAGGAAACCGGTTACTGGAAAAAACAGCGTCCCATGACAGGGGTAGAGGCCGAATGGGACAAGGACCAGGGTAAATACAAGCTTTATACGAAGTATAACAAAGACATTGCCGGCGATGACATCGGCGTGTGGTTCACTTTCGATACAAAAGAAGGCGAACAGATTGAGGTGGCAATGGGTGTCTCGTTTGTAAGTATCGAGAATGCCCGTGAGAACCTGGAAAAAGAACAGCATGGGCGTCATTTTGAGGCGATTCATCAGGAAGCGCGGCAGCGTTGGAACGATGACCTTGGACGCATCATGGTGGAAGGCGGCACGGATGAGCAGAAAACCGTGTTCTATACGGGCTTGTATCATGCGCTCATTCATCCGAATGTGCTGCAGGACGTTAACGGACAGTATCCGCAGATGGAAGGTGACAAGATCCTTACCGTGAAAGGAAACCGTTATACCGTATTCTCTCTCTGGGACACTTACCGCAACCTGCATCAGCTGATGACGCTGGTATTTCCCGAACGTCAGATAGATATGGTACGCACGATGATTAACATGTACCGTGAACATGGGTGGTTGCCGAAATGGGAGCTTTATGGTCGCGAGACATTGACGATGGAAGGCGATCCGAGCATTCCTGTCATTGTGGACACTTGGATGAAAGGTCTCCGCGACTTCGATATGGATGTGGCATACGAGGCCATGTACAAGTCGGCCACGACTCCGGGAAAGGACAATTTGCTGCGTCCGGACAATGACGATTATATGAGCCGCGGCTATGTCCCTCTGCGTGAGCAGTACGACAATTCCGTGTCGCATGCGTTGGAATATTATATTGCAGACTATTCTCTTTCTACTTTGGCAAAAGCGCTGGGCAAGAAGGAGGATGCCAAACTGTTCTACGACCGCTCGATGGGTTATAAGCACTATTACTCTAAGGAATACGGGACATTCCGTCCGATTCTTCCTGACGGTACGTTCTATTCTCCGTTCGATCCGAAGCAGGGCGCGAACTTCGAGCCGGTGCCCGGATTCCATGAGGGAAGCGCGTGGAACTATACCTTCTATGTGCCTCACGATGTGATGGGACTTGCCAAACTGATGGGTGGAAAGAAGAAATTCGTCGATAAACTCCAGATGGTGTTCGATGAGAAACTTTATGATCCTGCCAACGAACCGGATATCGCCTATCCGTATCTGTTCAGTTATTTCAAGGGAGAGGAATGGCGTACGCAGAAGCTGGTAAAGGAATTGCTTGCCAAATATTTTACCACCAAACCTGACGGGCTGCCCGGCAATGAGGACACCGGAACCATGTCCGGTTGGGCCATCTTCAGTATGATGGGCTTCTATCCGGACTGTCCGGGAGTGCCTGAATATACTCTGACAATGCCTACTTTCGACAAAATCACCATCAAGCTTAATCCGGAATATTATGAAAAGGACAAGCTGGTCATTGAGGTGGTAAATCCGGAAGCGAAGGGTGAGTATATCCAGAACATCCGCATGGGTGACAAGAAGTGCGGTTACCGCATCAACCATAACGATCTGGTGAAAGCTGGCTCGCTCCGTTTCGAGAAGAAAGACTGATTCGGTTGACGGGACAGGAAAAGTCCTGAAAGACCATGTGGAAAACGCCTTGATGTTTCAATCAAAACGTCAAGGCGTTTTAGGTAAAACGTCAGGACGTTTTGGTTAAGACGTCTTGACGTTTTTTTCTGTCTGTTGTCTGGGTGGAAATTGAGAAATCAAAGTCTTTTTAAAGCCATTTTGATAACCTTTTCCACGGGTGCGTCCGGCTCTTCTTTCAAAATAGTGGCCACCACTTTCTGTGAGGGTGCCTGTGCAAATCCCAGCATGGTAAGAGCCGCCACCGCTTCCTCATAAATCTCACTGTGTACGGTTGTGCTGAGCGTGCTGACAGGGGCCGATGAACCGATTCCCGTAGAAGCGATCTTGTCTTTCAGCTCCACAATGATACGTTGGGCCGTTTTCAGTCCGATACCCTTCACGGTTTTCAGCAGCTTGTCGTTTCCGTTGCTGATCACGTTGCATAATTCAGTGGGCGACAGAGCCGAAAGAATCATCCGCGCCGTGTTTCCTCCGATTCCGGATACGGAAATGAGCATCAGGAAAAGCTCGCGTTCTTCCTTGGTGGCGAATCCGTAAAGCACATGCGCGTCCTCACGGATAGCCTCGTAGATATATAGTTTGACATTGTTTTTGCCTTGTATGGCAGAATAGGTGTTGAGCGAGATGTTGATGCCGTAACCCATTCCGTTGCACTCCACTACAGCCTGTGCAGGTGTCTCCTCCACAAGTTCTCCTTTGATATATTCAATCATGATTTTCCGGTAGATTATAAATTATGAGCAAAAATAGCCATAAAAAACTTATAAATTGTAAGTTTGCTTCAGATATTTGGAAAATCACCCCACACTTCTTTTTTGGAATGGTTCCGCTTTTGTATTTTTGTGGCTGAATCAGTGACGGAGGAAGAGTTTGTCCGTGTCTCTGTGTTCAATTTAGGAAAACAAATTCATAAACATATCAGTAAGAAAGATGAGAAAGATTAGAGCGGCCGTAGTGGGTTACGGTAACATCGGAAAGTTTACGTTGGAGGCTCTTGAAGCGGCCCCCGATTTTGAAGTGGCAGGTATCGTGCGTCGTCATGGTGCGGAGAACAAGCCTGCCGAGTTGGCCAACTATGAGGTGGTGAAAGATATAAGAGAACTGAAGGATGTGGACGTGGCTATCCTGGCTACTCCGACACGCAGTGTGGAACAATATGCGAAAGAAATTCTGGCTCTCGGAATCAATACGGTGGACAGTTTTGACATCCACACTCAGATCAGTGATCTGCGTCGTAACCTGGGCGAGGTGGCCAAAGCGAACAACACCGTTTCTGTCATTTCCGCAGGCTGGGATCCGGGAAGCGATTCGGTGGTGCGTACACTGATGGAGGCCATTGCTCCGAAAGGCATCACTTATACCAACTTCGGTCCGGGCCGCAGTATGGGACATTCTGTGGCCGTACGCGCCATCGACGGTGTGAAGGACGCGTTGTCAATGACTATTCCGGTCGGTACAGGTATCCATCGCCGTATGGTATATGTGGAACTGGAGGAAGGGGCTGATTTCAAGACCGTGGAAGCAGCCATCAAGGCAGATCCGTATTTCGTGAACGATGAGACTCACGTAAAACAGGTGGCTTGCGTGGACGATCTGAACGATGTGGGCCATGGTGTGAACCTGGTGCGCAAAGGAGTGTCAGGCAAGACCCACAACCAGTTGTTCGAGTTCGACATGAAAATCAACAATCCGGCCCTTACCGCCCAGGTATTGGTTTGCGTGGCACGTGCTTCGATGCGCCAGCAGCCCGGATGTTACACCATGATTGAGATTCCGGTGGTCGACCTGCTTCCGGGCGACCGGGACGAGTGGGTAGCACACTTGGTATAAGCCTCAGGAATTGAGCGCAGAGACACGGGGACACAGAGAAGAATTTTTGCAGACCGGCAAAGTGAAGACTCTGTGTCTCCGTGTCTTTGTGTCTGGTCTGAACAGACATATACGGATTTTTTAACAGAACTTCTGTCAGAGAACAGCGGCTTTTTTGTTCCTTTGCAGACGATAACGCATTTAAAAGAAGAAAATAATGAATCTGGCAAGTATCGTATGGGACGTGGATCCCGTCATGTTGCATTTAGGACCGCTTGAAGTCCGTTGGTATGGCCTGATGTGGGGCGTGGGCTTCATCCTGGCATACGAGATGGTTTCCCGTCTGTTCAAGAAGGAAGGTTATCCTGAAGGTTGGGCCGACAAACTGTTCATTTATTGCATCGTGAGCAGTGTGATAGGCGCGCGTCTCGGTCACTGTCTGTTTTATGAATGGGACTATTACGGCGCGCATCCGGCAGAAATCCTGAAAATCTGGAAAGGCGGTCTGGCCAGTCACGGCGGAGTGTTCATGCTGATACTTGCGCTGATATGGTATTCCAGGAAGGTGACAAAGAAAAGCGTGTGGTGGCTTTTCGACCGTATGATACCTGCCGTGGCGGTGGTGTGCATGTGCATTCGTTTCGGCAATCTGATGAACTCGGAGATATTTGGTTTCCCCACAACCTTGCCATGGGGGTTCGAGTTCGTACGTTCCCGTGAGTGGCAGGAACTGTATAACCGTGACGGAGCGTCGTTGCCGTGTCATCCTACTCAGATCTATGAGATGCTCTATTGTCTGGTGGCTTTTGTCGTTTCGTGGGTAATGTATCATAAATACCATCTTCAGAAGCGGGTCGGTCTTATCACTGGCGTGTCATTGCTGATATTTTTCGGGGCGCGTTTCGGGCTGGAGTTCATGAAAAATCCGCAGGTGGCGGAAGAAGTGGGCATGACCCTGAACATCGGGCAGTGGCTCAGCGTGCCGCTCATTCTTCTGGGGGCATGGCTGATAGCCACCAGCAAGAAGCGGAAAGAGGCTTTCTGAAAGATACTTTTATAGATTGTGTGGATTGAGGCTGTCTCAAAATGAAAATTGGCTTTCGTTTTGAGGCTGCCTCGTTTTTGTTCATTATTTTTGTTGCCTATGCTTGCAATATTGTTGCAAGGAAGCATTTTTATCTGTCAATGAAACATCTTTGAAACACGTTCCTGCCCTCATGCAGTACTTTTGCATTGTTCCCAATCGGACAATCAAAAGTAAAAACGATGTATAACAATTAAAATTTAATGCGTATGGAAGGCATGAAGAAAACATTCCTTTTCGCGCTGTTCCTTATCGGACTATGCGCGACAGTCCACGCCCAGACCTTGCAGGTGAGCGGGACAGTGATTGCCAAGGCAGACGGACTGCCCGTAATCGGAGCTTCCGTGGTTGAGGCGGGAAACACGTCCAACGGTATCATTACCGATTTCGACGGAAACTTTGTTCTGACGGTGAAAGAAGGGGCCGAGATCACCGTTTCTTATGTAGGCTGCAAGACTCAGACTCTGAAAGCGCAGAGCGTGATGAAAGTGATTCTGGAAGAAGACTCCGAGGTGCTTGATGAAGTGGTGGTGACGGGTTATATGACCGAAAAGAAAGCTAGCCTTACCGGTTCGGTTGCTGTGGTGAAGATGAAGGATGTAGCTGATATTCCTACAGGGAATGTGATGTCTGCATTGCAAGGCCGTGTGGCTGGTATGAACATCACGACTGACGGTACGCCGGGTGGTATGAATACTTCGGCATTGGTACGTGGTACGACCACTATAAATAATAGTACGCCGCTTTACGTTATTGATGGTGTGCAGACTCGTGACAACATCGCTTCTATTCTTTCTTCGAGCGATGTGGAATCTATCCAAGTGTTGAAAGATGCGGCTTCAGCCGCTATTTATGGAGCACAGGCTGCCAATGGTGTTATCATCATCACAACCAAACGCGCTAAAGAAGGTGATGTGAAAGTGAATTTTGATATGAGCTTGAGCGCACAGACTTTCGCTACGGGCATTGATCTGTTGAACACGCAGGAATGGGGCGAAGTTTATTGGCAGGCTTATCACAACTCGTATGGGGCTTATCCGAGCAGTGTGGTTTACGGAAATGGAAACACTCCGGTAATTCAGGAATATTATTACGATCAGAATGGTATAAAGATTCGTACGGGAAATACCGATTGGGCAAAAGAAATTTACAGCACAGCATTGATGCAGAACTACAATCTTTCTTTGTCGAAGGGGTTCAAGGATGGCAATGTGGCTCTTACGATGAACTATATGGATCAAGACGGTTTGGTGCGTAATACTGATTTCCAGCGTTTCAATACCCGTTTGACTTCGGATTTCCGTTTTTTGGATAATAAAGTACGTATTGGTGAAAGCGTCTCTATCAACTATTGGACTCGTCACTTGAATCCGAATGGAATTGAAGAAGCGGTTATCAAACAACATCCTGCTATTCCAGTATATGACGAAAGTGGAAATTATGCAGGTGGTTATGTGGATATTTTGGGGGATACACCGAACCAAGTGCGTCTGACCGATAATGAAGCGAATAACCGTCATCGTTATTGGCGTGTATTTGGTAGTGCATATTTGGAAATCGAGCCGATAAAGAAATTGTTATTCCGTTCAAATTTTGGTGTGAACTATTATAATGAGTTCAATTCAACTTTCGTGCCGAAGTGGCAAGAAGCAAGCCGTGTAGTCGATACCAACGAACTGAACGTGACACACAATTACAGTTTGCAATGGATATGGTCGAACACCTTGAACTATTCGTTTGAGATCAATAAACATTCCGTCAATGCATTGGTCGGTATGGAAGCCAAAAAAGAATATGGAGAGAACTTGAATGGTTACGGACGCGGACTGGTGATTGAAGACTTGGATTACCGTTATTTGGATGCAGTCACTTCGGGACAGACCGTAGGCAATAACGTAAGCGAATATGCATTGGTTTCCTATTTTGCAAAAGTGAATTATGATTACGCAAGCAAGTATTTGGTATCTGCTACCGTACGTCGGGATGCTTCTTCCCGTTTCGGTATGAACCACAATTCGGGTGTATTCCCGTCGGCTTCGGTAGGATGGAGAATTTCGGGCGAAAACTTTATGGAGAAAACTCAAAATTGGCTGAGCGACCTGAAAATTCGTGCATCGTGGGGTGTTAACGGTAATGACCAGATTGACAACACAGCTACTTATAATAAATATCTGATGAGCTTGCAGAATGCAGGTTACAATTTGTCTGGCGATGGAGCTACATTGGCTCCGGGTGCATTGAAGACTCATTCAGGTAACAATAACTTGAAATGGGAAGAGACTGAACAATGGAACGTAGGTATTGATGCTGCTTTCTTAAACAACCGGTTGGCTGTAACATTGGATTATTTCAGCAAGAATACTACTGGCATGTTGGTGGAACGTCCGTATATCGGGGTTATCGGTGAAGGCGGTTATATGTGGTACAACGGTGCCAGCATGAGCAACAAAGGTTTCGAAGGTACCTTTACTTGGCGTGATAATGTGAAAGATTTCAGTTACGACATTACGTTGAACTTGGCTTATTATAAGAATAAGGTGACCGACCTTCCGGAAGATATTTATTATACGTATGGAGGTGGTGACGGTGTAAGCCAAAGTTTGGTAGGCCAGCCTTTAGGCTCATGGATGGGTTATAAGACCGATGGACTGTTCCGCACGCAAGCCGAAGTGAACGAATACATGCAGAAATACGATGTACAAATTGGTGCGCCGGGTGTAGGACGTATCCGTTATATGGATGTGAACAACGATGGTATCATCAATACTTCCGACCAAACTTGGTTGGGGTCCGATCAGCCACGTGTATCTGCCGGTTTAAATTTGGGCGCATCGTGGAAAGGCATAGACTTCAGTATGTTCTTCAACGGTATGATTCGTGATGCATGGAATAATTCCAAGACTTATACTGATTTGTTCCAATTATGGACAGGAAATCACTCTACTCGCTTGCTGGAAGCAAGAGACGCATGGACGGCTTACGAGCAGACTGGTGTATATGACGGTAAATATCCGGCATTGGTGGCAGTGGACAATAACAATGAATCACGTTCCTCCGAATTCTTCATCGAGGATGGTTCATATATCAAACTAAAGACTTTGACCTTGGGCTATACGCTTCCTAAGAAAGTGGTAGACAAAATGAAATTGGATAACATCCGCGTTTATTTCCAAGCGCAGAACCTCTTTACGTTGACGCATTATACGGGTGCCGACCCTGAAGGACTGGGTTATACTTATCCGCAACCTCGCACCTATACATTTGGCTTGTCCGTAGGATTTTAATGATTAACCGATAAAAAGTAAACAGATATGAAAATCAAACATATAGCTTTTGCATTTACCTTAGCCGTATTGGCTTGCGGTTGCAATGAAGACGACTTCTTGGATATCCGTCCATCGGCAACGTTGAGTGACGAGAACTTGTCGAACGGTGAAAATGTGGACTTGCTGATTACGGCAGCCTATTCAGCCCTGATGGGTGCTCCCGGGGAAACGGGAAGTATCCAGACGATGCCTATGACCAACTGGAGTTATGGTGAAGTACGTGCCGATAACGCTTACAAAGGCGGAGGAGGTACAGGAGACGTACAAGACATCCATCGCTTGGAAATTTTTGACGTGGATGCTACTTTGGGTAATGTTGATAGCAAATGGTTTAACTTATATAGTTGTGTAGCACGTTGTAATTCGGCATTGAAGGTGCTGAACAGCGTGTCGGCAGAAGATTATCCGGAAGTGGAAATCCGTAAGGCTGAGATGAAAGTGCTACGTGCACACTTTTATTTCGAACTGAGCCGCATGTTCAACCGGATTCCTTATTTCGACGAGAATGTGGAAATGGATGAATATCCTCACATACCTAACAATGAATATACACGCGACGAGATACTAGGGATGCTGGCGCAGGAATTGGCAGACGCAGCCGAAGTGCTTCCTGAAAAGCAAAGCGAAATAGGGCGTGTGAATAAGAATGTCGCATGCGCTTACGAAGCAAAAGTAAAGCTGTATCAGGCATACGAACAGGATGAAAATACGCATCAGGTTATTAATGTCAATAAAGACTTGCTGCGTGAAGTGGTGGAACTTTGCAATCGCTTAGACGGCAAGTATGACTTGCTTTCTGACTTCCAGCAATTGGATTTGGTGGCATACGAAAACGGAGTGGAATCGGTATTTGCCGTACAATATTCGATGAACGACGGTTCGCCCAGTGGTGGACGTATCAACTGGAGTAATCTGCTGAATACTCCGCAAGGTCCTTACAGTGGTGACGGTTTCTTCTTACCCAGTCAGGATTTGGTGAATGCTTATCAGACGGATGCGGACGGTCTGCCCTTGTTTGATACATATAATAATCAGAATTACGACTGGATGGACAATGTAGACGATGACGCTACGTATCATTTCCGTACCGATGTGACAGTCGACCCGCGTTTGGACTTTATTGTAGGCCGTCCTGGCATTACATGGAAGACTTATCCTGATACTCCTTATAGCTCTTCTTGGGTACGCGACCGCGGTGCATACGGATTCCATAGTCGGAAACGTTTCTTGGTATCTCCCGAAAGTTCGGATATGTATCAAGGTTGGCCATGGGGCGCGTCTGGTTTGAACTGGCAGATTATCCGTTATGCCGATGTCTTGTTGTGGAAGGCTGAGGCGTTGATTGAAATAGGAGACGGTGCAGGATTGGAAGAGGCACGAGAGATTATCAACCGTATCCGTAACCGTGCGAAGACCAGCCCTTATGTGAAAGACTTCAACGACCCGAGCAAAGATGCCGCTAACTATAATATCGGACTTTATCCTGCCGCAGGATGGACACAAGACTATGCACGCCAGGCATTACGCTTTGAAACTCGTTTGGAGAAGGCGATGGAAGGCGAACGTTTCTTCGATTTAGTCCGTTGGGGTATTGCTGCCGAAACGATGAACACATACATCGAAAAGGAAA
Organism: uncultured Bacteroides sp.; assembly: GCA_949289295.1. Lineage (GTDB taxonomy): Bacteria > Bacteroidota > Bacteroidia > Bacteroidales > Bacteroidaceae > Phocaeicola. The sequence goes on from CASENM010000006.1 coordinate 73,860, forward strand.
AAGGCACCCGTGTCTACTATTCGATTGCCGACTTCACACAAGGACGCGATGAATATCTGCCGATTTCCCGTCCGCAATACAACTTCTCGAACGGCAATTACGTTCAGAATCCGGGTTACGGAAATTTCTAATGACTGTTTTTTGTGGTTCACATTAAGATAGGTTAGTTTGTAAAATGGAAGTACAGGCAGAATAGAAATTTCTGCCTGTACTTATTAAGAGAGACATCCTGTATTTAGTATGATTGGTAAGTTAATGATATCTATAGTAATGGTAAGTGTTTTATGCTTGCCTTTACAAGCGCAAACCGTTTACTGGCACTTTGAGGATGCCGAGTCGCTGAAAGCGGAAGGGATTCGTTGGCTTTCGGTGAAAGAACAAGTAGAGTTAGTGCCTGGTTATAAAGGAAAGGCTTTGCGTACTGATGGGTATTCTACCTATATTGAAGCGGAATGGCCGGAAGGTGCGAGAGCTGTATCTGCCTGGTTTGCTCTAGAGTCTTTTCCTACAGATACGGCGGCTTTTGTTTCGGTACGGAATGAGAAAGGAGATTCCTTTTCATTGTGTGTAGACCGTTTCGGAGAGCTTTGTGGAGGTATAGGAACGAAAGGTAAGATGCGTTTTTATCTATTGAAGGCAAAAGTTGATAAGTTCGCGTGGTTTCATTTGGCTATATCCTTTGAACAAAATGGTACCGTATGTTATTTGGACGGGAAACCGTTGTCTTCTTTGCCTGAGTCATTTGCCGTATCTTCTCCTGCCGTGTTACGGGTAGGGAAAGATTTCCGTGAGAAAAAGAATGGCATTTATGACGTAACGGCTATTAATGGCTTGATAGATGAGGTGGAAATCGCTTCTTCATTGGATGTAGCCCGTTTGCGGGAAGACGCGGAACAGCCGAAACCTGAAGCTATATTGGCTATACCGGAAGTTCGTTTTCGGGATGATTTTAATCGTCCCACCTATCATTTGCTTCCGGCAGCCAATTGGACGAATGAAACGCACGGACTGATTTGCTATAAGGGGAAATACCATATCTTTAACCAAAAGAACGCTTCGTCTATCACGTTGAGCCAAATTAATTGGGGGCATTTCACCAGTCCCGACCTGATTCATTGGACAGAGGAAAAGCCTGCATTAACTCCTGATTGTGATTATGATAAAGACGGTATTTGGTCGGGATGTGCCATTATCAATGATGAGGGTATTCCGGAATTGCTTTATACATCCGGTGGTGAGCCAAGAGGAATTAGCATAGCTTTCCCTGCCAATGACAGTTTGGTGATTTGGGATAAATACAAGAAAAATCCGGTCATTGACGGGCATCCTGCCGGATATACCCGTACAGATATGCGTGACCCGTATGTATGGAAGGAAGGCAAGACATGGTATATGATTGTAGGTTATGGCATTGAAGATACTGTTAATCCGCATGGAGCATTGTTGCTTTACAAGTCGAAAGACGCGAAAAAGTGGAAATACGTACATCTGTTGTTTGAGGGCAATCCGAAAGTAGACCATACGGGTGTATTTTGGGAAATGCCTTTCTTCCATAAATTTGGAGACAAATATGTGTTGCAGGTGAATCGTGTTCCTGAACCGGGTATTCCGGCTCGTTCTCAGTATTGGGTCGGCGAGTTTAAGGATGAAAAGTTTATTCCCGATAACCCGATTCCGCAAAACTTGGAAGTGATAAACAGGTTGTTGTCTCCTTCCATTTGGCCGTTGAATCAAGATTCGGCAGTGGCGATGGCGATTATACCTGATGAAATCAGTGCAGAAGCCAATTATAAGCAAGGTTGGGCACATGTGTATAGTCTGCCTCGTATTATCACGTTAAAAGACGGAAAGTTGGTTCAGTCGCCTTATCCGTTATTGAAATCGTTGCGGACGGATTCATGTCGGATAGAAAGAAGGCGGCTTGATGCTTCGGCAGTATGTCCTTTACCGAATAAGAGCTGTCGGGTAGAACTGGACATTACGTTTTATCCCGGCAGGGCGACCCGTTTCGGATTGACGTTGGGAAAGAATCCCGAAGGAACGGAGGCGACTTCTATCTATTTTGATTTGCAGAAAGAAGAATTGATAGTAGACCAACGCCGCTCTTCGTTGCGCGAGGGCATTCCTTTACAACTGCGTAAAGATGTCTATAAACCGAATCATCCGGGAAAGGTGAACTTGCATCTGTTTATTGATGGTTCTGTAATAGAAGGATTTATCGACAATATAGATGCGTTTACTACCCGCATATTCCCATTGCATCGGAACAGTACGCAAATCGAATTGTTTGCAGATGGAGAAGTCGAAGTGGAGGCTACAGGCTGGCAGCTTAAAGAAGCAAAAGTGAAAGTTAATTTTTAAGGATAAGAAAAAAGTAAATAGGTATGAAATATATAATAAGTTTTTGGTTGCTTTGCGTAACTGCACTCTTGACCGTTTCGGCTACTGCTCCTGATACACTGTATCACGAGCTTTACCGTTCGCAATACCATTTCAGTCCTCGTCAGGGATGGATAGGAGACCCTTGCGGGTTTATCTATTATCAAGGAAAGTATCAGATGTATTGGTGGGGCAAGGTGGAGTCGGAAGACTTGGTGCATTACCAAGAGGTGACTCCATTCGCGATGAAAGGTGCACCAGAAAACATCAGTTACTTTACCGGGTCGGTTGTGATAGACAAAGGAAATACGGCAGGATTCGGCAAGGATGCTTATGTAGCGGCCTATACCGCTTTTGAGAAAAACTCGAAGAAACAGGCTCAAGGCATTTCATTCAGTCATGACGGGGATACGTTCCAATATTATGACGGCAACCCGGTGTTGGATATTTGGAGCACAGAGTTCCGCGACCCGACTGTATTCTATTATGAGCCGACCCGGAAATGGATAATGGTCGTGGCGAAAGCTTTGCAGAAGAAAGTGGGGATTTATGCGTCATCCGACTTGAAGCATTGGGAATGGATGAGTGACTTCGGACCTTATGGCGACCAAGAGAAGTCGTGGGAATGTCCCGACCTGTTCCAATTGCCTGTGGACGGAGACCCTTATAACAAGAAATGGGTGATGGTAGTGTCGGTCAACTGGGCGCAAGTGCAATACTTTGTCGGTGATTTCGACGGGAAAGAGTTCAAGCCGGAAGAGCATGGCTATCCGTTGTATGTTGATAAAGGGTTGGACTATTACGCCACACGTTCCTTCCGTGATTACGACGGAACGTTGGAGCATACGACTGCGATGGGTTGGGTAGCTACGTGGGATTATGCACCTCATGTACCTACCACGTACGGGAAAGGCTTCTGGTCTGTTCCGCGTAACTTAGCACTGAAAACTTATCCTGAAGGCATCCGTTTGGTGCAGACTCCGGTGACGGGTTTGGAAACCTTACGGTACGGCGAAGTGGCTTATACACGTACACTGCCTGTTGGAGCCAAAAGACTTCCCCGCTTCACTCCGGAAGAAAACGTATATGAATTAGACGTGACTTTCGATGCCACGAAGCCGAATGTATTCGGGTTCAACCTGTGTGTGGGAAACGGACGGAAAGCGGTCATCAGTTACGATACCGAGTCGCACAATTTGGTTATCGACCGTACGGATTGTGCCAAGGAACAGATGCCTAAGTTCAGGCGGATGGCACATGCGAAAGTGGAACCTGTAAACGGAAAGTTACGGATGCACATCTATGTAGACAAGTCGAGCATCGAACTGTTTACGAACGACGGGAAAGACGTGTTCACTTTGCTTACCTATCCGTCAGAGACGCAGACCGGCATTGAAACTTTTGCCTTACGTCCGGGCACTTCGATGGATTTCAAGGGCTGGATGCTGGAATCTGTATGGTAAAAATGTTACATTTCATGCAAACGTAACAAATTTGTCAGTATTTGAAACGAATGTTACAGTGGGAAATCGCAAAGTAGCGTAACTTTGTGACATACAAACCGAGATAGTTTAGTTTTAGTTGTTCATATTTAAAACCTTAAAAACAATGATTACCTTAAAGAAACAAGGCATTGCCGATACCGTGAAAACGTTGTGTTTAGGAACGTTTATGGGGCTTGCTTCAATAACTTGTATGGCGGAATCGTCTATCGACGTGCGCCATTTGGTGAGTGAACAGAATATTCTTCAGATTAAGGAAGCGAAGAAGTATCTGTTGCTTCCGGTGCAGGACAATGCGCCCGAAGGAAAGATTTATTTTGTGATTAATAACCAGACGGTGGGCAGCGTCATCAACATCCGCCTTGCCCGCGAGAAGGTGGATTACTATGTGCCGCTCGACTTGTCGGCATACGTAGGTAAGGATTTGTCGCTCGACGTGCAGGGGATGCCCGAATCGGCTATCTGTTGGAAGAAGATGAAGCTGTCGGACACGTTTGATACGACGAACCGCGAGAAGTTCCGTCCGCTTTATCACCATACGCCGGCATACGGCTGGATGAACGACCCGAACGGGATGTTCTACAAAGACGGTGTGTATCACTTGTATTTCCAGCACAATCCGTATGGTTCCACTTGGGGAAACATGACGTGGGGACATTCCACAACGACCGATTTGGTGAACTGGAAGTTTGAAGGGGATGCCATTACTCCCGATGCCTGGGGCTCGATATTCAG
>CASENM010000007.1 GCA_949289295.1 uncultured Bacteroides sp.
AAGCTCCGCCGCGCCGATGGTACTGCATTCCTTGTGGGAGAGTAGGTCGCCGCCGTATTTGCTGAGGGTCCCCCCGTCCGATGAAGGACGGGGGGACTTTTTTTTCGTTTCCACGTCTGCGCCACGCACGAGACGGTTCTGAGATAACGGGCGTGGAACAGAGTCCGATAGGGATCCGTATTCATCTCGACGAGTTAATGAATGCGAGATTGTCGTCCGATGCTAATTTTGAATTCAAAGGTTTTATGGAGGCTGTGAATGTGACCGATTTCCCGATACGCGACCATAAGGTCATACTGGTTATACGTCGCCGCAGGTGGACCGACCTGCGCGCGGGCAAGAGTTTCTGCCTTCCGGTCAGCCTTGATATCGCCTGCAAAGGCATCCGTTATTCTAGGGAGTTCGGGACTTTTTTTAAAGAGACGTATGGAAACATCCCCTGTGACCTGCCGTACGCTTGAAATATTCTACCACATAAACGCACATACCTTTGAGAAGCAGTACAAGGAAACGCTGGGCGGTTTCCGCGACTGGGACCAGCTCGACCATGCCGATTCATGGCTGTTGTTTCCCGAAAACATAGGGTTGCATCTTGCCATAGACGAGTCTTCCCTGTCCAATGGAGAGTTGTATACGTTTGTCACCAACCGTGCCGGCATACGAGTGAGGGAAGCTTGGTGGCGGTCGTTTCCGGCACGAAACCGGAAGAGGTTATACAGGTGTTGAAACGGACAGATGAGGAGGAGCGCATGAAAGTGGAGGAGGTGACCATCGACCTCTTCGATTCGATGCGTAAGACTGTTTCTGTCGCATTTCCGAAAGCTCAAAGGGTGACAGACCGTTTCCATATCCAGAAATTGGCCTGCGATGCTGTACAGGAAATCCGTGTGGCTACCGTTGGGATGCCTTGCAGCAAAGCAATGAAGAGGTGGAAGAGTGCAGACAAACGGGAAGGCCCTATGTGCCGTTCCGCTTTTCCAATGGGGATACGCGTCCGGAATTGCTTGTCAGAAGCCGTTACCTCCTGTTCAAATCAGCGGACAAGTGGACGGAAAGGCAGAAGGAAAGGGCTGAAATCCTCTTCGGGGAGTATCCTGACATCAAAACGGCTTATGGCCTGTCTCATTCATTAAGAATGATATTCTCAAAGAATACCATCAAGGATGCCGCACGGTTGTGCATGGCAAGATGGTACAACAGGGTGGATGATTCAAGAATGAAACAGTTCAATGTCATTGCCGCGATATTCTACGAACATTACGATGAGATTCTGAACTTCTACAACAATCGCTCATTAAATGCGGCTGCCGAATCATTTAATGTCAAAATCAAACTCTTCAGGGCGAACCTGCATGGAGTCGTAGACAAAAGTTCTTCCTCTCCAGAATCCCCATGTTGTATGGTTATCCCCACTGATTTTCTACTGCTCCGAAGTTAGGGCTTGCCCGATTTTTTGAAGATACAAAAAAGACCATCTCAAAGTTTATTTGAGACAGCCTCTTTCTGCTCTTCAGGTTGGACTTGAACCAACGACCCTCTGATTAACAGTCAGATGCTCTAACCGACTGAGCTACTGAAGAAAGTTATGAAAACAAGTTTTTTTAAGAAAGCTCTTCAGGTTGGACTTGAACCAACGACCCTCTGATTAACAGTCAGATGCTCTAACCGACTGAGCTACTGAAGAAAGTTATGAAAACAAGTTTTTTAAGAAAGCTCTTCAGGTTGGACTTGAACCAACGACCCTCTGATTAACAGTCAGATGCTCTAACCGACTGAGCTACTGAAGAAGGTTTTTCTTAAATGCGTGGCAAAGGTAGCAGGTTATTTTGAATTATGCAACATCTTTGGAGAAAAAATGAAGTTTTTTTTGAAATTAGCTGTTGTTTGTGCTCTTGAAACAGTTTTCATTGGGTTTTTATCGATTTTTCGGATAGGGTACGGGTATAATCAAAATAGCTTTCGGGAATATAGAAACAAATTAAGTTAAATATTGGTGTTGCTCTACAAAGATAAGGCGAATAATGTGTTTATTTGCGGTTTGAAATTTTAGAAAACATTGAAAGATATGAACTCAAAGAAACTGTTGGCCGGATTTTTCGTCATATTGTTAGGCTTAGGACTTTTCAGCTTTAAGGGAGATGACAGGAATTTTCAGATTGCTAAAAATTTGGATTTGTTTAATGCCATATTCAAGGAATTGGATATGTTTTATGTAGACACTATCAATCCGGAGGAAATGATTCAGAACGGTGTGGAAGGAATGTTGGCACTTACCGACCCCTATACGGAGTATTATCCGGAGGAAGAAGTAAGCAGTTTGAAAGAAATGACCACCGGAAAATATGGAGGTATCGGCGCTGCTATCCGCTATTATGAGGCGAAAGACCGTATTGCCGTCATCGAGCCTACAGAAGGAATGCCGGCGGCCGAAGCTGGAGTGAAAGCAGGTGACATAATTCTTTCGGTAGGAGGAAAGGAAATGGTACGCGGCGATATGAAGCCTCAGGAGTTCTCGTCGAAAGTGAGCGAGGCATTGAGGGGCGAGCCGGGCACTTCGTTCATTTTGAAAGTGCTTCGTCCGCAGAAAAATGACAGCACCGTCCTCGAATTCAAAATTACTCGCAAGAATATCCGTACGAATCCGATACCTTATTTCGGTATGGTGCGCGACAGTATCGGTTATCTGGCTTTGTCTAGTTTCACAGAAAACAGTGCAAAGGATTTCAAGAAAGCGTTCATTGAACTGAAGCAGAAAGGGGCTACTTCCATCATCATTGATTTGCGAGACAATGGGGGGGGCTCCTTGTCGGAGGCTGTGGACATCGTCAATCTGTTCGTTCCGAAAGGGCAGGAAATTGTTGTGACGAAAGGAAAATTGAAACAGGGACAGGGATCATTTAAGACACAGTCAGAGCCTGTGGATACACAAATCCCCATCGCTGTATTGGTTAATGGGGCAACAGCTTCAGCCTCAGAGATTGTAAGCGGTTCCATGCAGGATCTTGACCGGGCTGTTGTCATCGGAACCCGGACATTCGGAAAAGGACTCGTACAGACCATTCGTCCCTTGCCCTACAACGGTTCACTGAAAGTAACCACTTCCAAATACTACATCCCCAGCGGACGTTGCATACAGGCCATTGATTATGCCAAGAAAAATGCTGACGGTTCGGTGGCACGTATACCGGACAGTCTGACACACGTGTTTCACACTGCGGCAGGTCGTGAGGTACGTGACGGGGGGGGCATCCGTCCGGACATTGAAGTAAAAGGTGACAGGATTCCGAATATTGTATTCTACCTGATGAACGATGATTTAATTTTCGATTACGCGACCCAATACTGTTGGGATCATCCTACACTGGCTTCTGTAGACGCTTTCGAACTGACGGATGCGGATTATGAAAATTTCAAGAAGCTGGTGAAGTCACGGGACTTCACCTACGACAGGCAGAGCGAGAAGCTTTTGAAAAATCTGAAAGAAGTGGCTGAGTTCGAAGGATATATGGACGAAGCTTCTGAAGAGTTCAAGGCATTGGAAAAGAAACTTAACCATAACTTGGATAGGGATCTGGATGTGTTTGCAACCTCCATCAAAGAATATATTTCGCAAGAAATCGTTACTCGTTATTTTTATCAACGGGGAGCTGTCATGGAGCGTTTGAAAGATGATGATAACCTGAAAAAAGCAATCGAAGTTCTTGCTGACAGGGAGCAATACCGACGCATTCTGTCCGCCTCTGTGAAAAAGTCAGAACAATAAAAGAAAAAGAGTGCGGAAACGCGGGCTTCAGATGAATTGCACCGCATTTCCGCACTCTTTGTATACCAATTCCTTTTTGCAGGCTTTACAAGATATTGATATTGCTCCGAATAGGAGTCATGATAAATGTAAACTCATAATCTCCGTAGGGTAACAAATATTCTTTGCGTGGCCATTGGCCCCAACTGTTGACGCATCCCAATCCCATCTGAACTTTATCAATCAGGATATTGGTCAGATCAGCCGGTTCTATCTCATTTGAGTGTTCCTGACGTTTATAGGGCCCGGAGTCTAATGAACTGATTGTGTAGTGTAATGCAGAAGCCGAGAAAGGAGCTTCAGAGACAAACTTCAGGCCATTGCCCGCTGCATTCATCTGTTTCCACCAGCGGATGTCAGTTTTGTTCCCATTTTCTTGTGGACGGATGTATGCATAGAACTGGTCGCTTACGTTCTGATTCCAGATTCCAAGTTCGGTGCAATTGTTGCGGTCACTATAATTTTCAATAGGTCCGCGTCCGTAGAATGAAATTTTATCGAATGATTTCGGCATTACCAGTTGCATGCCGAAACGGAACATCGGAGAGACTTCCGCGTTCTTGTCGGCCGTCATTTTCTGGGTTACTTTTACTGCTCCCACATTGTTGATTACATAAGTCAGATACAACTTGGTTGCGTCAGAAATGCTTTTCATTGTATACTCAGCCTGAACGATTGCCTGTCCGTCAACTATTTTATGCTCGAGTGACTCTAATTTGATAGTTGGATTCAGCCATGCGCGGAACTTGTTCTGTAAATTGGCCCCAAAATCATTGTCGGTTGGGGCACGCCAGAAGTTCGGAGTCAGAGCTTCTCCTTCCTTAATCATTTCAATGCCCTCCACTGTATAATGGTCCATATATCCTGTCTGTTTGTTGAACTGGATATTGAATTTTCCACCGACAACTTCTATGCAGTTGACATTGTCCGCATTTATTTGGGGGACTGTTACAGCCAAATTGCTTTCCGTTACATTCGGGAGACTCATCGACGGAGCCTGATACTCAGTCAATGCCAGTTGCGCTTTTGCCACTACATGGCCTGCCGGAATTAAACTCTCCCGGTTCTTCTGGATATATTTTACATTCAGCAGCCATTCGCCTTCACCGTCAGTCTGTCCCATATCTATTTTCATGGTGGCTGTCTGTCGTGGAGCAACATTCAGATTCTCAATGCGTCCGCTGCGGACAGACTGTCCTTCTTTGAGTAATTCCCATTCCATTGCATAGGCGGAAAGGTCACGGAAGAAATTCTCGTTATATACCTTTATTTCACCGTTTGTCAGATTCCCCGGAGTTGTCCAGATGTTCTGATAGAAATAGCCCACTTCATACATGTGTGGATTCGGATTGCGGTCAGGACTGATCAGCCCGTTGTCGCAGAAGTTGATGTCACTTGCGTCAAAGCGGTTGAAATCTCCTCCGTAAGCGTAAATCATCGCGCCGTTCTTGCCGGTCCAGCGGCATGACTGGTCTACGAAGTCCCAAATGAAGCCTCCCTGATATTTCGGATATTTGCGTATCAAATCCCAGTATTCTTTGAATCCACCTTCCGAATTACCCATTGCATGAGCATATTCACACTGAATCAGCGGTTTCGTTTTGCTGTCATCTTCACAATATCTGATACAAGTTTCATAGTCGCGATACATCGGGCAGTATATATCTGTTTTTCCTTCGTATTCGGCACGTTCGTATTGCACAGCCCGGCTTGGGTCTTCTGCTTTTATCCAGTCGTAAGCCGCTTCAAAATTCGGCCCATATCCTGCTTCATTGCCTAATGACCAGAAAATGATACTCGGGTGGTTGAAGCTGCGCTGTACGTTCCGTTGGTTACGTTCCATGTGCGCTTTTTTATAAGAAGGCACTTTAGCCAGGGTTTCATCGCCATATCCCATTCCGTGAGATTCCACATTGGCCTCGGCTACCACATAGATGCCGTATTTGTCGCACAAGTCATACCAGAAATTGTCATCCGGATAGTGGCAGGTGCGCACAGCATTGATGTTGAACATTTTCATAATCTGGATATCCTGAATCATACGTTCGCGTGACACATAATAACCACCGTCGGGATCCATTTCATGACGGTTCGCGCCTTTGAAAAGTACCGGTTGGCCGTTGACCAAGATTTGTGAACCTTTCAGCTCTACCTTGCGGAATCCCACTTTTACAGGTATCACTTCGCTCACCTTGTTTCCGTCAGTTACAGTAGCACGCAGTGTGTACAGATACGGTGTCTCTGCTGTCCATTTGTTCGGATTTTCCACATTCATTCTCACGGAAATTTTATGTGAACCTTTTGTCGTGGCAGAAGCTACCGTTCGGTTGTCTGCGTCAAGCAATTCCAACTTCACATTCACGTTGCCTTTCAAGCTCAAATCGACAGCAAGCGAACCGTTCTTGTATTGGCTGTCCAGATCCGGAGTGATGCGGATGTCGTCAATACGCTTTTTATTGCGGGTATACAGATAGCAGTCGCGTGATACTCCCGTGTATCTGAAAAAGTCCTGGTCTTCGAGGTAAGTGCCGTCGCACCAGCGGAACACTTGGAACGCAATCAGATTCTTCTGTCCCGGCTTTAAATAGGAGGTCAAATCAAATTCAGCCTCCAGTTTGCTGTCTTCACTGTATCCTACATATTTTCCGTTCACCCAGAGATACATGTTCGAGCTGACTGCACCGAAATGAGCTATGATATCTTTTCCTTTCCAGTCGGCCGGTACTGTAATTTCACGGCGGTATGAACCTACATGGTTCTTCTCAGTAGGCACATACGGAGGATTGTTCTTATACTGGTTTCTCCATGCGTAACCTGTGTTTACATAAATAGGATCGCCATAACCGTTCAATTCCCAGATGCCGGGTACCTGGAAGTTGTCCCATCCTTTATCGTTGAACCCCACCTTCCAGAAGTCTGTAGGGCGGGCATCTGCATCAGAGACCCAGAAGAACTTCCAAATGCCGTTGAGGCTCATGAAGTTTTCAGAATTTTCCTTGATTGCCTTTTCAGCCAGTTCCTGACTTTCATAAGCAAAAAAGTTCGCATGCATAGGCGCACGGTTTACCGCGTTGATTTCAGGGTCCTGCCATTCCTTGAAGCTTTGTGCGTTTGCCGAAAGCAGACAAGCACCCAATACGCTTAAAATCAGTTGTCTTTTCATGGATTTGATTTATTAAGTTCTTGAAAATGTTTTTCTCTCATTCAACTACCCAGTTCTGGTTATATGGTATGGTAACTCTCGGATTATAATGCATTTCCACTTTGTCGGGTATGCGGATAATATATTCCTTATTTGTATGGTTGGGTAAAGAAAAATCCCTTATCCAAGGATTCATGCTCCGCAGCAGGCTGAAGGAGATGCCTTGGCTTTTTGCGAACCGGGGCAGATCTGTAATGGTTTTCGTCACTCTTACTGTATGATAAGGTATGGGAGGATACAGGTCGCTGGCCCGGAGTCTGAAACCGAATTTCTTGGGGTCGGCAAGCATGATTTTTGCAGCCAGAATGCGGTAGACATAACGTGCTGTTTCTTCTACCAGATATAGGTCGAGCGCATTTTCCGTATATTGCCGGTCTTGCTGACGGGCTATTCGTCCTTGTCCGGCATTGTATGAAGCGGCCACAGTTTCCCAATTTCCGAATTTTGCGTATGCTTGTTGCAGGTACTTGCATGCGGCTCGTGTCGACTTCTCTACATCGTAGCGTTCATCCACATGACTGTTCACTTCCAGTCCGAAATCCTTGGCTGTTTCCGGCATGAACTGCCATAATCCGGCCGCACCCGCATGTGAGCGGGCCAGTGGATTGAGATTGCTTTCGATAGCCATCAGATATTTGAAATCTTCCGGTACATTATATTCTTTCAAGATAGGTTCCACGATGGGAAAATAACGGTTGGCTCGTTTGATGATTTGCAGAGAGGTGCTGTGCATATAGGTGAATGCCATCAGTTCACGGTCCATTCGCTCGTGTCGGTCATATCGGGTCAAGTCGATGGGAACTCCACAAAACATTACCGTATCGGGTATTTCAATGCAACTGTAGTCGTTTTTTTTCTGTGTGAAGCTCATGAATCCTAAGGCCAGTATGGCCAACAGCGAGAAACAGAGACAGACATGCAAATAATGTTTTTTCATATCTTCATTTAATCTTCCAATTTAAAACTTTTCAGCATGATTCCCGGCAAAGTGTCATCTTGCTCCTTATATACGACAGACACGTAGAATCCACAGCTACCGTCCTTTGCCAGGAGATAGCTGTAGACACAAAAATCGGTATCACACTGACCGTTGAGTTTTACGCCATAAAATTGTGGCAGCTCGAAAGACTCTACATCCGTTTGTCCGCCCACTTCATCATCGGTTGCTATGGCTTTCAGTTCGCCGGACAATTCTTCACGATTCAGCCCTTCTCCTTCCAACAGTTCAACTGTTATATAATAGGTAGGATTGCTGGCGATATATCCTTCAGCCGAGTCGTCTTCCGTTACAATGTCAGAAGGGGCTTTGAAAGAAACGTTAAAAGCAGTCCACTCGATAGTTTTCAGTTCTTGCGATTGTCCGGAAACCGTTCCCAGACATAGCGCAGACATTATGGAGGCTACAAACAGTTTGTTCATGATTTTCTTTCGGCAACAACTTTTTTGGCGTACACTTCTTCTTCCTTATTTACTAACACCAACACACATCCTCCTGTGCCGGAATAAGGGGAAGTGACAACTGACAATGTTTCATCTTTCAACATGGCATCTACTCCGGCCGATGCCAACAAGCCTTTTACCAGTTCGGCTTCCCAGAGGTCTCCTCTGAAAACTTCTACCAATGAATCATAATCTTTCGCTTCCATAGTTATCGCTTTTTAATGAGTCATATATTATATGCTCAAAGTTAACAAAGTTTTTTAGAATCCGGATATTTCAGGCGGATATTTTTAAACAGTTTTGGTAGAAGTATGGTTTGTTTTTGTTGCGGATAACTCCTGTCAGGTTTTCCTTGCAGGACGATCCGGAACGCAAAAAGAGGAGCATGTCGTTCATTTTCTGACACGTTCCTCTTCCTATGTCCTATCTTGTCTTTTCAGATGTCCCTTCCTTTCATGGGAAAAAGACATGCGACACTTTGAGTCTTATTCTTCAACTGGCTGGAAATCATCTTTTCCTACGCCGCATACGGGGCAAACCCAATCTTCCGGAAGATCTTCAAAAGCGATTCCAGGAGCGATACCGGCATCCGGATCGCCTACTTCAGGATCGTACACCCAATCACAAACCGTACAAACATATTTTTTCATAATCTGTTTTGTTTAGAAATTAGTATTAATGGTTATTTAAATCAATAACAAATATAAGAAAGAATTTGTTCGGGAACTATCCCAATAACATTTTTTTCAGTTCTTCAACACCCGCAGAAGCACCTTTGCGGATGACATTGATTTTCCGGTTGGAGTTGACGGCCACATAATTAGGGTCAATCAGATAAACCGGCGTCTCATCAGGGACATAATATAAAAGTCCTGCCGCAGGGTAAACGTTGAGCGATGTGCCTATAATGACGAAGATGTCCGCTTTCCTGACATAGTCAATTGCTGTCTCAATCATGGGCACGGCTTCACCGAACCATACGATGAACGGGCGGAGTTGGGAGCCGTCGGCAGCTTTGTCGCCCATCTTCACCTTGAATTCTTCCGGCTTCAATTCTTTGATGTATTTCGGATTGTTCGGCTCCCGGCTTGATGTAACCTTTGTCAGTTCACCATGCAGGTGGATTACGTGATGGCTGCCGGCCCGTTCATGCAGATTGTCTACGTTCTGCGTAATGACGGTTACATTGAAGCTTTTTTCGAGTCCGGCCAGCAGAACATGTCCTTGGTTAGGTTTCACGTCGAGCAACTGTTGGCGGCGGTCATTATAAAAATTGATGACCAGCTCCGGATTGGCCGCATATCCTTCGGGAGTGGCCACTTGTTCCACCGGATAGCGTTCCCATAATCCGCCTGCATCGCGGAAAGTGCTGATACCGCTTTCCGCACTCATCCCAGCTCCTGTCAGTACTACCAGATTTTTCATTGTCTTCAACCTCCTTTCATTTGATTCATTGCTACAAAATTAAAAATAAAACGATTGAAATAAACCGTTTAAATAAGAAAATTTATCAGACAAAATTCCTCAGTCTCATAGAAAAAAGATACCTTTGCCGCGCAAAATATAATAATGTAAAGATTTAAACCTATCGTATGGACAAATTCAGTTATGCCATCGGCCTTGGAATCGGCCAGAACCTGTTGAGCATGGGCGCAAGAGATTTGAACGCAGATGATTTCGCACAGGCTGTGAAAGATGTGTTGGAAGGCAACAAGACAGCCATTTCACACAATGAGGCGCGTGAGATTGTAAACAACTATTTCACGGAACTAGAAAACAGAATCAATGCTGAGAACATCGAGAAAGGCAAGGCTTTTCTCGAAGCGAACAAGGAAAACCCGAATATCGTCACTTTACCCAGCGGACTGCAATATGAAGTAATCAAGGAAGGGAACGGCAAGAAACCGAAAGCAACCGACCGTGTACGCTGTCACTACGAAGGGACACTGATTGACGGCACTTTGTTCGACAGTTCCGTCAAGCGTGGTGAACCTGCCGTATTCGGAGTGAATCAGGTAATCAAAGGATGGGTGGAAGCTTTGCAGCTGATGTCTGAAGGTGCAAAATGGAAGCTGTATATCCCGTCAGACCTGGCATACGGAGCTCAGGGAGCGGGTGAAATGATTCCGCCCCACAGTACATTGATCTTTGAAGTGGAATTAATAGAAGTATTATAAAAACAAGAAAAGCAAATGAAAAAAGGAACATTTTTTATGGTGCTGGCCGCTGCTGCCGGTCTGGCATCGTGTGCACAAGGTCCGAAAGCGAACCTGAAAACAGATGTGGATACGCTTTCTTATATGGTGGGAGCCGCCAACAGCCAGGGTTTGATGGATTTTGTATTGGATCCGCAGCGTATGGGTATTGATTCGGCGAATGTGGCAGATTTCTTCAAGGGACTGGAACAGGGCTGCAAGGAAACCGATGCAAAGCAGAAAGCTTATCTGGCAGGTTTGCAAATCGGACAGCAACTCAGCGATGAAAGAATGCTGGAGCGGACTAACCGCATGATTTTCGGACAGGATACGACTGTTGCGATTGACAAGGGCAATTTCATTGCCGGTTTCCTCGATGCTGTCAAAGGAAAGGGTCTGGCAACCGCTGATTCTGCCAACATTTATGTAAGAACAAAATCGGAAGCTATCCGTACGAAAGCATTGGAGGCTGAATATGCAGACTACAAGAAGCAGAATGAAGACTTCCTGGCTGCCAATAAATCAAAAGATGGTGTGCAGACTACGGCCAGCGGACTGCAATATAAAGTGCTCAAAAAAGGTACAGGCAAACTTCCCGAAGAGAAATCAAGGGTAAAAGTAATCTATACAGGTAAACTGATTGACGGTACTGAATTTGACAGTTCTAAGGGGAAACCTATCGCTCTTTCAATGAGAAGCGTCATCAGTGGATGGCAGGAAGCATTGAAAATGATGCCGGTAGGTTCTAAATGGGAACTGTATATTCCGCAGGAACTGGCATATGGCACACGTGCACAGGGAGGAAAAATCAAACCTTTCTCTACACTGATTTTCGAAGTGGAACTGGTGGAGATTGAAAAATAATCCTCAAGTTTTTTTATTGATGAGAAAAACGTCTCGGCATTTCAAACAAAACGCCGAGACGTTTTTTGTAAAACGCCGAAGCGTTTTCCTTTTTATGCCTCGCTTTGCTTTTTCTCGCTGTGGGCTTCTACTACGTTGACCGCATAATCACCCAGCTTCTCGCATTCGGCAATGATGTCCATGTAGTGGATTCCCATTTGATAATCATATTTCTTGTCGTTCACGTCAAGTATATTCTGTGATTTCAGCTGGTTGCGGTAATTGTTGATTTCCATTTCAATGTTGAATGACTTGTTTACATCCACCTGATGGTGCGTATCCTCAAGCAATACAATCATTTGTGCGAGCGCATTGTCCGTTAGTTGGAACATTTGGCTGATATGCCCGTATTGTGCCTGGGTGAAATCCTCGTTTCCTTTTCGTTTGCGGTTGATGGTGCGTGCCAGGTTATAGCAGCTGTCGCCTATACTTTCTATTTCAGTCACTTCACGTAACATTTCGCGGATCTGTATTTTACTTTCCGAACTGAGCCGGCCTTCGGCAACTGCCGTCAGATAATTGGCTATTTCCACCTCCATCCGGTCGCTGATATTTTCATATTTCTCGATACGGCTGAACAATTTGTTGAAATCGTTCTCGTTTTCGGTATGCAGCAAGTCGCGCACCATGCCGAACATGCGGCGGATACGTGCCGCAAACAGATTGATTTCCTTGCGTGCCTGCAGAATCGACAGCTCGGCAGTAGAAAGCATTCCTCCGGAAATAAATTGCAGACGGTATTCTTCTTCCTGCTCTTTTTGTGGGATAATCCGGCAAACTGTTTTTTCAATCGGATGGATGAACCAGATCAGAATGAGTACATTGCATACATTGAAGCAAGTGTGGAAAGCCGACAGTTTGAAAGAGACTGCCACTCCTCCCGCTTCACTGATGTGCATGAAATCGGAAATAATCCAATCAACCGCCGCCAGGAATGGCCTGAACAGGACTAAAACCCAAATGACTCCGAATACATTGAACATGAGATGAGCCATGGCCGCCCGTTTGGCCTGCGTATTGGCGGTGAGGGCTGCCAGATTTGCCGTAATGGTTGTTCCGATATTCTCACCCAGCACCAGTGCGGCACCCAGCTCGAAACTGATCCATCCGTTGGCACACATGATGAGCGTGATGGCCATTGTAGCTGCTGAAGCTTGTACAATCATGGTGAGAATAGTGCCGATCAGCACAAAAAGAATGACTGAGAAAAATCCCATGTCCGTGTAGTTCTGTACGAAAGCCAGCATGTCCGGGTTCTGGCTCAAGTCGGGAGCGTTTGTCTTCAGCAGATTCAGTCCCATGAACAGGAATGAAAAACCGAAAATGAATTCTCCCACCGATTTGCGCGAACTGCGTTTGGAGAACAGCAAGGGAATCCCGAAAGCCAGCAGCGGAAGTGCAAAGACTGACATGTCGACTTTGAATCCCAATGCGGAAATAATCCAGGCGGTTACAGTCGTTCCGATGTTTGCTCCCATAATGACACCGATAGATTCAGCAAGAGTCAACAGACCTGCATTCACAAAACTTACCACCATGACCGTTGTGGCCGATGAGGACTGTACAAGAGCCGTAATCAACATACCAGTCAACACTCCTGTCACACGGTTGGTTGTCATAGCCGTCAGTATGTTGCGGAGCCTGTCGCCCGCAAACTTCTGCAAACCTTCGCTCATTATTTTCATTCCGTAGAGGAAAAGTGCCAATGAGCCCAGCAACGCTAAAAAATCATAAAATGAATATTCCATCTGTTATAAATTAAAATCCGTATCCAATTCTTATCGTTTAATTGAGTAACTTGACTGCCAATAACTCACCCGGATTGTAATACATATTACAATTATGCTACAAATATATTGCAAAAATAATAATTCGACAAAAGAATTCCCAGAAGGAAGTTCTCTTTTAGACATTTACAAAGGTTTCGGCCTGCAAATGCCTTATGGTCCCGTAAGTGCGAAAGTAAACAACAAAGTGGAAAGCCTTACTTTCCGTGTATATTATAACAAGGATGTAGAGTTTCTGGACTTTACCAGTGATTCCGGTATGCGCACGTATGTGCGTTCACTGGTGTTCATACTGGCAAAAGCTGTAGACGACCTTTATCCGACAGGGAGCGTGACTCTTGAACATCCGATTTCGAGAGGCTATTTCTGCAAGCTTCATATTGACCGGCCTATCGGTCTGGATGATGCAATCCGTATCAAACGGAGGATGCAGGAAATCATTCAGGCAGATATTCCTTTTATACGTACCGAATGTCATACGGACGACGTTGTACGTCTGTTCAGTGAAAGAGGCATGTTTGACAAGGCAAAATTGCTGGCTACATCCGGACAGCTCTATTCATATTATTACCGCTTGGGCGATACGATAGACTGTTATTACAGCAGTCTCGTGCCCAGTACCGGGTATATAGCCAACTTTGATATAGTAAAGTATTATGACGGTCTGTTGCTCCGTATCCCGAACCGGAGTGCTCCCGAACGGCTGGAAGAGGTGGTGAAGCAGGAAAAGATGCTTGACGTGTTTCAGGAATATCATCATTGGAACCAGATATTGGGAATCAGTACGGTAGGCGATTTGAATGTGGCTTGTAAAGAAGGACGTGCCACTGATTTGATTAATGTGTCGGAAGCATTGCAGGAGAAGAAAATCGCCCATATAGCCGATGAAATTACCAACCGCATACAAAACGGAAAAAGGGTGAAGCTGGTGCTTATTTCCGGACCGTCGTCTTCTGGAAAGACGACGTTCAGCAAACGTCTCAGTATCCAATTGCTTACGAACGGAATGCGCCCATATCCTATTTCATTGGACGATTACTTTGTGGACAGGGAAGACACGCCGCTGGACGAGAACGGCAAGCATGACTTTGAATCGTTTTATGCGCTTGACCTGCCTTTCTTCGAGCATCAGATGCAGGAACTGATGGATGGAAAGGAAATCGAACTTCCGCGCTTTGATTTCCCTACCGGCAAACGGGTGATGAGCGGGAAGAAGCTTCGTGTGGATGACAATATGATTCTGGTACTTGAAGGTATCCATGCGTTGAATCCGGAGCTTACGCCGCATATTCCGGCGGAAAACAAATATAAAATTTATGTGTCGGCACTGACAACCATTCTGCTTGATAACCATAATTATATTCCGACTACTGACAATCGTCTGTTGCGCCGTATTATCCGTGACTCCAAATATCGGAACTGTTCGGCTGAAAATACTATATCCCGTTGGCCCAGTGTACGTGCCGGAGAAAGGAAGTGGATATTTCCCTATCAGGAAAATGCCGATGCCATGTTCAATTCGGCTTTGCTTTTTGAACTTCCGGTTTTGAAGGACTATGTGGAGCCGATGTTGAGA
Source organism: uncultured Bacteroides sp. (assembly GCA_949289295.1). GTDB lineage: Bacteria > Bacteroidota > Bacteroidia > Bacteroidales > Bacteroidaceae > Phocaeicola. Next base: position 14,906 of record CASENM010000007.1, read on the forward strand.
AAGGTTCCCAAGCGGTGCCAGGAATATTCGGAAGCTTACCGTCTGCTCCGTTTCCTGGAGTATTTTGTATCCGTACAGGACAGCGAACTTCCGCCTACGTCTTTGTTGCGCGAATTCTTGGGCGGCAGCAGTTTTATTTATTGATTCTGGCGGTGAATCTATGGACATGCCGATTCGGAAACTCTGGAAGCAACGGTTAAAGATTCGGTGTGAAATTCGTCCAACGAATGAACTAAATTATTATTTTTGCATTCGACATAACTAAAATATAGAGTATTTCAATGGTACAAAGTTCACGTCAAGTCCAGACACAGTCCCAGCAGCAGGTACAGACCCTCTCTCCCCAGCAGATTCTTGCAGTGAAACTGTTGGAGTTGCCTACTGTTGAGCTGGAAGAGCGTATTCATGCCGAACTTCTGGACAATCCGGCCTTGGAAGAAGGAAAAGACTTGTCAGACACGGATGAAGACTTCGGCGACAATTATAATTCCCGAGATGAAGATGGCGAGCCCAATACGGACACCGTCGAAGATATTTCTTTAGGTGACTATCGTACGGAAGATGACATCCCTGACTATAAGCTTCAGGAAAACAACCGTTCGAGAGAGGATAAGGCAGAAGACATCCCGTTTTCTGACAATGTGTCTTTTTATGAAACCCTGAAAGAACAACTTGACATGCAGCATCTCACTCCTGAAGAAAAGCAATTGGGAGAATACATCATCGGTTCGCTGGACGATGACGGACTTCTTCGGAAATCGACTGAAACCCTTATTGATGAACTGGCAATCTATCAAGGTGTTTACACGACTCCGGAGCAATTGGAACATGTATTGTCTGTCATTCAGGATTTTGACCCGGCCGGTATAGGTGCCCGCAATCTTCAGGAATGTCTGCTCCTGCAAATCGAACGCAAGGAAAACTCTTCGTTGAAGTATATAGAAAATGATATAGTCAAAAAGTGCTTTGACGATTTCACCAAAAAAAATAAGGAAAAAATCATTCAGAAACTGAATCTTACGGAAGAACTGTATAACGAGGCGGTAGCTGAACTGACCAAATTGAATCCGCGTCCGGGAAGCTCAATGGGAGAGGCCATGGGGAAGAATCTCCAGCAGATTGTGCCTGATTTCATTGTGGAGACTGATGATGACGGTACGGTGACGCTCAGCTTGAACAATCGGAATGTCCCGGAGCTGAGGCTGAGCCGTGAGTTTACGGAAATGCTTGATGAACATACCCGCAATAAGGCGAACCAGAGCAAGGAGTCTAAGGATGCTTTCATGTTTCTGAAACAGAAAGTAGATGCGGCTCAGGGATTCATCAATGCAGTCAAACAGCGCCAACAGACTCTTCTCAGCACTATGCAGGCTATCATTGACTTGCAGCGTCCTTTTTTTGAAGAAGGTGATGAGTCTCTGCTCAAACCGATGATACTGAAGGATGTGGCAGAAAGAGCCAAGCTGGATATTTCTACTGTGTCGCGTGTCAGCAACAGCAAGTATGTGCAAACAAATTACGGAATCTATCCGTTGAAATTCTTCTTCAACGACGGTTATACCACTGAGGACGGAGAAGAGTTGTCTGTCCGTGAAATCAAGCGCATCCTGAAAGAATGTGTAGACAAAGAGAACAAGGACAAACCTTATACGGACGACGAGCTGGCCGATATGCTGAAGGAACAGGGATATCCCATTGCACGGCGTACGGTGGCGAAATATCGTCAGCAATTGAATATACCTGTAGCCCGGTTAAGACGATGAATATGGAAGAGAGGACCACAAACATTCCGGATGAGTTGTCATATCATGTGCAGCGGCCAAGGTGTAGACAGGGCGGAGGAGACAGCCGGCTCTTTCTGGCATCCCGAATCATTTCGGCGGTGTTCACCCCCTTTATGGTTCCGTTCCTGGCTTTTTTCCTGCTCTTCTTCTTCACATATCTGAATATTATGCCGCTCGGATATAAACTGACCATTCTAGGGCTGGTATATTGCTTCACCATTCTGGTTCCTATGTTGGGCATCTATTTCTTTCAGAAAGTCAACGGATGGACACTGCATGAATTGGGAGAGCGGGAGAGACGTTTCATACCGTATGTCATGACCATCATCAGTTATGTGGCTTGCTTGATCACGATGTATAGGATACACCTTCCCCGTTATTTGAGCGGAATTATCGTTGCCGTACTGATTTGTATGGTTATCTGTACACTTGTCAACTTCCGTTGGAAAATCAGCACACACATGGCCAGCAGTGGAATGATGGTGGGAGGACTTCTTTCCTACAGCCTCATTTTCCGGTTTAATCCGGTAGGATGGCTGTGCTTCTTCATTTTGTTGGCCGGACTTTTGGGGTCGGCCCGTATCATTCTCCGTCAGCATACGTTGAATGAGGTGTGTGGAGGATTTTTTGTCGGATTGTTTTGTGGAGTCGCAGGAATTTTGTTTATTTGAATATAATATCAACTTAAATTTATTGTCATGGAATTTCCGAACAACATCAAGTACACAAACGAACATGAATGGATTCGTTTGGAAGATGAGATAGCCTATGTAGGTATTACTGACTACGCGCAGGAGCAGCTGGGCGATATTGTGTTTGTGGATATCACAACAGAAGGAGAGACCCTCGCCAAAGGCGAAATCTTCGGTACCATTGAAGTCGTAAAGACGGTATCAGATTTATTTATACCGGTAAGCGGTGAGGTGCTTGAAGTTAATCCGGAACTGGAAGAACGTCCGGAACTGGTCAATAAAGATCCGTATGGAGAAGGCTGGCTGATAAAGGTCCGTCCGTCTGATCTCGCTGAATTGGACGAACTGATGGATGCTGAAGCATATAAACAGATTATCAACGAATAACCAAAACAGATATTGAATGAAAGCAACCGTAAGTATCATTATGGGCAGTACGTCAGACCTTCCGGTAATGGAAAAGGCTGCCAAACTGCTCGACGAAATGCAGGTCCCGTTTGAGATGAATGCTCTTTCGGCACATCGTACTCCCGCCGAAGTGGAGAAGTTTGCGAAAGAGGCTTCCGGACGTGGCATTAAGGTGATTATCGCCGCTGCCGGTATGGCTGCCGCACTGCCGGGAGTCATTGCTGCCAATACTACACTGCCGGTAATCGGCGTGCCGGTAAAAGGCTCTGTGCTCGACGGAGTAGACGCACTTTATTCTATCATTCAGATGCCTCCCGGAATACCTGTAGCTACTGTGGCTATCAATGGAGCGATGAACGCGGCTATTCTGGCCGTACAGATATTGGCTTTGTCCGACAGTGAGCTTGCTGAGAAGTTTGCACAATATAAGGAGAGCCTGAAAAACAAGATAGTGAAAGCTAATGAAGAACTGAAAGAAGTCAAATACACTTACAAGACAAATTGATGGATTATTTCAACTATTCTCGCCGTCAGGCGAATGAGGTATATGTCGGTGCCACTCCTATGGGTGGCACTAATCCTATCCGTCTGCAGAGTATGACCAACACGCCGACTATGGATACGGATGCATGTGCGGAGCAGGCGAAGCGTATCATCGGGGCAGGTGGAGAGTATGTGCGCCTGACCACTCAGGGAGTACGTGAAGCGGAGAATCTGAAGAATATCAACATTGTCCTCCGTTCACAGGGTTATACTGCTCCTTTGGTGGCTGATGTGCATTTCAATCCGAAGGTGGCCGACGTAGCTGCGTTGTATGCGGAAAAGGTACGCATCAATCCGGGGAATTATGTGGATTCACCACGTACCTTTAAGAAACTGGAATATACGGATGAAGAATATGCACAGGAAATCGGGAAAATACGTGAGCGCTTTGTCCCGTTTCTGAATATCTGCAAAGAAAATCATACGGCAATCCGTATCGGGGTCAATCATGGATCTTTGTCTGACCGTATTATGTCACGCTACGGTGACACGCCGGAGGGTATGGTGGAATCGTGCATGGAATTTCTGCGTATTTGTGTAGAAGAGAATTTCATGAATGTAGTCATTTCAATCAAGGCGTCGAATACTGTAGTGATGGTTAAGACGGTCCGTTTGTTGGTGGAACAAATGGATAAAGAACAAATGGCTTTTCCTCTGCATCTGGGCGTGACGGAAGCTGGCGACGGTGAAGACGGGCGTATCAAATCTGCACTAGGAATCGGCGCATTGCTGGCTGACGGACTGGGTGATACGATTCGTGTTTCTCTGAGTGAGGCACCTGAGGCGGAAATACCTGTAGCACGCAAATTGGTGAATCATATCCTGAAGCGTGAAAACCACCCTTATATTCCCGGAGCTGAATCGCCCGATTTCTGTTATACCAATCCGGTGCGCCGCCATACGGTTGCAGTCAGGAATATAGGAGGCGAACAGCTGCCGGTGGTCATATCTGCCCGTCTGACCGGCAATATGGACGTGAACGAACAATTCAAGCCTGATTATATTTATTGCGGTCTGTCGAAACCTACATCCGTACGTAGTGACATCGGGTATATTGTAGATGCAGCCGTATGGGACGGAAGTTGCAACACTTGGCCTGCATTCAATACTGAACAGTTAATAGGACTGCATCATTGTAATGCTGCCATGAAATTTCTGTTTGTCACTTATATGGGATTGAGCGATGAAACGTTGGCGTGCCTGAAACTTCATCCTGAGACAGTAGTGGTAGCACAAAGTAATCATCCGAACAGATTGGGTGAATTTCGCGGAATCGCTCATCAGTTGATGAACGAAGGAATCTATAATCCGATTGTCTTTTTCCAATTTTATCAGGAAGAAGAAGTGGAAGACTTGCAGATTAAGTCGGCTGCCGATATGGGGGCACTGATTTTTGACGGGTTCTGTGACGGTATTCTTTTATATAATCATGGCAATGCGATTCCGGATATGAAAGTGGATGAGACCGCATTTGGAATCTTGCAGGCTGGGCGTATCCGGACCTCAAAGACCGAATATATTTCTTGTCCGGGATGTGGACGTACCATGTATGATCTGGAGGCTACCATCTCCCGTATCAAAGCGGCAACTTCTCACATGAAAGGACTGAAGATAGGTATTATGGGGTGTATAGTGAACGGTCCTGGAGAAATGGCTGACGCTGATTATGGATACGTGGGTGCCGGTCGGGGAAAAATCAGCCTCTACAGGAAGAAGGAGTGCATTGAGAAAAATATTCCGGAAGAACAGGCAGTAGAAAAGCTGATTGCCTTGATCAGAGAGAATGAGCCGGATATGCAGTAATTGATATAGGAGCGAGGTTGTCTCAAGGCTGAATCTGACTATCAAGAAGTAATGTCATTCTGTAGTGAAAAATTTAAGGCGAGGAATGTAAAGGATAGTCCGTTCTCATTTTGAGACAGCCTCATGCTCGATTAAAGCAAACCGAAGTGGCGCAATGCATTAGCTATGCCGTCCTCGTCCACGGAAGTCGTGACGTAGTCAGCCGCGGCCCGTACTTTCTCGGCGGCGTCTCCCATAGCCACTCCGATATTCACGTGTGAAAGCATCGGAATATCGTTTCCCCCGTCACCGAAAGCCATGGTATCTTTCAGGTCGATGCCGTAGTATTCCAGCACTTTGTCTATGCCGTGGCTTTTGCTGTTGCCCGTAGCGATGATGTCGGCAAAGAGCGGATACCAGCGCATGGGTGTGCAGTGGAGCAGTGTATGGGTGAAGATGTCGTGGTCGTTCTCCTCCGGGAAATATCCCATGACCTGCATGATTTCCTTTCCTCGGGCGTAGTCCGCCGGATGGATGGGAGGTATCTCGATCTCAATCAGCCGTGCCACGTCTCTTACGGCTTCGTTCACGTGGGTCAGGAACCATGTGTTGTCGTGGACAAACACGAAAGGCACTTCCGGATGGGAATGCGAGTAGGCGATCAGCCGCTCCAGATCGTCCTCCGGAATACCGCTCTTGTAAATGTCCCGTTGGTCGGAGGTGAAGCAGTAGGCGCCGTTGAGTGTGATGTATCCGTCGAATTCCAGATGTCCCACCGCCTCCATCATCAGTCTTTTGGGACGTCCGGTGGCGATAAAGATCCTGATACCCTGTTCACGGAGTTTTCTCAGCGCGTCGCAGGTGGATTGCGGGACTGTATGTGTGCGGAACGACACCAGTGTTCCGTCTATATCGAAAAAGATTGCCTTGACCATGATTGTGATGCGGTTTTTGTTCTCGTGTGCAAAGTTATGAAAAAACAGGCAGGTCTAGATTCTGTTGACCAATAAAAGTGCCAGTACGCCGAGGACGGCGATCCCGATGACCAATGACAGGCAGTAGGTAAACATCAGCGTTGTCTTCCAGAAAGTCTTTTCCCATGTGTATTGGAAAATCTGTCTGTAGTCCCAGCAGAACAGGAAAAAGATGAACCAGAAGGGTACTTCGTAAAGGTCGTCCACGTGTGCGGTGCCGTTGAACGGGACCACAATGATGCTGAGCAGCAGAATCTGGGCGGCGATATATGCCTGGATGAAAATATGTTCCATCATGTTGTAGGCGGCACGATGCTTCCGCCGGTAGAACGCCCAGCGTGTGGCGATGGCCAGAACCGGGAGGGTGAGCAGGATACGCAGGGCCTTGTTGCCGTGCCCCCATTTTTTCAGCAGGTCGACCACATGTTCAAGGAAAGGCGCCTGACTGATAAGTGCTTTCAGTCTTCCGTGGGCCTTGTCCAGTTCATTGTCCAGCTGGAATCCGCTTTCCGCATAGGGTGTACCGGCCTTTTCCATCTTCCGCTGTTCTTTTTTCAGCTCGTTGATGGTGATTTCCATTCCGAGTTGCGCCGACCTGCTTTTTATCTGTGCCTTTTTCTGTTCCAGACTGTCGATGGCTACTTGCATCTGTTGTGCCTGGCTCATTCGGGTGTCGGTCTGTACAGCCGTTTCTTTCTCTTTTTCTTTTGATTTTATTTCAGGCACGATAAGCTGGACGGTCAGCACGTAGAAGGCTGTGAGCAGGAATACGGTGGGGAACGGCATGGTATAGTGTATGCGCCGTCCGCAGATAAAGTCCTTGATCATATATCCGGGCCGGTAGGACAGATTGATAAGCGTGTGCGCGAATTTCCCGTCCACCCGGAACAGGCTTTTCAGCACATTCCCAAGAGCGTCTTTCAGGTAATAGCGCGGTGTGTTCCGGCTTTGTCCGCAACGGGGGCAGAAGTTTCCTGTATATTTCTCTCCGCAGTTCTTGCAGGTACACGGCCGGGTGCTGAGGACCGGGGAAGCCTTTCCGCGGATCTGCCGGATGTGCAGCGCCCGGAGACGTACGATGAGGGGACGCATGTGTCCGGCAAGCGTCTCATGCCACGATACAGGCAGAAAGCGGCGTTTGCGGGCGATGCAGAAAATACTGAACAGAAGGAGGAAAGGGAAGAAAAGGCTGGAGTCCGCGGAATCGTCCATCTCGGTGTAGCTTAGTCCGCACAGACAAAGCAGCCAGATTATCTGCAAAGTATTGACGCGTTTTTTGGCAGGATTGTGCTTGTTCATTTGTTTTTTGGCGCAAAGATAATATTTTGACAGGTCTTGTTGTGGGGGTCTGGCAAGAAATTATATCTTTGTGGTGAATGTATTGGGGTGGTATTAGAGTAGTGGAAAAGGTATCGCATATGTAATGCCTGATAATAATTAAAGAACTGCAGATATGACTTATCAATTCAATCGGATAGCCGTGAAAATCGGCAGCAATGTGCTGACCCGTAAGGACGGGACGTTGGACGTGACCCGTATGTCGGCATTGGTCGACCAAGTGGCCGAACTGCATAAGAACGGAGTGGAAATCGTGTTGGTGTCGTCTGGGGCCGTGGCTTCCGGACGAAGCGAGTTGAAGCAGACCCACAGGCTGGACAGCGTGGAGCAGCGCCAGCTCTTTTCGGCTGTGGGACAGGCCAAGCTGATCAACCGTTATTATGAGCTTTTCCGTGAGCACGGCATTGCTGTGGGGCAGGTACTGACCACCAAAGAGAGTTTCGGAACCCGGCGGCATTACCTGAACCAGCGGAGCTGTATGCGTGTGATGCTTGAGAACGGGGTGATTCCCATTGTCAACGAAAACGATACTATTTCGGTGACCGAACTGATGTTTACTGACAACGATGAGCTTTCCGGGCTTGTGGCCTCGATGCTCGACATGCAGGCTCTGATTATCCTGAGCAACATTGATGGCATCTATAACGGTTCGCCTTCCGCCCCTGGCACAGAGGTGATCCGCAGGGTGGAGCACGGAAAGGATCTGTCCGATTATATCCAGACCGGAAAATCCAGTTTCGGGAGGGGAGGAATGCTCACCAAGACAACCATTGCACGGAAAGTGGCCGATGAGGGGATTACGGTCATTATAGCCAACGGAAAGCGTGACGACATTCTGCTGAACCTGCTGGAAAATCCGGAAGAGACGGTCTGCACCCGTTTCATTCCTTCGGAAGAAGAAGTGTCGAGTGTGAAGAAATGGATCGCGCATAGTGAGGGGTTTGCCAAAGGTGAGCTGCATCTGAACGCTTCGGCGGGGAAGGCCGTGAAAGGCGACAAGGCGGTCAGCATCCTTCCGGTCGGTGTCACGCGGATTGAAGGGAACTTCGAGAAGGATGATATCGTGAAGATTATGGATGCCGACGGTATCCAACTCGGAGTAGGACGGGTGAGTGTAGAATCAGATGAGGCGCGTAAGATGTTGGGAGAGCACGGGCATCGTCCGTTGGTGCATTACGATTATTTGTATCTGGATTGACACATTTTTCAGAATCTTTTCAGAATTGGGAGCTTACTTTGTAGCGTAACTTAAAATGAAATGTGTTATGAGAAATCAGTTTTTAAAAGCGGCTTTTTTGATGTTGTTGACATGTGGAATGGGTTTCCTCGTGTCATGTAGTGACGATGACGGACCGGATAAGGGTGGTGACGGAACGGTTCCTCAAACCATATTGGATGCTTTTCAGGGACAATACGGGGATACCCGGGCCACCTGGACTACTAAAGACGGGTATGCGATCGCTGAGTTTTCCGGTGACAAGGGAAAGGCAACGGCATGGTATGCCTTGGATGACGCGCGTTGGGGAATGACGGAGACTGAGATTCCTTTCGCTTCATTGCCTCAGGCTATCACTGCGGCAATCGGTGAAAGTGCGTATGCTGACTGGATTCCGGATGACGAAGTGGATGTGCTTGAACGTAACGGGTCTGAAAAACTGTATGTGGTTGAAATGGAAAAGCAGGGTGTCGATGTGGACCTTTATTTCACGGAAGACGGTGTACTGGTGAATGAGTATGTCGATACGGACGGAAAAGGCAACGATTATACGGGTTATCTTCCGCAGACACCGGAATCGGGCATACATGACTGGATTGGACAGCATTTCCCGGATGCACGGATTGTGGATATCGACAAGGAGAGTAACGGTACGGAAGTGGAGATCGTGCAGGATGGGGTAAAGCTTGAAATCTTGTTTGATGCGTCTTCCGGTTGGGTTCAGACAAAAACGGAATATGGATATCACAATTGTCCGGATGTAGTCCGTTCTTTTGTTCAGACGCATTATCCGGATTATTATATAGATGATGTGGATCGGTATGAAACGGCTGCAAATATTTATTATTGTGTGGAAATAGAACGAGGTGATTGGGAGAAAAAGATTTATTTGGATGAGAACGGCACAGAAATAAGCCGTCCTTCTGGAGGTGACATTAATATCGGAGAAGGCGGTGTGACTGTGAATGCCGCTCTGGAGGCGTTTTTGAATGAAAAGTACCCAGGCGCAGTCGTGATGGAAAAGGATTATGATGACGGGCGGGTAGAAATAGAAATCCGTCATGACGGATATGAGAAGGATGTGCTTTTTAATTTCAAGGAAGAATGGCTTTATACGACGTATGATATTCGTCAGAATGAACTTCCGGAAGCGGTGAAAGCTTCATTGGCGGAAAGATTCGGAACTCATGCCTATTGGGATGACATTGAATGTATGGAGACTCCGGAAGGTACCTTCTATGAGGTGGAAGTGTTTGATGAACTGGATGTGTATGTCAGTGCGGACGGCAATATCATCCGTGTGGAAGACTGATCAAGACCGGGCCTGAACAGGCGGCAAAGATCTGAAGCGCAGCGTCTTGTTTTTTGCTGATCAACAAAACATAGGACGCTGTGCCTTTTTGTGCTTTTGTTTGTCAAAGATTCTTCAGCATGGCGATCAGCATCTCTCTTTGAAGCGAATAGGTCTGTCCGTGCCGTTGTACGTACTCCAGCAAAGTGGTGCCGTCCTGACGGAACTTGGCTTTCAGCACCGGGTCGCTCTCCGTGTCGTCCGCTATTTTCAGAAGCACCATGGCGGCCAGTTCTATTTTGTCCATTTGGTCTTTGTCGTGTTCATACCGTGTGAGCACTTCTTGGATGTCCATTGTCCGCAATTTTTCGGTGGAAAAACCGAGGACCTGTCGGGCGATTCCCTCATATTCCTCCCATTCCTGTTTCCGCATGGGTTTGCGGTGCAGCAGTGCCTCCACTATCGCGGAAATCACCTGCTGGATTATCCGTATCAGATAGTCTTGTTTTATCATTTTTTATTCTTTTATATAGACTTCTTTAATCAAGGTCCGTTTTTTCCCTTCTTCGGTGATGGGCCAGCAGATTCTGTATTTCCCTGCGGCATAGTGATATGCAAATCGATACAGACGCGCGTATAAGGTCAGTTCTTTTCCTGGTGAAAGTTCGTATCCGATGGCATCGAACGTAATGATTGTGTTGTCATCTGTAAGTTCCGGATAGACTCGTTCCCATTCCTTTCCGTTCCATCTGTCGAAATAATGTGTCCTTCCCGTTTGGATGGTGTGGGGCGAATTGTTTCTGATGGTTAGTCCGACTCTGTTTTCATTGGGCAGGATGGTGTCTTTTTCCAATCGAATTTCCACTTTTCCGGAGGGCCGTCCGACGGAAACTTCGTAGGATTGTCTGACAGTGTCTCCGGAAATTTTTTCTTGTTTTTCGGAAGTACCGGTGCAAGAAATGACACAGCCTGCCGTCAGAATGATGAATGCCAGTTTCTTCATAAAAGGGATATTGGGTTTGGATTGCAAATTTACAAAATTATCGGATTGAATCAGTTTGCTTTCCATTCTTTCAGATAAAATACTTCATTCGCGAACTTTTTTCCTGCATTTTTCTCTTTTGGTATCAGAATCTTTCGTAATTTTGGCAAAAACTAACATAATCACACTATGGACGAACAGATAAGACAAATTGCCGAGCGTGTCGGCGGATTGCGCGATGCGCTGGATTTGACAATAGAGGAAATGGCCGGGAGGTGCGGAATGTCAGTAGATGAGTATCGTCGGATAGAGTCGGGCGAGCATGACATCGCGGTCAGTACGCTTCAGAAGATTGCCCATCAGTTTGAGATTCCTCTGGACGTGCTGATGTTTGGCGAGGAGCCGAAAATGAACTCCTATTTCCTGACACGGAAAGGCACCGGTATTTCTGTGGAGCGTACCAAGGCCTATAAATACCAGTCGCTGGCCTCCGGTTTCCGCAACCGTATCGCTGACCCTTTTATCGTGACTGTGGAACCGAAGCCGGAAGATACTCCCATGTATTACAACACTCATAACGGTCAGGAATTCAATCTGGTGATTGAAGGACGTCTCCTTTTGAGCGTCAACGGAAAAGAACTCGTGCTGAACGAGGGAGACAGCATTTATTTTGACTCTTCGCTGCCGCATGGCATGAAGGCACTCGACGGACAGACGGTGAAGTTTCTGGCCGTCATCATGCAGTAATCATAAAAGGAAAAAGATATGTTAGAGAGATTTCTAGAACAGACAAATTTCACTTCGCAAGAGGATTTCATCAAGAATTTCAAGATAAAGGTACCCGAAAACTTTAATTTCGGATATGACGTGGTGGATGCCTGGGCTGCTGAGGCTCCGGACAAGAAGGCGTTGTTGTGGACTAACGACAAAGGAGAACATATCCAGTTCACATTCGCCGACCTGAAGAAATATACCGACATGACGGCTTCTTATTTCCAGAGCATCGGCATCGGCAAGGGCGACCGGGTGATGCTGATTCTGAAGCGCCGCTATGAATTCTGGTTTTCCATCATAGCCCTTCACAAGATCGGGGCGGTCACGATTCCGGCCACTCATCTGTTGACCAAGAAGGATATTGTCTACCGTTGTCAGGCGGCGGGCATCAAGGCCATAGTGGCTGCCGGAGAATCGGTCATCACCACACACATTGCGGACGCCATGCCCGAATCGCCTACGGTGGAGAGGCTGATCAGTGTAGGCCCTGAATATCCCGAAGGTTTTGAGGATTTCCATAAAGGCATCGAGAACGCGGCACCTTTCGTGCGTTCCGAGCATCCCAACTCGAACGATGACATTTCATTGATGTATTTCACTTCGGGAACTACCGGTGAGCCGAAGATGGTGGCACATGATTTCACTTATCCGTTGGGACATATCGCTACCGGATGCTATTGGCACAACCTGAACGAGAACAGCCTCCATTTCACCATTGCCGACACGGGATGGGGAAAGGCTGTCTGGGGAAAACTCTACGGACAGATGATCGCCGGTGCGAATATTTTCGTGTACGACCATGAGAAGTTCACTCCGGCCGACATCCTTCAGAAGATACATGACTATCATATTACCTCGCTCTGCGCACCTCCTACCATCTACCGTTTCCTGATCCGGGAAGATCTGACCAAATACGACCTCTCCTCACTGGAGTACTGCACGACGGCGGGTGAGGCTCTGAACTATTCGGTGTACGAGACTTTCAAGAAGATTACGGGCATCCGTCTGATGGAAGGTTTCGGACAGACCGAGACCACGCTTACGTTGGCCACCTTCCCGTGGATGGAACCGAAACCGGGAAGTATGGGGGTGCCCAATCCGCAGTACGACATTGACTTGCTGAAACCCGACGGGCGTTCGGCGGAGGACGGTGAGCAGGGACAGATTGTGGTGCGCACCGGCAAGGGCAAGCCGCTGGGCCTGTTCAAGGAGTATTATCGTGACCCGGAACTGACCAAAATCGCCTGGCACGACGGAATTTATTATACCGGTGATGTGGCATGGCGTGATGAGGACGGATATTATTGGTTTGTGGGGCGTGCTGACGATGTCATCAAAAGTTCCGGCTACCGTATCGGCCCGTTCGAGGTGGAAAGCGCGCTGATGACCCATCCGGCAGTGGTGGAATGTGCCATCACGGGTGTACCTGACGAGATACGTGGTCAGGTGGTAAAGGCCACCATCGTCCTGTCGAAGGAATACAAGCCGAAGGCTGGTCCCGATCTGATCAAGGAATTGCAGAACCACGTGAAGCGTGTCACGGCTCCCTATAAGTATCCGCGTGTCATCGAGTTCGTGGACGAGTTGCCTAAGACTATCAGCGGCAAGATTCGCCGTGTGGAGATCCGCCAGAAAGATAATCAATAAAGAAGAGTATTACAGTTTGTTTAAAGAGGGTGTGCCGCAAGTGTCTCGTGCTCTGAGACATTCCGGCACACTTTTTTTGTCTTGTCACAGTCTGCCGGAGCGTCAGTCTTACACCGCAGGCAGACTGTTCCCGTTGATTTTCCGGTACAGGTCGAGTGCATAGACATCAGTCATGCCCGAAATATAATCGAGTACGGCTTGTATTCTGGCATAGAGCGTCGGAGCTTGAATTTCGTACTGCTTGGATACACGGTTTATCAGTAACTGGGAATAAGCTTTTTCCGGATAGCGCACCGCCTCGATCATCAGGTCGACAAGGGTGGTGATGACCTGATAACCGGCCAGTTCGATGTCCACTACATCCTTTGAGAAATAAATCTTGTCGAACGCGGTCCGTGAGCAGTTTTCGTACGCTTTTTTCACATGCTCGGGCAGATGAGAGATAAGTGTGCCTTCAAAGTTTCCATCCAGAATGTTTTCTTCATATTCAACGAATGTCTTCACGCATTCCTTTATCAGTACTCCGATGGCGGATGTGCGCAGGTAGGCTATCTGTTCGTTCGTATCACTTACCATACTGCATATTTTCTCAGTCCGTTCCAGCCGTTTGGGAGTGAAGAAACGGCAGTAGAGCGCTTTGGTCTCTTCTGTGGTCAGGATTTTCAGCTTGTGGGCGTCCTCGATGTCCATCATCTGGTAGCAGATGTCGTCGGCCGCCTCTACCAGATACACCAGCGGATGGCGGGCGTATCGCAGCGGTTCGCCTTCTTTGCTGAGCCGCCTGATGCCCAGTTCGTCGGCAATCCGTCTGAAATCCTCCTCTTCGCTCAGGAAGAATCCGAATTTCTGCTTTTTGCCGGCAAGGCGCGATGAGAACGGATATTTCACGATGGATGCCAGTGTGGAATAGGTCATGACAAAACCTCCCGGACGGCGGCCCTGGAACTGGTGGGTGAGCAGGCGGAATGCGTTGGCGTTTCCCTCGAAATGAGTCAGGTCCTCCCATTCCGCATCCGACAGGAGCGGACGGAGCGACATGCCTTTCCCTTCCGAGAAGTAAGTGCCGATGGCTTTTTCCCCGGAGTGTCCGAAGGGCGGATTCCCCAGATCGTGGGCCAGGCAGGCAGCCGAGACGATGGAACCGATTTCTGAAATGTGCGTGTCGGCCAGTTCGGGATGCTTCTTCAGCAGTTCGGCGGCGATGTCGTTTCCCAGAGAGCGTCCCACGCAAGAGACTTCCAGACTGTGTGTCAGACGGTTGTGCACGAAGATGCTTCCGGGCAAGGGGAACACCTGGGTCTTGTTCTGCAAACGTCGGAACGGGGCGGAAAAGATGAGGCGGTCATAGTCGCGCTGAAACTCGGTACGGTCTTCTTTCCTTTTTTCATGCAGGTTTTCCAGACCGAAACGTTTGTTGGATATAAGTTGTTTCCAGTTCATTGTTTGTTGCTTTAAAATAGGCTTTCGGTGAAAACGCTTCGGCGTTTTAAGTGAAACGTCAGGGCGTTTCAGACAAAACGCCGAAGCGTTTTTTCTTAAGTGCCTGTCGGCGGTCACACTTTCTGTTTGGACAGACTCAAAACTTGTCCGCAAAAATATAAAAAAATGGTAAATGCCGCTATTAATTCTGGGGAATGTGTAAATTCGCACTCTTAAACGGAAAGTATGTCGAGAAAGATGAAAATACAGATAATAAACAAGTCTAAACATCCGTTGCCGCAATACGCGACTTCTTTGTCGGCAGGCATGGATTTACGCGCTAACATTGATGCCCCCATTTTGTTGAAACCTCTGGCCCGTTGTCTGGTGCCGACAGGACTGTATGTAGCCGTTCCGGCCGGGTATGAGGCCCAGGTACGCCCCCGCAGCGGTCTGGCTATCAAGAAAGGAGTGACAGTGCTGAATTCTCCCGGTACCGTCGATGCGGATTATCGGGGAGAAATCTGCGTCATTATGGTCAACCTTTCGTCGGAAGATTTTGTGATAGAAGACGGAGAGCGAATCGCGCAGATGGTGATAGCCCGTCATGAACAGGCCGAATGGCTGGAAGTGGAGGTGCTGGACGATACCGAGCGGGGTAACGGAGGATTCGGCCATACAGGAACAGAGTAAAAAAGAAAAAATGATGAGGAAAATTCTCTACATAGCGGGCTTGGTTTCTCTGTTGGTTGCGTGCGGCACGGCCCGGAAACAATCGGTCTCTGCCGATTTGACGCCAGTGGAAGAAAAAGATCCTTTGACTTATGAGCAACGGCGGAAGTTCGACTATTATTTTCTGGAAGCCGTACGCATGAAACAGAAGGGTGAATACGATGCGGCTTTCGAACTTTACAGCCATTGTCTGGACATTTATCCGGAATCGGCGGCCGCACTTTATGAAATTTCCCAATTCTATATGGCATTGGGGCAGGAACAGAAAGGTGAGGAGGCACTGAAGCGTGCCGTCCGCGCTGATGAGGAAAACTTCTGGTACAAGCAGTCGTTGGCTGCCTATTATCAGAGCAAGAGGGATATTCCGAAAGCTGTCTCGGTATATGAAGATATGGCCCGGCAGTTTCCTTCCCGGCTTGAGCCGCTGATATCACTGGTCGACTTGTATGGGCGGACTAAAAGCTATGCGGAAGAAATCAAGGCTCTGGACCGTTTGGAGGAGTTGGACGGAAAGTCGGAACAAATCAGTATGGAGAAATTCCGTTGCTATACATTGATGAACAATCAGGAGCAGGCGTTCAAAGAAATAGAAAGTTTGTCAAAAGAGTATCCTTACGACATGCGTTACCAGACCATCCTGGGCGATGTGTATATGGATAGCGGCAAAATGCAGGAAGCCTATGACACTTACACGCATATTTTGCAGGAAGTGCCCGGTTATGCGCCGGCATTGCTGGCTTTGGCTTCGTATTACAAGAAACAGGGTAATGACAGTCTCTATCATACACAGATTGATACGATTCTGCTGAATGATAACGTGGAGTCAGATACCAAAATGGAGCTTATGCGCCAGATGATTGTCCAGTCGGAACGGACCACCAGAGACAGTACGGAAATCATCGGCCTGTTCAAGCGAATACTGAAGCGTCCGCAGCAAAATGCCGATTTGGCCATGTTATGCGCACAATATATGATTACCAAGCGGATGGAGAAGGAATCAAAACCGGTGCTGGACCAAATTCTTTCGCTTGATCCCGAGAACAAGCCCGCTCGTCTGCAGTTGCTGAGCTATGCCATCCGTGACAATGATCTGGATGAGGTGATACGGGTAGCTTTGCCAGCCTTGGAATATAATCCTGATGCGATGGAGTTTTATTATTATCTTGGACTGGCCTACTATCAGAAAAAAGATACGGACAAAGCGCTTGACGTGTTCCGGAAAGGACTGAAGCAGGTAGATGAAAAAAGTGACAAGCACTTTGTGTCTGATTTCTATGCCATCTTGGGTGACATTTATCATGCAAAGGAAATGAAAGCTGAAGCATATGCGGCCTATGATTCTTCGCTGGTGTATAATCCGGACAACATCGGTGCATTGAACAATTACGCATATTATCTGTCAGTGGAACGAAAAGAGCTGGACAAGGCGGAAGAAATGAGTTACCGTACGGTGAAAGCCGAGCCCGACAATGCTACTTATTTGGATACATACGCATGGATTCTTTTCGAAAAGGCACGCTATACCGAAGCGCGTATCTATATCGAGCAGGCTATGAAAAATGGAGGAGACACGAGCCAGGTTATTGTGGAACATTGTGGAGACATCTATTATATGTCGGGCGAAAAGGAGAAAGCTCTGGAGTATTGGAAGAAGGCAGCTTCTCTGGATTCCAGTCCGGATGACGGTTCTGCTCCGCGCACGGAAGCTGAACTGAGACGCCTGAAACGGAAAATTGCATTGAAAAAATATATAGCCGAATGAGAAAATCTTTTTTTCACTGTGTATGTTTGACGGTTGCCGTGATTATGATGGCAGCCTGTTCTTCTTCACGTCATGCCGGAAAATCATCTATGATCGGGAATCTGGAAGGTGAAGAATATCTGGAAAAGTTCATAGAACATGCCCCTCGCTGGAAGGCTGTAACAGGAAAGGTGGCTTTCAATCTGAATATGGGGAGTAAAGGGTCTGCCAGCCTGAGTGCGAATGTCCGGATGAAGAGGGGAGAGGTCATACAATTGTCGGTCGCTCCTTTTCTGGGGATAGAAGTGGCGCGGATGGAAATTACTCCAGACCGGATATTGGCCGTTGACCGGCTTCACAGGCGCTATGTGGAGATTTCTTTTGAAACATTGAGTGGAATGCTTCATGCGGAGCTTGACTTCAATGCGTTGCAGGCTCTCTTTTTCAACGAGGTCTTTTTGCCGGGAGAGGAATCGTTGGACGTGGCGGATGCCGGCAGATTCCGTATTTCTTCCGAAGGAACTCAGGCACTTCTTGTTCCTGAGTCGTCAAAGGCATGGTCGTATCAGTTCTTTACGGGAACGGAAAGCGGATTGCTTGAAAGAACACGTCTGGCCATGGAAGGTACGGCTTATGCGATGGAATGGGACTACAGTGATTTTTCAGAGTTGGACGGAAAGCTTTTTCCCCGGCATATTCTGGCCAGTGTGGAAGGAACTGGAGGAAAAACTTATTCACTGGACATGAGATTTTCACGCATGTCTACCGACGCGGGCTGGAATACCTCCGTTGAGTTGTCGTCCAAGTACCAGAGAATGGAACTGCAGGATTTGCTGGATTTGTTGTTGAAGCAATGAAACGTCTTTGGGTCATATTGCTGGTCTGTATCTGTGTGTTGGGTGGTGAGGCCCAGACCACACGGAAAATCCGTCAGCTGGAGAAGCAGCGGAACGAATTGCGCCGGCAGATTACGGAATCGGAGACTCTGTTGCGCTCGACCAAAAAAGACGTGAAAAGTCAGCTCGACAATCTGGCGTTGTTGTCGGGACAGATAGAAGAACGGAGAAAATATGTGCAGGCAATCGAGTCGGATGTGAAATCCATCCAGTTGGAGATTGATCGTCTGAGAGCCGAACTGTCGCGCTTGGAAAAGGATCTGGAAGACAAGCGCTTGAAGTATGAACATTCTGTCAGGTATTTGTATCGGAACAAGACGATTCAGGAAAAGCTGATGTTCATATTTTCAGCGGAAAATCTCAGCCAGATGTACCGCCGGATGCGCTATGTGCGTGAATATGCCGATTATCAGCGCATTCAGGGCATGCAAGTGCAGCGTAAGCAAAAGCAAGTGGCGGATAAGAAGAATGCGCTTACAGCCAGCAGGCAGGCGAAGGAGGATTTGTTGAAGCAGGGAGAATCGGAAAAGCATAAGCTGGAAGTCCAGGAGCAGGAACGCAAGACGCTTCTTCAGGGTTTACAGAAAAAGCAGAAAAGCATTCAGGCAGAACTGAACAGAAAACGTCGTTCTGCCAATAAACTGAATGCCCAGATAGACCGTCTGGTCGAGATTGAGATTGAAAAAGCACGCAAGCGTGCCGCGGAAGAGGCCCGGAAGAAGGCTGAGGAAGTGAAGAAGAGAGAAGGGGCGGCTAAGGAGGGTACGGCTTCGGCTTCCGGGAAGGGCTCTTCAGAAAAGCTTGCGAAAATGGATGCGTATAAGGTGGATTCTGAAGACCGTCGTTTGTCGGGTGTATTTGAACGGAACAAAGGGATCCTTCCCGTACCGATTACAGGTCCGTATGTGGTAGTAGGCCATTACGGCCGCTATGAGGTGAAAGGTCTCAGGAATGTACGTCTGGACAATAAGGGTATGGATATCAAAGGTAGACCGGGTGCGTATGCCCGGAGTATCTTTGACGGAGAGGTGTCTGCCGTATTTCAGTATAACGGACTTACCAATGTCCTGGTCCGTCACGGCAGTTATATTTCAGTGTATTGTAACCTTTCCTCTGTGAGGGTGAAGAAAGGCAGTCTGGTGAAGACAAAGGATATATTGGGTGAGGTGAATACTGATTCTGACGGGAATACAGTTCTTCATTTTCAGTTGCGGAAAGAAACGGCCAAGCTTAATCCGGAGCTTTGGATTGCACGGTGAGATTGTCTTGTCATTGCTTCTCCGGAGCTTGGGTACACGAGCCATGCTGGCGATAAAAGGGCTGTCCGGTGAGAAAATCCAATTGCGTTAGGTCAAAATAGGTCCAACCGGTGGAAAACCCTAAAGGAGTGTAGTGAAAATCGGAAGGAAATCCTTCACCCCGTTTCCTCACAGATGACAGGATGAAAGCTGATTCTCATTCAAATCTTCAAGCCGTCCAGAATCCGGATATAGAGTGCAATGGCTTCTTCTATTTCACTGATCAGAATGTATTCATCGGCCGTGTGTGAACGGGATGATTTTCCCGGTCCGATTTTGACTGACGGGAAATGCATCAGTGCCTGGTCGGACAAAGTGGGGGAGCCGAACGGTTTTTTCCCAAGCTCTACGGCACGCTTTACGAACGGATGTTCGGCCGGTATGCTTGATGAATTGAGCCGGAACGAGCGGGCTTTCGCTTCGCTGGATATATGTTTGCAGATTTCTTCAAATACTTCTTGGTTTGTGTAGCATTCGTTGGTACGGATGTCTGCCACCGCTGTACAAAGGTCAGGTATTACGTTGTGCTGGGTACCTGCATTGATTTGGGTGACACTTATCTTGACAGGGCCCAATAAAGGGGATTCTTTCGGAAAACGGTAAGTCCGCAGCCATTCCACATCAGGAAGAATCTTGTATATAGCATTTTCTCCTTCTTCACGGGCGGCATGTCCTGCTTTTCCGTGTGCTGTAATGTCGAGCACCATCAGACCCTTTTCTGCGATGGAAGGGTTCATTTCGGTAGGTTCGCCCACCACTCCCAAAGCGATAGGAGGAAGTTGCGGCAACACGCTCTCTATTCCGTTTTTCCCTGACACTTCTTCTTCGCATGAGGCCAGGAAAATCAGATTATAGCTCTGTTCGGTCGCGCTCAGATAGCGGTATGCCTGAAAAAGGGACACCAAACTTCCACCGGCATCGTTGCTGCCCAGTCCATATAACTTTCCGTTTTCGTTTTTGGGTGTAAAAGGCTGTTTGCGCCATCCGCTGACCGGTTTTACCGTGTCGATATGAGAGTTGAGCAGGATGGTCGGTTTGTTCATGTCGAAGTGAGGGCTCATGCACCAGATGTTGTTTCCGGAACGTCCGGTCATGATTCCACTTTCTTCAATGTAGTTTTGTAGAAAATCGGCAGCGGCTTCTTCATCACGGCTGATAGAGGGAATTCCGATGAGCGAATGGAGCAATGTCAGTGCTTCCGAAGTATAATAGGCTGTGTCTGTCATAAGGTTTATGTCGTTTTTATCCAAGGCAAAGGTAGAAAAAAGATTTGTGTTTTCAAAATGTGTCTGGTCGCGCTTTTTTGCTTGCATCTTCAGAAGAATAGGGCGGTCTGTCACTAAATTTCGGGAGTGTTGTGAATTATGAAATAAAATATTATATTTGCATAATTAACGAACATTAAAAGACAGTTTTATAATGACAAATACTTATTTGTCGCGGCTGATTCAGCGTCAGGCCCGTAAATATGGCGACAGGATAGCTTTGAAGTACCGTGACTATTCCACTGAAAAGTGGATACCTGTGACGTGGAACCGCTTCTCGGAACTTGTGGAGATTGTGGCGAACGCATTGGTCTCATTGGGAGTGCAGGAGCAGGAAAACGTGGGTGTGTTCTCCCAGAATATGCCGGAATGTCTGTATGTGGACTTCGGCGCTTTCCGTGACCGTATCGTGACCATTCCATTGTATGCGACAAGCTCGGAGGCGCAGGTGCATTATATTGTGGATGATGCATCGATACGTTATTTGTTTGTCGGCGAACAATATCAGTATGATGTCGCTTATCGGGTGCAGGGCTTGTGCAAATCTTTGAAACAGATTATTATATTTGATCCGGCGGTGGTACGGGCGGCAGGTGATACTCGTTCCGTTTATTTCTCTGAGTTCATGAAGAATGGAGAAAGCCGTCTTGACCGTGTGGAGGTGGACCGTCGGTCATCAGCCTCGTCACCTGAAGATCTGGCAAACATCCTGTACACATCAGGTACTACGGGCGATTCGAAAGGTGTCATTCTGCAGCATTCCAATTATGAGGCAGCTTTTGAAGGACATCGCATCCGGCTTACGGATCTGGGCGAGAATGATGTGGTGCTGAATTTTCTTCCGTTTACTCATATCTTTGAACGTGCATGGTCTTATTTTTGTTTGGATTGCGGATGTACGCTGTGCATTAATCTCCGTCCGCAGGATGTGCAGAAAGCCATGCGTGAAATTCGTCCGACTGCCATGTGCAGTGTGCCGCGTTTTTGGGAAAAGGTATATGCGGGGGTACAGGAAAAAATCAATGAGTCAAATGGACTGACACGATGGATGATGCTTGATGCCATCCGTGTGGGACGAGAATATAACATTGATTATTTGATGAACGGAAAAACTCCGCCTTCGTCTTTGCGTTGGAAA
Source organism: uncultured Bacteroides sp. (assembly GCA_949289295.1). Taxonomy (GTDB): domain Bacteria; phylum Bacteroidota; class Bacteroidia; order Bacteroidales; family Bacteroidaceae; genus Phocaeicola. Next base: position 36,826 of record CASENM010000007.1, read on the forward strand.
TACCAGCTTTATGAGCGTACTGTCTTTAGTCTGCTGAAAAAGACAATCGGCATTGAAAACGGAAACTTTTTCCCCACAGCCGGAGCGGCTATTCCTTATAAGGTGGAGGAATTTGTGCATTCTGTGGGTATTAATATGATTGCCGGATATGGTTTGACAGAGAGTACGGCCACCGTGTCGTGCGAATGGAAGGGTGATTTTCGTTTGGGAAGTGTGGGACGCATCTTGCCGGGATTGAATGTGCGTATCGGTGAGAATGATGAAATCCAGTTGAAAGGCGGAACGATTACGTCTGGATACTACAGGAAAGAAGCTAAAACGGAGGCCGCATTTACGGAAGACGGATGGTTCCGTACGGGTGACGCTGGCTATATAAAAGATGATTTCCTTTATCTGACCGAACGAATCAAGGATTTGTTCAAGACATCTAACGGGAAATATATTGCTCCTCAGGCAATCGAGACGAAGTTGGTGGTAGACCGTTATATTGACCAGATAACGATTATAGCCGATGAGCGCAAGTTCGTGTCTGCACTGATTGTGCCTGAATATTCACAGGTGGAGAAATATGCCCGTGATCATCGTATCGCTTATACAGACCGGAGTGATTTGCTGCAGAAGCCGGAAATCATTGATTTGTTTCAGATGCGTATTGACACGCTTCAGCAGGAGTTCGCTCATTATGAACAGGTGAAACGCTTCACCTTGTTGCCCGAGCCGTTCAGTATGGAACGTGGTGAACTGACCAATACATTGAAACTGAAACGTTCGGTTGTGGCTAAAAATTATAAGGATATTATTGACAAGATGTATGAGGATGTGGTTGAATAAAGGAAAATATAAGTTTTTTTCGTAATTTTGCGTCCTGATAATAATAAGTGAGGATATATGATTACCATAGAGCAACTGAAAGATGTAAAAGAGCGTACGGAAGCATTGTACCGCTATCTGAATATTGAGGAAAAGAAAATTCAGGTGGAAGAGGAGCAGCTTCGCACTCAAGCTCCCGGATTTTGGGATGACCAGAAAGCAGCGGAAGCGCAGATGAAGAAGGTGAAAGACTTGCAGCAATGGATTGCGGGTTATCAGGAGGTGAAGACTCTGGCAGACGAGCTCCAGCTCGCTTTTGATTTTTATAAGGATGAATTGGTAAGTGAAGAGGAAGTGGATGATGCGTACGCAAAGGCTGTCAAGTCGATAGAGGAGCTTGAACTGAAAAATATGCTTCGCTCAGAAGCGGATCAGATGGACTGTGTGCTGAAGATTAATTCGGGTGCCGGGGGAACGGAAAGTCAGGACTGGGCTTCAATGCTGATGCGTATGTACATGCGTTGGGCGGAAGCAAATAATTATAAGCTGTCGGTAGCCAATTTGCAGGAAGGGGATGAAGCCGGCATCAAATCGGTGACAATGAATATTGAAGGTGGTTATGCTTACGGGTACCTGAAAGGCGAAAACGGGGTGCACCGTCTGGTACGTGTGTCGCCTTACAATGCGCAGGGAAAACGTATGACTTCGTTTGCTTCTGTTTTTGTTACTCCATTAGTTGACGATTCCATTGAGGTGACTGTCGAACCCGCCCGTTTGTCATGGGATACTTTCCGGAGTGGGGGTGCCGGTGGTCAGAATGTAAATAAGGTTGAATCGGGCGTTCGTTTGCGCTATCAGTATAAAGATCCTTATACGGGTGAGGAAGAAGAAATTTTGATTGAAAATACCGAGACTCGCGACCAGCCGAAAAATAAGGAAAATGCCATGCGCCAGTTGCGCTCAATTCTTTATGACAAGGAGTTGAAACACCGTATGGAGGAGCAGGCTAAAGTTGAAGCCGGTAAAAAGAAAATTGAGTGGGGCTCTCAGATTCGTAGCTATGTGTTCGATGACCGTCGTGTGAAGGATCATCGTACTAATTATCAGACTTCGGATGTAAACGGAGTGATGGACGGAAAGATAGATGGCTTTATCAAGGCTTATCTGATGGAATTCTCCGGTAAGGAGGCTTGACAATCGGAAAAGACAGGAGGCCGTTTGCCTAATCGTATAAGACGCTTTTTTTGCTCAATGCCGCTGAGGTGGCATTGAGCATTTTTATTAGGTGGAAAAAATTCTTTTCCTGACTTTGACAGCCTAAGAATACAATGGTTGTAACAGCCTTAAAATCAGCAATTCCATAAATTTTCCATGGTGACGCGGGTGACGCAAGCCTAAAAAGTGTACCTTTATGGCATGTTTGTACGCAAGAAGAAGAACCG
>CASENM010000008.1 GCA_949289295.1 uncultured Bacteroides sp.
CAAAAAGAACAATACACTTTGATACTCAACAGCCTGAAAACCGAAATAGAGAAGAGCATACGGGCTTACGAAACGCACCCCATAAGTGACAGTGCGATAGAACGTGTTTGTTATCAGCACATGGAAAGGTATTCCCTTGAAATTAAAGCCCAACTGGATGTTACAAGGAGTCTGAGCAAGCCGCTGAATGAAGCCAACAACAGGTATGATTCCATTGGCTATAGGGAACATACCGCCGAAGAGGAAAAACAGGCGGAGAAAGAATATGAACGCTGCAAGGCTGAATATGACAAGGAAAGAGCCATACTGAACAAACTCTATGACCAGCAAAAGGCAGCAAGGAAAGAGGCGTTCCAATATATGAAGAACTGTTGTGCGGACATATACCGTCAAAGCTGCCTTTTTCTGGATATATTGAAGAAATACATTCCTGACGGGAAACGACAGGACGAGCCGGGCAAACCCGTCAGCCAGCAGGAAACGACGGATGAACAACAAGAGTATTTCAGCATGAAATTGCTTTCGCTCATTCATGAGGTATGTGTTGGAGAACAGTTCGAGGAAATTTCCGCACCGGACTTCTATGCCAATATGAACCTGCACCCCTGCAACTGCAAGTTGAGAATTAAACCGAGAGAGAAAATACGTGTATGCTATCTGATATTTCTGATGGGCGAGAAACTTTCCAAACAGGACAGGGAAAAATGGAAAGCCGGAATACTGGGACTGCTGGATATTGACGATAGCTACTACAAGTCAAAGTACAAGGAGCCTGTTTCCGATTTTCCGAGTGACAGCAACCAGAAATTCGCCAAGGAAATGGAACATATATTCAGATAATCCCTTTGATAATAATGGGCTATACTGTATATTTGTGGCTTGGTAAAGCCAATATTTGCAGACTATAAAGAATGGATGTGAATAGATAATTCAAAAAAATTATATATGAGAAATTTATTGCTTTTTATTTTCTGTGCTTTCACAACCATTGCATTAAAAGCACAGACACCCTCTATCGAGACATTGCGTACATGTGCGGGTGAAAAGGGGATACCGCCCGTAGAATACATATTCAAGCTGTTTGAGAAATCGGATATAGTAGTGCTGGGCGAGCGTGACCACCGTGATACGGTACAATACGACCTGATTCTCGATATCTTGGCCGACCCTCGTTTCGTGGAGCGTGTGGGACACGTCTATACCGAAGTCGGCTTATATAACAAGAATGATGATGCAAACCGCCTGCTACAAGGTGATTATCCTACGGAGAGGACTTTTGTCGACAGCCTATATGCCTATTACAGAAACTCTGAGAGCTTCTATCCCCTTTGGGAGAAATACAACCGAGTAAAGTTTTTGAAAGGTATATATGAAATAAATCATACCTCTCCGAAGAAAATCCAGCTTGGACTGACCGATTGCGAGTTCTCATGGGATGAAATCCGTACTGCGGAGGACTACAAGAAATTCTGGGAATCTCCCGAATTGAACTATCGTGATAGTTTAATGGCCGCTCACATCGCGGAAATGTATGCCCGTCAGACCCCTTTGAACGGAAAGCGCAAGGCCTTGGTGATAACCAGTCAGCCGCATGCCATCAACTATTCGATGCATCTCAAAAAGAGCGATAAAATTTTCGGAGCGCAGGGTTGGTGGATGAAGAGGATATTTGGAGAAGAGAACGTCAGAATCGTGGTATTGAATTGGTTTGATTACAACCTGTTTGACGGCAGTAATTTCCCTATGACAGGTGACGGGAATTGGGATGCGGCCTTTGAACTGCTGGACTGCCGTCCGTTTGGCATTAACCTGAGAAACACGCCTTATGGAGAAACGGCTTACAACGGTGAAGCCGGTGGCACTACCAGTAATGTAAAGAATCAATGTTGGCAAGATGTAGCTGATGGGCTTATCTATTATGCGCCCCTCTACGACCATGTAGCCGCATGGGGTATTGAAGGAATCATAACCAAAGAGTTTAAGCCTGAAATCAAGCGCCGTGTGACACTGTTTTTTCAAGCGACACGACCAGGTGTAGAAATACCCATGGAGGCAGTCATTGAAGAATATAACGTTTTCCAAACTTGTCCGGCTGTTTTTAAAAGCAAAGAGGAAGTAAAAGAATTAATTAAAAAAGTAATTGAAAAAAAGGAGTAGAGATGGACATTTGACTAAGAATGAACTCAAATGTGATATATCTCGATACTTTACGAAAGTTCCACTTTTACCACTCAAATTAATTTTTGAGTGGTATTTTTATTTTCTGATATTCAATAAGATACAGAGATATTCGAATTATACCGTCCCCATCCTTACCACTCATAACCCTATCTAATTTTGCATCGTTCGAGAACAGAAATAACAGCCAGTGCGCAGGGCTGATTGTTGAACCAAAAACGAGTAGAATCATGCAAAATCTACAAGAATTATTATCCAAACCCGTCTGGCAGATGACAGGCGAAGAGTTCATAATGTTAAGCAGGCACGCATCCGGTCAGCCGGAAGCGCAGCCGCAGCCCGTAACGGACACAGGCAGGAAGTATGTGTACGGAATACTCGGCATAGCCAAGCTGTTCGGGTGCAGCCTGCCTACCGCCAACCGCATAAAGAAAAGCGGAAAGATAGACAAGGCCATCACCCAGATAGGGCGCAAGATTATCGTGGACGCGGAACTTGCCCTTGAACTGGCAGGGAAGAAAACAGGTGGACGCAAGTAACAGGAGGAATCGCTATGGACTATATGAAAGACATCCGGGAAATATCGGACGAACAGGCGGTAATCCTCTGGCAAGCCTCACGGCTGAGCCTGTCAGAAAAGTACGAGAAAGCCCCCGAAATCCTCAGTGTGAAAGGTTCTGTAATAGGTACGTTAGGGAATTTCAGCGCATCCATCGGCAAAGCCAAAAGCAAGAAGACATTCAATGTGTCGGCTATCGTAGCCGCCGCATTGAAAAACGGTACGGTACTGCGGTATGTTGCGGAACTACCGGAAGAAAAAAGGAAGATTCTTTATGTGGACACGGAACAAAGCCATTATCACTGTCTGAAAGTCATGAAACGTATTTTA
>CASENM010000009.1 GCA_949289295.1 uncultured Bacteroides sp.
CATATTGATTTCATTTTAAATTTTCCTCCAAGTTAAGAAAATTGTGACTAAGAGCACGAAGGAGGGGACAGGAAACAAGGCTCCGGCCTTGTTTTTTTATCCTGACGGTGTAGAATTGCCAGATTATATCTACATTTGTATTCAAAACAATAAATGGCAGGATGGACAGACATTGGTTTTCCGACAGACTAATTGCGTGGTATCGTCTCAATGGGCGGAATCTGCCTTGGCGTGACACGCACGACCCGTATCGGATATGGGTTTCCGAAATCATTCTCCAGCAGACGAGGGTGGTTCAGGGATATGATTACTACAGCCGTTTCGTAAAAAGGTTTCCGGATGTGGAGGCACTGGCGGCCGCAGAGGAGGACGAGGTGATGAAGTGCTGGCAGGGGTTGGGATATTATTCCAGAGCCAGAAATCTGCATGCGGCGGCTAAAGAGATTGTGGCTGCCGGAAGATTTCCCGTCGGATTCCAGGAGGTGAAAAAACTGAGGGGGGTGGGCGACTATACGGCGGCTGCCATTTGTTCGTTTGCCTACGGAATGCCTTGTGCCGTAGTCGACGGGAATGTGTATCGGGTGTTGTCACGTTGTCTGGGAATAGATGCGGCGATTGACACTTCTGAAGGGAAAAAGGTTTTTGCGGCTTTGGCGGAGGAATTGCTCGACAAGGAACGTCCGGCAGAATATAATCAGGCTATCATGGATTTCGGAGCGATGCAATGTGTGCCTTCGTCGCCTTGTTGTGTCTCGTGTCCGCTGGCTGAGGTGTGTGTGGCCTTCCGGACGGGGAAAGTCGGCTCGTATCCCAGGAAGAAGAGGAAAACGAAAGTGACGGACCGTTTTTTTAATTATATGTACGTGTGCGCAGGCGCGCACACATTTATTCATCGCAGGGGGCCGGGCGACATTTGGCAGAACCTTTATGAGTTCCCGTTGGTCGAATCGGAGAAAGAGCTTTCATGGGATGGCCTGTCGGCACGGGCTGAATTTGGAAGGCTGCTTCAGGGGGTGGAGATCGGGGCTGTTCGCGTTGTGGCTTCCGGCGTAAAGTATGTGCTTTCTCATCAGATAATCCATGCAACTTGTTATGAAATCGTGTTGTCAGATTCTGGGGCGGAACTGCCTGGGTTTAGGAAGGTGGCGGTCGCTGATTTTGAGAAATTTCCAGTCTCCCGTTTGATTTCTCGTTTTTTTTCTATAGTTTTGAAGCCTGAAATTTAAAAATATAGCAGTTATGTCATTGAATAAAGTGCAATTGATTGGCAATGTGGGTAAAGATCCGGAAGTAAGATATTTGGACAACGGTGTAGCCGTGGCTACATTTCCGTTGGCTACTACCGATCGTGCATATACGTTGGCCAACGGGACGCATGTGCCGGAACGGACTGAGTGGCACAACATTGTCCTGTGGAGGGGTCTGGCGGAAACGGCCGAGAAATATGTGCACAAAGGTGACAAGCTGTATATCGAAGGTAAAATTCGTTCGCGGTCATACGATGACCAGAATGGAGTGAAGCGTTATGTGGTAGAGATATTCGGCGACAATATGGAGATGCTTACTCCGCGTCCTGTACAGACGGCGAATGCTCCGCAGAACCAGCCTGCACGGTCCGAAGCCGTACAGGTGTCGGCTCCATCTGACGATTTGCCTTTCTGAGAGAATGAATGAGTCCGCACCGCGGACTTTATTGTTTAATTATCAATAGTTGAATGGACCCTGATTCGTTTTTATGCCAGCCGGCAGATTTTTTTGGAGGAATTATGGTGAATCCTCTTTCGTGGGAGGATGCGATTATTTTGTTGGCGGCTGTAGTGCTGCTGTATTTGTCCGGCGTAATGTCGGCTTCTGAAACGGCATTTTTTTCATTGTCTTCTTCAGACAGGGAGGAAGTTGATGGAAGCGAGCGTCGGGCAGACAAGCGTGTCAGAGCGTTGCTTGACGACTCTGAGCGTCTTCTTGCCACTATCCTGATTTCAAATAATTTTATGAATGTGGCGGTAGTCCTTCTGTTGGACTGCTTCTTCTTTTCAGTCATTGATTTCGGAACGGCCAAGGCGGTGGGGTTCGTGCTTGTCGCCGTCATCCTCACTTTCCTGTTGTTCCTGTTCGGTGAGATTATTCCCAAGATCTATTCGGCCCAGCAGCCTCTGGCTTTCGTCCGCAGGGCCGCTCCTCTGGTCTGTATGCTGCGGCCCGTGTTCAGTCCGTTGTCATTCCTGCTGGTGCGTTCGTCTTTTTTTATCAGCAGGATGGCTCCGAAAGTGAGGGGCGAACACAACCTTTCGGTGGACGAGCTTTCCCAGGCTCTTGAGCTGACGGACATTGAAAATGCTTCCGAGGAAGGGAATATGCTGGAAGGCATTATCCGGTTCGGCGAGGAGACGGCCAAGGAGGTGATGACTTCACGTCTCGACATGGTTGACATTGAAATCAAGTGCTGTTTTTCCGATGTCCTGAAATGTGTGGTCGACAATGGGTATTCGCGCATCCCGGTCTACGAGGATTCGCGTGACAACATCAAGGGAATTCTGTATATCAAGGATCTTCTTCCGTATCTGGACCGGGGCGATGAGTTCAAGTGGCAGAATCTGATTCGTCCGGCGTTGTTCGTGCCGGAAACCAAGATGATCGATGATTTGTTGCGTGATTTTCAGGCCAACAAGATTCATATTGCTGTCGTGGTGGATGAATTCGGGGGGACGTCGGGCATTGTCACGATGGAAGACCTCATAGAGGAGATTGTGGGGGAAATCAATGATGAATATGATGAGGATGAGCGTACGTACGTGAAAATTTCGGAAACGGTATATGTGTTTGAGGCCAAGACTTTGCTCTCGGATTTTTATAAAATCATCAAGGTCGATGCGGACGAGTTTGAGGAGGTGGCGGGCGATTCGGATACGCTGGCCGGACTCGTACTGGAACTGAAAGGGGAGTTCCCTGCTCTGCATGAAGTGCTTGAGTACAGGAACTATCGTTTCGAGGTGCTGGAAATGAACAGCCGGCGCATTCTTAAGGTCAAGGTAACGGTGCTGCCTGCCGTGTCTGGCGAGGAAGCGGAAAAAGGAGACGACTGAAATGCCGTTGTTCAAGCGTTGGGAGTATGGGGGCGGACTCTGGGGCATCTGGAAAGTGTCTGAATCTGCCGATGAGCTGGAAGCCATGCTCGATGACAGGGCTTTGTTCGAGCCGGAGTTGGAGCGCATGAAGGCACCGAAACGCCGCCTGGAGGTTTTGGGCGTGAGGGTGCTCCTGAAGAATCTGGCGGGGAAGGAATGCCGTGTCATGCACGCTCCGTCAGGAATGCCTTTTCTGGAAGGTGACGGGCGGAAGATTACCATTTCACACACCGAGGGATATGTGGCGGCCGGAATTCACGACTCTCTTGTGCCGGGCATCGACATAGAGCAGGTCAGGGACCGGGTGAAGAAAGTGGCGGCGCGTTTCGTGCGTGCCGACGAGTTGCCGGAAAAGGAATGTATGACTGGCAGTGAATATCTGTTGCAGCTGCTTTTGCATTGGTCGGCGAAGGAGGTATTGTATAAAGTGCTGGAGCAGGAGGGAGTCGATTTTCTTGAACATCTGCGTATATGTCCGTTTCCTCTCCAGCATACGGGTGAGTTTCTGGGAGAGAGTTTTTACCCTGCCGCTTCGGGGACTTTCCGTATCCGTTATTTCATTTATCCGGATTTTGTCTGTACCTTTTGTTGTAAGGAGTTGTAGTGCAGAAACGGTCTTCGGAGTGAAACGCCGAAGCGTTTCCTCTAAAACGCCTGGGCGTTTCGGTCAAAACGCTTCGGCGTTTTTTTGTGCGGCTTCTTTGCCTTGAGGCGTATCCGGAATGACAAGGATTGAAAAGATTGCTTATCTTTGCACAACAGATAATTTTATATGCCCGATTTTTCCACTGCAGATTACACCTTTTTGTGTGAGTATTTGCCGGACCCGTGCAATTGGCAGTGGAACCTGAATTAACTGATATTGAGATGAAAATGAACAAAAAACAGCGGAACGCCGTCAAGATTGCGGCTATATCTTTGCTTTCTGTGATAACCCTGGTGCTGGCGGTCATCGCTTTTGTCATCCATTTTGTGTTTACTCCCGAGAAGCTGACTCCCGTAGTAGTGGGCGTGGCCAACCGTTCGCTCAATGCACGCCTCGACATGAAGAGTGTGGAGCTGACGTTTTTTTCCACTTTCCCCCGTTTCGGGCTGAAGCTGACGGACGGGTCGCTGGTGTCGAAAGTGATGCGTGACACATTGTGGCAAAAGACCGATTCGCTGGTCTCGTTCGAGAAATGCGTGGTGGTGGTCAATCCTATCGACTATCTGAAAGACAAGAAAGTCAATCTCCGTTATCTGGGGTTGGAGGGAGCTTCGGTGTATGCGTTTGTCGACAAGGAAGGACGGGCCAATTGGGATGTGGCAAAATCCGATACGGCCGTTGCGGAGAAACAGGATACCGTCGAATCGGCCGCTCCGAAAATCGGGGAGATTCGTATCAACCGGGTATCCTTGAAGCGGACGAATGTGGTTTTCGATGACCGGGATACCCGTGTATATGCCCGCCTGGAGAACGCTGACCTCGACTTGAGGGCATTGTTGAGGAAAGGTCATTCACGGTTGTCGCTTGTTTTCAAGAACGAAAATATCCTGTTCTGGCAGGATGGACAATTATTGCTGAATCATATTGCGGCAGAGTTGAAAACCGATCTGGACCTGAACCGTGTCCGGAGTACGCTGACGCTTAACGAGACGCAACTTTCCGTCAACGGAGTGACACTGGACCTGAACGGTACGCTGACGCGTGATTCCCTGCACCGTGCCGCCCGGGTCGACCTGAATTATGGACTTCATGCTCCTTCACTCGAGACCGTGATGAAAATGGTTCCGGAAAGTGTGCTGAAGCGCGAAAGCATGTCTGTAGGCGGAGAAGTGAAGCTGGGAGGTACGGTGAAGGGGCTTTACGGCAAGCGGCAGATGCCTGAAGTGACTCTGGCGGTGGAGATTACTGACGCTTCCGCCAAATACGACCGTATGCCGTATGGCGTGGATAATTTCACCGCCAAGCTTTATGGTTTTGTCGACCTGATGAAGGAGAAGCCGTCGTATGCTGATCTGAAGATTCTCCGTTTTCAGGGAGCGCATACCGACATACTTGCCGACGGAAAGGCGGAGGATTTGCTGGGAGATCCATATATCACTTTCAATACGGAGTCGAAAGTTGACTTGACAGCTCTTGCCCAGACATTCCCGTTGCAGGAAGGGGTGTCGATGGGGGGAAATCTGGAGGCGGACTTACATCTGAAATGCAGGTTGTCGTCGATAATGAAACAAGATTTTGGCCGCGTCCGGGCAGGCGGAAAGCTGGAGCTGAAAAATGTGTTCCTGCGCGACACGACGAAAAACTTCGATTTCACGAGTCACGCTTCGCTGGCTTTTGTCGGGAACAATTCGTTGGGCGCCCGTGCGGAAATCAGCAGTGCGCGGCTTCGTTCATCGAAGATTGACGCTGACCTCCAGCAACTGAAAGCAGATGTGAAGTCGACCAACCCGCAGGATACAACCCGTATTGTCGAGTTGGAATGCAAGCTGGAAATGAACCGGCTGAAAGGTTCGGTGGGCGATTCGTTGAATGTGTTCAGCAAGCTTACCAAAGCTACGGTCCGTCTGCATCCGGGGAAAAAGAATCCGGCCATGCCGCGGATACAGCTCTCATTGGAGACCGACACGCTGTTCTGCAGGATGGGGCAGGTGCGTATGGGAATGGATAAGGGAGGCTTTGCCGTGACAGCTGAGAAGGTGAGGGATTCTGTCTGGAATCCGTACGGCATTATCGGTTTCAACCGGTTGCGGGTGAAAGTGCCTCAACTGGCCCTTCCGGTCTGTATGAGCAAAACCGCGGTGACTGTAGGTAACCGGCGGATTGCCCTGAAAAATGCGACTATGCGCATCGGACGTTCTGACCTGACCGCTTCGGGCGAGGTGCACCGGCTGTATGAAGTGATTAAAAAAGGAGGCATGCTTCGTGCCAACCTCTCTGTCTCGTCGCGCAATCTTGATTGCAATCAGCTGATAAACGCCTTGAATTTTCCGGAAGATACGTTGCAGGCCGAATCCGGGGCTCTGGACGAAGCTCAGGCAGACACTTCGGCTGTACTGAAACTGTTTGTGGTGCCCAAGAATATTGACTTCGAACTTCAGACCGATTTGGGAAGAGTGGTTTACGACAATATGGTGTTCGAGCGTGTCCGTGGGGCTGTGGATATCCGCAACCAGGCTGTCCATCTCAAACATCTGTCGATGCGCGGGCTGGATGCGGATCTCAACACCACATTGGTCTATCATGCGCGCCGGAAAGAAAGGGGATATGCCGGTTTCGATTTCCGGTTGCATAAGGTCAATATCGGCAAGCTGGTCGATTTTGTCCCGTCGCTGGATACCATTGTGCCTATGTTGCGTTCGTTCAAGGGGATGGTGGATTTTGACGCGGCCGCGGAAGCTGTGCTCGATTCGAATCTGAACATCAAGATTCCTACGTTGCGTGCAGCCGTGCATATCAAGGGCGACAGTCTGGTGCTTATGGACGGAGAGACTTTTGCGGAGATATCCAAGAAGCTGATGTTCAAGAACAAGAAACGCAATGTGTTCGATAGCATATCGGTCAATCTGACCGTAGAAGACGGCAATGTGACTGTCTATCCGTTTGTGGTCCAGATAGATCGCTATAAAGCCGCTGTGGGAGGTACGCAGGGACTTGACATGAATTTCCAGTATCATATATCTATCTTGAAGTCGCCCCTTCCGTTTAAGGCGGGTGTCAACATCTCAGGCAATCTCGACAAGATGAAAATCAGGATAGGTAAAGCCAAGTATAAGAATGATGTCACCCCTGTGGCTATCCGGAAGGTAGACAGTACACGCGTGAATATGGGCCGGAACATTGTCCGCGATTTTGAACGTGTAATGGATCGGAGTGCGCGCAGAAGATTGCCGAAGTTAGCAGAATGATGTCCGGACTTTTGCATGTTCGGGAATTTTAGTTATATTTGCAGCTAAGAGTGTTTTTTTTTAGCTATTAACCATTAATTTTTAAAAATCTTCATTATCCTATGTTCAACAAACATCCAAAGGGGCTGGTTGCCGCGGCGTTGGCCAATATGGGAGAGCGTTTCGGCTTTTATATCATGATGGCAATTCTTACCCTGTTCATCTCGGCAAAATTCGGTTTGTCGGAAACGACTACCGGATACATCTATTCTGCATTTTATGCTTCAATTTATATTCTTGCGCTGGTGGGGGGCATTATTGCAGACAAGACTAAAAATTTCAAGGGAACTATTCTGGCCGGACTGGTGCTGATGGCTTTAGGTTATCTGATTATTGCCATTCCTACGCCTACGCCTGTTTCCAACCTGCCTCTGTTTCTGGGGCTGACGTGTGTGGGGCTTGCTGTCATTGCGTTTGGCAACGGTCTGTTCAAGGGGAATCTCCAGGCATTGGTGGGGCAGATGTACGACAATCCGAAGTATTCGAGCCTTCGGGATGCCGGTTTCCAGATTTTCTATATGTTCATCAATGTAGGTGCCGTCTTCGCTCCTTTCATTGCTATCGGTGTACGCAACTGGTGGCTTAAGGCAAACAATCTGGATTATGACGCCACTCTTCCTGAACTTTGCCATAAATATTTGGAGGGCGCGGATGCGATGTTGCCGCAGGAGCTGGAGAAATTGACCGTGATTTCCAACCGCGTGATGCTCGACGGCAGTCAGGTGACAGACATGACTGCGTTTGTCAACAACTATCTGGATGTCTTCAACCGGGGGTTCCATTATGCGTTTATGGCCGCTATTGTGGCGATGCTCATTTCTCTGGTCATTTATCTGAAATATAAGAGCACATTCCCTGATCCGGGAAAAAAAGAAGTGAAGGCTGCCGGTCCTGAAAAGGTATCTGTAAGTAAAGAGGAGGTGCAGATCAGCGCGACAGAAATCCGCCAGCGTATCTATGCGTTGTTCGCCGTGTTCGGCGTGGTGATTTTCTTCTGGCTTTCTTTCCACCAGAACGGATATTCTCTGACTTATTTTGCACGCGACTATGTGGATTTGAGTGTCATCAACATCGATTTGGGCTTTACGGAAATCAAAGGTGCCGAAATCTTCCAGGCAGTCAATCCGTTCTTTGTGGTATTTCTGACTCCGATAATCATGTGGATATTCGGTGCGATGAAGGAGAGGGGAAAGGAACCTTCCACTCCGATGAAGATTGCCATCGGTATGGGTATCGCGGCTTTGGCCTACCTGTTCCTGATGTTCTTCTCGCTGACTTTGCCCGCCAAGGATGCGCTTGCCGTGATGTCTGAAGAACAGATTAGTGCCATCCGCGTCACTCCGTGGATTATGGTTGGCCTTTACTTCATTCTCACAGTGGCCGAGCTGTTCATCTCCCCGCTGGGCTTGTCATTCGTGTCGAAAGTTGCTCCTCCCCATCTGCAGGGGCTGATGCAGGGATGCTGGCTGGCCGCTACGGCTGTGGGCAATTCGCTTCTGTTTATCGGTGGTCTGCTTTATACGTCGGTTCCTATCTGGGCATGCTGGCTTGTGTTTGTGGGGGCTACGGGAGCTTCAATGATTGTAATGCTTTCCATGGTGAGATGGCTTGAAAGAGTTGCAAAATAATTAAAGAAAGATGATGATTGCAGACAGATATTTTTTTTCTTCTTTTCTGTTGATGTGCGGATCTGTTTGTGTCAGTGCGGCGGATAAGTCTTCCACTCCCAATGTCGTGCTGATTTATGCCGATGACATCGGTTTCGGCGACTTGAGCTGTAACGGAGCGTCTACTGTCCGCACTCCGAATGTGGAGCGTCTGGCACGCGGCGGAATCAATTTCACGAATGCGCATTCAGCTGCAGCCACGAGCACTCCCTCACGTTATGCCATGCTTACGGGTGAATATGCGTGGAGGCGGAACGGAACCGGAATAGCCGATGGGGATGCGGGGATGATTATTCGTCCGGACCGCTTTACGTTGGCTGATTTGTTCAAAAATGCCGGATATGCAACCGGAATGGTGGGCAAATGGCATCTGGGTCTGGGCGAAAAGAACGGTGAGCAGAACTGGAATGAGAAATTGGTGCCGGGTATCGGCGATTTGGGATTCGACTATTCGTTTGCCATGGCTGCTACGGGCGACCGTGTGCCTTGTGTGTTTGTGGAGAACGGGAACGTGGTCAACCTGGATCCGGCCGACCCGATAGAGGTGAGCTATCAGCATAACTTCCCCGGTGAGCCTACCGGACGTGATAATCCGGAACTCTTGCGCATGTTGCCGTCTCACGGGCATGACATGAGCATAGTCAACGGAATTTCTCGTATCGGATACATGAAAGGGGGCAAGTCGGCTCTGTGGAAGGACGAAGAGATTGCGTTGACACTGGTCGACAAGGCCGTTAGTTTCATGGAAGAACAGAAAGACCGTCCGTTTTTCTTGTATCTAGCCACTCAGGATGCACATGTGCCGAGGGTGCCCAACGAACGTTTTGCAGGAAAGAGCGGAATGGGGCCGCGTGGTGATTGTCTGCTGGAGTTCGACTGGACGGTAGGTGAAATCATGAAAGCTCTCGAACGGCTTGGACTTGACGAGAATACTCTGATAATTGTGTCAAGCGACAATGGTCCGGTTGTGGACGATGGCTATCAGGATCAGGCTGTCGAGCTTTTGGGTGGCCATAAGCCGGGCGGTATCTATCGGGGAGGAAAATACAGTCTTTATGAGGCGGGCACTCGTGTGCCTTGTGTCTGGAACTGGAAAAATCATATTGCACCCGGGCAGGTGTCGGATGCGTTGGTTTGTCAGATTGACTGGATAGCCAGTCTGGCGGCACTGTTGGGCGAATCCCTCCCTGAAAAGGCAACACCTGACGGATGTAACCAACTTGATACGTGGCTCGGGAAGAACCGGACGGACCGCGGAAATCTGGTGTTGCAGAACGGGGCCAACAACCTGACTCTGATAAAGGACGGATGGAAATATATACGTCCGGGCGGCGGTGCCGCCTATATAAAGGAGGTAGGTATCGAGACAGGCAACAGCAAAAATCCTCAATTGTATAATTTGAGGAAAGATCCGTCGGAACAGTATGATGTGGCTTCCGGACACCCTGAAATATTGAAAGAAATGCAGGAAAGTCTGGAGGCGATTGTAGACGGCCGTTTCGGTCTTTCCATGGAAGAATGAAATTTCATTAACTAAATTTTATATCATGAGAACATTCAATCAATTGGTAGCGATGGCTTGTCTGGCGTGCATCGGTTTGTCCGGATGTACGCAGAAGAGCGAAGAGTACTATGTGAAACATGTGGAGTTTCCGGAAGGGACTACTCTTGAGCAGAAAGTGGACATGGCTGCACGCCTGGTGCCCACACCTCAGCAGTTGGAATGGCAAAAATTGGAGCTGACGGCTTTTCTGCATTTTGGAGTCAATACTTTTACCGGAAGGGAATGGGGAGACGGAAAAGAAGACCCGGCTCTGTTCAATCCGACCGAATTGGATGCCGAGCAATGGGTGAAGAACCTGAAAGAAGCCGGCTTCAAGATGGTTATCCTTACTGCCAAGCATCATGACGGCTTTTGCTTGTGGCCTACCAAAACGACGAAGCATTCTGTCGCTTCTTCGCCTTGGAAAGACGGAAAGGGAGATGTGGTGAAGGAACTTCGCGACGCGTGTACGAAATATGACATGAAGTTCGGTGTCTATTTGTCTCCGTGGGACCGGAATGCAGAATGCTACGGTGATTCTCCGCGTTACAACCAATATTTCATTGACCAGCTTACAGAGTTGCTGAGCAACTATGGCGAGGTACACGAGGTATGGTTTGACGGAGCTAACGGTGAAGGTCCTAACGGGAAAAAGCAAGTGTATGACTGGGATGCTTTCTACAAGACAATTCAGAAACTCCAGCCTAAGGCAACCATGGCCATCATGGGTGATGACGTGCGTTGGGTAGGTAACGAGAGAGGACTGGGCCGCGAAACAGAATGGAGTGCGACTGTACTTACTCCGGGAATCTATGCCCGTTCGGAAGCGAACAACAATGCACTTGAAATATCAAGCACTTCCCAAGATTTGGGAGGCCGTGAGATTTTGGCAAAGGCGAACGAATTGTTCTGGTATCCGTCGGAAGTGGATGTGTCTATCCGTCCGGGATGGTTCTATCATGCAGAAGAAGACGGTAAGGTGAAAAGCTTGAAACATTTGACCGATATCTATTTCCAGTCTGTCGGCTACAACTCGGTTTTGTTGCTGAACATTCCTCCTGATCGTCGCGGACTGATTCATGAGAATGACATAGCCCGGTTGAAAGAATTTGCTGCCTACAGACAAAAAATGCTGGCTACTGACTATGTAGAAGAAGGAGACGAACTTTGGAATGCCGGTTCGGGAGAGGACCGTGAATATACATTGGCAACTGACGCAAAGTTCAATGTGGTGATGTTGCAGGAAGATATTTCGAAAGGACAGCGTGTGGAATCTTTCAAGGTAGAAGCGTTGAAGGACGGACAATGGACTTTGTTGGGTGAAGGTACAACTGTGGGCTACAAGCGTATGTTGCGCTTCCCTGAAGTGAATGCCGAAAAGCTGAAAGTGACAATATTGTCTTCACGTCGTAATGCCAATATCTGTAAGGTGGCGGCATATTATGCAGAACCGGTGAAAGAAGTGGCCGACCGTTCAGAGTGGAATGATATTTCTCGTTCGGACTGGAAGGTTGTAAGCAGTCAGCCGCTGGCTATAGATTTGGGACAGTCAGTTACATTGGCTGCATTTACTTATGCTCCTCTGAATGAAACGGCTAAACCGACTATGGCATTCCGTTACAAGTTCTTTGTGAGTGAGAATGGGAAGCAGTGGAAGGAAGTGCCGACCAACGGAGAGTTCAGCAATATCATGCACAATCCGTTGCCTCAGACCGTAGCATTCAAGACTCCGGTCAAGGCCCGTTACATTAAACTGGATGCTACGACTCCATCGTCTGAAAAAGCAGTTGTAGAAATGAACGAAATAGGTGTTTCTCTGGTGAAAAAATAATTGGCACCAATTAATAAAAAGAGAGGCTGTCTCAAAATGAAAGTCAGATTTCATTTAAGACAGCCTCTCTCTTCGTTTTGAGGGGGCATCTTGAAAAGAAAAGGAGCTATGCCATATTTCGTTCGGCATAACTCCTTTTCTTTTGAGCCGAAAGCGGGACTCGAACCCGCGACTTACTCATTACGAATGAGTTACTCTACCAACTGAGTTATTTCGGCAGACCTTTGCAAGGTGTCGTTTTGAAAACGTGTGCAAAGATACAGCTTTCCATGAATCCGCCAAACTTTTTCCTGAGTTTTTTTGTAAGAAAGTCTTCTTCAGAATTTTCTTGAAAAAATGTTAGGTAAAGAACATGACGTTTCAGGGAAAAAATGTATCTTTGCACTCCGAAACGAAAAAACGACATGAGATGTTGATGAATATCGGACTAGGATACATAACGAACGAGATAGATTATACGATATGATTACCCGGAATTGCTTTTCGGCAAGTCCGGGTTTTTTTTGTGAAAAAACTAAAGACACAAAACAATAAAGACGAAGAATGAAAGATGTGACGTTAATCCTTGACGACGGGAGCCGTTTCCACGGCAAGTCGTTCGGTTATGAAAAGTCGGTGGTGGGCGAGGTAGTGTTCAATACGGCGATGACCGGTTATCCGGAGAGTCTTACTGACCCTTCATATGCCGGACAGCTGATGACGCTTACCTATCCGCTTGTCGGTAACTATGGAGTGCCGCCGTTCACTTTCGGCGCAAACGGCCTGCCTGTGTTTATGGAAAGCGGCAAGATACATGCCGAGGCCATTATCGTAAGTGATTATAGTGAAAAATACAGTCATTGGAATGCAGTGGAAAGCCTGGCTGACTGGTTGAAGCGTGAGCAGGTGCCGGGCATTACAGTAATTGACACGCGGGAGTTGACGAAAGTGCTTCGCGAGCATGGCGTGATGATGGGGAGAATCGTTTTCGGAAATGAAGAGTCAGAAACGGAGGATGAAGGATTTTCGGCGTATGGCGACATCAATTATGTAGACCGGGTCTCTTGCAAGGAGATTGTTGTTTATGCAGGAGACAAAAGTCGTACGTTTTCGGTCGGCATCTCGAAAGATGAACTGAATGCACAATTGGATTCTTCATTGAAGAAAGTGATTCTTGTGGATTGCGGCGTGAAGGCGAATATTATCCGCTGTCTTCTTAAAAGAGGTGTAGAGGTGATTCGTGTGCCCTGGAACTATGATTTCAACGGCATCGATTTCGACGGACTTTTCATCTCCAATGGGCCGGGCGATCCTGACACGTGTGATGCCGCAGTGCAGAATATCCGCAAGGCCATGCAGGACGAGACTCTTCCTATTTTTGGAATCTGCATGGGCAATCAGCTGCTTTCCAAGGCGGGTGGAGCCAGAATCTATAAGCTGAAATACGGTCACCGCAGCCATAACCAGCCGGTGCGCATGGTAGGTACGGACCGTTGCTTCATTACCAGCCAGAACCATGGGTATGCGGTGGACAACAATACTTTGGGAGATGATTGGGAGCCTCTTTTCATCAATATGAATGATGGCTCGAACGAAGGGATACGCCATAAGAAGAATCCTTGGTTTTCGGCTCAGTTCCATCCAGAGGCAGCCAGCGGCCCCACTGACACTGAATTCCTTTTCGATGAGTTTGTGAAGCTGATTTGAACCAAATTTTAACCACCGGATTCCACAGATTAGTCAAGTGGCGACTGATTGTGGCATGGATTTATTAAACAAATTAACGGAAAACATCAATGAAAGAAAATATAAAGAAAGTATTGTTGCTAGGGTCCGGCGCACTCAAGATTGGCGAGGCCGGAGAGTTCGACTATTCAGGTTCTCAGGCACTCAAGGCCCTTAAGGAAGAGGGTATCGAAACTGTGCTCATCAATCCCAACATCGCTACGGTGCAGACTTCTGAGGGAGTGGCCGACAAAATCTATTTCCTTCCCGTGACGCCCTATTTCGTGGAGAAAGTAATCGATAAGGAACGTCCTGACGGAGTGTTGCTCTCGTTCGGCGGACAGACTGCTCTGAACTGTGGAGTGGCCCTTTATAAGGAAGGTGTGTTCGAGAAATATGGCGCGCGCGTGCTGGGTACTCCTGTACAGGCCATTATGGATACCGAGGACCGTGAATTGTTTGTAAAGAAGCTTGATGAGATTGATGTGAAGACCATTAAGAGTGAGGCTGTGGAAAGCATTGAGGATGCGCGCCGTGCCGCCAGGGAGGTGGGGTATCCTGTCATTATTCGTGCTGCATACGCCTTGGGAGGTCTCGGGTCAGGTTTCTGTGACAATGAGGAAGAACTGAACGTGTTGGCGGAAAAAGCGTTCTCATTCTCTCCGCAGGTACTTGTGGAGAAAAGTCTGAAGGGTTGGAAAGAAGTGGAGTATGAAGTGGTACGCGACCGTTTCGACAACTGTATCACGGTCTGCAACATGGAGAATTTCGATCCGCTGGGCATCCATACCGGAGAGTCCATCGTCATTGCGCCGAGTCAGACGCTGACTAACAGCGAATATCATAAGCTCCGCGAGCTGGCCATTCGTATTATCCGTCATATCGGCATTGTGGGAGAGTGTAATGTGCAGTATGCTTTCGATCCTGAATCAGAGGATTATCGGGTGATTGAGGTGAATGCCCGTCTGAGCCGTTCTTCTGCACTGGCATCGAAGGCTACAGGCTATCCGCTGGCATTTGTGGCTGCCAAGCTTGGTCTGGGTTATGGGCTGTTCGATCTGAAGAACTCGGTGACAAAGACTACTTCGGCTTTTTTCGAGCCGGCGCTCGACTATGTGGTGTGCAAGATTCCGCGTTGGGATCTTGGCAAGTTCCATGGTGTTGACCGTGAGTTGGGCTCCAGCATGAAGTCGGTGGGCGAGGTGATGGCCATCGGACGTACTTTTGAGGAAGCCATCCAGAAAGGACTCCGCATGATCGGACAGGGTATGCACGGCTTTGTGGAAAACAAGGAGCTGGTCATTGCTGACATTGACAAGGCGTTGCGCGAACCTACTGACAAGCGTATTTTTGTCATTTCGAAGGCATTGCGTGCCGGATATACCGTTGATCAGATACATGAACTTACTAAGATTGACAAGTGGTTCCTCTATAAACTTGAGGGAATCATGCAGACCTCTAAGGAGTTGCATGAATGGGGGAATAATCATATACAGCTTTCCGAACTTCCCGGAAACTTGCTTTATAAGGCTAAATATCAGGGATTCTCTGATTTCCAGGTGGCTCGTGCCATCGGATGGCAGGGTGAGATGGAGGATGGCATTCTAGCCGTGCGGAACTATCGGAAGAATCTGGGAATCATACCCGTGGTGAAGCAGATAGATACGCTCGCCGCAGAATATCCCGCACAGACCAACTATCTGTATCTTACATACAGTGGGGTGGCTGATGATGTGAATTATACGGGTGACCACCGGAGCATTGTCGTGCTCGGCTCGGGTGCTTACCGTATCGGCTCGTCAGTGGAGTTTGACTGGTGTGGTGTGCAGGCATTGCAGACTATCCGTAAGGAAGGATATCGCTCGGTGATGATCAATTATAATCCAGAGACTGTGTCGACGGACTATGATATGTGTGACCGTCTTTATTTCGACGAGCTGACTTTCGAACGGGTGATGGATATCCTTGAACTGGAAAATCCGCACGGTGTGATTGTCTCTACCGGCGGTCAGATACCGAACAATCTGGCCATGCGACTCGATGCGCAGAAAGTGAACATATTGGGAACGTCTGCCAAGAGCATTGACAATGCGGAGGACCGCGACAAATTTTCCGCGATGCTCGACCGGATTGGAGTTGACCAGCCGGAATGGAGTGCCTTGACTTCGATGGATGACATCCACGAGTTCATACGCAAGGTGGGATTCCCCGTACTCGTGCGTCCGTCGTATGTGCTTTCGGGTGCGGCTATGAATGTTTGCTCCAACCAGGAAGAGCTGGAACGTTTCTTGCAGCTTGCTTCAGAGGTGTCGAAGAAACACCCGGTGGTGGTGAGCCAGTTCATCGAACATGCCAAGGAAGTGGAGATGGATGCCGTGGCGAAGAACGGTGAGATTGTCGTGTACGCAATTTCCGAGCATATTGAGTTTGCCGGTGTGCACTCAGGTGATGCCACCATCCAGTTCCCGCCGCAGAAACTTTATGTAGAGACTGTGCGCCGCATCAAGCGTATTTCGCGCCAGATAGCCAGAGAACTGAATATCTCCGGTCCGTTCAATATTCAGTTTCTGGCGCGCGACAATGATATCAAAGTTATCGAGTGCAATCTCCGCGCTTCCCGTTCGTTCCCGTTTGTGAGCAAAGTGCTTAAGATAAATTTCATCGAGCTTGCTACCCGCGTGATGTTGGGTCTTCCCGTGGAGAAGCCTGAGAAGAATCTTTTCGATCTCGATTATGTGGGGATAAAGGCCAGTCAGTTCTCGTTCAACCGTCTGCAGAAAGCTGACCCTGTGCTGGGAGTCGACATGGCAAGTACCGGCGAGGTAGGTTGTATCGGTGAGGACACTTCGTGTGCGATTCTTAAGGCGATGCTTTCTGTGGGTTACCGTATTCCTGAGAAAAACGTGCTGTTGTCTACGGGTGCGGCCAAGCAGAAGGTGGACATGCTTCAAGCGGCAAGAAGGTTGAAAGCGAAAGGATACAATCTCTTTGCGACGGGCGGTACGTCTAAATTCCTGGCAGAAAACGGGGTGGAAAACACCCGTGTATACTGGCCGAGTGAGGACGGGTATCCCCAGGCTCTTGAGATGCTTCACAAGAAACAGATTGATATGGTGGTCAACATCCCCCGTGACCTCTCTGTCCGTGAGCTTACAAACGGCTATAAGATACGCCGTGCGGCCATTGACCTGAACATTCCGCTGATTACTAACGCTCGTCTGGCCAGTGCATTCATTCATGCTTTCTGCACGATGAGCATTGATGACATTGCCATCAAGAGTTGGGATGAATATAAATAAACGGAATTCTTAACCGTATGGAAGGGGAGAGCTGAAGATGGAATCTGGTCTTCAGTTCTCCTTTTTGATTTTATTCTCATGAACCTTTGCTTCGTTGGCCAGTTCGGCCAGTGCTCTTGCCAGTGAAGACCGGGTGACTCCCAATTTTTGCGCCACTTCACGCTGGTTGTGGATTGCAGAGTGGGTTTCCAGATATTTCAGGATTCTTTCTTTCAGGTTCAGCAAGGCAAACTCGTTGAGCTTCTTGCTCAGAAACACACTGCGGTCGGAAATTTCTTTCATGAAATTCCGCATCATTGTCGGATAACGGCCCATGAATTCCAGAAAGCGTTCTTTCCCTATCAGGAAAATTTCGCAAGGTTCCGTTGCTTCCACACGGACCGGGAAGCGGTTTTCTGTAGCAAAGATGAATGCGGAAGCCAAGAGTGACGGGGCTTTTATTTCTTCTATGGTCAGTTCTTTCCCTTCGTCGTTAATCATCTCTGCACGGATATTTCCGGAGGCCAGAATGTACAGCCCTTTACATAATTCTCCTTGTCGGGCAATCGTTTCGCCTGCCTTGAACAGTCTTATGCTGTTGGGCGAGCCAAACAGAAAGGTGGCCAGTTCGTCTTCTTTCATTCCCTGGAAGAGGGAGATGCCAAGCAGCGGTGTCAGTTCCATGGTGTTTTTTTAACTAATATTTGTACCGGTTGTATCAGATGATACAGATTATTGATGACGGATAGTCTACCTTCGCAAAGGTAACAAGAAAACATTTAAACAGGAAGAATATGGAAAATAACATGTTTTGTTTCCAATGTCAGGAAACGGCAAAAGGGGTAGGTTGCATATTGAAAGGTGTGTGTGGCAAAAGCGCGGAAACGGCACGGAATATGGATTTGCTGCTGTTTGTGGTAAGAGGAATTTCGGTAGTGGCCGACTGTTTGCGCCGGCATGACATTCCGGTAGGGAAAGACGTGGACCATTTTGTCACAGATGCGCTTTTCTGTACGATTACCAATGCGAATTTTGATGACGAGAGCATTCTTAAGCGTATAGACAAGGGAATTGAGATGCGTGATGGTTTGATGGCACAGGCCGGTGTGCGGGGAATCCTTTTGCCTGAGGCGGACGAACTGAGTTGGAAGGGTGTGCGTGCGGATTATGTCGCAAAGGCTTCTGTGGTGGGTGTGCTGCGCGAAAGTGACGAGGATCTCCGTTCGTTGAAAGAGCTGATTGTCTATGGACTGAAAGGTATGGCGGCTTATCTGGAACATGCCATGCGGTTAGGCTGCGATGATAAGGACATCCATGGTTTCATACAGCGGATGCTGGCCCGGATTGCCGTAGACCGTTTGTCGGTTGCCGAATGGACGGATTGTGCCTTGAAAACAGGGGAGATGGGAGTGAGAACCATGGCTTTGCTGGATAAGGCGAACACTTCTGCTTACGGTAATCCTGAAATGACGAAAGTGAATATCGGTGTGCGCAACCGTCCGGGTATCCTGGTGAGCGGACATGATTTGCATGACCTGGAAGAGCTTCTTGAGCAGTCGCAGGATGCGGGAGTGGATATTTACACTCACGGTGAAATGCTTCCGGCGCACTATTATCCGGCTTTCAAGAAATATGCTCATTTTGCCGGAAACTACGGAAACGCATGGTGGAAACAGCGTGAGGAGTTTGCTTCTTTCAACGGCCCCATTCTGTTTACGACCAATTGCATTGTGCCTCCTCTTCCCGATGCAGTGTACAAGGAACGCATGTTTACAGCCAATTCTACCGGATTTCCCGGATGCAGGCATATTGAAGCGGATAAG
Source organism: uncultured Bacteroides sp. (assembly GCA_949289295.1). Classification (GTDB taxonomy): domain Bacteria; phylum Bacteroidota; class Bacteroidia; order Bacteroidales; family Bacteroidaceae; genus Phocaeicola. The sequence goes on from CASENM010000009.1 coordinate 18,902, forward strand.
GACGGACACAAAGACTTCTCGGACATTATAGAGATGGCCAAGCTCTGCCAGCCTCCTGTGGAAATTGAACATGGGGAGATTATAGGAGGTTTTGCCCACAATCAGGTGCTTCAGTTGGCCGGCAAGGTGGTGGAAGCGGTGAAAAGCGGTGCCATCCGGAAATTTGTGGTGATGGCAGGATGCGACGGACGTATGCGTGGCCGTGACTATTACACTGCTTTTGCGAAGGAGTTGCCCGAAGATACTGTTATCCTGACTGCCGGATGTGCCAAGTATCGTTATAATAAGTTGCCGTTGGGCGACATCAACGGGATTCCGCGTGTGCTGGATGCCGGACAGTGCAACGACAGCTATTCCTTGGCGGTTATTGCGCTTAAATTGAAAGAAGTGTTTAATTTGAATGACATCAACGAACTGCCTATTGTCTACAATATTGCGTGGTATGAGCAGAAGGCGGTCATCGTTTTGCTTGCTTTGCTCAGTCTGGGTGTGAAGGATATTCATTTGGGGCCGACACTTCCCGCTTTCCTTTCACCGAATGTGGCGAAAGTGCTGGTAGAGAATTTTGGAATCGGGGGTATCGGGACTGTGGAGGAAGACATGAAGAAATTCGGATTCTGCAGCTGACGGGTGACCCGTCCGGGCTCTTTTGGAAAACGCTTCGGCGTTTTGGCTGAAACGCCGAAGCGTTTTTTGGTAGGATGCATATTTCACACAGTGAAGCGTCGTGCCGGAAGTGGAAAGGAGATAGTTAGTAAATTTTTTCCTGATTTAATCGACATAAATCTTAAAAAATTTTCTGTTCGTTTTGCCGCCATGAATTTTTTTTATAAATTGGTGCAAAAATTGGCTGGATGAACTTTCAGCTGGATGAAAGGTGGGTGTTCTGAGACAAAATTCAAGTCTCCATTTGTCCGTTTTTGTCGGAGAACAAATGAATTGAGCGGCCGGATGCCTATTTTTGCTGTTAAAAAGACATTATTATCAAATTTATAAATTTAATATGAAGTTGAATCGAAACCAATCAATCATTGCTCTGATTGCTTGCGCGATGGCGTGCGGCAATCTTGCGGCACAGGAAACCGATTTTGACCTGGCGTCTCAACGGTCGGAAGTGCAGAGTGTGTTGCCTGTCACAGGCAAGAAACTGGACCATCAGGGAATAATCATTAATCCGACCCCTCATCAGATTTCGGTCGACCGGACGAATGTATGGGACGTGTCGGGAGGTTTTGCCTTGAAGGACAAACAGAAGAAATTCGCCGGCGACTTCGGGTTCACTACGATTGCCAAGAAGGGTGTCAAGCTGAGCGTGGACTTCGGAGGGAAAGCTGCCGTAAAGGCTGGAGTGAAAGAAGTGTCGGGTGCTTACGCGCTGACCGTCGACAAGAAGGGCGTGACCATTGTAGGTTACGACGCAAGAGGAGCGTTCTATGGCATTCAGACCTTGCGTCAGCTGATGGAGAGTCCGGCTGTGAAGGATGGCGGGCTGCCTTACATGTCTGTCAATGACTATCCCGATCTGCCTAACCGGGGTGTGGTGGAAGGTTTCTATGGCACTCCTTGGTCGCACGAAGTACGTCTGTCTCTGATTGACTTCTATGGGAAGTTCAAGATGAACTCCTATCTCTACGGCCCGAAGGACGATCCGTATCACAGTTGCCCGAACTGGCGTCTGCCTTATCCGGAAAAAGAGGCCGGAAATATCAAGGAGCTGATTGATGCCTGCAACCGCAATTATGTGGATTTCGTGTGGGCTATCCATCCGGGACAGGACATCAAATGGAACGAGGAAGACTACAATAATCTGGTCAACAAGTTCAATCTGATGTATGATTTGGGCGTGCGCCATTTTGCCATCTTCTTTGATGACATTTCCGGCGAAGGTACCAATCCGCACAAGCAGACTGAACTCCTGAACCGTCTGACTGATGAGTTCGTGAAAGAGAAAGGCGATGTGAGTCCGCTCACTGTCTGTCCGACCGATTATTCCAAGCTTTGGGCAAATCCTACACCGGAAGGAAGCCTTGCCATCTACGGCAAGACGCTGTATCCTGAAATCAAGGTGTTCTGGACAGGAGATGTGGTGTGCAGCGACCTGACACCGGAGACGCTGGAATTTATCGACTCACGTATCAAACGTCCCGCTTATTACTGGTGGAACTATCCGGTGACCGACTATGCGCGCAACTATCTGCTTCAGGGACCCGTGTACGGCTTGGACACTTCGCTTACGGCTAATGAGACTTGTGGTGTGATAAGCAATCCGATGGAGCATGGGGAAGCCTCGAAGCTGGCACTCTATGGTGTGGCCGACTATTCATGGAACGTAGCGAACTATAACCCGATTGACAACTGGGAAAGAGGGCTTGGTGAGCTGGCTCCTGACGCACGTGAAGCTTACAGGACTTTCGCCATCCATTCGTGCGACACTGAAAACGGCTATCGCCGTGACGAGTCATGGGAGACAAAGACATTCCGGCTGGCAAATTGGACAGACCAGGCGGCCCTGGCCTTGGAGGAGGAATTTGCACGGGTTGAGAAAGTTCCTTCTCAGATTGAACAGGGATGTTCTAACACATTGCTGAAGAATGAGCTTCGTCCGTGGCTTGTGGAATTCGGGAAGCTGGGTGCTCGGGGAAAGCAGGCCATCGAATTGGGACGTATCTACCGTGCCGGCAAGGATGACGCGGCTTTCTGGAACAAATATGTGCAGAATCTGATGGATGCGGATGCGCGCAAGGCATACGAAGAGCATAAGTCGGGAACGATGAAACTCCAGCCTTTCTATCTGAACATGATGGATGACATGGCTTTCGGTTTCCTGAAAAAACTGACGGGAGAGACTCCGAAACAGTATAGGGGTATAGGCTCTTTCGGCAATTCGGCTACGATGCAAAGCAAACTGATGCTTGATAACGATACTGCCACTTTCTATACTTCCGGTATCGGGCAGAAACCGAACGACTGGATCGGTGTCGATCTGAGAGATGTACGTGACGTGTCTGAGGTGACAATTATTCAGGGCCGGAACTCGGTGAATGATGTGGACTTCTTCGACCATGCGGTTGTGCAGTATTCTGCGGATGGAAGGACCTGGAAGCCGCTGACCGGTGAACTGACCAACCAATATGACATCCATTGGACAGGGGATACGGTGAAGGCACGTTACATTCGTCTGTTGCGACTTGACTCTGAGCGCAAGAACTATGCATCGGTACGTTCATTTGATGTGAATCCGCTGACGGTGGACAATTTGGGATTTGGCGTGAAGGCGGATGATCTCTCCAAGGTTGTGTATGCGTTCGACCAGAATCCGGAGACATCATACACGAATAAGGGTACATTGGCGTTCGATGTTCTTCAGGGTGTGAAATATTATACATTGCTGATGAATGAGCTGGAAGCTCCTGTGAAATGCAGACAGTTGGATCAGGATGGCAATGTGGTTGCTGAGGTCAGCCTTTCCGATTCTTTCGGAAAACTGGACATCGCAAGCGATAAAGTGACTTCCATCAGTCTGGAAGGTGTTGCGGAGATTTTTGAAGTGGTGGCCGGAAAGTAAATGCAAGAAGATAATCTGCATGAACCGGTATCATTATGAGATTATCGTTCTGATAGGAGCGGAGAGGGTGTAACAGCTGCTCAACCCCAGTTTGTCTAAGGGGGCATTGTGGAGAACAAGTTCGATGTGCGGAGTTTGATTTCGTCGGACATTGTTTTTTCGCTTTGCTCCTTTAGGCATTATTTTTTGTGGGTGCCGTTTGTTGATTTGGAACGGCCGCGTTGTTTTTTCCTGTAATTGCGGTTGCGGTTCTGGAAAAAGTTGGCGGTCAAAATTTGTAATATATTATATTAAGGTAAGATATTCTTGCATTTCTGTGAGACGATAAACTTTTTTATTATGTATATGTCTGAATATTAGTGTTTTATTAATTAAATGAATATTTTCTTTGAAAAAAAGTGTTCATAATGCTTGCAGATATTGAAAAATACCGTACCTTTGCAACCGCTTTCGAGAACGAAAGTGAGCAAAATGAAATAAACGAATGGATAATGAAAATTTTTCTTAAAAGCGCCTGAAAAAATTTGGCGGTTAGAAAAAAGAGCATTACCTTTGTTTTCGCCTCCCCTTTAAAAAGGGTGGCTTTTTGAGAAGTGGTCATTGACAGGTTTTGGATTGAGAGAGAGAAGGCGTGTTACGTTCGGGTCGTCCCTGTTCGGAGACGGACTGAATTAATGATATTTCTACGAAGAAGAGTTTGATCCTGGCTCAGGATGAACGCTGGCTACAGGCCTAACACATGCAAGTCGAGGGGCATCAC
>CASENM010000010.1 GCA_949289295.1 uncultured Bacteroides sp.
GCATGGCTTGCCCTCCTTCTTTTCTGTATAAAAGTCCAATATGTTTTGGGCGAAGTTGCGCATCTCGTCACGTACCGATTCCGGCTCCAATACTTCCACTTGGTCGCCTTGGGCAAGCACCAACTGATAGAAGTCGAAAGTCGGTTTCAGGTGGTATTCAAAAAGAGTCGATTCGTCATCACTTCCAATCTCACGCTGTGATTCATGCAAGGGCAATGTGCGCAGATAGTCTGCAAAACCATTGTATGCCCGAAGAACAATCTTTTGAGGCGATTCGTTAGAAGTGATTACGCCACAGCATCCTTCAAAATAGCTGTGTACATCGAAGTCCTTCTTCATCTTGAATGTCTTGCCTGTATCTTGGATGTCTGAAATACGGTCGAGGGCGTACACCAAATACACATCACTTGGCTTGACGCCTTGTTCTTTATTCCGCTCGGAGTAATAAGGACTGCGCGCCACCACATACCAACGGCGTTTCACCACTTTCAGGAAGTAAGGCTCAATGTCGAATGTGCTGGGTTCCGGCTTACCAAACCCTTGGTGCATAATGCTCAACACATGGTTACGACGCATGGCATCCGCAATGCAGGTCAGCCAAGTCTGTCCCGAAGGGATTTCCTCAAAGATAATCCGGTCTTCCAGTTTGTTATCCGCTTGGATTTGGTTCAATGTAGCGTATGAACTGATGAGCCAGTTGCGCAGGTTGTTACCCTCTATGCGTTCCGGCTCGTCAATGTAATAACGGTATCCGTCCTTTCGGTCGCACTCTATATATACATCGAAGATGTCTTTGATAGCTTTCTTATGGTTATGAAAGGTCTTCAAGGGCAGTTCCTCGCCATATCCTAAGCCGCTCTCCTGCCAAAGCTCGTTGATTTCCTGAAACGTCAGCCGTTTGTATCTGCGCAAGATGTCCATCAGCCATACGTATCGTCCAAAAAGATTTGCTGACATATTGCTGTCATTTAATGGTTATGCCACAAAGTTACGCGTTTCCTTGTGCCAAATCGTAGCTCAACCTTAATTTTTTCTATTTTTCCCGTATTTCTTTTATGATATGCCACGTTTTGGCATTTAATGCTCTTTACTTTGCAGCAGAATGAATGATAAACTTCTAAACATTAACGTATTATGGCAACAAAGAATTTAAGCAACGATTTTATGGCGAAAGTATTGGAAGATGCCGCTTGGAAGGAACTTTCGGGCGACTTTGCTTGGAACGAGCAACTGTTGGAAAAATACAAGGACAAGGTGGAATGGAAAACGATTTCCGGCAACCATACCATTCTTTGGACTGTCTCCATGCTTGAGAAATTCAAGAACAGGATTGACTGGGAAGAACTCTCCGGGTCGAACAACGAGCATCTATTTACGGCAGAAAACTTGGAGAAATACAAGAACTATTGGAACTGGCGGGAATTATCCCGTAATTCCGATCTGATACTGACTCCGGAACTTTTGGAGCAGTTTGCCGACTACTGGGACTGGAATGAAATCATTGATTGCTACGGCAGAGAAGGCTTGTACAGCGCGGAGTTTTTGGAAAAGTACCAAAACCGCATTCCCGCTTCTTCCTTGCAACGCTCCCGTCTGTGGGATAAGTTGGTCGAAGACGAAACCAAACGGTTGAAAGTACAGATTCTGTCTTGACATACAAACAAGGAGGTTGCCCGAAAAATGAGAAGGTAGCCTCCTTGTTTATATTATTTTATCGTCGGTTCAGTAGCAGCATAACTCTAATGTACTGTTCATTGTTTTCATGGGTGACCATACCGAATAGCATGTCATCATATCCTAAATGTCGATGCATGGCTTCTTCAAACCGTTCTTTTTCTTGGCTTGTCGGTGGGCAGCAAGCAGGAACCGTTAGAAAAACAACAGCATTATTGTACTTCTCCAACGTTAGTTGTTGGTATTTGGTCATTGACTCTAAAATGTAGTCCAAACGTCCATCAGTTCCGCTTGTGACGGACAAGTAGTCGTATTGTCTTCCATACTCAATGTGAAGAAGGAAATCCACATCACTTCTCTTGAAACTACTTCCTTCGGCGGATAGCTGTGTTATCAGGTTTTCGCGGGCTGCCATCCGTTTCAGATATTCTTCCCGTTTGTACTGACGGTATTCCCGTTTCCGCTTGGAGCGGTTCTTGCGGTCATTGAACAAGTCACAAGTACTTTGCAGGGCGGTGTATCGTTCTCCGTTTTTCCCTCGACGGCGAAGCTTGCGAGGTGTTTGGTGCTTCCAAATGCTTTCCTCCAGCTTGTCTAAAGCAATTTCATATTGATTGGTCGGCTTATGGTGATTAAACTTCCGATTAAAGGTTTCCAATTGTTCTTGTGGGGAAAATCCCCAATAAGTGATTTCCCACAAGCAGTGCATGGCAAGCTCTTCATCGGTGAGGTGTACATCATCGGCAACCACAACATCCGCAGTCAAATCTTCCTCCCAACTGACTTCATGCATAGGATGCACGCTTATCCATTTCTCTTCATCCTCCATTTCCCCTCCGCTCCAGCTTACATGGATTTCATGTTGTCCATTTTTAACTGGAGTCATGCGGCGCAAAATATCGTATGCCTCGCGGAAAGCATAAATGTTGTCCAGATGTTCCGGTTCAAACTTCTCCAAGTAGGGGCGAAGACTGTCGAAATCCACTTTCATTACCAATTCTTTCAGTGTCATAAGCAATAGTTTTGCGCAAAGAAAGTGTTTTTCTGTGCCAAAATAAAGCACGGAGTTGATATTTTTCTGTTTATGCCTCAATTCGGCACACACCCTCTCTTATTTTTGCACTCGTAAACTCTAAATAGGTGAAAATAATGAGAAACATTCAGAATCACGACGTGAAGATATTCACGGACAATATCGAAACAACCGCCATCGAACAGATAGAACGGTTGCTGACTATCCCCGCATTCAGCGGCTGCAAAATCCGCATCATGCCTGATGTTCATGCTGGGGCAGGCTGTGTCATCGGCTTTACAGGTGACTTGGGAGACAAGGTTATCCCCAATATCGTAGGTGTGGACATCGGTTGCGGCATCCTTGTGCAGCCGTTCACCTGCATGAAAGAGATAGATTACCACGCCTTGAATGAGTTCATCCTGCATCACATCCCGTCTGGACGCAATTATCGGGACAACAAGTATGTACCGTTGCCACAAAAGTATATGGATGCTTACCGCGAGAGCAAGGACCTCATCAAGCAGTTGCGTTGCTACCGGGAATTGAAAGAGACGAAACGCCTCAATCTTTCCATCGGTTCGCTGGGCGGAGGAAACCACTTCATCGAATTAGACAAGGATGAAAGCGGTCTATTTTATTTGGTTGTGCATACCGGAAGCCGTAATCTGGGTAAACAAGTTGCCGATATTTACCAGAAGTTGGCCGTGAAATGCCAGTCCGGTTGGGCGAAACTGATGGAGGAACAGAACCGTCTGATTGCGGAATATAAACAGGCCGGACGGAAAAATGAGTTACAGGACGTTATCCGCGAACTGCACAATTCGTTCAAAATGCGTAAACCTACGATACCGCCCGATTTGTCCTACTTGGAAGGCAGCTATTGTGAGGACTACCTGTACGATATGCGCCTCTGCCAGCAATGGGCAAAGATAAACCGGCGCATGATTACGGGGCTTATCATGGATTACCTTATTAGTCAAGGATATGCCGACATGTGTGAAGACGACCTTCAGTTTGAAAGTATACATAACTATATTAGCGATGACAATATCATCCGCAAGGGTGCTATTTCTGCCAATGCCGGAGAAAAATGTATCATCCCATTGAACATGCGTGACGGTTCCCTCATCTGCATCGGTAAAGGCAATGGGGATTGGAACTGTTCTGCTCCCCACGGTGCAGGACGTATCATGAGCCGAAGCCAGGCGTTTCAGAACATCAGTTTGGATGATTATGCCCGGTCCATGCAAGGCATCTATACAGAATGCGTGAACGAAGAGACCAAGGACGAGTCGCCGATGGTGTATAAGCCAAAGGACGAGATTATCCGGAATATCAACGATACTGTATCAGTGGTGAATGTCATCAAGCCGGTTTATAACTTTAAGGAGGCGGAGTAAGGAAACTCACTGGAAATGAATAGAATAAGAAGCATGATGGACTTTCAACAGATTTTTAATGTATCTGAAGACTATAGCGTGGCTCTTTCCATGCTCGATGATTACGACCATCACGGATGTCCCGGCCGCAGGGACACGAAGCAACTTACATTCTGACATACGATGAGTGCCGCCGCTTGATTGACACGATGTGTTTCAGCAATAGGTCTGGCTTGTTTGGCCATGAAAAAGACGACTCGTTCAGGGGCAGCATCGGTGATATTTACCAGACCTTTGCAGGGAAGGACGTTTATCCCTCAGTAGAAGAGAAAGCCGCCAACCTGCTTTATTTCGTCACCAAGAACCACAGTTTCAATGACGGGAACAAGCGGATAGCGGCAGCCCTGTTCTTATATTTTCTCAACTGCAACGGCATCCTATATGACGGAAAAGGTCAGAAACGCATAGCCGACTATACGCTGGTCGCACTTACAATTATGATTGCAGAGTCACGCATGGAGGAGAAAGAAATTATGGTCAGTATCGTCATGCGCTGTATCGGATAATTTTTCTCCTTTTTTCCTTCTTCTATAAACCCCATATAAGGAAAAATGAATGTTCGTAATTTGCCAAACTCGACTACATTGAAAATGAAGATATACTTCGTTGGCCGATGAAGTATATCTTCGTTTGCTGTTACAGTATATATTAAACTGGCGATGAAGTATATCTTCGTTCTCAGAGGGTATATATTGGCCGAATGCGGAATTCAAGGAAATACAACGAAGAAGAAGCTGCTAAAAATGGACCTGCACTTTCTTCTTTGTTGTCTTCATGCAGCTTTATTCAATAACAGCATAACTTTGATTTGTTCACATTCATTGTTCTCTACGGCAGTACCGAACAAGATATTTTCATATCCCAACCGGTTATGCACCGCTTGACGGAATGTTTCCAGTTCAGCATCATCCGGCGGATAACAGGAAGAATAGCGGATAAATACAATCGCATGGTCATATCGGCATGAATCAAGCTGTTGATATTTTGTCATAGACTTAAGGATATAGTCCAGCCGTCCGTTTGTTCCATGAAGAACAGAACAATAGTCATACCGGATGCCATACGCAATGTTGAACAAAAATTCTACATCGCTGCGCTTAAAGCTACTACCCGGAATGGTAAGCATCTGTATGAGCGTTTCACGTTTTGCCATGACCTCAAGATATTCTTCGCGCTTGTCTTGACGGTATTTCCGTTTTTTCTTGCTCCGGTTCATCGGCTTGTTACAAAACTTAAATGGGAAATGTGCAATGGTCAGCCGTTCGCCGTCTTCATCCCTTGCACGGAACTTGCGAGGGGTCTGATGCTTCCAGATGCTTTCTTCCAGCTTGTCCAATGCCACTTCGTAACGATTCATCGGCTTCTGCCTGCCGAACATCTTAGAGAATGTGTCTTCAAGATCTGCGGGCGAAAAGCCATAGAAAGTGATTTCCCACAGGCAGCGCATGGCAAGTTCTTCCGGACTGAGCAGCATGCCTTTCGGAAAAACAAGTTCTTTGGCCAGTTCTTTTTCCCATACATTATCGTCCAAGAAGTTTATCTGTGTGATTTTTGTCCCGTCTTCTCTTATTGTTGTTATTACGGTAACTTCCCCTCTATAATCTTTGTCGGGTTCCATGTCCCTGAGAATATCGTATGCTTCACGGAAAGCATAGATATTATCCAAGTTCTTCTTTTCCCGTTTCTCCAGATATGGGAGAAGGCTGTCGAAGTCAACCTTCATGATAAGTTCTTTCAGTGTCATTTTGGGTATTGTTTATGATTAGTTGATAATATTGATTCAGTGCAATGTCTTGTTCCGCTCGGAGAGGAATGGCAAGATTATACTCCAATAAAAATTTGTTGCCGGAGTTCAGTTCATCCCATGTACCATACTCCACCGCATAAATGTCATTCTCCCAACCAAAGAAATCTCCGTCATATTCCTGTGCGAAGCGCACGGCATACATGGTTCCGCTGATAATGGGGCATTGCACCACGATGACCGATTGGGTCAAAGCCACTTGCATACGGCATCGGGCAACCAGCCTCGTAGGGTTTGCCTTCACACCGAAAGGATGTTCGGACACGATAGTTCCACCTTTCGTCACGATTTTCTCCTGCAAATGTTTGTTTACTTTTGGGTGTGTGATATCCAATCCGGAAGCGACAATGGCGATAGTCTGCCCCTCCGCATCAAGGCAACCCCGATGCGCCGCCGTGTCGCATCCCAATGCAAGTCCGCTGATTACCACATGGCCTTGCCCGCCTATCTGTTTGGCAAACCGGTAAGCTGCGTCCAGACCTTCAGCATCGGCTGCACGGGCACCTATAATGGTTACTGTATCGTCACGGTTGAGCAGTTCCAAGTTGCCTGATACATGAATGAGAGGTGGGGTGTCACTGCAGAGATTTCTGAAATGGTAAGGATAATCGGCCGCATAATACGGAATAGTGATAACTCCAGCTTTAGCCTGTCTGTCCAATATCCGCTTCGCTTTGTCAAGCTCACGTGTGGCTTTTACTGCCGTCCTTTTTAGCTGTTCGTTAACTTCGGGATTAACTCTTTCTACTATTTGCCGGGAAGAATATCCCAGCAGTTGCAGGCAAAGCAATTCTTCCACTGAAAGACATGAGGCTTTCCATTCGGCTTCTTCTTTTCCCCTTTTCTCAATTCTTCCTTTCAGAATGTCTGGCAAATCAAAATCTTCCATAATCTTTTTTTGGTTGCAAAAGAAATCATTGAATGTGCTGAATTGAAGCATAGGCAAATTATTTTTCTGCTCTGCCACGATTTAGCATTCAGCACGAATACCTTTGCAAGAAAAACAGAAGATATGAACAAGACACCGGCATGGAAAGAAAAAGCGTGGAAAGCCAAATGCCACGATGGATATGCAGAAGTGTCGTATGAAGACGTATGGTCTTTGGATACACGTTTGGCAAGGATTATCGCCAACCATCTTCGGGCTTTTTTGAAAGCGGAGAAGGGGCCATACGGCGGTACACCGGGCAGCATTATTGAGAAGTACGGAGAAGACAAAGGCTATGCAGAGTGGCTGAACATCATCCGCAAGATGATTTATGCTTTCGAGGAGTACCAGCACACAGACAAATGGAGCGAGGAAGATGCGGAGAAACGGAAACGCATCCGTGAGGGCATGCAACTCTTCATCGACCATTACAGGGATTTGTGGATATAATATTTAACTTTTATACAAAATGACATTCAAGGATTTATTGGAACAATTCAGTTTTGACGAAATAGCCCCGGCGTTCAAAGCATTATGGCAACGGAATGCGTCGGAACAGGCCGCACGACTTGACATGGAGGGCTGGCGAAAAATCTATCATTCGATACAGGAGATAAAACCGGTGCATTCCCCTTACTATATCCGTTTGGAGTATCGTTGGGAGGGTTGCATACCAATGATAGATATGAACTGCTCTGTTTATGCTAAAAATGACAATGAGCGGTGTTACCCGTTGTCAAACCATTCGCAATGGGCGGAAAGCATAGGTATGGAAATCATAATAGATGACGACGTACTGATCTCCCCGCAGGAGTTGACAGCCGGGCTGCTATGGGAAATCACGTACTATGGCGGTACGGAAGAAATTGCGAAAAGGAATATGGATAGGATATTTCACGGAGGAACAAAATGAAAGAAGAGGTGAGTGTCACAATCACATGCATATGCATTATTTCTGTAATAATGCATTCCCTATTCATTACGTTTTGTGAATGGATATCGGATAAACGATAGATAAGAATAAATCTTTAATCTAATTAGAATAATAGAAATGAAAGTATCAAGTGGAGAAGAATTGGTACGAATTACCAAGGATGAACAAGAAATAACAAAAGATTATTTCATTAATGTAGCCCAAGTAAGAGGATTGATTAATTTAGACATGAATGATTTCAGAAAATTCACTGATAAATATAAACTCGTAATGCAGATAAATGTTGATGCTCGTATTTCAGTTTCTGCTCAAATAGAAACTGCTATGGAGGAAATAAGGAAACATGGGACAACTGTGGTATCAGCTATAATTCTGTCTGTCTCGTTCAAACCTTCATATTCGTTAATGATGAAGGAACTCGAGGATATATCAGGTTGTTTAAACAATTTAACAATGCAAGGCGTAGAGGTGATATGGGGAATACAAGAACGTACCAATATTTCAAATCAATGCAGTGTATCTTTGTTTATTTTCGTATAATCAAACTCATTAAATTAATAAAAGCGGTATGAATGCTATTAATGAAATATTTTTTGACAATCACGGGCTGACCTCCACGTCGGCATCACATTTGGCGGATTTAGCGCAAGAAGTCATAGCCGGCTGTGAGGCAAAGCTGAAGAACCTGACCTTTGTCACGACGAAAGTCGATATTGTAGGCTCTGCTTCCGAATCGGGCAAGACCGTCAACATCGGCTATGATGAAAAAATGTTGGAGCAAGTGCGTCCGCTTTTGGAAGAAATCGCTTCGATGAACGCTTTCTGCGCTTGGATGAGGGAAGCGGTCAAAACCAAAGATAAGGAACTGAAACGGGTGATAAATCTGACTTTTGAGGAATGGTGCTCAGACAAAAAGATTGAAATTCCTTCCAGACCGGAATATCCGGAAGAGACCAAGGAAACGGATATCATTGCGCAGTTGAACATCAAAGAACGCAACCGTTATTTCCAACTGGAAGCCGTAGCTGCTACCATTGGCAAATATATCCATCCGGGTGGTGCGTTCTCAGTTGCCCGTGAAGAATTGCAGAATAAAATGGTGAAACCTTATAGCACGGACGGCAACGGGAAAGACACGTTGATTTATGCGCATACTCCATCCGTAAACCCACAAAGGGTGGAAGACGTGTTCTTTGAACTTCAAAAATGGCATCGCCAAAATGAACGCGAGTTGAATAAGATGAAGTTTGCCATCAAGAAACAAGCGGAAAAGAATACATTGGAGGACATACAGCAATTCAAGCAGGCATTGGAGCATGAGAAACAACGTCACATGCAGCTTTTCACCCAATACAAGGAATGGCAATTGGAAGAACGGGAACGTATTTCCCGCTTGAAAATTGTGGTGCCGGAAGCCTTGCAAGATACTTATGAGAGATTGAATAAATTGGAAGAATAAAACAAGGTGCTGTGAACCTGCTTCTCAATGGAAGCTAATCATGGCTTTGATGGAACGGAAGTTGTCAGTTCAATTGTGTATAAAAAAGGTACGAAGGTACAAGGTATGTCTAATTAAAAAACGACGGATGTAGCTAATGCCTGCATGACGCACATCCGGTCTGAGCCTTTGCCGTAGTCTTTGTCTGTGTCTTGATGTTCCGGAATGGACATCGTTCGGACAGCTCCGTTCCTAACTTGAAATATCTGGTCTGTATATGGAATCATTAAGAAATGCGATACAACATCCCAAAGAACCATTCACTCTTGTTGAGAAAATTAAGATATGCCTGTTGTCTGTCTTTTTGTGTATAGGTCTGATGGCTCATATTTGTATGAGAATGTTAGGAATAAGAAAAACATCAGCTTGTCATCCAATGTCTCTTGTCAGATTGTTTGGGAATAAACGGAGGAATTAGTGTCATCCGTTATTCAGGTTGCCCGACTTCGGAGGTGCAACCAGCGGCAAGGCTTTCGGGGAGTAACCCGAAAGGTTTCGAGTAACTCGAAACATACCTTGCAGCTGCCATTTTCGGCAGTAACCGAAAAGCCTTCGGGTAACTCGAAGGACACCTTGCTGATTTCTCGTGAAATCAAAAATCCGCCAGCAAACGGATTAGAATTTGTGCTGTTATTCCGGCTCCCAAAGCATCGTTTTCCGATGCATAAGCTGCCCAAAAGAAGAACCGGGAATGAGGCTGTTGACAAGTCCGAACCTTATTTGAGGACACAGGGAACGAAAGCCGGATTTTCACTTTCCCGAAATGCAGACCATAGCGTCAATTCGATGCCAATATGTGCCAATTACAGCCAAATCCGCCTTAGACACCAATAAGGAAATGCAATTTTAGGCAAACACTTCCTCGCTTGTTCATAAGTGCATCGAACCAATGGTTTGCAAAGGCGGTGATGGACAGAAGCGAATATTCAGAAAATTTATTCTACACGGGTTTGTAGCAACATAGTTCCGATGATACGCTGGTTTACTGTTTTGCTGTTGTACTGTCGTACTGGTTTACAACAGCAAAATTTCAAATAAAAGTATCAGCAATTGAGTGCGGATTTAGAGGAGTGGGGATTGGATGATACAAATCGGTGGTACAATACATTCGTCTATCAACGTAGTAATGAAGCAATAAGGGGATGGTGCAATAAACGAAAGCGTATAGACATACACAGCTGGACAGCAATCCTGCCCGCTGTCCCGCTTGCCTGTCGTCCTGCTTGCCTGCCAACCGGCACGCCTGCTTACCTGCCAACAGACCGCTCCGCCAACAGGCAGGCTTAAATATAAAATAGAACGGCATGGGATTAAAAGGGGCAGTGCTTTGGATTTTCGACAGCAAGATGGGCAACAAATGTACAATAATGAAAAGATGTTCGATTTTCTCTATTTTTCAGATGGATAACTTTGGTAATAAGGAATAAAAACACTACTTTTGCAAATGAGGAAAGCGTTCTTTTGATTAGTGCAGAACATTGCAGAATATAGAAGCCAGCTGGTTTCTAAGTCGTTACCTGTCAAGCTGACAATCTTTGTAAATTTCTCGTTTTCAATGAGTAAGAAAAAGCAATATGTCTTGAGCAATGAAAGCTGATTTGCTTGTTTATGCCACACTCGCTGATAACCTTTTTCAGCTTCTTGCAGACATTCCAATAGTTGATTTCGCCGAAAACCGAATTGTCCTTTTGGAACGGTCTGTACTTTCCGATTATTTGCAAC
>CASENM010000011.1 GCA_949289295.1 uncultured Bacteroides sp.
ATATGCTTATCCTGTGGCTTCAAAAACACTCTACGGGGAGGCTCTGAACGACAAGCTGACGAAAATCATCACCCAGAAATATCTGGCCCAGATGCCTTATCTCGTATTGGAGGCATGGTCCGACCATCGCCGTCTGGGACTTCCGTTCTTCGACATGACAGCCAATGAAAGTGTAATGACCGGCTCCGACATGACCGGTTGGACTCCCACCTCATGGGAATCCGGACAAAAATGGAATCATTATCCGCAACGCTTGAGATATCCTTTGTCGCTGCTGACTTCAGACAGAGACGGCTACAATCAGGCACTCGAACTGTTGGGCGGAAGCAACACGACCATGGTTCCGCTTTGGTGGTCATTGGGAGCGGAATAACTCCTAAAACTCAGATTTGTCTTTGCATATTCCCGCTGTGTCTTGGTCTCCCCCAAGGCCAGCGGGATTCTTTCATTTCACTTTCAGCTTGTCAAACCCTTCGCCATACACTCCCACCACATTGCTCTGGGAAATGAAAGCATTGGGATCGATGTCCTTCACCAGACGGAAAATGTCGAGCGACTCGCTCTTCTTGGCCAATACGACCACCACTTTTATATCCTGCTTGCTATACCAGCCCGTTCCGTCGAGCAATGTCACGCCACGGTTAATTCTTGTAGAGATTCCCTCTGCGATTTCCTCATATTTCCGGGAAAAAATCAGGAACTGCACCGACTGACGGGCACTGTTCACCACATAGTCAATCACAATACTCATGATAAACAACACACAGAAACCGAACAACACCCGACGCCAGTCATGAAAAATGAAATAACAGGACGAAATGATGACAATATCACAATACATCATCATCCTTCCCAACGTCACATCCTTATATTTATTGATAATCCAGGCGATGATATCCGTGCCGCCCGTGCTTCCGTTATTACAGAACACGATTCCTACCCCGAACCCCAACAGTCCGGCACCGATTACGCAAGCCATAAAATCCTGATTAGACCCAAGCAACTGCGGCAGCTGTCCGTTCTCGTCCTTCAGTATCATCTGGAAGAACCACAACAGGAAGGTCAGCATGAAAATGGCATAAATGGTCTTCACACTGAATTTCGGACCGAGAATCTTCAACGCAAACCCCAGAAACACGGCATTTATAAGAAAATACGAAATCTGTATCTCCACCCCCGTGGCATAATAGATAATAGCCGCAATACCCGTCACTCCTCCGGTCGCAATCTGATAAGGAAGCAGAAAAGCCGCCCAACCAAGAGAATAGCAGATAAGGCCGAACGTAATGGCCAGATAGTCTTTCGACTCCCGGCCCAATTTCTTAATCAATACTGATGATTCCATATATATTATTCAAATTAAAGACGCAGACCCACACAGGATTACACAGATTAAAAAATCAAGTTTATCTGCGGAAATCTGAGTGAATCTGCGTCCAAGGAAAATCAATCCTCTATTTTCTCAAAATTACAATACGACATTCACAATCTTTCTCGGCACGATAATCACCTTTTTCGGTGTCCTGCCCTCAATCCACTTCTGCGACTGTTCTTCCGCCATCACTGCCGCCTGAATCGTATCATTGTCGGCATCTACAGGGAATTCCATCGTAAAGCGTGCCTTACCGTTGAACGAGATCGTATATTTCACGGAATCTTCCTTGAGATACTCTTCGTTACACAACGGCCATTTTGCATCGCATACCGTCGTGTCGTGTCCGAGAGCCTCCCACAACTCTTCCGACAGGTGTGGGGCAAACGGTGCCAGAAGCACGATCAGATCGCACAATACAGACTTGTTACGGCACTTCAACGCCGTCAGCTCGTTCACACAGATCATGAACGCGCTGACAGAAGTATTGTATGAGAACACCTCAATATCAGCCGTCACCTTCTTGATCAGCTTGTGAATGGATTTCAGCTCTTCTTTGGAAGCCTCTCCTTCTGCCGGAAGGAAATTGCCCTGACGGTCGTAGAACAAGTTCCAGAGTTTCTTCAAGAAACGGTGTACACCATCGATACCGTTCGTATCCCACGGTTTCGACTGTTCTACCGGACCAAGGAACATCTCATACATACGCAAGGTATCGGCACCATACTTCTCGACAATCATGTCGGGATTCACCACATTATACATCGACTTGCTCATCTTCTCAACCGCCCATCCGCAGATATACTTGCCGTCCTCCAGAATGAACTCCGCCGTACCGTATTCCGGACGCCAGTTCTTGAACGCTTCTATATCCAGGACATCGTTCGACACGATGTTCACGTCCACATGAAGCGGTGTCACATCGTACTGGTCTTTCAAGCCCAACGACACAAATGTGTTGGTGTCTTTGATACGGTATACAAAATTACTCCGGCCCTGAATCATTCCCTGGTTTACCAGCTTCTGGAACGGTTCTTCCTTCACACTGACACCCAGATCGTGCAGGAACTTGTTCCAGAAACGCGAATAAATCAAGTGACCGGTAGCGTGTTCCGTACCACCCACATACAGGTCCACATTCTGCCAATAGTGGTCAGCCTTTTCAGACACCAGCTCCTTGCCGTTGTGCGGATCCATGTAGCGCAGATAATAGGCACTCGAACCGGCGAATCCCGGCATCGTATTCAGTTCCAACGGGAACACATTCACATTGTCTATCTTCGAGTTTTCCACGACCTCGCCTTTCGTCACATCCCATGCCCATCTGGTGGCATGACCCAAAGGCGGTTCGCCGGTCTCAGTCGGCAGGAACTTGTCCACCTCCGGCAGTTCGAGCGGAAGCTTGCTCTCATCAATCATATAAGGCATTCCGTCCTTATAGTATACAGGGAACGGCTCTCCCCAATAACGCTGACGGGAGAAGATGGCGTCACGCAGACGATAGTTCACCTTCACACGTCCCAGATTGTGTTCCTTCACATATTTCTTGGTCGTTGCAATCGCTTCCTTGATAGTCAGTCCGTTCAGATTCAGGTCACAATAAGGAGTGACACCGGCTTTCGGGGAATTGCATACGATACCTTCCTTCGCATCGAAACTTTCCTCACTCACGTCACATCCTTCCACCAACGGAACAATCGGCAGGTTGAAATGCTTGGCAAAAGCATAGTCACGGCTGTCATGGGCAGGAACCGCCATAATGGCACCCGTACCGTAACCGGCCAATACATAATCACTTATCCAGATAGGCACAGCCTCACCGGTAAACGGATTGACGGCATACGACCCGCTGAACACTCCCGTTACACGACGGTCGGAAATACGCTCACGCTCCGTACGTTTCTTTGTGCGGTCCAGATAAGCCTCCACTTCGGCACGCTGGGCATCTGTAGTCAGTAGCGGAACCAGCTCACTTTCAGGAGCCAGCACCATGAAAGTCACACCGAACATCGTATCGGCACGGGTCGTAAAGATCGTGAACTCCATATCACTGTCCTTCACCTTAAAGCGCACCTCCGCACCTTCCGAACGGCCGATCCAATTGCGCTGCGTCTCTTTCAGCGATTCGGTCCAGTCTATCTTATCCAATCCGTCAAGCAGACGTTGCGCGTATGCGGAAACACGCAGACACCACTGGCGCATCTTCTTCTGCACCACCGGATAGCCACCGCGTTCCGACACACCGTCCACCACTTCGTCATTGGCCAGCACCGTACCCAATTGCGGACACCAGTTCACCATTGTCTCGCCCAGATAAGCGATACGGTAGTTCATCAGTGTCTCCTGCTTTTCCTTTTCCGTCTTCGCGTTCCATTCACCAGCCGTGAAGCTCAGTTCCTCTCCACAGGCCACGTCAATGCCTTCAGTTCCCTGCTTCTCAAACACGGCCACCAGCTCACTGACAGGACGTGCCTTTTGCACGGCATTATCATAATAGCTGTTGAACATTTTCTGGAAGGCCCATTGAGTCCAATGATAATATTCCGGATCACAGGTACGTACCTCGCGGTCCCAGTCGAACGAGAAACCGATCTTGTCAAGCTGCTCACGGTAACGGTTGATATTGTTTACAGTAGTGATTGCCGGATGCTGTCCCGTCTGGATGGCATACTGCTCAGCCGGGAGTCCGTACGCGTCGTATCCCATCGGATTCAGTACATTGAAACCCTGCAGACGTTTGTAACGCGCATAAATGTCACTGGCGATGTATCCCAACGGATGCCCCACATGAAGTCCCGCTCCTGAAGGATAAGGGAACATGTTCAACACATAATATTTCTGTTTCGATTCATCTTCGGTAACTTCATAGGTTTTGTTTTCCACCCACTTCTGCCGCCACTTTTTCTCAATCTCTCTGAAATTATATTCCATAGCGAATGTATTGTATATTTAATTATTATTCATCTCATTATAAGCCGTGCAAAGATAATGAAAGTTGACAGGTTTATAAGCATCTGCAAACTAAAAAATCTTGTTATCGTTACCAACCCATCATTTACCCACAAATCATTCGCTTAAGAAAACATATTCCGCTGACCCTGATTGCCAATGCTGACAATTAGGGTCAGCGCCTCAGACAGCAGACTTTATGCACTTTACCGGATATAAAAAAGGACAGAAAAACATTTGCACTCCCATTGTGCCCTGTTTTTCTGTCCCTCAATATCAATCAGCCGACAATCACATCGGAAAATCGGCCCAATCAGTCAAACGCATGTCACCTTTCTTCAAGAACATCTGATGCATGCCCAGAGCGGCCGACAGGCAATGGCTTGTCTGTCCTTTTGTCGATATTTTCAGATAATCCCACAACAATTGTTTATAGTCGGGATGCGCACAATTTTCAATGATAGTCTCGGCACGCTCCATCGGACTTTTCCCACGCAAATCGGCTACACCCTGCTCGGTAATGATGACATTGACCGAATGCTCGCTATGGTCAAGATGAGACACCATCGGAACAATGGAACTGATGCATCCTCCCTTAGCCGTAGAAGGACAGGAGAAAATGGAAATGTAGGCACTTCGTGTGAAATCGCCGGAACCTCCGATGCCGTTCATCATCTTTGTTCCGCAGATGTGCGTAGAGTTGACGTTGCCATAAATATCCGCCTCAATGGCCGTATTCATGGTAATCACTCCGATACGACGCACCACCTCCGGACAATTGGATATTTCCGAAGGACGGAGCACCAGCTTATGACGGAAAAAGTCCATGTTCTCATAGATGTCATCCAGACAATCGTTGGTCACACTCAGCGAACAGGTGCTTCCGAATTTTACCCTGCCTTCCTTAATCAGTTTGATGACCGAATTCTGGATTACTTCCGTATACATTTCAAAAGGTGGGATGCTTTGGTCGCGCCCCAATGCGGCCAATACCGCATTCGCTATGTTTCCCACTCCCGACTGAAGGGGAAGGAAGGTGGAAGGAATGATGCCCCGTTTCATATCGGCAGCCAGAAACTCCGCCACATTCTGGCCGATTCTTTCAGTCACCGCATCCGGATCATGAAATCCACGCGCCTCATCAGGCATGTTTGTTTCCACAATACCCACCAACTTGCTCAGGTCCAGCTGAATGTAAGGAAGCCCGATACGGTCGCTCGGACGGACAATAGGAATCGGACGGCGATAAGGAGGACGTTCCATTTCATAAAGATCATGAATGCCTATCAGTTTTTTGCTGTGGGCAGCATTCAGTTCAATGATGACCTTGTCCGCCAGACGGGCAATCGTAGGAGTAATCCCGACCCCCGCCGTCAGATATACCCTACCGTCTTCTGTAATCTCACAGGCTTCAATAACCGCCACATTCACATGTCCCAGAAAACCGGAACGAAGGCGCTGGGCCACTTGCGAAAGATGAATATCCGTATAATTGATTTCCCCGTTGTTGACCGCCTTGCGGAAGTCGGTATTGGTTGTATAAGGTGCACGGAATTTTAAAGCATGGGCACGTGTCAATGTACCGTCACACGAGTCGCCTGTAGAGGCCCCCGTAATCAGTCCTATCTGAAACTCTTCCCCCCTTGCGTGTTTTTCCTCCGCTATTTTGGCCACTTCGGCCATTACTGCTTTCGGACTTCCGGCAGGGGTGAATCCGCTAAGTCCGACAATATCCCCGTTCTTTATTACATGGGCGGCTTCTTCCGCCGAAATGAAATTGAAATTCATGGTATTCACGTGTTTTTATTTGTTATCAATCAAAAGTCACTCAGGTCTATATAAGTTCATTCATATTTGCGCTTGAATATTTCCGAATAGATGAAAGCACGCCGCGCTTCGGAAACATTCTTCAATGCAACCGACGGATGTCTTTTCTCCATCCGTTCCGGTGTTCTTTCTGCCACGGAGGACATATTCCGCTTTTTACCCTTCTTTTCCCGTGGTGCCGGCACGGAAGCATTTGCCTCACTCACATACATGACCATCGGTGCGGGGACTTCTTCCGGTACATCTCCGGCAGGATCCGCCTCCATTGAAGGACGGTGTTTCTCCACAGGAGGATGCTGTTTCTTTTTCCTTGCCGCGTCTTTTCTTGCATTTTCCATCAGACGCCGGTAAAAGACGGCCGCCATGACCAGCATGAATATAATGACAGTTATAAAGTCCATAAGCGAAATAAGAAGTTTCCCGTCAAAGATACAAATAAAATTCATTATCTCCTATCCATTTTCATGGAAGTTAACCAAGAAACGGGTATCTTTGCACCCGAATCAACTAATTTATAAGACACTATGACAAAAGAAACGACAGGAGCAGACTTTAAATCTGCAACTGAAAACGAGAACAAGAGACTTTTTATCGAAACGTACGGATGCCAGATGAATGTGGCTGACAGTGAAGTGGTCGCCTCCATCATGCAGATGGCGGGGTATTCCCCGTGCGACTCTCTGGAAGAGGCGGACGCCGTATTCCTGAACACATGTTCTATCCGCGACAATGCGGAACAGAAGATTCTGAACCGGCTGGAATTCTTCCATTCGCTCCGGAAGAAACGCAGGCATCTGATTGTGGGAGTATTGGGATGTATGGCCGAACGGGTAAAAGATGACCTGATCGAGAACCACCATGTCGACCTTGTAGCCGGTCCGGACGCGTATCTTACCCTTCCGGAACTGATCGCTTCCGTAGAAAACGGAGAGAAGGCCATCAATGTGGAATTGTCCACCACCGAAACCTACCGCGACGTGATTCCTTCGCGTATCTGCGGAAACCACATCTCCGGCTTTGTCTCCATCATGCGCGGATGCAACAATTTCTGCCATTACTGCATCGTGCCCTATACCCGCGGACGTGAAAGAAGCCGCGATGTGGAAAGTATCCTCAACGAAGTGCACGATCTGGAAAAGAAAGGCTACAAGGAAGTAACCCTTCTGGGACAAAACGTCAACTCGTATCATTTTGAAAAGGACGGACAGACAATCACTTTCCCCGCTCTGCTCCGTATTGTGGCGGAAGCCGTCCCCCACATGCGCATCCGCTTCACCACCTCTCACCCGAAGGACATGAGCGACGAAACCTTGCATGTGATCGCCGACACGCCGAATGTCTGCAAGCACATTCATCTGCCGGTACAGAGCGGTAGCTCGCGTATTCTGAAGCTGATGAACCGCAAATATACCCGTGAGTGGTATCTGGAACGTGTGGCTGCCATCCGGCGTATCATCCCCGATTGCGGACTGAGCACGGACATCTTCTCCGGATTCCATTCGGAAACGGAAGAGGACCATCGGATGTCGCTCTCGCTCATGCGCGAATGCGCCTACGATTCGGCCTTCATGTTCAAATATTCAGAACGGCCCGGCACATACGCCTCCAAGCATCTGCCCGATAATGTTCCGGAAGATGTAAAGATCAGGAGATTGAACGAACTGATTGAGCTTCAGAACCGGCTTTCGGCCGAAAGCAACGCAAAAGATGTGGGAAAGACATTCGAAGTATTGGTGGAAGGAGTGTCGAAACGTTCAAAAGACCAGCTCTTCGGCCGCACCCAACAGAATAAGGTCGTGGTATTCGACCGGGGCACGCACCGTATCGGCGACCTGGTACAAGTACGCATCACCGAATCAAGCTCGGCCACACTGAAAGGAGTGGAAGTGACAGAATAAACATTTTGAGCTGTAAAGCTTGAAGGCTTTACAGCTCAAAAAATATCATGTAAGATTTGAAAATCCCACCCGTCAAATTATTCTATATGACGTGACGCGTCAGGCATAATCAGCCATAAAATAAGATATACGATACCGCCGGAAAAGACAGTAAAGAAAGTCAGCAACACATATACGATGCGTACCAGTGTTATATCCCAGTTAAAATATTCTGCAATTCCTGCACAAACCCCCGCAATCATGCGATTGTTCGAACGTGTCAATCTTCTGTTTCCCATAAATCATTTCTATAATTTCCGGCTAAGATAGCAAAAACATATTGAAAACTACCGTTTCTCTTAAAAACTTTTAAAGAAAATCGACCCATGCCTATTTTATTTGTTATTTTGCAGCAAATTAGGGATTAAAGTGAACGTACGATATATAGACAAATGTCCGCTCTGCGGAGGAAACGGCTTTGAAAAAAAAATGACATGCACGGACCATTATGCGACAGGAGAGTCTTTCGACATTTTCCAGTGTAAGGACTGCGGATTCCTGTTTACGCAATCTTTCCCCTCAGAAGCAGAAATCGGACGCTATTATGAATCGCCGGATTACATTTCACACAGTGATACCCGGAAAGGTCTTATGAACCACATCTATCACTGGGTCAGAAGATTCATGCTCGCACGTAAAGCCCGCCTCATCAAACATCATTGCGGACTGAACAAGGGAAGTCTGCTTGATATAGGTACCGGAACCGGCTATTTCCCCCACTACATGAAAGAAAAAGGATGGCGCGTATCGGCCATTGAAAAAAGTCCCCAGGCCCGCTCTTTTGCCAAAGAACATTTCCAATTGGATGTAGATGCTCCGGAGGCACTGGAAAAACATGCGGAACAATCGTTCGATGCCATTACGCTCTGGCACGTCATGGAACATCTGGAACATCTGGACGAAACCTGGGAAACATTGGGGAGAATCCTGAAAGACCGTGGAGTGCTCATCATAGCCGTACCGAACCCAACTTCCTCCGATGCCATGAAATACAAGGAGATATGGGCTGCCTACGATGTCCCCCGTCATCTGTGGCACTTCTCGCCTTCCGTCATGCAACAATTCGGAGCCAAACATGGCTTCATTCTCTGCGAACGCCATCCGATGCCTTTCGATGCGTTTTATGTGTCCATGCTGAGCGAGAAATACAAAAAAAGTCCTTTCCCTTTCATAAAAGGGATGATAAGCGGGACAGCATGTTGGTTCAGCTCGCTGATAAAGAAAGAACGGAGTAGTTCTATGATTTATGTCTTTAGAAAAAAGGAAGCATGAGCAAAAGAAACAGTACATTCTTCGATATGCAATTCATCACATCCTGCATAAGTACCACACTGGTATTGATGTTGCTTGGCATGGTGGTCTTTTTCGTAATGACCGCCCACAACCTTTCCGTGTATGTGCGTGAAAACATTGCATGCTCCGTCGTTCTCAGCGACGACATGAAAGAAGCTGAAATCATCACTTTCCAAAAGAATCTTGATGAAGAACCTTTCGTCAAACAGACTATATACATCTCGAAAGCACAAGCGTTAAAGGAGCAGACTGAAGCTATGGGAACCGACCCGGCCGAATTTCTCGGCTACAACCCGTTTACAGCTTCCATCGAAATCAAACTGAATTCGGAGTATGCCAATACCGACAGCCTGCAATGGATTCAGGAAAAACTTCTGTCAAACAAAAAGGTAGTAGAAATAAACTATCCCGAAGAACTGATGGACTCCGTGAACCGGAACATCCGGAAAATAAGCCTGTTCCTCCTGGGGCTGGCCGGACTGCTTACATTCATTTCATTTGCACTGATTAACAACACCATACGGCTGGGAATCTATTCTAAACGCTTCCTTATACACACCATGAAACTGGTAGGAGCCAGCTGGAGTTTCATCCGCAGGCCTTTCATCACACGCCACATCTGGATCGGAATCCTTGCGGCGGCTGTTGCCGACACGCTGCTGATAGGGATGGCCTATCTGCTGGTAAACTATGAACCCGGACTGGCTGAAATCATCACCCCCTCTGTCATGGGAGCAGTCATGGGGGCTGTTTTCGTGTTCGGAGTCACTATCACTTCTTTATGCGCGTATTTTTCCATCAACAAATATCTGCGTATGAAAGTGAGCGAACTCTACCAAATATAATTTTCATGTCAAACCGTTCAGAAACAATCAAAATCAAAAACAATATGGATAGAAAAAAATTTGCCTTCGACAAGACAAACTTCATCCTGCTGGCAGCGGGGATGGTTGTCATCATCATCGGCTTTTTACTGATGTCTGGTCCCGGTTCCACCGAAACCGCTTTTGAGCCGGACATTTTCAGCGTACGCCGCATCAAAGTGGCTCCAATCGTATGCTTTGTGGGGTTCATTTTCATGATTTACGGAATCCTGCGCAAACCGTCAGACAAAACCACCACTAACAATAAAAAAGAAGAATAATGGAAGGAGACTTGAATCTGTTTCAAACAATTGTTATCGCGATTGTAGAAGGACTTACTGAATTTTTGCCGGTATCATCGACCGGCCACATGATTATTGCCCAGAATGTATTGGGCGTGGAAAGTACAGAGTTTGTAAAAGCATTTACGTTCATTATCCAGTTCGGAGCGATTCTTTCCGTAGTGGTGCTGTATTGGAAACGCTTTTTCCGCCTGAACCATACGCCTGCACCTGAGGGAAGCAGTTCTCTGAAACGCTTTCTCCATAAATACGATTTCTACTGGAAATTGCTGGTAGCCTTCATTCCGGCCGCCGTATTGGGATTGCTTTTCAGCGATCTGATTGACGCCATGCTCGAAAGTGTAATGGTCGTGGCAGTCATGCTGATTGTAGGAGGCGTATTCATGCTGTTCTGTGACAAACTGTTCGGCAACGGAAAAGAAAATACCCCGATGACAGAAAAGCGTGCCTTTATCATCGGACTATTCCAATGTATTTCGATGATACCGGGCGTATCACGCTCCATGGCAACCATCGTGGGTGGTATGGCTCAGAAACTGACCCGCAAGGCGGCCGCCGAATTTTCATTCTTTCTGGCCGTACCTACCATGTTTGCGGCTACGGTCTACAAGATGGCGAAACTTTTCATGGACGGAGGAACAGAAATCATCACAAGCAATATGGGTGCACTGATTGTAGGCAATGTAGTGGCTTTCATCGTGGCGATGCTGGCCATCAAGTTCTTCATCAGCTTTGTAACCAAATACGGATTCGTCGCTTTCGGATGGTACCGTATCATTGTGGGAGGAGTTATCTTAGTCATGTCATTGTTAGGTTATAATCTAGAACTTGCCTGATGAATTTCAAGGAAGGAGAAGTGTTATATTTTGACAAGCCGTACAGATGGACTTCGTTCGCGGTAGTCAACAAAATCAGATATCATATCAGCCGGAAGCTGGGAGTGAAGAAGATAAAAGTAGGGCATGCCGGCACACTCGACCCGCTGGCTACCGGAGTGATGATTATCTGCACCGGAAAAGCGACGAAGCGCATCGAAGAGTTTCAGTACCATACGAAGGAATACATCGCCACGCTACAATTGGGTGCCACCACTCCTTCGTTTGACCTTGAAAAAGAAATTGACGCGGTGTATCCCACTGACCACATTACACGGGAAACAGTGGAAGAAACACTGAAGAAGTTTGTCGGTACCATCGAACAGATACCACCCGCATTTTCGGCCTGCAAGGTCGACGGAAAACGAGCCTACGACCTGGCCCGTAACGGGAACGAAGTGGAGCTGAAACCCAAGACACTGGTTATCGACGAAATCGAGCTGCTGGAATATAACCTGCCGGAAATCAAGATTCGGGTGGTGTGCAGCAAAGGTACCTATATCCGCGCTCTGGCACGCGATATCGGTGAAGCACTGCACAGCGGAGCCCACCTGACCGGACTGACAAGGACACGGGTGGGAGATGTCTGTCTGGAAAACTGCATGAAAGTAGAAGACTTTGAGTCATGGCTTGACCAACAAGAAATAGAAGAAGTTATAAACGATTAAGGAAAGGAAGGAAGAAGATGAAACTGTCACAATTCAAATTCAAGTTGCCGGAAGAGAAAATCGCCCTCTACCCGGCCAAGTACAGAGACGAATCACGCCTGATGGTGGTGCATAAATCTACCGGAAAAATCGAGCATGTCATATTCAAGGACATCTTGAACTATTTTGATGATAAAGATGTATTTATCTTTAACGACACCAAGGTATTTCCTGCCCGTTTGTATGGAAACAAAGAAAAGACCGGTGCACGGATAGAAGTATTCCTGCTGCGTGAACTAAACGAAGAGCTCCGTCTGTGGGACGTGCTGGTGGACCCTGCACGTAAGATACGTATCGGTAACAAACTTTATTTCGGTGACGACGACTCGATGGTGGCAGAAGTGATTGACAACACCACTTCACGCGGACGTACTCTACGTTTCCTGTACGACGGTCCGCACGATGAGTTCAAAAAAGCACTCTACGCACTGGGAGAACCGCCGTTGCCTCCTTTCATCCACCGACCGGCCGAGCCGGAGGACGAAGAACGTTTCCAGACCATCTTCGCCCGGAACGAAGGCGCTGTAACGGTGCCTGCCGCCGGACTCCATTTCAGCCGAGAACTGATGAAACGTCTGGAAATAAAAGGCGTTGACTTTGCATTCATTACCATGCACGCCGGTCTGGGCAACTTCCGTGACATTGACGTGGAAGATCTGACCAAGCACAAGATGGATTCCGAACAGATGTTTGTCAATGCGGAAGCCTGCAAGATTGTCAACAGTGCCATCGACCGCGGCAACAGAGTCTGTGCCGTAGGAACTACCGTCATGCGTACCATCGAAACGGCAGTAGGCACCGACGGCCATCTGAAGGAATTTGAAGGCTGGACCAACAAATTCATCTTCCCTCCTTATGAATTTTCTGTAGCCAATGCCATGATCAGTAATTTCCACATGCCCCTTTCTACCATGCTGATGCTGGTCTGCGCTTACGGAGGATACGAACTGGTGATGGAGGCATATAATTCGGCACTCAAAGAAGACTACCGGTTCGGTACGTATGGTGACGCAATGCTGATTCTCGACAAATAATTCTTAAACAAATACAGAAACACGGAGGTACAGAGAATAATTCAAGCCACTCAAAAGGACAAGAAGAGTGTGTGTCTCCGTGTTTCTTTGTCCAACAAACACCACAATGGCAAAGGTTTATTTAGGCCTGGGAACAAACCTGGGCGACAAAGAAGCCAATATGCAGCTTGCCGTCAGCCTGATTCACGAAAGGATAGGGAAAATCGTATCCCAATCCTCCTTCTATGAAACGGCTCCATGGGGATTCGAATCGGAAAACAGCTTTCTGAATGCAGCCATCTGCGTGGAAACCCTCTATACGCCATTGGAAACCCTGCATCTTACCCAAGAAATTGAGCGTGGGATGGGCCGCACCCAAAAATCGTCCGGAGGCATCTATCATGACCGGACCATCGACATCGACCTGTTGCTGTATAACGACCTGATACTTCACACACCGGAACTCACCCTTCCCCATCCGCTGATGACACACCGTGATTTCGTGATGAAACCGTTGGTGGAAATAGCCGGCGAGGTGATTCATCCAGTATGGAAAAAACAACTCCGCCTTCTGTCTGCTTCCGGAAAACAAGATTTCACACCATGACTATTTGTCCGAAAACGTCTAGGCGTTTTCATTGAAACGCCGAAGCGTTTTGACTCAAACGCCTAAACGTTTTGGAATCAACACAAGAATACCTCAATCTAATTCTTATGTAATATTTATTTGAATTTTTAAGTTTACCATTAATATTTTTCTTATCTTTGTCCTACCATCCCAAAATAAGATGGCAAACATTTTAGTAAGACGTTCACAGACTATTATCTTCTACACATAAATTCTCGCAAAATTTATAGAAAAAGGAGATAGAGCAACGGGAACGTCCCTCTCGATGTATATACTTTAACAAAACATGCCTATTGCATGTTAAGTATCATACAGACGTGGGGGACTGCGTTGCTTATCCTTTTTCGGGGCAATGCGAGAAGCCTATGTGTGGGATAAGTGATTGCGGTTTCCCACGTTTCACAAAATGATTGTTCAAATTTATACAAAACGATATCGGGGCTTAGGGAAACAGTCTCTCTTGAGTAATCAAATGAAACCGATAGGTGTTTTAATTAAAGAAGAGCTGAAAAAACAGGAGCGGACTGTGAGCTGGTTCGCCCGTAAATTAGCATATGACCGCTCCAATGTTTACCGCCTGTTTCAGAAAGAAAGTATTGATACGAATCTGCTTTCTCGAATCTCTATCATACTTGAACACGATTTTTTCTCCGATTTTTCGGAATATTATAATCAACCTAAAAAATCAGGTGAAAAATCCGAATGATTTCCCTTTTATGCTTTTTCTTATAACCATTTCACAACAATATTTGTCCATCTGTAAAAAGTTGCAATATTCGCAATATGATTGTGCTCATATCTGCTACATCCTTCCTGTTTTGTAGATTTCATTTTGGTTTAACTTTGTAAAAACATTAAATGTAACAAGGTTTGTATGTAAGACATTTAACAATCTCACTATACAGCAATTGTTGCTCCAAAATGTGAAACAAATTATATGATTATCCACTAATTGACATGAAAAGAATCAAGAACTGCTTTTTAGTTCTCAGATTCATATTTTATTAATTTAATAGATTTATTGTATGAAAAAGAATGTATTTTTAGCAGGAGCACTTTTTCTGCTTATGGGAATGAGTAGCTGTTCCCATAGAATAACAGATTTTACAATTATTTCTACAAGAAATGTCCCATTAGGAAACCAAGCAGCTTCGCTGCAAAAAGCAGACCAACGAGTAAAAGGTATTGACAAAGCCCATAGCGTTTTATTTATTCCGCTTGGAACTCCAAATATGAAAGAAGCAATTGACAAGGCCATAGACAAATATCCAGGTGCAGTAGGATTGGTTGACGGCGTTTTAAAAAGTAAAGGATGGTCTATTCTTTTGTATGGACAAAACAGTTTTGTTGTAGAAGGGACCCCCCCTCTACGAAGCAGATATGAAAAACATGAATCTTCCTATGGATGATTACCAATCAGGAGAAACCACTTTGTTTTTTCACGAAGTAAAGGATGGAGAAACACTCTCAACAATTGCTGCAGCATATAATATAACAGTTGCTGATATTATTAAATGGAATAAATTAAGTTCTACCAACATTGCACCAGGAACCAAGCTAAGAATATTGTTCAGATAACTTAAATCAATATAACTAATAGGAAAGACCTGTGTGTTATTGCTCTGATTCAGGACAATATGTTCTTAATATTGGTATATCCGGAGACTGATTCCTTTCAGAAACTCCATGCTATCCAGTTCAGAATGTCCCAATCCTAAACCACACTCTTTCCAAGACTCTGCAATATACTTTAAAGATGCTTAATTTACCGAACTATAACTCCAGATAACTAATACAAACACTTTGATGTGCTATCTGACAAAACCGAAAAATCGATTCTGTATTATAGCGGTAAAAAACTCATAAAGTATGATGCCCCAAAGAAAGAAAACGCAGTGAAGAATCTCGAAAGCATAAGTTGATGCACACGAGATTCTTCGCTTTGCAAAATGACATTTGCTTTTCGACAGGCATCATTTCCTTTCTCAAAATTTCCAGACTTTATCACTTTCTTATAAGTTTTCTATAAATCAGCTTTACAGGTATTTATAGCGATAATTTTGAATCCGGTTTGGGTGACGCAATGATAAAGTCAGGACTGTATTTATAAGCCAACTAATCTATAGGCCAACTGACGAATTAGCCTAAAAGACACTCCACATTTTATTTTTTATGTTCTTTATGTATCTTTGCAGAAACAAACAAAATGAGAAAGCGAGAATACGACACCCAAAATGCAGAATCCATATTCAGATTCAGCAAAGGACTACTTCACAAATCTTTAACTGAAGCAGTGTGCGCCATAGATGATTCCATCAAGGCTGAAAACATTGTTGCTAGTGGAAAAGGAGGTTTAGGACAAATGGTCGAAAAATATTATTACGGTTATGAACCAAACAATGATTCCGGACCAGATTTCAAGGAAGCTGGTGTAGAACTGAAAACCACCCCTCTCAAGAAATTAGCAAACGAGGAACTAGCAATCAAAGAACGTCTTGTTCGTGATATGATTGATTTCTGCGCTGTAGTAACTATGCCTTTCGAAGAGTCCTTGTTTTATAAGAAATCTCTTCTTATGCTGATAATCTTTTATCTCCATGACAAAGGGAAAGAACCACGTGATTTGGAATTCCTTTATAGCGTGTTATGGAAATTGAAAGATAAAGATTTGACAATTATCAGGCACGATTATGAAACCATAATAAAAAAGATAAAGGAAGGAAAAGCACACGAATTATCAGAGGGAGATACCATGTATCTGGGTGCATGCCGGAAAGGAAAAAAGGTGATCCATTACGTTTTGGAAGATAACGTCTTTTTCTATTTTCTTAAGTGAAGATTGATTTGTATTTTTGTACTTTTGTATTCTATTCTTTATTTTGATTATATACAATGACTAAAGCGAAACCTTTTATCAAGTGGGTTGGTGGAAAAAGCCAGCTCATCGAACAACTTGAAGCATTGCTTCCAGCTGACTTTGACAGAAAGGAAGACACTACCTACATAGAACCATTTGTGGGGGGTGGAGCTATGCTGTTCCATATGCTTCAAACTCACAAGAACATCAAGCATGCCGTTGTCAATGATATAAATCCGGATTTGACGACCTGTTACAAAACAGTCCGCGATCGGCCAGATGAACTTATCCGTGCCCTTGCTTTCATACAAAAGGATTACTATTCAGTTAAACATGAAGAAGCAAAGAAAGCATATTATCTCCGTATGCGTGACCGTTTCAATGCCAAACCAGTCGATCCGATAGAAAACACCACACTTTTCTTCTTCCTTAATCGTACTTGTTTCAACGGATTGTATCGAGTGAACAAGGCAGGTAAGTTTAATGTACCATGCGGACGCTACGAACATCCGCTCATTTGTGATGCCGACACAATTCATGCCGATAGCCAGCTTTTACAGCGTGTGACCATCTTGACAGGCGACTTTGAGCAGACTTTTGAATACATCAGCGGCAATACATTCTTTTATTTCGACCCTCCTTACCGCCCATTAAGCAATACATCCAGTTTCAACGATTATGCAAAAGAGCCTTTCAATGATGCAGCACAGATACGTCTCAAAAACTTCTGTGACCGCCTTAATAGTGTAAAAATACCGTTTATGCTCAGCAATTCGGACGGTCTTGGGAAAAACGGGACAGACCGTTTTTTTGATGATTTATATGAAGATTATAACATTGACAGAGTGTGGGCTTCAAGAAGCGTGAATGCAAACGGCACCAAACGTGGAAAGCTTACAGAAATATTGGTACGTAATTATACGTTGGCAAATTGCATCCGAACAAACCTCCCTGATACTAACTGTCAATTGAGATTAGCATTATGACACCTGTACATTCCAAAGAAGATTTTGAGGCTTTTATGTCTCAACTGAAAGAAACAAACGCAACATTGGCTTTCTATTCAGATTTCAAGAAAATAGCAAAAAACGTTGATGACGTTGCAATCAGTTTGAACATGCTCAATTTCCTGTTGGGAAAAGAAAATTTGCGAGAAGCTGTAGAAGCTTTGTGGAAAAGAGATCCACAAGTGTTTGACATAATGGACATACTGATAGCAACCAGAAAGAAGGACAAAAAGAAATTCTTTGATGAGAATGGAAATTTTCGCTTAATACATTCATTATTTCAAAGTGTAGATGGAGTAATGGAATTCTTAGAAGGTACAGGATTGGCCGCTGTCTTTCAGAATTCAGAGATAAAAGATTTGGTAGATTATGTGTTTGGAGTCGAGACTGGGCTGGATACGAATGCCCGTAAAAATCGAAGTGGGGAGTTTACAGAAAGTTTGGTTTCAAGCATATTGTCTAAAGCAGGCATCAAATATCAGACACAAGTGTCATCCTACAAATTTAACAAAGTTTCCGAGATGTTGGGAAAGGACCAGAAAGTATTTGATTTCGTCATACACACGCCTGTAATGACTTATCTTGTAGAAGTGAACTTTTACAGTGGCGGTGGTTCCAAACTGAATGAAGTGGCTCGCTCTTATGCAGAAGTCGGTCCAAAAGTGAACAGCATAGAGGGATATGAATTTGTATGGATTACAGATGGTATAGGGTGGAATGCTGCAAGAAACAAATTGGAAGAAGCGTTTTATACCATACCTAAGATATACAACCTTACCAGTCTTAAAGACTTTATCGCAATAATCAAACAAGAAACCCAAAGTCAAGGATGATTTCCCCTTATTATAAATCTACTAATCGAGATTTTACTCTGCTAGAAGGGGATTGCATTAAATTGCTTCCCCTTTTCAACTTCAAGTTTGACATGATATTCGCAGACCCACCTTATTTTCTAAGTAATAATGGTATCAGCGTTCAAAGCGGTAAAATCGTCAGTGTGAATAAAGGTGAATGGGACAAAGGTGGAACCATAGAGTCTGTAAATACATTCAACTTACAGTGGATTTCCTTATGCAGGGAAAAGCTGAAGGAGAATGGAACAATATGGATAAGCGGCACATATCACAACATTTTTTCCGTAGCCAACGCCTTACAACAGCTAGGTTTCAGGATTCTTAATGTCATCACATGGGCAAAGACCAATCCTCCGCCAAATATCTCTTGCCGTTTTTTCACATACAGCACGGAGTTCGTGATTTGGGCGAGAAAATACAAAACCAAGCCCCACTATTACAATTACGAATTGATGAAACTCATCAATGGTGGAAAACAGATGACGGATGTATGGCAATTGCCAGCTATTTCTCGCTGGGAAAAATCTTGTGGGAAACATCCCACACAAAAGCCATTAAGT
Organism: uncultured Bacteroides sp.; assembly: GCA_949289295.1. Classification (GTDB taxonomy): domain Bacteria; phylum Bacteroidota; class Bacteroidia; order Bacteroidales; family Bacteroidaceae; genus Phocaeicola. The sequence goes on from CASENM010000011.1 coordinate 19,045, forward strand.
CTGTTAGTCAGGACAATCCTTGCATCGACTGAACCTAATTCATGGATACTTGATCCATTTGCAGGAAGTAGCACAACAGGGATTGCCGCTTCACTAACAGGAAGACGTTTTCTGGGTATTGAACAAGATAGCGACTTCCTGGCTCTAAGCAAAGCACGCAGAGAGGAAATCAATGATAGCAACTTACGAATAGCATATTGCGGAAAAATCAAAGACATGACTTATATACCATCTCGGCAGATCGTTTGCGAAGACTTTCCAAACGATTACGGATTACCTTTTTGTTGACCAGATAGAGGTGCAAGAAATTTTGGACATACCCAAACACAAACTTGCTACCATTGAGAAAGAGAGTTTCGATTTTGGAGTAACTTATTTTCCCTGGGATTACCCAAAAGAAACCTTCAGCCTCTGTCAGAAGTAAACGAAATGTCCAGAGGGGTTACACCCACTGACTCATTGGGGCATTTTAGGGTTCATCAGCCCAATCCTTTTGTTGAATGTCTGATGAGAATGCAAACCTCTGATATTCTTTATGTCTATATCATTTTCATCAATTCATCAAAATCATTAGTATCCACCAAAAAATCACAAGAGTTCTTTGAAGTTATTGAAATCCAATGTAAGCATTCGATAAACTACAAGTTTTAAACCTTTATATACAACAATAGCGACTGTCACTATGAACCTAATAGTTTCAGCCGCTATTATTTTGTTGAACCTATATGTTGCATATGGCATTAGTTGTCAGATACCCCAT
>CASENM010000012.1 GCA_949289295.1 uncultured Bacteroides sp.
CAGGATAAGGCTACCAAACGGATCTGTCCATACTGAAACTTTATTCACTACGCCACAGCAGGAGGCTATCAAACCATTACTGGATGCATTAGACCACGATAAAAATCGGGCAGGGTGACGCATTGTCAAAGTCAGGAAGACTTGCGCATGCAACTGCTTCAAAAACTTGCTTACATCGGCTTCTGTCTTGAACTGACTAATAAACTCCTTACTTAAAACCTCATCAGGCACTACTTGATTCTTTTCTTTCATAATCTTCTTCATTTTGCAAATGTATAAAATAAAAAATACGAGACTCATTTCTGAATCCCATATTTCCATTTACACAAAATATTTTATAGTGCCTATCTTAGAAACAAGCTAATTGTAAGCATTCTTCAAATAGTCATATCTTCAATTCATATCTATTCTATATTGCTATACTCAAATACAACAACTCCACGAATATCTTCCGATGAAGCCGCAATATACGCTTTAAATATTCCAGGCTCTGCTATCCATCGCTGTTTGTTGTCATCAAAGAACTTCAAATCATTTGCGTCAATGGTGAAGTGGACTTCCTTTTCTTCGTTTGGAGTCAGTTCAACCTTGCAGAAACCTTTCAGTTCTTTTTCAGGGCGCAGAATACTGCATTTTTCGTCTCCTATATATAACTGCACAATTTCTTTACCTTTGACCTTGCCTGTGTTCTTCACTTTGACAGATATTGTCAGTTCTCCATCCTCAGATATTGATTTTCCTGAAACAGAAGGTTTTGAATAGGAATAAGTGGTATAACTGATACCATGACCGAATGAGTACAAAGGTTTTATATTTTTAGTATCGTACCAACGGTAACCTACTAATATATCTTCCTTGTATTCCTGCTTGATACTATCACCTGGATAACTCATTTCACCATAATAATGTGCAGGACAGTCTTCCAGTTTCACAGGATAAGAGAATGGAAGTTTTCCGCTAGGATTTACTTTTCCTACGAGGACATCGGCCAATGCTGTTCCGCCTATAGAACCAAGATACCATGATTGTACTATTGAAGGTACTTCTTTTTCCCATGGCATTTCCACTGCGTTACCACTTGTTATCACTATCACGATATTCTTGTTTACCTTCATCATCTCTTCGATCAGTTCATCCTGTCCGAACGGAAGACCGAATGTCTTTCTGTCCCCACCTTCACAATCCTGGAAATGATTCTTGTTCAGCCCTCCGATGAAAATCACCAAATCTGCTTTACCGGCCTTTTGTACGGCATCATTACGCAGCGAATCCATGGTGACCTGTGGAATGACTTCTTCATTTCCGTATACAGGTCTTCCTGCCATGTATCCTTGGGCAAACTCAATTTTTGTTCCGAACTCTTTTTTAAGCGCGTCAAGTGGAGTCACTACAAGCTTTGGTTTCAGTTCTGACGAACCTCCTCCTGCCATAAGATTTCTTACGGCATTGTCTCCAACGACAAGAATCCTATTATATTTGTTCCTGTCTATCGGAAGAAGTGCAGGAGTTTTCTTTGATGATTTGTTCTTGAGAAGTACGATTCCCTCGGTAGCAATGTTGTATGCAGTCTGGTAATGTGCTTCGCCTGTCATTGAACCGAAAGGCTTTTCTCTGTTCATGGCTGTACGGAATATAAGTCTTAATACGCGTGCGGCTTTCTCATTTACCACTTCCATCGGGATTTTCCCTTCCTTTACCATCTGCAGGTAGTTCTTTCCAAGATAGTAATCGTCATAACCGAACTTTGATTCCGATGTCAGTCCGTCGGTATATGACCCCATCTCTATATCAAGCCCGTACATTGCGGCCTCGTATGTGTCGTGTGCGGCTCCCCAGTCGGTAATCACACATCCGTCGAAATTCCACTCACCTTTCAGGATGTCGTTGTTGAGCAGTTTGTGGTGTGTCGCGTGAGTTCCTCTCACTTTGTTGTATGCTCCCATCACACTCCATACTCCACCTTTCTCAACCGCAGCCTGAAAGGCCGGAAGATATATCTCGCGCAGCGCTCTGTCGCTCAACCGCACGTCGATATGTCCGCGCCACAGTTCCTGGTTATTCAGAGCATAGTGTTTGACGCAAGCTGCCACACCGTTCTTTTGAACCCCTTGAATATATGGCACACATAACTCGGCTGCCAGATAAGGATCTTCACCCAGGTATTCAAAGTTACGTCCGTTCAATGGCGTACGATAAATATTTACTCCTGGGCCGAGCAGTACATCTTTCTCACGATACCTTGCCTCTTCACCTATTGCTTTGCCATAGTCGGCTGCAAGAGTCGTATTCCAGCTGGCTGCAAGACATGTCAATGCCGGAAAGGCAGTACAGCTATCGCTTGTCCATCCTGCATACCCCCAGTCATTCCAGTTTATCTCTGCACGGACACCGTGAGGACCGTCACTCATCCAAAGTTCTGGAATACCCAAACGAGGACAACCTGGAGAACTGAATTTCCCCTGTGCGTAGCTTAAACGTGTTTTTTCCTCAAGAGTCATACGCTTTAATGCGTCCTCTATTCTCAACTCTATAGGTTGTTTGTCATCTAAATATACAGGAACATTGTTGTTCTGTGCGTTTGTTGCTATAAATGACAAAGCCAATAAACCTGTTGTAATAAATGTATTCTTCATGATTATGTTTTTTTATTTTGATTTGATTTTTATTGTTGAACTTTCCAAACCATTGGAATTCGCTGTTAGTGTGGCTATACCTTTTTCTCCGTTATTCTGTAATACTACCAAACACTTTCCGTTAAATGCCTTACGCTTATTATCCTTGAAACGTTCCACTGATGTCTGGCAACCATTGTCAACTCCGGCAATGAAAGCATTACCTTTAACCTCAAAATTAATAAGGTTTTCAGACAGAGGACATAAATTATTGTCTTTGTCCAGCACTTCTACAGTGACAAAACTCAGATCTTTTCCATCAGATGTTATGATATCTCTGTCAGGAGTAAGTCTTATCTTATGTGGAGTTCCGGCTGTATGTATTTCCCTTTCAGCAATAATATTGCCAGCCTTCCTTGCAACCACCTTAACTGTACCATGTACAAATTTAACTCTCCATACCACGTGCAGGTTATTCTCGTCTTTACTGCGTATTCCTTGTGACTCGCCATTTATGAACAGTTCAACTTCGTCGGCATTGTTATAATAGCACCACATATCTATTTCCTGTCCTTCAGTCCAGTTCCAGTGAGGAAACAGGTGCAGTACTTGTCTGTTTGTCCATTCGGCCTGGTACAGATAATATACGTCTTTAGGAAATCCGGCCAGATCAACAATTCCAAAGTAAGAGCTTCTTGCAGGCCATCCGTATGGAGTCGGTTCGCCTATATAGTCGAATCCGGTCCAGACGTACTGTCCGCTGATAAAGTCATTGTTTTTTACCAGTTTTATGCTTTCCTCATGAGTGTTGCCCCAGGGAACATGACAGTTCTCGTATGAGGAACATGAAAGACTTTCATCATGGAAAGGTTTGTCCCAGCGTTCGGGCCAGATGAACATTTCGTTGCTGGGCATACGGTAGTATCCTCTTGTCATCAAAGCCGAATTGCTTTCCGTAATGATGAATGGCTTGCCGGGAAAGTTCCTGGGAACGTCAGGGATATTGGCATTATGATAGTTGTATCCTATAATGTCAAGAGCTCCCGACCTGAACAGATGGTTTCCCGGATCAGGCTCATTACATCCTGCGGTAACCGGACGCGTAGGGTCTAGTTCCCTGACAAAATCAGCCAGTTTCTTTGCCAGAAGTGAGTTTACACTCGTTTCTCCGTCTTTAGCCAGCATGTCTGCAGAATGTCCGAAGTTAAGTATGAGGTTGGCTTCTTCCAATGACAGTGTATCGGCTTTTGCATCACTCCATTGTTCCAGCACTTCGTTGCCTATGCTCCAAACGAATATAGATGGATGGTTGCGGTCGCGCAATATAAAATCGCGGAGATCCTTTTCATGCCATTCGTTGAAATATCTTGCATAGTCGTGCGATGTCTTTTTCTTGCGCCACATATCGAATGCCTCGTCCATTACAATGAATCCCATCTTGTCGCACAAATCGAGCAATTCAGGTGCAGGCGGATTGTGTGAACAGCGGATGCCGTTACATCCCATCTCTTTCAGAATCTGCAACTGCCGTTCTATTGCCCTTGTGTTTACAGCAGCTCCCAGACATCCGAGGTCATGGTGCATACACACACCGTTTATCTTTGTCTGTTTACCGTTAAGGATAAATCCTTTTTCGGCATCAAACCTGAAATCACGTACTCCTGTGGTTGTGGTGTATCTGTCAATGCATTTACCGTCTTTGATGATTTCCGTGACGAGGGAGTACAAATACGGATTTTCTGTATCCCATAATCTGGGTGATGAGATATTCAGGGCGTGGCTAACATCGGTTTTTTGTCCTGCAGCAACCGGAACAGAGGATTCCGTCTCTGCAACAACTGCGCCATCCATATCGTTCAGTACAGACTTCAGGGTTACAGTCTCATCGTTATTTCCTGAGTTCTGCACTGTAGTCACAATGTTTAATGTCGCATTGTCGTTATTGATCTCAGAAGTCGTGACATAAGTTCCCCATTCGTCAACATGCACAGGGTTTGTTTTGGTCAGCCATACATTTCTGTATATGCCACATCCGGAATACCATCTGGAATTCGGCTGTTCCGAGTTGTCTACACGGACTGCTATCACATTCTTTTCATTCCATTTCAGATATGGTGTTATGTCGTAACCGAATGAGATATAGCCGTATGGACGTTTGCCTAATAATTTGCCGTTTATGAACACTTCACTGTTCATGTATATGCCGTCGAAGTCTATTCTTATTATCTTGCCGGAATCTTCATCCTGCGGGACAAATGTCTTTCTGTACCATCCTGTTCCTCCGGGTAAGGCGCCACCGCCTGTTCCCGATGGATTATCCTTGCTGAAATCACCTTCTATGGCCCAGTCGTGAGGAAGGCTCAATACTCTCCATTCCTTGTCATCGAAATCTGTTTCCGATGCTTTAGGATTGTCACTCAGGGAGAATGACCAGTTGTCATTGAAGCATATCTTTTCCCTTGGGGATATGGATACGGAGCTGCATGCGTTCAAAAGCATGCAGCAAAATATACCGATGTATATAATTAGTTTCATAGATTATAATTTGACTGTTTGTGATTTACCGTCATACTTAACAATTATACCTTTTGATTTTTTGTCGAAGGCATCAGGTTTTTCCTTGTTCACTTTTACGATTTCGAATGTACGTTCCTTCAACATTCCGTCGTATTCACCTTTTCTGTCTGAGATTACAAGTTCTTTGGTGTCTTCATTATAATTTATCTCAATCATGCTGTATTTACCCTGTTCGTAGTTGTAGTTTACACCTTCGTCCTCGTACAAAGTAAATGAAGCGTCATCTCCCTGATAAACATAAAGTTTTATATGCTCAGGCTGCTTCTCAGAAGTATACTGGATGTCTGGACCGAAAGGAATGATTGAACCGGCACGTACGAATAATGGCATACGTTCGTATGGTGCGTTGACCAATCTCTTTTCTCCGCCTTGCTGGTATTCTCCGGTGTAGAAATCATACCATCCTGCAGATTCAGGGAAATATACTTCACGTTGGCGTTCTCCATATTTATATACCGGTGATACCATGATTGACGGGCCGAACATATATTGGTCGCCAATATTGTTCACGTTTGTATCAGCAGTAAAATCCATTACAAGAGGACGCATGATGGTGTAATCATTGAACCATGTCATACCTGCCAGCGAGTAGATGTATGGCATAAGGCTATATCTCAGTTTAGAGTAGTAAACCACGGAATTGTATGCCGGATGTCCTTCAGGTGCAATTTCCCAGATTTCACGGAATGGATATTGTCCGTGTGCACGGTATAGGGGGCAGAAAGCTCCGAACTGGTACCATCTTGCATTCAACTCTCTCCATTCCTTGTAGTCGGCATTCTCTGTCTTGTTCCTGTTCCACTGCTGCTGTCCGGCTACATATCTGTTCTCTACGCAGAAACCGCCAATGTCCATAGTCCAATATGGAATTCCACTTATGGCAAAGTTAAGTCCTGCCATAATCTGTGCTTTCATGTCCTCCCATCTTGAGCCTATATCACCGCTCCATGTGGCAGTTGAATATCTTTGCAGTCCGGCAAATCCCGAGCGTGTAAGCAGGAATACGCGTTTGTTGTTGTCCACGCTTCTCTGGCCGTCATAGATTGCCTCGGCGTTCATCAGTGCGTAAGCATTGAAATATTCGGCAGAAGGTCCAAGTGCAGTAGGTCCGCACAAGTCTTTTCTGTATTGCAAGTCTGTACAGTCTCTCACATTAGGTTCGCTGGCATCCATCCACCATGCGTCTATACCCAACGGATAATAGTGTTCGTACATCTGATTCCAGAACAGCTTGCGCGCGTCCGCATCGTATGCGTCGTAGAATCCGTAGGTATAGCCCGGACCAACCCAGTCTCTCAGGCTGTCTTTTACAGACTGCTGATAAATCCATCCGTTCTTGTCGAATTCTTTATAATGTTCGGTTGTAGTGTAAAATTTAGGCCAAACTGAAATCATCATATGTGCGTTCAGCGCATGTATTGAATCAACCATAGCTTTAGGATTTGGAAAACGGTTCTTGTCGAATTCATGACTGCCCCATGCATCTTCCGGCCAGTGATTCCAGTCAAGTACGATATTATCGATAGGAATATTTCTGTCCCTGAAACCTTTCAGCGCTCCCAGCATTTCGTCGGCAGTGTTATATTTTTCCCTGCTTTGCCAGAAACCCATAGCCCATTTAGGCATGATAGGTGATTTTCCGGTAAGAGTTCTGTATCCGCTGATTACATCGTCCATGTCATCTCCTGCAATAAAATAGTAATCAAGCTGTTTTGTCATTTCGCTCCACCATGACTGCTTCCCTTGTTCTTCAGGAGCTACAGGACTCATTACACGTAGTCCAGAATAAGATACGGCACCGTCCGGCTTCCATTCAATTTTAAGAGGAACTTTTTTTCCTTTTTCCAGATTAACGGAGAATTTGTAACTGTTAGGATTCCATGCAGTACGCCATCTTTCCGGTACTACCAGTTTATTGTCAATATATACTTTTGTATAACCAGCATAATATAGAATAAACTTGAATTCACCTGTTTCGGAAGGTTCAATCATACCTTCGTATGTTACGTTGGCTCCCATGAACGGAAAATTTTCAGGAAGATTGACTACTTTAGACAAATCTTCTCTTTTCAGGTGTTCGAAGTATAGCTGAGGCTCACGTCTGACTATAGTTTCTGATGATGCATTCTTTTCAGGAACGTATGTACCTGTAATTGCACCTTCAACACCTTCTTTGTCGTATAATTTGAACACTTCACCCAATTGTAAATAGTCATTAGGATTTCCGAAGCGACAAAGTGAATAGCTGTCCAGCAAAACGCCATAGTTTCTATTTGATACGATGAAAGGTATTGAAACTTTAGTGTTGTACTGGAACAGTTCTTCGTTTTTACCTTTGTAATTGAACTCTTCCGCCTGGTGCTGTCCTAATCCGTAGAAAGCCTCATTCTCCGGTGATTCGAATACCTGTCTTATAGAATATCCTTTTGTTCCTTCAATTTCTATAGGAGTAAATGTCTTTCCTCCGCCTTTGTTTTCCTGTAGAATTACTTTCCCGTTTTTGTCAGCAAACCAGACTTCACCAGTCGAGCTTAAAACATAGGCTTTAAGTTCTCCGGTGGCTAAAAGAACTGTATCTTCATTTTGGGCAACAGAAAACGGTGTTTGTTTTTCTGAAGGTAGTACAACCAGACTTTTTATATCGGCAAATTTGTTTTCTGAAGTTGCCGATACATGTATCAGTTTGTCACCCATCACTTGAAAACGTACTAATTTAGTACCATTTGTATTTTGTCTCATCTTTACAATAACCCCGTTATCAACCAAAGTATAAACATCCGATGAGCAAGAAGATAAGAACAATAAGCCCAGTAATCCGTAAGAAATGTTTTTCATGTCCGCATGTCTTTCTTTTAAAGTTTAACAATTATTCTATTTCTGAGAACAAAAGTAGTAAGAATAAAAAGAATGTTCCCCTTCCGTTGTTTCACAAAAGGGGAACATTTCTACACACACCTGTATAAAATGTTTTTATTCAGGATATGATTTGTTATTTTCCTTCTTTTTCCTGATAGACAGAAGGCAAAACTCCAAATTCTTCCTTAAAATACCTGCTGAAATATTTAGGGTTATTAAAGCCTACCTCAAAGGCAACTTCCGACACATGCAACTGGCTTTCCCGTAAAAGCTGGGCCGCACGCTTCAGACGGATTACCCGGATAAACTCAATGGGGGTTTTACCTGTAATCTGCAGCATTTTCTTATATAGATGTACCCGGCTCATTCCCAGTTCGCGACTTAATTCTTCCACAGAAAGCTCACTTTTCGATATATTATCCTCTACATATTTAATAGCCTTCTCTATTAGTTTCTCATCTAAAGATGTGATTACAATATTGCTTGGAGCAGGATCCAACTTTTTCCCTTCACAAGAATAACGTTTCCATTCTATCAGTTTCCTAATGCGTAGTGCCAATATCTCCATATTGAACGGTTTGGTGACATAATCATCAGCTCCTGTCTGTAATCCTTCCAGTTTCGATTCCTCAGCCTGCCTTGCTGTCAGCAATATTACGGGGATATGAGCTGTCAAAGAGGTTTGCTTGATCAGGCGGCACAGCTCATTCCCATCCATCTGCGGCATCATCAAATCACTCAACACCAAATCGGGATGCCATTCCTGCACTACCGTCCATGCTTCCACCCCGTCTGTTGCTGCACGGACATCGTATTCCAAGGCCAGACAACTACACATGAAATCCCTGAAGTCAGCATTGTCATCCACAACCAGTACCTTTGGCAACCCCTGCCTGCCTTTAACCGCCGATTTGCCGCATGCGCCAGCCTCTGTGGGCAAAGCCTCATCTTTTGAAACGGGTTCAGCCATATCCTCTCTTTTCAGATGGCGAACCGGTATGTGTACCACAAACACACTACCCGCACCGATATTGTCGAACACCTTTACATCCCCACCGTGTAAGGACACAAAGTCCGCGACCAGGCTCAAGCCTATGCCGGTTCCGGTGGTATCCTCCACATTATGATTCGAACTCTGATAAAAGCGTTCGAATATATGCGCTTTGTCCTCTTCGCTAATTCCGATTCCGGTATCGGACACCTTTATTTCCAGTATTCCTCCCTCCTCGTCCAGCTTTTCCACGATTACCGTCACACGTCCTCCGTCTGGAGTGAACTTGAATGCGTTCGACAACAGATTCATGACAATCTTATTCAGCTTGTCCGCATCAAAAGCCATTGTCAGTTCGTCTATGCCTGCGAAGAAAGAGAAATGCAGGTGTTTCTCTTCCGCAAGCTGCAGGAAGGAATCACAAACTCCATGTATGTATCCTATCACGTCACCCTCCGACAGCGACAACTTGTGCTTCCCGTTCTCCCCCTTGCGGAAGTCCAGCAACTGATTCACCAGATGGAGCAGGCGCATCGCATTGCGGTGAATCATTTCAAGCTGTGTCCGCAATGCAGGTTCATTTGTTTCTCCGATAATCTTTTCCAATGGAGAAACAATCAATGTCAACGGTGTACGTAACTCGTGGCTGATATTAGTGAAGAAACGGAATTTCACCGCATTAAGCTCCTCCTTTTGCTGTACTTCCTGTTCTATCTGTCTTATCCGGAATTTTTCCCGTTCCCGTTTAAGCAAATAATATCTGGCCCACCACAAACAAGCCGCTATAGCCAATACATAAATGCCATAAGCCCATGGAGACATCCAGAAAGGAGGATGTATAACCAGTTGTAGGGAAGCTGACGTGTCATTGACATATCCGTCGCTATTTGCAGCCTTTACCAGCAAGCGATAAGTACCCGGAGACAGATTCGAAATATTTACTTCATTCACTCCGACGGGTAATGTAATCCAATAATCGTCCAGTCCTTCCAACTTATAAGTATATTGTGTCTTTTCCGGGAGAATCAGGTTGTCTGTACCGAAAGTGATGCTAATGTTTTTCTGGTTATAATCAAAGTCTATGCGCGAGGCGGTCACAATTGATTCGCGTAATATTATCCTGTTTCCATAACGCTTCTCTACTTCCACCGGTTTTCCCCACAAACTTACGGAAGTAAACATTACTTTGGGCAAAAAACAATTTTGAACAATATGCTTGGGGTTAAACAAGTTAATACCGTATAATCCACCTACAACAATTGTTCCATTATGCATCATCCGTATAGAACGCTGATTGAAATCGCTATTTTGCAAGCCATCATTTTTGTCATATAATTGTTTAGAAACCTCAAATTTCCCTTTTTTCTTTGACGAAAGCGAAAAGCATAAAATTTTATTAGATACAGTAAGCCAAATATGATGTTCCTTGTCTTCGGCAATTCCGGAAATCGGTTGTCCATCCAACTCTTCACATTCTGGAAGAGAAATTAACCGCTTATTACGAAGGTCATAAACCGCAATGCCTTCACGGGCTGCAATCCATAACAAGTCGCGGCTATCCACAAACAACTGATTCACACTATAATGACTCAGCTCAGGAATGACTGTTATTATACGGGTGTTTAAGTCCATGCAGCAAACCCCTTGAGTTGCAGTCCCTATCCACAGCGTTTGTTTGTTCCATATATACAAATGGGATAAATAATCCTGCGGAAGATTGGAATTTCTGGTATTATATGTGACAAAATTCTGTTTGATGTCCGAAAAACACTGTAAGCCGCCTCCTAACGTAGCAATCCATAAATTACCTTCGTCATCTTCGGCCAGCGACCACACATTATCATCTGCCAAACCTCCAGCCTTTTTTCTGTATGTATATGAAGTGTTTCCGTTGATACAAGTCAATCCTCCTTGAAAAGTTCCTACCCATATTTTCTTGTCCTTTGTATTGCATAAAGAAACTACGGTATTCGACTCCAGCATCCGATTTTCAACACTAAACGTTTGAGCGTGTTGTCCTGAAGCAGTTCTATACACTAATCCAGAATTGTCAGTTCCCAATAAGAGAGTTCCATCTTCCATTTCCTCTATACAAGTAACATCTCCAACATACTCAAAATCAAATTTATACATACAGTCTGCATAACAAGACAACCCGGTTTTATAGGTTCCTATCCACATTGTATGCAATGAGTCCGAATATAATGAATACACAGTGTTATGCGAAAGCGAATGTTCTTCATCTTCATTTTTTGTAACATGGAAAAAACTTCTCTTATCCTTGTCCATTATCATGATACCATGATTGTCCAAGCCTAACCAGATTCTTCCCCTGCCGTCTTGTGCAGCGGCATGTACCATGAAAGTTTTCGCATTAAATTCGTGCAGCAATTCATTCTTGAATTTTCTTGCACTGCAATCGTAAACCCAAAGACCGGATGAACCATAAATCCAAGCCCAGCCTTCACGGTCCACAAATATTTCATTCACACCATATTCCCCTTTCCCCATTTGACACACAATCTCCTCTTCCTGCCACTTTTCTGTAAGTGTTTCAGAATCCACACAAACCAACCTGCCATTATCATAAAGCAACAGTATTCCGTCTGAACATTCCGCTATATCTATAATCCCATTTTCGGGTAGGTTATGACTTTGGAAACCAAATAATCTATGATTACCTGTCTGGTAATCATAACAATAACATCCTTCTCCCGATACATATAGCCAAAGCCTGTTTTTTGAATCAGTAAAAACACAGCCAGGTTGTTTTTCACATCCCATGCGCTGCATAAAAGCAGACACATTATGTGTAAATGTCTCTTTATGTCCGTCGAACACAGTATATCCGCGGGCTGTCTTGATCCAAAGACAATAGTCACCGGCTTCTACGATATCTTCAATAAAGTTATCAGGCAAAGAATGTGTATCATTTGCCATGCTTCGGTAAACTTTAAATGTGTATCCGTCATAACGGTTCAGTCCGGACTCTGTAGCTATCCAAAGAAACCCCTTGCTGTCTTTGATTATTTTATTGACAGAATTATTCGACAATCCATTCCCCACATTAAAATGGCGGAATGAAAGTCGTTCTGCATTCACAAAAAAAGTGGAAAGCATCCATAGGGATAAAAATAAAAACAAAATACGGCCTCTCATAATTTTAAATCATACTCTAACAAAGTAAATGAAATCTTTTAAATATTCCAAAGCGAAAATAAAATAACTCTTAAAGTGGGCAGAATATACATTCATATCCACTTTAAGAGTTAAAATTCAGTCATCCTAAAAACAGAATCTTTTTACCATCCCATATATTCACAATCTTGCGTAGTCCATCCTGCGTTTTGTTCAAGTACACCATTAGACAAGTCTATCTGCACTTTTGGTATCTGCCAGAATCCACCAGTCTGTTCATAGCGTTTACGATATCCCACTCCGAAATCTTTCATTGCGGCAGGCTTTTCTAATGCAATTATAGGAGCGCCAACCTGCTTTTCCAATGCATCGGCTGCATCATGCCAGCGCATCAGGTCAAACCAGCGTAATCCTTCAAAAGCCAACTCATACCGGCGCTCTTTTTTCAGGGCAGCAAGGCTATAAGGTATTTCCGGCAGTCCCGCACGATTCCTCACCCGTGTCATTCCATTATTGGTTTCTGTCAGTTCGGAATGCATCAACAACACATCAGCGAAACGGATAATGACCAAATCCTGTGTGTTCCCCAATTGAAAATCATTCTTTGTCCCGAATAATAAGCTGGAATAAAGCACTGCATTTCCGTTTAAATCGTGTGCGTTGATTGGAACATATTTCTTCTGCCAATAGCCGGTTGCCTCCATCCAGTTTCTAAATGACTCAGGATTGAAATCAGGCAATTCCTTGCTAATGTCAAGAATCGATGCCTCACGGCGAAGGTCATTGGGTTCTTCAGCTTCCCATTCAGTCCACAGCTGCGGGTTGACAGGTCCTACTCCCCATCCTTGTCCGAAAGGATAACTGCTTTCTCCTCCATTAGGCGAAGTCAGCCCCCTGTACAAACAGAAATTATTGGCATATCCGGTTGTTACGTTCCAATCGGCCAGGTTAGAAAACTTTATTGCAAACACGGTCTCCTTATTTCCGTCTCCGGCCCATGAAAGACTGTTCTCACGGGCATAAGAATAGTCTTTAGCCGTTTCCACATTACTGTAAGGCCATAAATTACGGAAGTCACTTTCCAAATCGTGTCCGCTGTGCTCAATACAATCCTCCAGATCTGCAATCACCTCTTCCTTTGTCACTTTTCCTCCATCCGTCAAAGGCAAAGTATCTTTCTCGTAATAACCGGTATAAAACAGGAACACTCTTGCCTGCAGAGCTTCTGCTGCCCATTTGGTTGCATGACCAGAAGCTACGGCATCATATCGTTCTGATGGAAAAAGAGAAATTGCCATCCTCAAATCCGAGGCAATTTGTGCATAAGTCTCATAAGCTGGACTTTTAGGTAAGTTTTGTGCTACAGTAGAAAGCACTAAGGGGACTTCTCCAAACATTTGCGAAAGCGTAAAGTAAAAGTATGCTCTCAAAAAATAGACCTCTGCCTTGGCTCTATCAGCTGCTTCTTCGGTTTCCCAACCCTTCACTCTATCCAAATTCTCCAATGCCAGGTTGGCCCGATATATTCCCATATAACAGGTTGCCCATAAATTGTCCTGTTGGGTATCTTTTACACGCATCAGATGATCGTAAGCCTGATTGTCACTTCTTCCAGTGGAACCTCCGCCAAAGCAATCATCGGATGCCAGTTCCGGTGCAATATAAAAGCCGCTGGACGGGTCTTCGCTGAATTTATTCAAGCAAGAATAAATCCCTGTTACCATCTGATCAGCATCTTCCACTGTCGCCGGAAAATTCGATACGTTTTTCTTCGTATAACTTTCTGTATCTAAAAAGTCATTACAACCTACGCATAACCATGCGCTTAGGACTATATAAGCCAATTTATTTGTTTTCATTGTATATCAGAATTTTAAGTTAATACCAAAAAGGAAAGTTCTTGGGGTGGGATAGAATCCCATATCAATGCCGGATACCCATGAGTTTCCATCGCCATAACCGATTTCAGGATCCATACCAGAATAACCTGTTATGGTAAACAGATTCTGCGCAGTGACATAAACTCTCGCCTGCTGCAAAGGCAATTGTTTAAATAATTTCTTAAAATCATACCCCAATGTGATATTGCTGACTTTCACATAATCAGCATCCTCTATAAACAAATCGGAGGAATAACTCCAGTTTGTATTTCCACTTGCCATACTGGGAATACGATTTGAGGTTCCTTCCCCATGCCAGCGTCCTGACATTTCTGCAGAATGCTTCATTAATTCCACACCTTTCATAATCTGGTGACCGAATGCCCCACTTGCCGTTAATGTGAAGTCAAATCCCTTATATCCGAAATTCAGATTAAATCCGGCAGTCACATCAGGATGAGGATTTCCAATCATCGTCTGGTCGGCTTCCGTAATAGCGCCGTCATTGTTGGTATCCACATAAATCAGATCACCGGGTTCGGCACCTTCCAATTTAGCCTGGGTATTGGCAATCTGTTCTTTATTTTGGAAAACTCCAGCTGTCTTATAACCATAAAAATAACCGATAGGATAACCTTCCTGGGCACGGTAAATTTCACCCATACCTTGTGCCAGCACATTGACTGCTCCATGGATGATTCCTTCTTCATTGGCAATACGAGTTACCTCGTTTTTGTTCCATGCTACATTCAATCCGATTCCATATGTGAAATCACTGCCAATCTGGTCATTCCAGTTCAATGCGACCTCAATGCCCTTGTTAGTCACATCACCTCCGTTGATATAAGGTGCCCCTGTTCCGTACGATGCAAGTACCGGAGCCTGTACGAGCCAATCCTTGGTGGTTTTCTTATACCAGTCAAATGCAATTCCCAAACGGGAAGCAAAGAAACGTGCATCAAATCCCAAATCTATCTGCTCCGATGTTTCCCATGTGATATCGGGATTGGCAAGAATATCCGAATAAGCTCCAATATAACGATTTTGTTTAGTATTGCCAAAGAAATATGAGTTCTTATTATCAAAAGCAATAGATGCTAGATACTGAAAATTATTTATGCTCTGATTACCATTCTGTCCCCAACTTCCTCTTAGTTTGAAGAAATCCAATCCTTTACCTACTAACGACTGCATAAATTTTTCATTAGTCAATACCCATCCGGCTGAAATAGAAGGGAAAAATCCCCATCGGTTACCACGAGCAAAATTAGAGGAGCCATCTGCACGCATCACAAGTGTTGCCATATAGGTCTCTTTATAATTATAATTGACACGTCCGAAGAAAGAAGCTAAAGCGCCTCTGCCCCAAGGCTCACCGCTCATCGTAGAAAGTTCGGCTGTAACAGCTCCTGTATTATTAATATAAGCATGATCAAACGAGCCGGGAAAGATGGAATTGGCGTTTGTTGCTGACAGGTTTTCTCCGAATCCCCATTTCTCGAACGACTGGCCAATCAATGCATCGAAAGAATGGTTTTCCTTTACATTCCAGGCATAACTGATTACATTTTCCCAAGTCCAGTTCGTCCCCATATTCATATTCTGATTCACATAGTCATTCGCAGAAGAAGTGTTCGAAGAAAGGTTATAACTGTTCGTATAACTTCTGTAACTGCTGGCGCTCATCTTATAGCCGAATGTGCTTTTCCATTTCAGATTCTGCATGGGCTGTACTTCCAGATAAGCATTCATTTGCAAGTTGTGACTTTTGGTGAGGTTCTGCGCACGGCGGTACACCATATTGGCTACCGGGTTCACAGCCGTGGGATCCAGTACCCATCCGTCTGCCTCCTTGTCTTTTTGGTCATAATAATTTCCCTCAGCATCATATATTGGCAGCAACGGATTTCCAACAATCATATCATGGATATCATTCCAATACATATTTCCGTTTCCTATTCCATTGTTGGTTCTGTACATATAATTAAGGTTCTCACCAATTTTAATCACATCATATTTCTGATCTTTTGATTTCAGTAAGACATGTTCAGAATTGACACGGACAGTGTAACGTTCGAAAGCAGAGTTCATCGGTTTACCGAAGATTCCCTCCTGGCTGGTATAAGAAAAACCCAGTGAAGTACGCGACATCTCATTACCGCCTGAAAGGTTAAACGAATGGTTTTGCACGGGGGCATTTTTTACTTTAATTGCTTCCAGCCAGTTTGTACCATTCCAAGTTCCATCCATAATGGAATTATATAATGATTCCGGCAATTCTTTTGAAAAGTCATAAGGCTGGTTTCCGTCATACTCACGTCCTTCATTAATCAGTTCCATATACTGGCGGGCATTCTGTGTCTCAAACATATCAGCCACGTTTTGTATTCCATAATATCCGTCATAGGACACCTGCATCTTTCCGGCTTTCCCTTGTTTGGTGGTCACCAGTATTACTCCGTTGGCAGCACGGGCTCCATAAATGGCAGCTGAAGCCGCATCTTTCAGCACATCAATCGATTCTATGTCCGCAGGATTTAGTGCATTGATGTCACCTCCTGCAATACCATCGATTACATAAAGTGGAGATGAATCTCCAACGGTTCCCAGTCCACGAACGGCTACTTTAAATCCCGCTCCGGGTTCACCTGTGTTTTGCGTAATGTTTACTCCAGGTGACTGGCTCTGTAAGGCTCCTAAAGCCGAAGTGGAGTTCATTTTCTGCAAGTCATCTGAGTCCACTTGCACTGTAGCTCCTGTCACCAGTTTCTTTTTCTGTACTCCGTAACCAATTACTACAACTTCTTCCAGTGTCTCGGTATCTTCTTTCAGGACTACATCCAAAGTACGTTGCTCGTTTATTTGTATCTCCTGAGTTATAAATCCGATATATGAGAATACTAGTGTTTGCCCTTTTTCTACATCTAATACATATCTTCCGTCAAGATCTGTTATAGTACCGTTTGTTGTTCCTTTTATCAATATACTTACACCAATTAACGGTAGCTTGTCTGTAGCAGAGCTGACAGAGCCTGAAATCTGTACTAGCTGAAGAGGGGAGGCCTTCACCACTGTCGCAGATAGTAGTAAAAATAGTATCCATGTCATTTGTAGGAATCGAAAGATTCCGACCTTTTTAAAAGAATGTGCTCTCATGGCATTTTTAAATGGTTAAATTTGTTTTACTAATATAAGTCCAAACTCTTTTTTGAACATTGCAAATGTAGCGATTGCATTATAAATAAATGTGTTGGATATATTTTAGATAAAGGCAGGATCCGTTAATGGAAGGGGTACGTTTGTTGCATAAATGGGTATTGTTTGTTAATCATAAATTAAATATTATAGATTAGATTATTTTGTAGTCAGTTATCTCCTCTATCAAAGATAAATCCCAATCTTGATTTGCCAGCCGTATTTATTCTTTTTCAGGAGAATTTTCTTTATGGCTTACGTCATGAAAATTCACCTGAAAAAGAATGCGGCGACAAACGGATTAGAATTAAATATGTTGCAGTCTGAAAAAACGCCTAGACGTTTCAATCAAAACGTCTTGATGTTTTAAAAAAACACTTAGGCCTTTTACCTGAAACGCCTAGGCGTTTTTCCGCACCTTCCCAGCTCCGATGAGGCAAGCCCTGCCCATCCGACAATTCCACCCGAAATCTTCCGCCAACCAATAAAAACGGAAGAAAACGCTTTCTAAAAAACTTTAGAATAGGGGGGGGAAAGGGGGTTATTATTTATTAATTATATAATAAGGTGGGGGTGATTCACTTTTGATCCACTTTTGCTTATAAAAAACTGACTTGCAATATATTAAGTGATTCGTTTACGAACCATTAACTATTTAAAACTCTTTTTATGCTTTCAAGCGGCTGTCTGGCAACATTCTCCGTGACGGTTTCGCTATCTTTGCGAATCAAAAAAACGACTGATGGCGACAAAGGAGAAAACTGTATATGTGTGTACCAACTGCGGACATGAATCGCCCAAATGGGCAGGGAAATGTCCGGCTTGCGGACAATGGAACACGTTTGTGGAGGAAGTGGTGCGCAAGGAGCCTATGGTGGCGAAGCATGTGGCACATGGCATCGAAGGAGTACGCTCGAAACCGCAATGCCTGAAGGAGATCGTGTCGAGCGACGAGCAGCGCATCGACATGCACGACGAGGAACTGAACCGGGTGCTCGGCGGGGGACTGGTGGAAGGCTCGCTCACGCTGATCGGCGGAGAACCGGGTATCGGGAAATCGACCCTCGTGCTGCAGACCGTACTCCGTCTCACCGACAAGAAGGTGCTCTACATATCGGGCGAGGAAAGCAGCCGCCAGCTGAAGTTGCGTGCCGACCGTATCCCCCACTCCGACAATGCCGACTTGCTCATCGCCTGCGAAACATCACTGGAGCAGATTTTCACGCACATCAAGAATGTGGCGCCCGACCTGGTGGTCATCGACTCGATACAGACCATCTCCACCGAAAACATCGATTCGTCGCCGGGCAGCATCGTGCAGGTGCGCGAGTGTTCGGCCGCCATCCTGAAATTCGCGAAAGAGACGGGCACACCGGTCATCCTGATCGGACACATCAACAAAGAAGGAAGTCTGGCCGGCCCGAAAGTGCTGGAGCACATCGTGGACACGGTGCTTCAGTTTGAGGGCGACCAGCACTACATGTACCGCATCCTGCGGAGCATCAAGAACCGCTTCGGAAGCACGGCCGAACTGGGCATCTACGAGATGCGGCAGGACGGACTGCGACAGGTAAGCAATCCTTCGGAACTACTGCTCTCACAAGACCATGAGGGCATGAGCGGAGTAGCCATCGCCGGGGCCGTGGAGGGCATCCGCCCGTTCCTGATCGAAGTGCAGGCACTGGTGAGCACGGCAGCCTACGGCATGCCCCAACGCTCCGCCACGGGGTTCGACCTGCGGCGCATGAACATGCTGCTGGCGGTGCTTGAAAAACGGGTGGGTTTCAAGCTGGCACAGAAGGACGTGTTCCTGAACATCGCCGGCGGCCTGAAGGTGAACGACCCGGCCATCGACCTGGCGGTAATCTGCGCCATCCTGTCGAGCAACATGGACACGGAAATAGAGACGGGCGTATGCATGGCGGGCGAAGTGGGACTGAGCGGTGAGATACGCCCCGTGAACCGCATCGAGCAACGTATCAGCGAGGCGGAAAAACTGGGATTCAAGCGGATGCTCGTGCCCCGGCAGAACATGCAGGGACTGGACAAGAATAAAATAAAGATCCAACTGGTGCCGGTGAGAAAAGTGGAAGAAGCGTTCCGGGAACTCTTCGGATAAATTTTTATATTCACCACAGATTTCACAGATTATTCAATTAAATTATTTTTGTCCAATATAGAATATGACAGAATTAAACCAATTATCATACGATATAATAGGCTGTGCCTACCAGGTACATAAAAAACTAGGCCCAGGTCTGCTTGAAAGCACTTATGAGACATGCCTATGTTATGAACTACAGAAAAAAGGGATACAGTACGAAAGACAAAAGGAATTAAATATCAATTATGATGGAATCCTTTTACAAAACGCATACAGAATAGATCTATTGGTTGAAAATAAAATCATGTTAGAGCTGAAAGCTGTCGATGAACTAAAGCCTATACATACAGCCCAACTTTTAACATACATGAAACTTTCAAACATTCATATCGGATTATTGATAAACTTCAACACAGTCAACCTACAGAACGGGATTAAAAGATATGCCAAATAATTTTTCTAATCTGTGTAATTTGTGGTGAATAAAAAAAATAACGACAAGTAATTATGATACAGGAATACCAACTCAGGGTTCTGCCCGAACAGGCAGCCAGCGAGCAGTCGCTGAAACAGTATATCGGCCGGGAGAAGGGGCTCGACATACGGACTATCCGGGCCGTACGCACGCTCAGACGGAGCATCGACGCACGGCAGCGCGTCATCTTCATCAATCTCAAGGTGAGGGTGTTCATCAATGAGGAACCGGAAGCGGAAGAGTTTGTCCGCACGGAATACCGCAACGTGGAGGGACGGCAGCCGGTCATCGTGGTGGGCGCGGGACCGGGGGGACTCTTCGCGGCCCTGAAGCTCATCGAACTGGGACTGCGGCCGGTCGTCGTGGAACGCGGAAAGGATGTGCGTGCGCGCAAGGAGGACCTGGCACGCATCAGCCGGGAGCATAAGGTGGACCCGGAATCAAACTACAGCTTCGGCGAAGGAGGGGCGGGTGCCTACTCCGACGGCAAGCTCTACACACGGAGCAAAAAACGGGGAAACGTGGAGAAGATTCTCAACGTGTTCTGCCAGCACGGGGCAAGCACATCCATCCTGGTGGACGCGCATCCGCACATCGGGACCGACAAACTCCCACGGGTCATCGAGAACATGCGGCAGACCATCCTCGCCTGCGGAGGTGAGGTGCATTTCGAGACCCGGATGGACGAACTGATAATCGAAAACGACAAGGTGACCGGAATCCGGACAAACCGGGGGACGGAATTCCACGGACCGGTCATCCTCGCCACCGGACATTCGGCACGCGACGTGTACCGCTGGCTCTTTGCCAACAACGTGTACATCGAAGCAAAGGGACTCGCGGCAGGCGTGCGCCTGGAGCACCCCTCACTCCTTATCGACCAGATACAGTATCACAACAGGAACGGACGGGGCAAATACCTGCCAGCCGCCGAATACAGTTTCGTGCAGCAAGTGGAGGGACGGGGAGTGTACAGCTTCTGTATGTGTCCGGGCGGCTTCGTGGTACCCGCGGCCAGCGGTCCTCACCAGATTGTGGTGAACGGTATGAGTCCGAGCAACCGAGGCACGAAATGGAGCAACTCGGGAATGGTGGTGGAAATCCGTCCGGAAGATCTTGCCGACCCGTCCCTGGAGGTACAGGCGGAAGCTTTCGGCAACTCGGCGGAATCGCTGACAGAGGAACTGCTACAGACCCGTCCGGTAGCGGAAGGGGTCCATCCGCTGGCCATGATGCGGTTTCAGGAAAAGCTGGAACAGGTGTGCTGGCAACAGGGAAACATGCGGCAGACGGCTCCCGCGCAGCGTATGGTGGATTTCACCCGAAAGAAACTCAGCTACGACCTTCCGGAAAGTTCATACAGTCCGGGACTGGTGTCGTCGCCGCTGCACTTCTGGCTTCCTCCCTTCATCGGCACACGCCTGAGCAAAGGCTTCCAGCTTTTCGGAAAAAGCTCGCACGGCTTCCTGACCAACGAGGCTGCGATGATTGCCGTGGAAACGCGTACCTCATCGCCCGTCAGAATCAGCCGTGACCCGGAAACCTTGCAGCATGTGGGTGTGGAAGGCCTGTTCCCCTGCGGAGAAGGTGCCGGATATGCCGGAGGGATCGTCTCGGCAGGCATCGACGGAGAGCGCTGCGCGGAAGCGGTGTATGAGTTTTTAAGAAAATAGAGAAGCCCATGAAACCAACCTCACCGGAAATAGCGATTATCGAACAGAATACATTGACGGCGCTCGGACTGCAGACCATCCTTGAGGAACTGATTCCGGAGGCGGTCATCCGTACGTTCCAGACATTCGCCCAACTTATCGACGATACGCCCGACATGTACGCGCACTACTTCGTGTCGGCCAACATCTATTTCGCGCATACGGCCTTCTTCCTGGAACGGAAGCCTAAAAGCATCGTGCTCACAACGGGGGAACAGCCGCCGCTGAACGGCATCCCTACCCTCAATGTCTGTTTCCCCCAGGACAAGCTCGTGAAATCAATCATGCGGCTGAGAGAGACGGGACACGGAAACATGCGCCATCCCATGCCGGAGACACAGACAGAAAACGAACTGACTCCACGGGAAATCGAGGTGCTGGTGCTCGTGACCAAGGGACTCATCAACAAGGAGATTGCCGAAAAGCTGCACATCGGTCTCACCACGGTCATCTCCCACCGGAAGAACATTACCGAGAAACTGGGCATCAAATCGGTTTCGGGACTGGCCGTCTATGCCGTGATGCACGGATACGTGGATGCCGACAGCATCTGAGTCTCGCCTTATCCTCATAAATTAGGATTGCGGGAACGGAAAAGATGCTGTTATTTTGCAGCCGGAAAAAACAAACTAAAACGACAGGAATGAAAAGACATCAGATACTGGCTGGACTGATACTGGCTGCCGTATGCCCGGCAATGGCCGACAACGTGAATACATACCCTCTATTGCCAAACGACACGACAAAGGTAATTGACATCGAGGAGGTGGTGGTCATCGCCACTCCCAAGGAGAATACCCGGCTCAGGCAGCAGCCTGTTTCCTCAACCTCCCTCTCGCAGGAGGATATGCGGAACAATGCCGTGACTTCGGTCAAATCGCTCTCGTCGCTCGTGCCCAACCTTTTCATTCCCGACTACGGGTCGAAGCTGACTACCTCGGTCTACATCCGGGGAATCGGCTCGCGAATCAACACACCGGCCATCGGACTGTATGTGGACAATATCCCGTTCATCGACAAGTCAGCTTTCGACTTCAACTATGCCGACGTGGAACGCATCGACGTGATGCGTGGTCCGCAGGGTACGCTCTACGGACGCAACACCATGGGAGGACTGATCCGCATCTTCACCAAATCACCGTTCACCTACCAGGGCACCGACCTCCGGCTGAGTGCCGCCACCTACAACAACTACCAGGCCTCCGTGACGCACTACCACCGCATCAGTCCCCGGTTCGCCTTCTCGGCAGGTGCCTTCTATAACCATAAGGGAGGATTCTTCAAGAACAGCTACAACAACAAACGCATTGACACTGACAACGAGTTCGGAGGACGGATGCGTGCCATCTGGCTTCCGACGGAGAACCTGAAGCTCGACTTTACCGTCAACTACGAATACACAAACCAGGGAGGCTACCCCTACGAATATACCGGACGGACAGACGGGAACACGGAGGACAGAGCAGACTACATTGGAAAAATCTCCTACGACAATCCGTGCGGCTACAAGCGCAACCTGATCAATTCCGGCTTCAATCTGGAACATCAGGGCGAGAACTTCACGCTGAGCAGTGTGACCGGTTTCCAGTATCTCTACGACCAGATGGATCTGGACCAGGACTTCACCGAACAGAACATCTACACGATGATGCAGAAACAGAACTCGAAAACGCTGAGCGAGGAAATCGTGATGAAATCGAAACCGGGACGCCGCTGGCAATGGACCACCGGCGTGAGCGGATTCTACCAGTGGCTGGACACGGAAGCTCCGGTCACTTTCCAGCACGACGGAGTGAAGTCAATGATTGAGGACAACGTGAACTCCATCTTCCCGAGCGGAAACCCGGCCGCACCTACCCTGCACCTGACAGTAAACAATCCGACGCTGACCGTGCCGGGCAGCTTCGACACGCCTACCCTCAACGGTGCCGTCTACCACCAGTCTACCATCAATGACCTGCTTGCAGAGGGATTGTCGCTTACCGTAGGCCTCCGCCTCGACTATGAGAAAATCCGGATGCGCTACAACTCCAGTGCCGACATGGACTTCGATTTCCTGTTCGGAATGGGACCGGTACAGCTTACCAGCGAGAACCTGCACGCCATCAGCTCGTTCATCGGAAAAGAATCAACCGACTATGTCCAGCTGCTGCCCAAATTCGCGCTGGAATACGCATGGAATCCGCAAAACAACGTGTACGCAAGCGTCACGAAAGGATACCGCTCGGGAGGCTACAACATCCAGATGTTCTCCGACTTGATACAGACCTCACTGAAAAACGCCATGATTGACGCGCTGGCCGCCGACCCGAACTTCAGCCGCTTCGCCCAGATGTTCGAGGGATTCAAGGACCCTTCGCCGTCCATCAAGGACGCCACGCTCTACAAGCCCGAATATTCGTGGAACTATGAGGTGGGAACCCACCTGACGCTGTTCGGCGGAAAGCTTCAGGCTGACCTGGCCGCGTTCTACATGGACACGCACGACCAGCAAATCTCACGCTTCGCCGAAAGCGGACTGGGACGGGTGACCGTAAACGCCGGAAAGAGCCGCAGCATCGGAGCGGAAATCAGCCTGCGCTCTCAGATTACGGATGCATTCAGCCTGTACGGCAACTACGGATACACTTACGCCACCTTCACCGACTACGTGCTGAGCGACACGGAGGACTATAACGGGAATTATGTACCGTTCGTCCCCAAGCACACGTTTACCTTGGGCGGACAATATGTTTTCAATCTCCGCAAAGGTGCATGGCTCGACAACATTACGGTCAACGCCAACTACCGGGCGGCAGGGCGCATCTACTGGACGGAACAGAACAACGCCAGCCAGCCGCTTTACGGCGTGCTCAACGGACGCGTCAGCCTGAACAAAGGGCACGCGCAAATCGGCCTTTGGATCAATAATGCCCTGAACAAGGATTATCAGGCATTCTATTTCGAGACCATGAGCCGCGGTTTCGCCCAACAGGGCCGTCCTCTCCAAGTGGGCATCGACCTGCGCTGCCGGTTCTGACACCTCCAGAAAGCGCAGATTGTTTCACACAAAAGAATGGTAATATGTGACATATTTATTATTTTTGCACCGTTTTAACGTCAAATTTAATGATATGATTACATTTACTATTGCTTTAGCCTTGCTTCTGACAGGCTATTGGGCATATGGCAGCTTCATCAACCGCATCTTCGCCCCCGACCCGAGCCGCAAGACTCCGGCCATCACAAAAGCCGACGGAGTGGATTACATTCCGCTCCCTACGTGGAAAATCTTCATGATCCAGTTCCTGAACATTGCGGGACTGGGACCGATTTTCGGTGCCATCATGGGCGCACAGTTCGGCACGGCGTCTTACATCTGGATTGTGGCCGGCACGATATTCGCCGGAGCCGTCCATGATTTCCTTTCCGGCACGCTCTCGCTCCGCCACGACGGAGAAAGCCTTCCGGAACAGATAGGTCGCTTTCTGGGCCTGCGGACAAAGAAAGTGGCATGTGTGTTCACCATGATCCTGATGGTGCTGGTAGGGGCCGTATTCGTTTCCGGTCCGGCCGAGCTGCTGGCAGGAATGACCCCCGAGTACCTTGATGTCTATTTCTGGATGGCGGTAATATTCATCTACTATATACTCGCCACCATGCTTCCAATCGACCAGATTATCGGACGCATCTATCCACTCTTTGCCGTGGCCCTGCTGTTTATGGCCGTCGGCATTCTGGTGATGCTCTACGTGAAGGCTCCCGACCTGCCTGAAATGTGGAACGGATTCGGCACAAAATATGAAAAGAATCCCATCTTCCCGATGATGTTCATCTCCATTGCCTGCGGAGCCATCAGCGGTTTCCATGCCACACAGTCGCCTCTGATGGCACGGTGCATCACGAACGAGAAGCACTGCCGCCCGATATTCTACGGAGCCATGGTGACCGAAGGCATCGTGGCGCTCATCTGGGCCGCGGCGGCCACCTGGTTTTTCCAAGAAAACGGTATTGTGGACAAGACGACAGGAATCGCCTACTCCGGCGCCAAGGTAGCGACCGACATCTCGATAGAATGGCTCGGAAGTTTCGGAGGGATACTGGCGATTCTGGGTATCGTGGCCGCTCCTATCACCAGCGGTGACACGGCACTCCGCTCCGCACGGTTGATTGTAGCCGATTTCTTCCACATCGAGCAACGGAGCATCCGCAAACGCCTGCTGATATGCATTCCCATCTTTCTGATTACCATGGGACTGCTTGTGTACAGCTTCAGCGATGCTGACGGATTCAAGATTATCTGGAGATACTTCGCATGGTGCAACCAGACGCTGGCCGTGTTCACTCTATGGGCCATCACCGTCTGGATGGTACAGGCCAGAAAGAATTATTGGCTGACACTCATCCCGGCACTGTTCATGACGAGCGTGTGCAGCACCTACATCGTGATTGCTCCTGAAGGACTGAGTCTGTCGCCGGCAGTGGCCTATCCTATCGGCATTATATGCACGGTGATAGCCGCGATATGGTTCTTCCTGTGGTTCAGGAAACAGGCAAAATAAATGAAAGACTAAGCACAAAGACGCGGAGGTACGGGGAATACATTATTGAGGACCAGCCTCATATAAAACCCCGTACCTCCGCGTCTTTGTATTCTGACAAACAGGACTTAAAATTCACTGGTGAAGTGGAACCTGATGTGCTTGAAATCGTTCTGAGCCATCTGCAACACATAATTGCTGTCGGCCAGGAACACATCGCGTCCCTCACGGTCTTTGGCCATATACTGATATTTGCGCTTCTTGAAAGCTTCCAGCTCGGCCGGATCATCACTCTCAATCCAACATGCCTTATACAGGCTCACCGGTTCCCAACGGCACTTGGCGTTGTATTCATTCTCCAGACGGTACTGGATGACCTCAAACTGCAGCTGCCCGACTGTACCGATGATCTTGCGCCCGTTGAACTGATTGACAAACAACTGGGCCACACCCTCGTCCATCAGCTGGTCGATTCCCTTGTTCAACTGCTTTGTCTTCATCGGATCAGCATTCTCTATATACTTGAACATCTCCGGAGAAAAGCTGGGCAATCCCTTGAAATGCAACACTTCGCCTTCGGTCAGTGTATCGCCGATCTTGAACACGCCGTTGTCCGGCAAACCGATGATGTCACCCGCCCAAGCCTCATCGACCGTTGTCTTGCGCTGGGCCATGAACTGAGTGGGTGAAGAAAAGCGCATGGTCTTGTTGTGGCGCACGTGCAGATAGGGCGTGTTACGGGTAAACTTACCTGAGCAGACCTTGCAAAAGGCCACACACGAACGGTGGTTGGGGTCAATGTTCGCGGTAATCTTGAACACGAAACCGGTAAACTTCGGTTCTTCCGGCATCACAATACGCTCCTCCGCCTGCACGGGACGGGGACTCGGCGCGATTTCCACAAAGCAGTCCAACAGTTCCTGTACACCGAAATTGTTCAATGCCGAACCGAAGAATACGGGAGCGAGCTCTCCTTTCAGATAATCGTCCACGTCAAACTCCGGATATACCCCTTCGATAAGCTCCAATTCGTTTCTGAGTTTCTCGGCAAGCGGCGTTCCGATGTGGTTGTCAAGATCCTCCGTATGGATATCCACTTCCACCTTCTCCGTCACCACCTGTTTGGAAGGCTGGAAAAGGTTCAGTTTCTTTTCGTAAATGTTATACACGCCTCTGAAACGGGGACCGCTTTCGATAGGCCATGTCAGCGGGCGCACATTAATCACAAGTTCATTCTCAAGTTCGTCCAACAAATCGAACGGGTCTTTCGCCTCGCGGTCCATCTTGTTGACAAAGATGATGACCGGAGTGTTGCGCATACGGCACACCTCCATCAGCTTGCGTGTCTGGGTCTCCACACCCTTCGCACCGTCCACCACAATAATGACACTGTCCACAGCCGTCAGCGTGCGGTAAGTGTCTTCCGCAAAGTCCTGGTGTCCCGGTGTGTCCAGAATATTCACCTTATAGTCACGGTAATCAAATTCCATCACGGAAGTGGTTACCGAGATACCACGCTGTTTCTCAATGTCCATCCAGTCGGAAGTGGCCGTCTTTCTGATCTTGTTCGATTTCACCGCTCCGGCCACCTGTATCTGACCGCCGAAAAGCAAGAGTTTTTCCGTCAACGAAGTCTTACCGGCATCCGGATGCGCGATAATAGCAAAAGTCCTTCTTCTTTCTATTTCCTGATTCGCCATATGTTTTATTGTTGTTCTTTTTCAGTTTTCAACTCTCAAGCCGGGAGATGCAATCCTTCAGGCTGTCCACCCAATAAGGTATCTCCACTCCATACACCCGCTTGATTTTTGTCTTGTCGAGCACGGAATAATGAGGACGTGTGGCACGTGTCGGATAATCTTCCGTGTGCAGCGGACGTACCTTGCACGTACCGATACCCGCCAGCTTATGAATCATCTTCGTGAAATCGTACCAGGAACATACCCCCTCATTGCTGAAATGATAAATGCCCGGCACAATGCCTTTGTTCAGAGCCACATAGATGACAGCTGCCAGATCACGCGCATAAGTAGGGGTACCAATCTGGTCGAAAATCACTCCCAACGTATCTTTCTCACGGCCCAGACGGAGCATGGTCTTCACAAAATTGTTGCCGAACGTGGAATACAGCCAGGCCGTACGGATAACCATCGTGCTCGGACAATATTTCATCGCCTCCTGTTCGCCCACCAGCTTAGTCGTGCCATACACAGAATTGGGGGAAGTGGGTTGCTCCTCCCCGTAAGGGACGTGTGCCGTCCCGTCGAACACATAATCCGTGGAAATCTGTACCAGACAGCCTCCCCGGCTCTGAACCGCCTTGGCCAGATAACCCGGAGCCAGATGATTCAGGCGGTCACACAGCTCCACATTGTCTTCCGCCTTGTCTACCGCCGTATAGGCGGCACAGTTCACAATCACATCAATCTGATGTTCCGTCACATACCGCATGACCGCCTGCTCGTCGCAGATATCCAGTTCGGTCACATCGGTAAAGAAATAATTGAAAGCCTTGTTCTCTTCGGCCTGCAAACGCATCTCGTTACCCAACTGTCCGTTTGCGCCGGTAACTAACACATTCTTCATATCAGTCTAAATCTAATTCTCCTTTCTTTTCCTTTATATAATATCCTGCCAGCATGGCCAGCAGGTCACCGATGGTTTTGATGGCCTTCCGGGTGGCCTCGCTCACCTCCTTTTTCTGGAGCTTCAGCAGCAGCACTCCGTACATGGCCTCGAAACAGGTCTCCAGCTCCGGTTCTTCCCTGTCGGCTCCCTTGGCACGCAGTTCCACGATGAAAGGCAACGCCTTGTAGTAGGCCGCACTATAGTAAGGGAACTTGGGAGAGCGCAACAGGCGCAGATGCAGGTCGGTGAGCCAGATGATGATGTTCCTGCTAATCTGCAAATGGCCTTTCTCCATCACACCCTCGTCGTGCATCATCTGGATCAGGTCCTCATACCACCGGGCCATCTCCATTTTCTGCTCATCCGACAGGGGATAGGGGTCGATGACCGTCTTGCGGATTCTTTCCATATCGAATCCGTTGGCACGTATCAAGTCTTCAATCTGCCACATATACAGCAGATATTCCGCAATGTTCTTCTGTTTTAACTGTTGAGAGATATACATAGTTGGTTACGAAAATGATCTTCCGGTGGCCGCCAGCACGAAACCTACCAGCGCGGCAATCACGACCACGACCCCAATAATACGGTTCAAGACCCAGATGCCGCGCACATTGAAGCGCGCCCGTACCTTGTTGACAAAATAAGTGATGCTGAACCACCAGCTTAAGGCACCCAGAATGATGGCCAGATAGCCCACCAGCTGGAATCCGATGGGACTGCCCGGCATGACAAACGAGAAGCGGGCGAAAAGTCCGATAAACAGGAAGATGATCAGCGGGTTGGAGAATGTGACGAGAAAAGCGGTGACAAAATTGTGCAGATAAGTCCCCCTCTTGCCCGATGACGGGCGGAGTGCTTTCACAGGGTTGCTCCGGAATGTGTAGATGCCGAAAGCAAACAGCATGATGCTGCCCACCACCTGCAGGAATATCTGGTGTTTCAGAATCAGCTCGTCCATGAAACTCATGCCGTAGCCTGTCAGCAGCGCGTAGCAGATGTCGCTCAGAGCCGCACCCAATCCGGTCACAAAACCGAACCACCGTCCCTTGTTCAACGTCCGCTGGATACAAAGCACACCCACAGGGCCCAACGGAGCAGATACCACCACGCCCACGATAAACCCTTTTATCAACAAATCCAGTACGGTTACGTGTTCTATCCAATTCATAGTGCAAAGATGCTACTTTTTTACGAAAGTACCTACAAAATCGGTTAGGAAATGGATAGGCACGGGATATTTCCGGGAATTTATCCGACTGATTCCGCTCACATACGGCTCCGCTGGTCCTGTCCCGCACCCGTACCTTTACACTTGCTCTTGGCAGGATTGAACTTGTAACGCAAGGTCAGTGTGAATCGGCGGCGTGCCTGCCGGTCGAGAGCCAGCCCCCGGTTGCCGCTGTAGATAGCTGAATATTTGCAGGTACAAAACAGATGCAGACCGCACGGCTGACGGGAATATCCTGACGGGTATCCTCCAACAGACCGGACTTGATGTCGCATTCAAACACCTGAATCCGATTGTCGTCACGGCAGGCCACCAGCAGGAATTTCCCGTTCGGAGTGATGGCGAAATGGCGCGGATGTCTTCCAGTCAGCTGATAACCCACTTCTGTAAGTGTACCGTCATTTTCATCCACTGCAAAGATGGCGATGCCGTCATCCTTCAGACGGTTGCTGGCATACAGATATTTTCCGTCGGGACTCAGATGAATGTCTGCACTCCCCCTTGCATGTGCCTTGTCCGCCTCAACCGTCTGCTTCTGAATCAGACGGCCGTCACGATAGTCATACACAACCACTTTCCCCGACAACTCATTGAGGAGATAAAGCCGTTTCCCGTCCGGAGAGAAAGTGAGGTGCCGGGGGCCCGATCCAGGCTCCACCGCCACCGGACTGGAAGAAACCTGCAAGTCTGTTCCCTCTTCCACCACATCAAAGCACATCAGACGGTCTCCGCCGAAATCACTCACTATCACTTTGTTTCCATCCGGAGAAAATACGGAACAATGCACATGGGGCGTGGCCTGCCGCAAAGAATCCACCCCACTGGCAGAACCGGGAAAGTCGCTCCGACTGTCCTCCAGACTTCCGTCCTCACGCAAAGAGAACAGAGAAAGGCTTCCCCCTTCATAATTGGCAGCCAGCAACATCTTCCCGTTTGTCGAAAGATGACACGGAGCCTTACCCGACAGCCGGGTATCCAGCAATTTCAAATGGCCCGTAGACACGTCAAACTCATACGCGCTCACGGCATCCGTAGAATCACAGTTCTCATGCACGGCATACACCCTTTTCCCGTCGGCCGAAGCAATCACAAAAGAAGGATTGTCCGCCCGTACGGAACCGGCCGGAACAGCCCGGCCTGTCTCCTGATTGAAACGGAACACATAGATCCCCTCACTCCTTTCGTCCGTATAAGTACCGGCCAGCATGGTCAGTTCATCTGCCTGCCGTCCTGCAGGGGACGAACACGCACTTATCAATCCGCACACACCTGCGGCAAACAATATTTTCGCTTTCATATTTTTTGGCGGCAAAGATAAATGTTTTTTCATTAACGTCCAGACCATCCCACACAAAACGAATCCGCAAGAAATCCTCCACATTATGCAGATTATATTCGTTTATTACGCCAAAATTCAGTAAATTTGCCCCCATATTTAATGTGCATTGGAAAATCTTTAACTATACAAAGCGCTATGATTCTATTTTTCAGAACATCCTCCCACAGTGTGATTGCAACGGAATGCAGTCAGGAACTGAACGCTGAGGACATCCAGAAACTGTGCTGGCTCTACAGCGACGCCACAGTGGAAAGTGAAGACAACCTGAAAGGCTGGTTCATCGGTCCGCGCCGTGAAATGATTACCCCGTGGAGTACGAACGCGGTGGAAATCACGCAGAACATGGGTCTTAAAGGAATACGCCGCATCGAAGAGTATTTCCCCGTGAAGGACGAGAACGCCGACCACGACCCGATGCTGCAACGCATGTACCACGGACTGGATCAGGAAATCTTTACCGTAAACATCAAGCCGCAACCGATTGTCTACATCGACAACCTGGAGGAATACAACGAACAGGAAGGTCTTGCACTTTCACGCGAGGAAATGGACTACCTGCTGAAAGTGGAAAAAGACCTGGGACGCAAGCTGACCGACTCGGAAGTATTCGGCTTCGCACAAATCAACTCTGAACACTGCCGCCACAAGATTTTCGGCGGAACGTTCATTATCGACGGACAGGAAATGGAATCATCCCTGTTTCAGATGATCAAGAAAACCACCAAGGAAAATCCGAACAAGATCATTTCCGCATACAAGGACAATGTAGCCTTCGCCGAAGGTCCGGTAGTGGAACAGTTCGCCCCACAGGACCACTCTACATCTGACTATTTCATCATCAAGGATATCAAGACGGTCATCTCGCTGAAAGCGGAGACACACAACTTCCCGACTACCGTGGAGCCGTTCAACGGAGCGTCTACGGGTACGGGCGGCGAAATCCGCGACCGTATGGGAGGAGGAAAAGGCTCATGGCCGATTGCCGGAACAGCGGTCTACATGACCTCTTATCCGCGCACGGAAGAAGGACGCGAATGGGAAGACATCCTGCCCGTACGCAAATGGCTGTACCAGACTCCGGAACAGATCCTGATTAAAGCCTCGAACGGC
Source organism: uncultured Bacteroides sp. (assembly GCA_949289295.1). Taxonomy (GTDB): domain Bacteria; phylum Bacteroidota; class Bacteroidia; order Bacteroidales; family Bacteroidaceae; genus Phocaeicola. The sequence continues at coordinate 32,369 of CASENM010000012.1, forward strand.
GCTTCCGACTTCGGGAACAAGTTCGGCCAGCCGCTGATCTGCGGTTCGGTACTTACGTTCGAGCATCAGGAGAACAACGAGAAATATGCCTACGACAAGGTCATCATGCTGGCCGGAGGCGTGGGCTACGGCACACAGCGTGACTGCCTGAAAGGTACTCCCGAAGCAGGCGACGAGATTGTGGTGCTGGGCGGCGACAACTATCGCATCGGACTGGGAGGAGGTTCCGTATCATCTGTCGATACAGGACGCTACTCATCGGGCATCGAGCTGAATGCCGTGCAGCGTGCCAACGCCGAAATGCAGAAACGCGCCTATAATGTGGTGCGCGCATTGTGTGAGGAAGACCAGAACCCGATTGTGTCTATCCACGACCACGGTTCGGCAGGCCACGTAAACTGCCTGTCGGAACTGGTGGAAGATTGCGGAGGACTGATTCACATGGACAAGTTGCCCATCGGGGACGAGACCTTGTCGGCCAAGGAAATCATCGCCAACGAGTCACAGGAACGCATGGGTCTGCTGATTGAAGAGGAATCGCTGGAACATGTACAGAAAATCGCCGAACGCGAACGCGCTCCGATGTACGTGGTGGGCGAGACAACCGGCGACCACCGCTTTGCTTTCGAACAGGCCGACGGAGTACGCCCGTTTGACCTGGCAGTGGACCAGATGTTCGGTTCCTCACCCAAGACATATATGGTGGACAAGACCGTGGAACGTCATTACGAGAACGTAACCTACGACCCTGCCAGACTGAACGAATACCTGAACCGTGTGCTCCAGCTGGAGGCCGTGGCCTGCAAGGACTGGCTGACCAACAAGGTAGACCGCTCCGTGACCGGAAAGATCGCCCGCCAGCAATGCCAGGGAGAACTCCAGTTGCCGTTGAGCGACTGCGGTGTGGTGGCTCTTGACTACCGCGGCGAAAAAGGTATCGCCACAGCATTGGGACATGCGCCCCAGGCCGCACTGGCCAATCCGGCCGCAGGTTCGGTGCTCGCCGTATCCGAAGCTCTGACCAACATCGTATGGGCTCCGCTGGCCGACGGCATGGACAGTCTGTCACTCTCCGCCAACTGGATGTGGCCCTGCCGTTCACAGGAAGGTGAGGATGCCCGCCTGTACACTGCCGTAAAGGCATTGTCCGACTTCTGCTGCGCGCTGCAAATCAATGTGCCGACCGGAAAAGACTCTCTTTCCATGACACAGAAATATCCGAACGGCGAAAAAATCATCAGCCCGGGAACAGTCATCGTTTCCGCAGGAGGTGAAGTTTCCGACATCAAGAAAGTGGTCTCTCCGATCATGGTGAACAATCCGAAAACCACCTTCTATCATATCGACTTCAGTTTCGACCAGCTCCGTCTGGGAGGCTCCGCATTCGCACAGTCACTCAACAAAGTGGGTGATGATGTGCCTACCGTACAGAGTCCGGAATACTTCCGCGACGCATTCATGGCTGTTCAGGAACTGGTAAACAAAGGACTGATTCTGGCAGGACACGACATTTCTGCAGGAGGTCTCATCACGACACTGCTTGAAATGTGTTTCGCAAACACTGAAGGCGGTATGGAAATCAGCCTCAACAAGTTCAAATGCGACGACATCGTGAAGATTCTCTTCGCCGAGAATCCGGGTATCGTCATCCAGATTGCCGACAAACGCAAACATGAAGTGAAGAAGATTCTGGAAGACGCGGGTGTAGGCTACGTGAAACTGGGCGCACCGAGCGAAGAACGTCATATCCTTATCACCCATCAAGACGCTACCTATCAATTCGGTATCGACTACCTGCGCGACGTATGGTACTCCTCATCCTATCTGCTCGACCGCAAGCAGAGCATGAACGGATGCGCACAGAAGCGTTTCGAGAACTACAAGAAACAGCCGCTGGAGTTCGCCTTCAATCCGACATTCACCGGCAAGCTCTCTCAGTTCGGCCTGAATCCTGACCGCCGTACACCGAGCGGAATCAAGGCAGCCATTATCCGTGAGAAAGGAACAAACGGTGAACGTGAAATGGCCTACATGCTCTATCTGGCCGGCTTCGATGTGAAAGACGTGACCATGACTGACCTGGTGAGCGGACGCGAGACACTGGAAGACATCCACATGATTGTGTTCTGTGGCGGATTCTCCAACTCCGACGTACTGGGCTCTGCCAAGGGATGGGCAGGAAGCTTCCTTTTCAACCCCAAGGCAAAAACGGCCCTCGACAACTTCTATGCACGCAAGGACACTTTGTCACTGGGTGTATGCAACGGATGCCAGCTGATGATGGAGCTCGGACTCATTACTCCGGAAGACGAGAAGAAGGGCAAGATGCTGCACAACGACTCCCACAAGTTCGAATCGGCTTTCGTGGGCGTGACTGTTCCGATGAACCGCAGCGTGATGTTCGGCTCGTTGAGCGGCTCAAAGCTGGGTATCTGGGTAGCTCACGGAGAAGGCAAGTTCTCCCTGCCGTATGAAGAGGACCATTACAACGTGGTACTGAAATATTCGTACGATGAATATCCCGGCAACCCGAACGGTTCGGACTACAGTGTGGCAGGTATCGCCAGTCAGGACGGACGCCATCTGGCCATGATGCCTCATCTGGAACGTGCCTGCTTCCCATGGGAAAATGCATGCTATCCGGCCGGCCGTATACACGAAGACCAGATCACTCCATGGATGGAAGCTTTCGTAAACGCACGCAAATGGGTCGAGAAACAGCTTAAGAAATAAATTTCTTTTTCGCAGAATCAAGGTCGGGAATGAACACAAAAAGTTCCCGACCTTTTGTTTTATGTAAAAAATAATGTACTTTTGCTTTCGTACAAGAAAGAAAAACACTTAAAAAGAATATAAAGATGAAAGAAATTGACTGGTCTAATCTGTCATTCGGTTACATGAAGACAGATTACAACGTACGATGCTATTATCGTGACGGGAAATGGGGAGAGCTGGAGCTCTGCTCGGAAGAGACATTGAACATCCACATGGCAGCTACGTGTCTGCACTACGGACAGGAAGCTTTTGAAGGACTGAAAGCTTATCGTGGCAAGGACGGCAAAATCCGCATTTTCCGTCCTGAAGCGAACGCGGAACGCCTGCAGAGCACTTGCCGCGGCATCCTGATGCCGGAACTTCCTACCGAAACATTCTGCGAGGCAGTGAAGAAAGTGGTGAAAGCCAACGAACGCTTCATCCCGCCTTACGAAAGCGGCGCATCGCTCTATATCCGTCCGCTACTGATAGGGACAGGCGCTCAGGTAGGTGTCCATCCTGCCAATGAATATCTGTTTGTGGTATTCGTCACTCCGGTAGGTCCGTATTTCAAGGGCGGTTTCGCAACCAATCCGTATGTCATCATCCGCCAGTTCGACCGTGCGGCTCCGCTGGGAACCGGCACATTCAAGGTAGGCGGAAACTATGCGGCAAGTCTCCGTGCCAACAAAATGGCCCACGATGCAGGCTATGCCAGCGAATTTTATCTGGATGCCAAGGAAAAGAAATATATCGACGAATGCGGCGCAGCCAACTTCTTCGGCATCAAGGACAACACTTACATCACTCCGCTGTCCACTTCCATCCTTCCGTCAATCACCAACCGGAGCCTGATGCAGCTGGCTGAAGACATGGGACTGAAAGTGGAACGCCGCCCGATTCCGGAAGAAGAACTGATGACTTTCGAGGAAGCGGGTGCCTGCGGAACGGCTGCTGTCATCAGTCCGATTGAGCGCATCGACGATCTGGAAAACCATAAGTCGTATGTCATCGCCAAAGACGGCAAACCGGGTCCCATCAGCGAGAAACTGTACAACAAACTGCGCGCCATCCAATATGGTGACGAGGCCGATCCGTACGGATGGGTAACTGTGCTTGACTAATCGTAGCATTGCCCTATATTGCTCAAAGACGCAGAAGCATTACGAGAATTCTGTAACGCTTTTGCGCCTTATTGTTTATTCATCATCTTATCTTCAAAACCTTTAATATCTCGAACAATTATGCATAAAAAAGCGTTGACGTGGCTCCTCGGATGCCTTTCCGCTCCGTTATGGGGCGACGTGATTCCCGCCCCCGACGGATATTATTACGGAAACATGACTGCACCTACCGGCATGGAGTGGCAAAGTCCGGACTCCCTGTCGTACAACAAAGAACGTCCCCATGCCTGGTTTTTCTCGTTTGCCGATATGGAAAGTGCGCGTAAAGTGCTTCCTGAGGCCAGCGCTTACTGGCGTTCACTTGACGGAGAATGGGATTTCCATTGGGCACCCGACCCTGACCACCGTCCAAAAGATTTCTACCAAACCGATTACGATTCTGACAAATGGGACAAAGTGCAAGTGCCTATGTGCTGGAACGTAGTCGGCATACAAAAAGACGGTTCACTGAAATACGGTGTGCCCATCTATTCCAACCAACGTGTCATTTTCCAACATTCCGTGAAAGTAGATGACTGGCGCGGCGGCGTAATGCGTACTCCCCCCGAAGACTGGCCCACCTTCAAACACCGCAATGAAGTAGGCTCATACCGGCGCACATTCACCGTACCGGCCGAATGGGACGGCCGCGAGATTTACATCAATTTCGACGGAGTAGACTCTTTTTTCTATCTCTATATAAACGGACACTACATAGGCTTCTCCAAAAATTCACGCAATCTGGCCCAATTCAATGTTACTCCTTATGTGGAATCCGGAAAGAAGAATGTCGTTGCCGTAGAAGTGTACCGCAGCTCGGATGCCTCTTTTCTGGAAAGTCAGGACATGATGCGTCTGCCGGGCATTATCCGCTCCGTCTATCTCACATCCAAACCTAAAATGCAGGTGCGTGACGTAGTTGCCATTCCTGACTATGACGCCACTTACACCGATGCATCGCTGCATATCAAGACTTACTTGCAGAACTATGGAAAAAATGCCAAAGGATACACGCTGACTTATACGCTTTATGAAAACGAACTATACAGCGACCAAAACAAACCGGTAGAAAATGTCACCGTCACTGAGGCGGTCGGACAATTGCGCAACGGTGAAGAATCCATGATAAGTACCACTCTGCACGCAGGCTCGAAAGTGAAGCCTTGGAGTGCGGAACGTCCTTACAGATATACCCTTGTCGGTGAACTGAAGGACAAGAAAGGACGCACTGCCGAGACTTTCTCTACCATCGTTGGATTCCGGAAAATAGAGATAAAGGACACTCCGGCCCAAGAAGACGAATTCGGACTTGCCGGACGCTACTATTACCTCAACGGCAAGCCTATCAAGATGAAAGGAGTGAACCGTCATGAAACAAATCCCGAACGCGGACATGCCATCACCCGTGAACAGATGGAAAAGGAAGTGATGCTCATGAAACGCGCCAACATCAACCACGTACGCAACAGCCATTATCCCGACAATCCCTATTGGTACTATCTGTGCAACAAATATGGTATCTATCTGGAAGATGAAGCCAACATAGAAAGCCATGAATACTATTATGGGGAAGCAAGCCTTTCTCATCCGGCAGAATGGAAAAATGCACACGTGGCCCGCAATCTGGAGATGGTACATGCCCACGTGAACCATCCTTCCATCTGTATCTGGAGTCTGGGCAACGAAGCTGGCCCCGGAAAGAATTTCGTCGCCGCATACGAGGCAATCAAAAACTTCGACACTTCGCGCCCCGTACAATACGAGCGCAACAACGACATCGTTGACATCGGTTCAAACCAGTACCCTTCCATCCCCTGGGTTCGGGAAGCGGTCAAAGGGAAATACGACCTGAAATATCCTTACCACATTTCTGAGTACGGACACTCGATGGGAAATGCTACAGGAAACCTGATTGACTACTGGAATGCCATCGAAAGCACCAACTTCTTTATCGGCGGAGCTATCTGGGAATGGATTGACCACGGAATTTATTCTTATGACAAACAGACCGGCACACGCTACTTTGCGTATGGAGGTGACTTCGGAGACCGTCCCTGCGACGGAACTTTCTGCATGGACGGACTTATGCTGCCCGACCTGACACCGAAAGCACAATATTACGAAGTGAAACGTGTGTATCAGAATGTAGGGGTAAAACCCATTGATATGAAACAGGGAAGAATTGAAATATTCAACAAAAATTATTTCACTCCTCTGAGCGGCTATACCGTCGAATACTCGCTTTGGAAAGACGGCGAAGAGATATTGAAAAATACCGCTTCTCTGGACGTATCTTCCATCGCCCCCCGGCAGAAACGAACCTTTACTCTGCCTTATGCCTACGGAGAGCTTGACCCGCAGAGCGAATATTTCGTCAAGCTCCGCTTCCTTCTGGCAACCGACCAGCCATGGGCACCAAAAGGGTATGCCCAAATGGAAGCCCAGCTTCTCGTCAAGCCAGCACAGGACGTGAAAGGGATTGCAGAATCCGCCTCCAAAGGAAAGATTACGCAAACGGAGGAAAAAGGGCTCATCTGTCTTGCCGGTGACGGATTTAAAGTGAAGTTCGACAAGCGAAACGGTTCTCTCCATGCGCTCAGCTATCACGGCAAATCCATTATCCACGAAGGGAACGGACCGAAACTTGACGCTTTCCGCGCACCTACAGACAATGACAACTGGGCGTGGGGCGAATGGGGTAAAAACGGACTCCACAATCTGCGGCACAGAGTAATCGGCTGGAGCCAGTCGACCGCAGACGACGGCAGTGTAACCCTCTCATTCACCGTAGAAAGCCAGGCACCTCATCCTGCACGTATCTACCAGAAATACAACTACCCTTCATCCGGTATCTATGCCGTAGATGAAGACACCACACGTATTTGCGACTTCAAGTTCACAACTAACCAGAACTGGACAATCTATGCCGACGGTTCCATCGAACTTCAAAGTGCCATCACCTCCAACAAACCGTCACTGGCATTGCCGCGCATCGGTTATGCCATGGAGCTTCCGGCAGAATGGAATCAATACACCTACTACGGACGAGGACCTGTCAACAATTATAATGACCGCAAGGAAGGGCAGAACATTGAAGTCCACCGCAGTACGGTAGACCAACAAGGAATCCTGCTTGGAAAGCCTCAAGCCATGGGCAATCGGGAAGACATACGCTGGTGTGCGCTGACCGACGCTGACGGCACAGGAGTCGTATTCGTGGCCGACAGTGTCATGTCCGCGTCCGCCCTTCCATGGAGTCAGATGCAGCTCATGATGGCACCGCATCCCTACCAGCTCCCTGCCAGCAAGGCAGTCCACCTGCACCTTGACGCGAAAGTGACCGGTCTTGGAGGAAACAGTTGCGGACAAGGCGGACCGCTTACAGAAGACCGGGCCTATGCCGCCGGCTACCATTTCGGTTTCCTCATCCGACCCGTAAATGGCAATGCAGCCGGGCAGGCCCACGTAACCACTTCTTCATTGAAACCGATACTCATCGACCGTAACCGTACAGGACAACTGACTCTAGAATCTCCGGAAGAGAAGCACACCATCCTCTACAGCCTCAACGGAGGAAAAATCCAGCCCTATACGGGTCCTGTAGAGTTCCGTGAAGGAGGAAAGGTAACAGCGTGGTACGAAGACTGTCCGGACATCAAGATGCAGAATACATTCGGAAAGATTGAAAGCATCCCGCTGACAGTGGTCTATGCATCGAGCGAAGAACCCGACAACAAAGCCGCTTGTCTGGTAGACGGAGACCCCAACACCATCTGGCATACCATGTATTCCGTCACATTGGCCAAATACCCTCATTGGATTGATTTTGACGCGGGCGAAAGCAAACAGATAAAAGGTTTCACCTATACACCGCGACAGAACAGTCCCAACGGACAAATAAAAGAATACACAATACAGGTCAGCGATGATGCAAAGACTTGGAGCGACCCTGTCGCACAAGGGTCCTTCAAGAAGGGTACGCAGACAAGCCGAATCATTTTCGACAAACCCGTAAAGGCCCGTTATATCCGTTTTTCGGCACTGAGCGAACAGAACGGAAACGAATATGCTTCAGGAGCTGAATTTACGGTCATTGCCGATGACTAATCGAGGGGTGTATATGAGTATATAATAACGCTCCGAATCGCTGGAAACAAAACGAAAGTGCGTCATCATTGAAAAATAAAACACGGAGGCACAAAGACATGGAGAAGATATGTATGTGAATCAACAATATAAAAACTCTGTGTCTCTGTGCCTCTGCATTTCAAATCATTTTGACACATCTTCATGCTGCTTCCCCAGAATTCAAAGCCTGAGGATTGGGGAGAAACAGTCAGCGATATATACGAACAACCGCCGGACTACATGAAAGTATCTTTACTTCCCTGCCATCCAGCGGTTATTTATATCAGACAACCGATTGTCGGTCAGTCAATCAACAAACTTCAATTTTTGCGGCAAGCGACTTGCATTTTTCGCGCAACGCATTCAAATCACCTCCCACCTTATCATAACAAACCACCACACCCATACGACGGTTCAGACGCGTGGTCGGTTTGCCGAAAATACGCAGATAAGTGTCAGGCTGCGAACATACCAGTTCTTCCCCCTTATACTGCGGAGCCTCCTTGCTGGCAATCGGCGAAAGAATCACCGCACTGGCACCGATGTGTTCCTGAGTGATACCTGGTATAGGCAATCCCAACACGGCATACAGATGAAGCTCGAACTCATTGAGATTCTGCGTGTTTGCCAGTGTAACCATGCCCGTATCATGCGGACGAGGAGAAAGTTCGGAGAAATAGACGCCGTTGTCATGGCTCAGGAAGAACTCTACCCCCCAGATTCCATACCCGGTCAACGCTTCGGTCACCTTGGCGGCCATACGCTGCGCCTCGGCCAAATGTTCGGGAGCGATGCGCGCAGGCTGGAAACTTTCACGATAGTCGCCACCCTTCTGCACATGCCCGATAGGCGGACAGAACAGCGTGGGACCATTCTTCTGGGTAACTGTCAGCAACGTTATCTCACTGTCAAAATGAATGAATTCCTCCACAATCAGTTCCTTGATGTCACCCCGGCTGCCGTTGCATCCGTAATCCCAGGAATATTGCAGGTCTTCCGGTCCCTTCGCCACCGACTGCCCCTTGCCCGATGAAGACATCAACGGCTTGATGACACACGGATAGCCGATTTTTTCGGCGGCCTCCTTCAGTTCTTCAAATGAAGTGGCATAGAAATATTTTGCAGTCTTCAGTCCCAGTTCCTTGGCAGCCAGGTCGCGTATCGCCTTGCGGTTCATCGTATAGTTCACTGCACGCGCGCTCGGAACCACCTGAATGCCTTCTTTCTCAAGGTGATAGAGACGTTCGGTACGGATAGCCTCTATTTCCGGAACGATGATGTCAGGATGGTATTTTGCCACCACTCTGTCCAAAGCCTCTCCGTCAAGCATACTGAATACCTCGCAGGCATCCGCCACCTGCATGGCCGGTGCGCCTTCATACGAATCACATGCAATCACGTATTGTCCCAGACGTTTGGCGGCAATGACGAACTCTTTGCCCAACTCGCCGGAACCCAGCAAAAGTATCTTCTTAGTCATAATGGTTTGATTTAATAGGTATATCCGCAAAGATAACGCTTTTTATTTGATTTATCAGAATCTTTGCCGAGAAAGCGGAGAAGTTTTATTCGGCCTCCTCCTGGGCACGCGCCAGTGTCATCAAAGGCGACCCGTTTTCATCGAGCAGGACAACGGTACCTTCCTCATCACCGCTATCGAAAGCGCGCACTTTCTCGATGGCCTGCAGAATGTCGCGTTCCACCTGCATGTCGGGACAGGCCATCATGGTTGAAATCATCTGAGAGAACCGCAGCGAGGCGGGCTTTCCCTCCTCCTGTGAGAAACTGCCGTTGATAGTATTGCAGCTCGCGTTTCCGTGTACCCGTTTCTCTTCCAGATTGAAGGTCAGTTCCGGCTCACGGTCCATCTTTCCGACAATCACGACTCCCACACTGGCAATTCTCCATCTTCCGGCCAGGTCGCCTATCGTCACCGCAGGCTTCACACGCTTCTGCAAAATCATCACCTGTCTGCCTTCCGCATCTTGCAGTTCCACCGTATCTCCCGTCTGAGCAAAACCCGCTACCTTGTTCAATGCATCAAGCACATTCTGCTCCAGACTCATGTCGGGACACATCATCCGTGTTGTAGCCACCTGCGCAAAACTGATTTTTCCCACTTCCAGCGAATCCACATGGTAAGCTCCCATCAGGCGGTTGCATCCGGCATGACCGTACACACGGTTCGTCGTCTGGTCAAAACCGATATAAGGCGTTTTGTCCGCCCTGACAACTTCTCCCTTCACATTCACGATATTCCATTCGCCGGAAAAATCGGTGACAGCCACCGTATTCTTTCCCGTACCGCAACTCGCCAATGCCAAAAAGGCAAAAGCTGCCGCACCAATCATCATTTTCTTCATTGTCTGTTTTTTTACGTTTTAATTTAATTATACAAACATCCGCATCCGCCGGATTGTTCATTTTCTCAAGAAACGCTTCGACGTTCCGGCTCAAACGCCGAAGCGTTTAGGCCAAAACGCCGAAACGTTTTTCCAAAGGCCGCAAACACGGCAACCCTTTCATCTACAAAAATACGGATATATTTCCAATACTGCATGAGGTTTGGAATTATTTCTTATCTTTGCATACTGAACGGTAACGTTTACCGGGCATAAAACATGAATTATCAGAATGAGTAAAGTATTGATTATCGGTGCAGGCGGTGTAGGTACCGTTGTTGCACACAAAGTGGCTCAGCATCCCGAAATTTTCACCGAAATTATGATTGCCAGCCGCACCCAGTCAAAATGTGACGCGATTGTGAAGGCAATCGGCAACCCTGCCATCAAGACCGCCAAAGTGGACGCGGACAATGTGGACGAGCTGGTGGCTTTATTCAACAGCTTCAAGCCCGAAATTGTCATCAACGTGGCTCTTCCCTATCAGGACCTGACCATCATGGAAGCCTGCCTCAAGAGCGGAGTGAACTATCTGGACACGGCCAACTACGAGCCGAAGGATGTAGCCCACTTCGAATACAGCTGGCAATGGGCCTACAAGAAACGCTTCGAAGAAGCCGGACTGACCGCCATCCTTGGATGCGGATTCGACCCGGGAGTAAGCGGTGTCTACACTGCGTACGCAGCCAAGCATCATTTTGACGAGATACAGTATCTTGACATTGTGGACTGCAATGCCGGAAACCATCATAAAGCATTCGCCACCAACTTCAACCCAGAAATCAACATCCGCGAGATTACCCAGAACGGACGCTATTACGAAGACGGGAAATGGGTGACCACCCAACCGCTGGAAATCCATAAGGCACTGACCTATCCGAACATCGGTCCGCGCGACTCCTACTTGCTCTACCATGAAGAGCTGGAATCACTGGTAAAGAATTTCCCGAGCATCAAGCGCGCACGGTTCTGGATGACTTTCGGACAGGAATATCTGACTCACCTGCGTGTGATTCAGGACATCGGCATGGCCAGCATCGAACCGATCAATTACAACGGCATGGAAATCGTTCCGCTGCAGTTCCTGAAAGCGGTGCTGCCGAATCCGCAGGACTTGGGAGAGAACTACGAAGGCGAAACTTCCATCGGATGCCGTATCCGCGGTGTCAAGGACGGCAAGGAACGCACCTATTACGTTTACAACAACTGCTCTCACCAGGCTGCCTACAAGGAAACCGGTATGCAGGGCGTAAGCTACACCACCGGAGTACCGGCCATGATCGGTGCGATGATGTTCCTGAAAGGCCTGTGGAAACGTCCGGGTGTATGGAACGTGGAAGAGTTCGATCCGGATCCGTTCATGGATGAACTGAACAAGAACGGCCTGCCCTGGCACGAAGTGTTCGACGGCGACCTGGAACTGTAATCCAGCGGGCAATGGACGATTAACAATGAACGACACGCCAACCATTAATTTTTAACTGTTAATTATCAACTGACAACATGAATGTAGGAGACAAAGCCCCCGAACTTCTCGGACTGAACGAGAAAGGGGAAGAAATACGGCTGAGCGACTACAAAGGCAAAAAGGTAGTGCTCTACTTTTATCCGAAGGACATGACATCGGGCTGTACGGCCCAGGCATGTAACTTGCGTGACAACTATAATGAACTGCGCAATGCGGGCTATGAGGTAATCGGAGTAAGCATCAACGACGCCAAGTCGCACCAGAAATTCATCGAGAAAAATCAGCTTCCTTTCACGCTGATTGCCGACACCGACCATAAGCTGACCGAAGAGTTCGGCGCATGGGGAGAAAAAAACATGTGCGGACGCAAATACATGGGAACTTTCCGCACCACTTTCATCATTAACGAAGAAGGTATCATCGAACGCGTCATCACTCCGAAAGAAGTGAAGACCAAAGATCATGCCGCACAAATCCTGAAATAAAAGACAATGGCAAAAAAAGACGAACTGGAATTTGAAGGGGGAGTGGAAAACTCTCCGAAACCCAATAACAGCGAAAAGCTGAAGGCATTGCAGGCCGCCATGGACAAGATTGAAAAAAACTTCGGAAAAGGTTCAATCATGAAAATGGGTGATGACCACGTAGAAGAAGTGGAAGTCATCCCTACCGGCTCTATCGCACTCAACGCAGCACTGGGAGTAGGCGGTTATCCGCGCGGACGTATCATCGAAATATACGGTCCGGAATCGTCCGGAAAAACCACCTTGGCCATCCATGCCATCGCTGAAGCGCAGAAAACGGGAGGCATCGCGGCTTTCATCGATGCAGAACATGCGTTCGACCGTTTCTATGCGGCAAAACTGGGTGTGGACATCGATAACCTGTGGATTTCCCAGCCGGACAACGGCGAACAGGCACTCGAGATTGCCGAACAGCTGATACGCTCTTCGGCCATTGACATCATTGTCATCGACTCTGTAGCCGCACTGACACCGAAAGCGGAAATCGAAGGCGACATGGGCGACAACAAGGTAGGCCTGCAGGCACGCCTGATGTCGCAGGCACTGCGCAAACTGACTTCCGCCATCAGCAAGACCAACACCACATGCATCTTCATCAACCAGCTGCGTGAGAAAATCGGAGTGATGTTCGGCAATCCCGAAACCACGACCGGCGGCAACGCACTGAAGTTTTATGCGTCCGTACGCCTCGACATCCGCCGCACATCCCAATTGAAAGACGGCGAAGACGTAATCGGCAACCAGGTACGCGTGAAAGTGGTGAAAAATAAGGTAGCCCCACCGTTCCGCAAGGCCGAATTCGACATCATGTTCGGCGAAGGCATCTCGCGCAGCGGCGAAATCATCGACCTGGGCGCAGAACTGGGCATCATCAAGAAAAGCGGTTCATGGTACAGCTATAACGACACCAAGCTGGGACAGGGCCGCGATGCTGCCAAACAATGCGTACAGGACAACCCGGAACTTGCCGACGAGCTGGAGGCCCTTATTTTCGATGCGCTGAAAGACAAAGAATAAAGACAAGCAACCGACTTCTGTCATGAGGGGTATGCCGACGGAGAAACCAACCGTTTCCCGTCCCGGCATACCCCTCATTGTGTGCTTCCTTCCCTGTGATTTTGATTTTTTCGAAGATTTTTCTTTTGAAGAAATAGAAAAAGAAAAAATAAAGTTCTATATTTACCATGTGAAAAGAAAAACAGACTATAAAAACATCAAAAACGACATACTATTATGAAAATGAAATCTTTGTTTGCTATCGCATTCTGCTTCTCGACCATTCTGGCCTTTGCCCAACAAACCGTTCAAATACCTTTCCGTTTCGCCACAAGAGCCGAAGCCCAAATGCTGATTACGGACATAGACAATTATACACGGGGATGGAACCAATTTGACATCAACGTACGCCTGCAGACCGAACAGGGACGTAAATCCAAATTGCTGGCTTTCGCTATGGAACAGACAATGAACTGGAGCGACGATGAGAAAAAGCGCATTTCGCAGTGCATCAAGACACTGGATACAGAAATCAAAAAACAAAAGCTGAACATCGAATTTCCTCAAGAACTGGTGTTCGTGAAAACAACAATGAAGGAGGAGGGAAACGCCAGTGCCTATACGCGCGAGAACTGGATTGCCATCGGGGAAAAAGCACTCAGCGATGCCAACGACGCCAATCTGACTTACCTGATTGCGCATGAAATATTCCATATACTTTCGCGCGGAAACCTTGACTTCAAGAAAGCGGCTTATGCGACCATCGGATTTACCGTGATGGACCGCGAAATTCTGTTCCCGGCAGACATCATTGAAAAAAGAATCTCCAATCCGGACGTAAACCGCTACGACAGCTATATCAACGTAACTGTCAACAATCAGAAGGAAAACTGCACCATGATCATCTACACGGACACTCCATACGACGGAAAGACATTAAGCGATTACATCCGTGTGGGGCTCGTTCCGCTGAACGAAGTGCTCACTCCTATCCAGCAGAACGGGGAAACAGTCATCTACAACCTTGAACAGGCAACGGATCTGCTGGAACAAACGGGGAAAAATACGAAATACCTCATCAATCCGGAGGAAATATTGGCCGACCATTTCGCTTTGCTGCTGACCGGGAAAAAGGATTTGCAGAGTCCGGAAGTCATTGAACGGCTGCGTGAAGTGTTGACAAAATAATCTTTCAAACCGGACGAGGTGACAAGTTTTTTTCAAATCAATCATTTAAAAACCTTGTCACCTCGTCTTTTTTATACCGTCCAACGTCTGGAACTTATTTCGAAGTCTTATAATCTTTCTCGATGGCCAGCGTAATCCAGTTGGCCAAGGCCTGACGGTTGTCAGCTATCACCAGACGTTTCTGGTCGCGCGCATTCTGGATGTTTCCCACTTCCAGAAAAACAGCTACCGGAGTTGTCTTACGAAGCACGAACAGATTGCGTCCGCTCACCGTGCCGTCAAATCCCCGGTTAGGCTGGTGACGGTTGTATTTGCTCCTGAACGTACGCTGTATTTCCCTGGCCAGCCTCTTTCCCTTGGAACTTCCCGGCGCATGATAGAAGAACACATCGGTCTGGTCTCCCCTAGCACGACTGTCCACATGGATAAAGACAGCCCGCTTATAATTGCTCTTATCTTTTCTGTACAACCGGTTGATCGCGTCACACCGTTGCTGAAGCCGTGCCACCTGATTCAGCGGAATCGCCTTTCCCATACATGTCTCCCGCTTGCTGTTGTTCAAAATCGCCTGATTGCGGATTCCGTCTTTCGCGTCCTGTATGATAAAATGCACTTTCGCACCACGCCGGAGCAGCTCACGCCCCAGCCTGAGAATAATGTCGTAAGCATATTCATCTTCATGAAGCTCTTTTCCGCGATACTTCCCGATACAGCCCGGATCAGGACCTCCATGACCGCTTACCAGATAGAACACCGCACCTTTCAGCGAGTTGGAAGTCTTTCCGTAAGCCGCGTAACGCTTTCCGAACAGAGGCTCATAGTTGCTTTTTTTCTTCTGCGCGGAAAGCGGAAACGCTATCAGGAAGCATAGCATGAATGCCAGTCCACATTTCAATCCTTTCATTTCAGAAGCTCGTCAATTTTCTTACACAAGGATGCGAATTCCTCTTCATTGTACAAACGAGTCATCAACACAATCTTCCCATCTTTATCCACCAATACATTGCGGGTGATTCCGGCATTACGTTCAGCATATTTGGCAAAGATGTCCGCTCCCGGGTCCAATCCCAAAGGATAAGTCACCCCCGTCTGCTTGGCGAAAGCTTTCACACGCTCCAAAGGCTCGTCGCGGTCAATCCCGTATAAGGCAAACGACACGTTGTCCTTATGCTTCTGCCAGATATCCTTCTCGATAAAAGGCATCTCCTTCCGGCATACGCCACACCAGCTGGCCGTGAACTGAAGCATCACCACCTTTCCGCGCAGGTCGGACAATTTCACGGTCTGTCCGTCAGTCAATGTCATCTCAAAATCAGGAGCCATATCCCCTACTTTCACGATATATCCAGCCGCATCGGGAGTCGGAACGTTCTGTGCAGACAATCCGATACAGAAACAGGCCATCAAGGCCGCAATAAACATACATTTTTTCATAACGCAAACTATTTGATTTTCCTGCCAAAGATACAAAAAACTTTCGCAACTCATTGATAAACGAACGGCATACAAAAGAAAAAACACCCCGGAAAATCCATGTATGCACTTCATGTTTGTTTATATTTGCAGCTTAACCGTAATATTTTGTTCATTTTTTCAACAAATTGCATTATATTTGCAAACAATGGAAAGCGACACTTTCCGTTTACAATTAACAGACCAAAAACACACCATTATGGATTACACAAACATTATCGGCGAAAAAATCAAATCGCTGCGGACAACAAAAGAAATAACTATAGACGAACTGGCGGAAAGTACCGGACTGACCGCCGAACAGATCAACCGCATTGAAGACAATGTGGACATCCCTTCTCTGGCACCGCTCATCAAAATAGCAAGGGCGCTGGGTGTACGGCTGGGAACTTTCCTTGACGACCAGGCCAACGAAGACGGACCGGTGGTATGCAGGAAAGGTGATGCGGACGACACCATCAGTTTCTCGAACAACGCGTCCGACGCACGCCAGCACATGCACTACCATTCCTTGTCAAAGGCCAAAAGCGACCGCCACATGGACCCGTTCATCATCGACATAGATGAAAACGGAGAGACACAGTTCAGCCTCTCCGCCCACGAAGGGGAAGAGTTCATCATGGTACTTCAGGGAAAACTCGAAGTGGAATACGGGAAAAACAAATATGTGCTCAGCGAAGGCGACACCATCTACTACGACTCAATCGTTCCCCACCATGTCCACGCCTACGAAGGCAAGGCCGCACGCATTCTGGCCGTAGTCTATACTCCCATCGAACTCTAAAACCGAAAGATCATGCCGCAACTATACGAAAGGACATTGGGAGACTGGCTGGAGCATTGGGCCGAGACCACTCCCGACAAAGAATATCTGGTGTACTCCGACCGCAACCTGAGGTTCACCTGGAAACAGTTCAACCAACGTGTGGACAACATGGCGAAAGGCCTGCTGGCCATCGGGGTAAAAAAAGGAACACATGTAGGTATCTGGGCAGGTAATGTGCCCGACTGGCTGACCTTCCTCTACGCCTGTGCCAAAATCGGTGCGGTGGCCGTAACGGTCAACACCAACTACAAACAGGCGGAACTGGAATACCTGTGTGAGAACTCCGACATGCACACACTCTGCATAGTCAACGGTGAGAAGGACAGCAACTATGTGGAAATGACCTACACGATGCTTCCCGAACTGAAGAAGTTTGAACGCGGGCGGATGAAAAGCAAACGTTTCCCTCACATGCGGAACGTCATTTATATCGGCCAGGAGAAATACCGCGGAATGTACAACACAGCCGAAATCCTTCTCCTCGGAAACAACATCGACGATGAGGAGCTGACCAAGGCCAAGAAGGAAGTAAGCTGTCATGACACGGTCAACATGCAGTACACCTCCGGAACCACCGGATTCCCGAAAGGAGTGATGCTCACCCACTACAACATTGCGAACAACGGTTTCCTGACGGGCGAGCACATGAAGTTCACGTCCGATGACAAGCTCTGCGTGTGTGTGCCGCTCTTCCATTGCTTCGGCGTAGTGCTGGCCACAATGAACTGTCTCACCCACGGATGTACGGAAGTGATGGTGGAACGTTTCGACCCGCTGCTGGTGCTGGCCTCCGTCCATAAGGAACGCTGCACGGCTCTCTACGGTGTGCCCACCATGTTCATCGCCGAACTGAACCATCCCATGTTCTCCATGTTCGACCTGAGATGTCTGCGCACAGGCATCATGGCCGGATCGCTTTGCCCCGTGGAACTGATGAAGCAGGTGGAAGAAAAGATGTTCATGAAGGTGACCAGCGTGTACGGACTGACGGAAGCCTCTCCGGGAATGACCCACAGCCGCATTGATGATGATCCGGAAGTGCGCTACAACACCGTAGGCCACGAATTCGAGTTTACGGAAGTGAAGGTGATTGATCCGGAAACCGGCGAGGAATGCCCGGTAGGCGTGCAAGGCGAGATGTGCAACCGTGGCTACAACACCATGAAGGGCTACTATAAGAATCCGGAAGCTACGGCCGAGGTCATCGACGAGAACGGATTCCTGCATTCAGGTGACCTGGGCGTGAAGGACGAGAACGGCAACTTCCGCATCACGGGCCGCATCAAGGACATGATTATCCGCGGAGGAGAGAACATCTATCCGCGTGAGATCGAGGAATTCCTCTACCAGATGCCGGGCATCAAGGATGTACAGGTGGCCGGTGTTCCTTCAAAGAAATACGGCGAGGCCGTAGGAGCGTTCATCATCCTCCATGAAGGCTACACGATGAACGAGTTCGACGTGCGCGAGTTCTGCCAGGGCAAGATTGCGCGATACAAGATTCCGAAATACATCTTCTTTGTCAAGGAATTCCCCATGACGGGAAGCGGAAAGATCCAGAAGTTCAAGCTGAAGGACCTGAGCCTGCAACTCTGCAAGGAACAAGGTATCGAAATCATCTGATTGCAACAACACACATAGAAAGCCTGCAAACATTTCATTCCGGACGTTTGCAGGCTTTTGTTTCCAAGCAAACGTCCACTTTGCAGAAGCAAGCGTTTATCCCACCACAAACAACGGTTCATCTATAAAACAACGCATGACCGTTTCACTTCAATAACGGCAATTGCCCCAACATTGCCTTGATACGGATTGCGGTGCGGGGCATCGGTTCGGCTATGGTCAAGCCAACGATTTCCTTTTCCCGTGCAATGTCGTTTATCAAGCGCACCGTTTCTGCCATTTTCATTCCGTCTGGGACCACGCCTACGGCTGCGATAATTTCCGCAGGATCGAGCACGTCCATGTCAAAATGAACCACCACTTTTGATACGCCGCACGATTCCAGCCATCCGCACACCGCATCACTGTTCTCCCGCACATCCTCGGAAAAAGTCCCATTTGCGCTTCATTCTGACAATCCGGACAAGACCATTCCACAAAATGCCGGACGGAATAGTTTTTCTATTTCCATTGTTTTTCCTATCTTTCGGCACAAAACCAATTTTTAAACAAAACAGTATATGAAAAACATTTTCGGAATGGTTTCCCTGCTCTTCGGCTGCTTCCTCATGGCCTGCCAGCCGCAGGACAAGGCAGGGACGATTGTGGCGGCCTACGTCACATCACAAGGCGAGTCGCTTCCCGACCCGTCAGTGCTCACCCACATCAACTACGCTTTCGGGCATGTGGACTCTACTTTCGACAAGGTGCGGATTGACCGCGAGGAACGCTTGCGCGAAATCGTGGCACTGAAAAAGAATTATCCGGAACTGAAAGTCTCCCTCTCCATCGGAGGCTGGGGAAGCGGGAACTTCAGCGAGATGGCAGCCGACGAACAGAAACGCCTTTCGTTTGCCAAGGACTGCGGACGCATCGTAAAAGACTTCAACCTTGACGGAATCGACATCGACTGGGAATATCCTACCAGCGACGCGGCCGGCATCTCCTGCTCGCCCGACGACACGGAGAACTACACGCTCCTGATGCGCGACATCCGTGAGGCCATCGGCAAGGACAAACTGCTGACACTCGCCTCATCCTTCCGCGCGCGCTTCATCGACTTCCGCGCCATCGCGCCTTATATTGATTTCGTAAACATCATGGCCTACGATATGGGCAAGCCGCCTTACCACAACGCGGCCCTCTATCCTTCTGAAATGACCCGGAAGGGAGCTTCGTGCGAGGAATCGCTGGAGGCACATATCGCGGCGGGTGTTCCGGTGGAAAAAATCGTGCTCGGCATCCCGTTCTACGGACACGGAGCCGATTCCATCCTGCCGTATTATGTGGACTACAAGAACATCGACACACTGAGAAACTACACCGCCTGCTGGGATTCCACCGCACAGGTGCCTTACGCCACGGACTCTACCGGCATGATGGTCTGCACCTACGAAGATCCACGCTCCATCGCCCTCAAGTGCGACTTCATCCACGAGAAGAAACTTCTCGGCGTGATGTATTGGGAATATAACACCGACAACTCTGAAGGTGACCTCCGGCGCGCCACTTTCGACGGGATGATGAAGAGATGACCACCCGCAAACGGAACGTGCTGTAATTGGAACATAAAACACGGAGGCACAGAGACACAGAGGAAATATGTTTGTGAACCACCAATATAAAAACTCTATGTCTCTGTGCCTCCGTGTTTCAAATCATTTTGGCACACTTTCGTTTGTCTTTTAATTCTTCTCCACTTTCACCAGCAAGGTCTTTCCCTCCTGCTCACCGTCCATATTGAACGATTCGGATTTTACCAGACCGATTCCCTCGGCATACCATTCATTGACACGGACCGTCGTGGTTTTCAGTACAATCTTAGTCCGCTTCAGATAGGAAATCTTCACGCAGTTGAACTTGCCGGCACGGGTATGGACCAGTTCCGTTCCCATATACGAAGCACCGGATATGGTCACCTCGTTTTTCAGCATATTCCTTATCCACTGGAATTTCCGGTCGGGCAGGTTCTCTCCGGCCTGTGCCCCGTCCTTGATGGAAAATGAATTGTCGCCTTTGAACTTCAGTCTTTCCAACAGTCCCAGACGTGCGGCCGTATCATAGCGGTCCGGATCAGAATCGGAATCAATATACGGGCCATACATCAGGTCCTCCGTACATACCGTATTCGTTCCGTCGTATGTCCAATTAAACAACGTATAACTGGTGTTGTTCTTGATTTTGGTCGTGACAATCTTGTCGTAATAGCTGGCCTTGACCGTATTCCCGTCATTTTCCACATCCTTCACGGTAATCTCCTCGTCAGACACACTCTGTCCCACCTCGTCGTAGTTCACATAGTGCAGCCTCGCACCTTCCACCGTACAGAAATATTGCGCCTGAGCAGCATGGCCCGCAAACAGACAGGCCACAAAAAACATAAACTTCTTCATAGTGCTAACCGTTTCTTTAATAAAATGTGACGCAAACTTACGAATTTCTTTCTTTTCTGGCTATCTTTGCGGTTGAAAAACATTTAAATCAACTTATTATTATGGGTTTATTATCAAGTTTATTCGGAGAAAAGAAACCGGACGATAACCGGACCCCGCAAGAAAAGCAGGACCAGAAAAACTTCGACATACTCAAATACGATGGAATCCGCGCGCGCAACATGGGCAGACTGGACTATGCCATCAGATGCTTTGAACAGGCCATCGGCCTGAACGACGAGCCTGAGACACTGGGACTCCTCGCACATGCCTATCTGCAAGCCAACCGCACGGACGACGCACGGCTTACACTGGACCGCCTGGTGCGACAGAACCCTTCGGACCTCCACGCCCTGCTCTCTCTGGCCGGCGTATGCTACATGCAGGAAGATTATGCGACCATGAAAGAAGTATGCCAGAAAGCCATCTCACAGGATGACAAGAACGCACAGGCTCATTTCCTGGCTGCACGGGCTGAAAGAGGATTGAAAAACGACCTGAACGCGATCGTAATGCTTACAAAAGCGCTCGCACAAAACGAGACCTTCACACAAGCCTACCAGTTGCGCGCCGAAGTGCTGTGGGACATGCGGCAGGCACATGAGGCGACGGACGACCTGAACCATATTCTTTCGCTTAATCCGGACGATGAGGACGCGCTGCTGCTGAAAGGAAGAATCGAGGCAGCCACAGGCCATGCGGACGAAGCGGAGACCTGTTTCAACAGGATTCTGGAAGTGAATCCTTTCAACGAGACCGCCTACCTGCTGAAAGGAGAAATCTTATGCGGACTGAAAAAGGCGGAAGAGGCCGAGGCGCTCTATACGGAAGCCATCGATCTGATGCCTGACAAGGCCGTATTCTATCAGGAACGGGGCCGCGTCCGTCTGCTCAACGGCAACAAGGAAGGTGCCGCCGGGGACATGAAAAAGGCCATCGAGATAGCCCCTGAGAAAGAGGAACTGATTACCGGAAACTTCAGCAACTTCGGGAAAAACGGCATACAGACAGGCATCTACTGAAAGGCGAAAAACCTGGGATGAAATGAAAAAACAAAGAATATCGAAGAAAAATTCAAGAAAACATTTGTTTTTTCAAGAAAAGTATTACATTTGTATCCGAAATGATAACAAAATAACAACAAACGTATGAAAACATTTGCTACATACTTCTTCTTTTTCTTTTATTACTTTTACTTTAGCAATGAAGTGAAGCGGGAGTTTGTATGTGTACGTTAAAAACAAAATGAACTGAACAAAACAAATGAATATGACGAAATCCCGCTTCTGAATGAAGTCGGGATTTTTTTTTAGACTAAAGCCAAACAAAATGAAAAGAATAGCAATACAAGGCATCTTGGGATCATATCATGACATTGCCGCCCACAAGTATTTCAAGGATGAAGAAATCGAACTGGTCTGTTGCAGTACGTTCGAGGAGGTGTTCGATGCCATGAAGAAAGACAACAACATCATCGGAATGATAGCTATAGAGAATACCATCGCGGGAAGCCTGCTCCACAACTACGAGCTGCTCCGTGACAGTGGGGCCACCATCCTCGGCGAACACAAGCTCCGCATCAGCCACAGCATCATGTGTCTGCCGGGCGAGGACTGGAGCACACTGACCGAAGTCAACTCCCACCCCGTAGCTCTGGCACAATGCCGGGACTTCCTCCAGCACCGCCCACAACTGAAAGTGGTGGAAACGGAAGACACAGCCGCCAGCGCCCGCGACATCAAGGAGAAAGGACTGAAAGGACATGCCGCCATCTGCTCGAAATATGCCGCCGAACTCTACGGCATGAAGATCCTGCAGGAAGGCATCGAGACCAACAAGCACAACTTCACCCGCTTTCTCGTGGTGTGCGACCCGTGGATAGCCGATGACCTGAAGGTCCGCTCCAGACTGAACAAGGCGAGCATCGTATTCTCACTTCCGCACAGCGAGGGAAGTCTTTCAAAAGTATTGTCCATCTTTTCATTCTACAACATCAACCTGACCAAGATACAGTCGTTGCCCATCATCGGACGGGAATGGGAATACATGTTCTACGTGGACGTGATGTTCGACGACTACCTGAGATACAAACAGTCCATCGACGCAGTAACCCCATTGACAAAAGCACTTAAAATATTAGGAGAATATGCAGAAGGAGAATCAACCATATAAGATTGAGCCGGCCGACAGGTTGGCCAACGTGAGCGAATACTATTTCAGCCGGAAACTGAAAGAAGTGGCCCGCATGAACGCGGAAGGAAAGAATGTAATCAGTCTCGGAATAGGAAGCCCTGACCTGCCCCCCTCGGAAGAGACCATCAAAGTGTTGTGCGAGAACGCACAGAAGCCGGACGCGCATGGATACCAGCCTACTGTAGGCATTCCGGAACTCCGGCAGGCCATGGCAAAATGGTATAAACGATGGTATGATGTCGACCTGGACCCGAATACGGAAATCCAGCCGCTCATCGGTTCGAAAGAGGGCATCCTGCATGTCACTCTGGCTTTCGTGAACGTGGGCGACCAGGTGCTGGTGCCGAATCCGGGATACCCCACCTACACTTCACTCAACAAGATTCTGGGGAGCGAGATCGTGAACTACGACTTGCGGGAGGACAACCACTGGCAACCGGACTTCGACCAATTGGAAAAGATGGACCTGAGCCGCGTGAAGCTGATGTGGACCAACTATCCGAACATGCCTACCGGAGCCAACGCTACGATGGAACTGTATGAAAAGCTGGTCGACTTCGCACGCCGCCATAACATTGTCATCGTCAATGACAACCCCTACAGCTTCATCCTCAACCGGAAACCGCTCAGCATACTGAACGTGCCGGGCGCCAAGGAATGCTGCATCGAGTTCAATTCGATGAGCAAGAGCCATAACATGCCGGGCTGGCGTGTGGCTCTGGCGGCCACCAACGCGCAGTTCATCCAATGGATTGTGAAAATCAAGAGCAACATCGACTCCGGCACTTTCCGCCCCATCCAGCTGGCCGCCGCACAAGCCTATGACAACAGTGCGGAATGGCACGAGGAAGCGAACGTAAACGTGTACGGCAGACGCCGCAGGCTGGCCGAGGAAATCATGCGGACACTGGGATGCACGTTCGATCCCGAGCAGGTGGGCATGTTCCTCTGGGGGCGCATCCCCGACACGTATGCCGACGTAGAGGAACTGACGGAAAAAGTGCTGCACGAGGCCCGCGTGTTCATCACTCCGGGATTCATCTTCGGGAGCAACGGGAAACGGTACATCCGTATCTCGCTATGTGCCAAGGAAGAAAAACTGGCCGAGGCACTTGAACGGATCAGAAAAATCATGTAACGGAATATCAATCTAAAAAACTAATCATATGGAACTCGAATTGCAACCCATCGAATTGGAAGGTGTATCAAAAGAACGGCCTTTGGTCATTGCAGGCCCCTGCAGTGCCGAAACAGAAGAACAGGTGATGACAACCGCCAGACAACTGGCCGACAAAGGTGTCAAGATTTTCCGTGCGGGCATCTGGAAACCGCGCACCAAACCGGGAGGATTCGAAGGAATCGGTGTGGACGGACTGGCCTGGCTGAAAGAAGTGAAGCAGGAAACGGGAATGTATGTCACCACCGAAGTGGCTACGGCAAAACACGTGTATGAAAGTCTGAAAGCCGGCATCGACATTCTTTGGATCGGAGCACGTACCACTGCCAATCCGTTTGCGGTGCAGGAAATCGCCGACGCGCTGAAAGGAGTGGACATTCCGGTCCTGGTCAAGAACCCGGTCAATCCGGATCTGGAACTGTGGATAGGCGCACTGGAACGCATCAACAACGCGGGACTGAAACGCATCGGAGCCATCCACCGCGGATTCTCTTCGTACGACAAGAAGATCTACCGCAACCTGCCGCAATGGCATATCCCCATCGAGTTGCGCCGCCGCATCCCGGCACTGCCGATTCTGTGCGACCCGAGCCACATAGGAGGGAAGCGTGAGCTGATAGCACCCCTCTGCCAGCAGGCCATGGACCTTGGATTCGACGGTCTGATTGTGGAATCGCACTGCAATCCGGACGCGGCATGGAGCGACGCCGCACAACAGGTTACTCCGGACATCCTCGACTATATCCTGAACCTGCTGGTCATCCGCTCGGAACACCAGAGCACGGAAAACCTGAACGACCTGCGCCGCCAGATTGACGAATGCGACAACGAGCTGATGGACATTCTGGCAAAGCGTATGCGTGTATGCCGCGAAATCGGTACGTTCAAGAAAGAGCACAACATGACCATCCTGCAGACCGGACGATACAACGAGATTCTGGACAAACGCGGCGCGCAAGGTGCGCTTTGTGGCATGGACTCCGACTTCGTGAAACAGGTATTCGAGCTGATTCATGAAGAAAGTGTGCGCCAGCAAATGGAAATCATCAATAAGTAACATCCAACCGGTGAATGACCCATTCGGTCATTCACTCTTAATCATCAACTGTTGAAATGAGAATACTGATCCTGGGAGCCGGGAAAATGGGCTCCTTCTTTACCGACGTGCTGAGCTTCGAGCACGAAGTGGCCGTATATGACATCAATCCGCAGCGCCTGCGGTTCATGTACAACTGTTACCGCTTCACGGAAATCGAGGAAATCGAGAAATTCACACCCGAACTGGTCATCAACGCCGCTACGGTAAAATATACGCTCGACGCGTTCCGGCAGGTGCTCCCCGTACTGCCGAAGGACTGCATCATCAGCGACATCGCTTCCGTGAAGACCAACCTGAAAGAGTTTTACGAGAACTGCGGGTTCCGCTACGTGTCGACCCACCCGATGTTCGGACCGACTTTCGCCAATCTGGACAAACTGAGCGAGGAAAATGCCATCATCATCAAGGAGGGAGACCATCTGGGACGCATTTTCTTCAAGGACCTTTACCAGCGTCTGGGGCTGAACATCTTTGAATATACGTTCGAGGAGCATGACGAGACAGTGGCCTACTCGCTGTCCATTCCCTTTGTTTCCACTTTCGTGTTCGCCGCAGTGATGAAGCATCAGGACGCGCCGGGAACCACTTTCAAGCGCCACATGTCGATTGCCCGGGGGGTGCTCAGCGAGGACGACTACCTGCTGCAGGAAATACTCTTCAATCCGCGCACACCGGCACAAGTGGAAGGAATCCGTACGGAGCTGAACGAACTGCTGGACATCATCAGCCGCAAGGATACGGAAGGGATCCATGCCTATCTTGGCAAAATCCGCAGTCACATAAAATGATACGACAAAAAACAGGCGTGCTCTCCCGAAGAAAAGACACGCCTGTTTTTGTCGTATCGACCTAGAATCTATATCCTACTCCGATTGAGAAGTTCATATTCTTCGGATGATCTGTCGGACCGTCCAGTTCCAGCGGAGAAATGAAACCGTGCTGTGCTGCAAAATTAACCAAATAGTGGTCAGACAGTTCAAAGCCCACTCCCCACTGGAAACCGAAATCTCCACGTTTCCAACTGTCGAATACCTTCGACTCATAACCATCATGTTTATTCTTTCCTCCCAGCCCGATTGCCACATAAGGACCCGCATTGATTACGAACCGGGCATTCTCTGTGAGAGTAATCTTATAGGCAGCCAAAATAGGAATATCCATATAAACAGGACGTACTTTCCATTCACCGTTCTTATAGCCTCTCGATGTGAACATCAGTCCCGGCTGGAACGCCCAACTTTCATTGAATTCATAATCCATGCCCGCCCCCAACGTAAATCCAGGCAAGGCTTTCACATCCCATTGAGTCATGTTGCTGAAATTCAAGCCCAACTTCACGTCCCATCTCAATTGGGAAAATCCGACGGAGGCAACCATCGCCAGCACGAATGTCAATAATAGTTTTCTCATAGCTGTAAAGTTTACCAGGCGGGCTTCCGTGACACCTGATTCTAAAAAAACTTGGCGGAAAGTACGGAAGCTTTTCCCTCCCTTTCGATATATGAAAAAGACAGACTGCCTTCCCGCAAAATCCTCATAAACAAATTTATGAAAAATTCTGCAAACGGACAAGGAAAAGTCTTTCTGATTTTCGGCCGGAAAAACAAACGCCGAAGCGTTTTGACTGAAACGCTTCGGCGTTTGCATGAAAACGTCCAGACGTTTTTCATGGCTACAGTTTCAATTTCTTGGAAACGGGCTTCGACTCATTGTGCAGACGGTCGAGTGCCGTAACCACATAGCGGTATTTTGTTTTGCCGTCTTCATAAGGGAGCTTATAGTATGAATTATGCGTGATGGCTACAATCCGTGTGGCATCGTCCAGATTCACCTTTTCTTTCCGTGAGAAGCGATACACCACATAATGCGTAGCCTCATCCATCACCGTTTTTGCCTTAGGAGGCGTCCAGAACAGAATATACCCGTCTTCCGTCCACACAGGTTTAAGCTTGCGCACTTTTCCGGGAGCCTTGTCGTCAATGAAAGGCGACGCAGGCCACAGCGCGGGAAACTTATGGTAGTTGTTCGACAACATGTCGCGATAATTCCCCTTATTCTCCACCAGGGCTCCCGCATACCACTGGCAACTCCCCTGCACGGTAGGCAGCGAACGCTGCAACTTATACTTTGCCGGAATCTGGTTCAGTCCCGGGTCGTGCACATCGGCCTTCGTCACAGTGCGCACCACATCCTGACCGATATACAGCGGGCGTGCGGCAGCGTTTTTCGCCCACCAGCGGACCAGCGTTTCATAGTCGGCGGCCGGATGTCCGATTTCCCAATAAATCTGAGGAATGCTGTAGTCCACCCATCCGTTGTTCACCCACAGCAACACATCGGCATACAAATCGTCATAGTTCTGCAAACCGTTCGTGTCACTTCCGTTGGGACAGTTTTTCTTGTTCCGGTAAATGCCGAAAGGCGAGACACCGAACTTCACCCAAGGCTTCGTGTCGCGCACTGTTTCATGAATTTCCTTAATCAGCACATTCACATTGTCGCGCCGCCAGTCATCCCGGTCAGTAAATCCGCGTCCGTAAGCGGCATAAGTCAAATCATCGGGAAACTTCTCCCCCGGCACCGGATAAGGATAAAAATAATCGTCCATGTGGATGGCGTCAATGTCATAACGGCTCACGATGTCGCGCACAATCTTGCAGATATATTTGCGCGATTCGGGCAGGCCCGGATTGAAATACAACTGTCCGGCATACTCCACGAACCATTCAGGATGGGCATGATACGGATGCAGCGGCGAAAGCGAAACCGTACCTTTCGTCTTGGCCCGGTAGGGATTGACCCATGCATGGATTTCCATGTCCCGCCTGTGGCACTCTTCCACCATGAACTGCAGAGGATCCCATGCGGGCGAAGGGGCTTTTCCCTGCACGCCGGTCAGGAAACGGCTCCACGGCTCATAAGGAGATTTATACAGCGCATCCGACTCCGCCCTTACCTGAAAGATGACGGCATTGATGCCGGCCCCTTTCAGATTGTCAAGCTGGTCCACCAGCATTTTCTTCATCTGCCGGACAGGCATTCCCTGAAACTGTCCGTTCACACACTGAATCCATGCCCCACGGAACTCACGTTTCGGATACAGCTCCTGGGCATACGCCGCATGAATCCCCATCAGAAGCATCATCACGGCCAATAAGTTTTTTAGTCTCATGACATCTGTTTTTTTCTATTAGTCTATCTTCTTATCAAACGTCGGCAAAGATAACCAAAATGCAGAAAAATCTAAAAAAAGTCGTTATCTTTGCACGTTGATTTAAGCAAGAAAAAGAAACATGTCGGAAAGCAACTACATATCCATCAAAGGAGCCAGAGTAAACAACCTGAAAAATATCGACATCGATATTCCGCGCAACAAGCTGGTGGTCATTACCGGCCTGTCCGGTTCAGGAAAATCGTCGCTGGCTTTCGACACACTCTATGCCGAAGGGCAACGCCGGTACGTGGAAAGCCTTTCTTCGTACGCCCGCCAGTTTCTGGGCAGAATGAGCAAGCCCGAGTGCGACTTCATCAAAGGGATTCCGCCCGCCATCGCCATCGAGCAGAAAGTGGTCAGCCGCAACCCGCGGTCTACTGTAGGCACTTCGACAGAAATCTACGAATACCTCCGCCTGCTGTTTGCACGGATAGGGAAAACCTATTCGCCCGTAAGCGGAAAGCTGGTGAAGAAAGACAGCCCGGAAGATATTGTCAACTGTATGCTGGCTCATCCGAAAGGCATGCGCTACACTGTGCTCACGCCCATCCTCCCACGGGACGGACGCTCGTTTCCGGAACAACTCGACATGGACCTGAAACAGGGATTCACCCGGCTGGAAGTGAACGGCGAGATGATGCGCATAGAGGACTATACATATAAGGAAAACAAAAAGGACACTGTCTTCCTGCTGGTAGACCGCATGAGCTGCGATGACAGCAAAGATGCCATCAGCCGCCTGACCGATTCTGCGGAAACGGCCATGTATGAAGGTGACGGAGCCTGTCTGCTACGCTTCTATCTGCCGGACGGACAAACCGAACTTCATTCGTTCAGCACCAAGTTTGAGGCAGACGGAATGACGTTTGAAGAACCGAGCGACCAGATGTTCTCGTTCAACTCTCCCGTCGGGGCATGTCCCACGTGCGAAGGATTCGGAAAAATCATCGGCATCGACGAACATCTGGTCATACCCAACCGTGCACTGAGTGTCTACGACGGAGCCGTACTCTGCTGGAGAGGGGAAAAGATGGGGGAATGGCTCAACGAATTCATCCACGAGGCCCCGGCGCACAACTTTCCTATCTTCACCCCCTATTATGAGCTGACACAGGAACAGAAAGACTATCTCTGGCACGGACCGCGCGACAAGGCATGCATCGATTCGTTCTTCAAGATGCTCGAAGAAAACCAATACAAGATTCAATATCGCGTAATGCTGGCAAGATATAGGGGCAAGACCCTCTGTCCCACCTGCCACGGAAGCCGCCTGAAAAAGGAGGCCGACTACGTACGCGTGGGAGGGAAAAACATTTCCGAACTGGTGGAAATGCCTGTCTGCCAGCTGAGGGAATTTTTCCGCACAATCGAACTGGACGATCACGACCGGACAATCTCGAAACGACTGCTGGACGAAATCAACAATCGGCTCACTTTCCTGAACGATGTGGGACTGGGATACCTGACACTCAACCGGCTGAGCAACACTCTGTCTGGCGGAGAAAGCCAACGCATCAATCTGGCCACATCGCTCGGAAGCAGCCTGGTAGGGTCGCTCTACATTCTCGACGAGCCGAGCATCGGATTACACAGCCGCGACACCGGACGGCTTATCAAGGTGTTACGCCAGCTCCAGCAGCTGGGCAACACGGTGGTGGTAGTGGAA
This sequence comes from uncultured Bacteroides sp., assembly GCA_949289295.1. GTDB lineage: Bacteria > Bacteroidota > Bacteroidia > Bacteroidales > Bacteroidaceae > Phocaeicola. Next base: position 62,734 of record CASENM010000012.1, read on the forward strand.
CACGACGAGGAAATCATCCGCGCCGCCGACTATATCATCGACATCGGTCCGAAAGCCGGACGGTTGGGAGGTGAAATTGTCTACCAGGGCGACATGAAGAATCTGCAACCGGGCAGCGGAAGCTATACGGTCAAATATCTGTTAGGGGAAGAAACAATCGGATGCCCCCGGACACACCGCTCCTGGAACAATTACATTGAAATAAAGGGAGCGCGCGAAAACAACCTGAAAGGAATCGACGTACGTTTCCCACTCAACGTAATGACAGTGGTGACCGGTGTAAGCGGTTCCGGAAAGAGTACGCTGGTCCGCGACATCTTCTACAAGGCCCTCAAGCGGGAATACGGCGAAGTGAGCGACCGCCCCGGCGAATTCATCTCGCTGGAAGGAGACATCCGGCAAGTGAACGACATCGAGTTTGTCGACCAGAATCCGATAGGCAAATCGTCGCGAAGCAATCCGGTGACCTACATCAAGGCATACGACGAAATCCGCAAACTCTTCGCCGAACAGCCTCTCTCGAAACAGATGGGCTATACGGCAGGTTATTTCTCGTTCAACACCGAAGGAGGACGCTGTGAAGAGTGCAAGGGGGAAGGTACTGTAACGGTAGAGATGCAGTTTATGGCCGACCTGGTGCTGGAATGCGAGTCATGCCACGGCAAACGCTTCAAGAAAGAGACGCTCGAAGTGACATTCAAAGGGAAAAACATCTATGACATACTGGAAATGACCGTCAACCAGGCTATCGAGTTCTTTACGGAACACGACCAGAAAAAAATAGCAAAGAAACTCCAGCCCCTGCAGGATGTAGGACTGGGGTACATCAAACTGGGACAATCTTCTTCCACCCTGTCCGGAGGAGAAAACCAGCGCGTCAAGCTGGCCTACTTCCTCAGCATGGAAAAAGCACAGCCTACCATCTTCGTGTTCGACGAACCGACAACAGGACTCCATTTCCACGACATCAAGAAACTGCTCCACGTATTCGACGCACTCATCGGACGGGGGCATACAATTGTAATTATCGAGCACAACATGGATGTAATCAAATGTGCCGACTACATCATCGACCTGGGACCAGAAGGCGGAGAGGGGGGCGGCAATCTTGTGGTGGCAGGCACCCCCGAAGAAGTGGCCCGGTGCGCCGCTTCCTATACGGGGCAGTATCTCATGGAGAAACTGAACAATCCACCGCAAGCGGATCTGTAACCCACTTGAAACGAACACATTACAAAACGCCTGATTTTGTTCTTTTATTATTGTTAAAAAACGAAAAAGTTTTTGCTGTTTGGTTTGAATAACATAATTTTGCACCGGAAAAATTAAAAAATCAGAATGCAATGAAAATGGAAAAAGAAACTTACAAAAAACCACTGCTGGATATTGTGGAAATGGAAACGAAGGGAAATATCATGAATTTCTCATGCCCAAAACCAGACACCGCTATCTTTCAACAAAACTTCGGCAGCAGCGTTCATATCAATGAACAAAAAGGTGGAGATTTGAATGTAAATAAAAATGGACGATTCGATGATTATTCGTGGGATAATATGCCGTCACGCTAAAAAGAATCAAAAATATTCATCAAGATAGAGATAACACGTTTCCACAAACAACTTCTGTGGACTGTGAAAAACAAAGTTTTTTTGACTAACGACAAACAATCATAGACAATAACTTCCGTTTCTTGTTGGATACAAGTGGAACGGACATATTTTTCATTTTTCACTAACAATCTTCTATTTTAAGACAAAAAGGATGTGTCGCGGTGACATGTCCTTTTTTTATTTACGGCAAGTTAAAACAACCCTCAAATTAGTCCGCCACAGAAGAAGGTATTTCCAAACCGAATGCGTATCTTTGGGACACTAATTTCACCCGATATATGAATACAGACACTTTGAAATACCTTTACAAGCAATATGCCGGACATCTGCCCCAGGCGATTGAAGCATTGCCCGGCGCCGGTTCCAACCGGAAATATTTCCGGATAAAAGATTCCGTCCCCTGCATCGGAGTATGCGGAACCTCACCCGAAGAAAACAGTGCGTTCGTCTATCTGTCGGCGCATTTCCGCAGCAAAAAACTTCCGGTGCCTGAAGTGTACGCCGTATCGGACGACCGTCTGCACTATCTCCAGGAAGACCTGGGCGACACACCGCTTTTCCAGCTCATCCGGCAGGCATCACAAACCGGATATACGGATGAATTGCTGGACCTGCTTGAGCAGACCATCCGCCTGCTGCCGCGCTTTCAGTTTGAAGGAGGACAAGGGATGGATTTCAACCGATGCTATCCGCCTGTTCCGTTCAACCGAAGAAGCATAATGTGGGATTTGAACTACTTCAAATATTGTTTTCTGAAAGCCACCGGAACCGAGTTCCAGGAAGACCTGCTGGAAAATGACTTCGAACGGATGTGCGACACACTGCTTGCAGAAGCTTCCGGAAACACATTCATGTACAGGGACTTCCAGAGCCGGAACGTAATGATAAAAAACGGTTCCCCCTATTTTATCGACTTCCAAGGAGGACGGAAAGGACCTTTCTATTATGACGTGGCCTCCTTCCTCTGGCAGGCCAAAGCCAACTTTCCGGACACCATCCGCCGGCATCTGATTGACGAATACCTGGCTGCACTCCAGCCCTACCAGCCGACAGATAAAGAAACGTTCGTCGGAAAGCTGCGCCATTTCGTGCTTTTCCGCACTTTGCAAGTGCTGGGCGCATACGGATTCAGAGGCTACTTCGAGCAAAAGGCCCATTTTCTCCAAAGCATACCCTTCGCCATCGAAAACCTGAGACAATTGCTTGATACGGGGCACACTGAATATCCTTATCTCTGCCACATCCTCCGCCAGATGACAGAGCTTCCGCGCTTCGTCTACGAGCGCAACAAGAAGAAACTGACAGTCACCGTCATAAGCTTCTCCTACAAAAAAGGGATTCCGGAAGACGGAAGCGGAAACGGAGGCGGATATGTATTCGACTGCCGGGCTGTCCACAATCCGGGGCGCTACGAGCAATACAAGTCGCTGACCGGACTCGACGAACCTGTCATCCGTTTCCTGGAAACCGACGGAGAAATCACGGAGTTTCTGACACACGTGTATGCACTGGCCGATACCCACGTAAACCGCTACATCGAACGGGGGTTCAGCCATCTGTCCATCTATTTCGGATGTACAGGCGGCCAACACCGGTCAGTCTACTCCGCCCAACATCTGGCAGAACATCTGCACCGGAAATTCAATGTCAATGTCCGGCTTGTACATCGTGAACAACAAACAGAACAAATCTTTGAATCAAAACCTTTATGAAAGCCATGATATTCGCCGCCGGCCTGGGAACCCGGCTGAAACCCCTCACAGACCACACCCCGAAAGCATTGGTATGCGTAGCGGGCAGACCGATGCTGGAACACGTCATCCTGAAACTGAAAACGTCCGGATTTACGGAGGTAGTGGTCAACATCCACCACTTCGGACAACAAATCATCGATTTCCTGGAAGCAAACCAACACTTCGGACTGACCATCCATATCAGTGACGAACGCGGCCAACTGCTGGACACAGGAGGCGGAATCAAAAAAGCATCCGTTTTTTTCCAGGGAGACGAACCGTTTCTGGTACACAATGTGGACATACTTTCCAACACAGACCTGAGAGCACTCTATCTGCACCATCAGGCTGAAAAAAATGACGCAACCCTGCTGGTCAGCAACCGGACCACGAGCCGCTACCTGCTTTTCGACGAAAACAACCGTCTGCAGGGATGGCTCAACAAGAAAACAGGAGAAACCAGACCGGAGAACCTGAACGATACAGCCGGGAAATACGCGGAGTATGCCTTCAGCGGCATTCACGTGCTCTCCCCCTCCATCTTCCGCTATATGGATGCGCGTTGGACCGGAAAATTCTCCATCATCGATTTCTATCTGGCCAACTGCCGTCAGGCAACATTAAAGGGCTATATCGACAACCACCTCCGGCTGACAGACATAGGAAAGCCGGAAACACTGGCCCAGGCCGAAAGATTCATCAATACCATGTAACCGCACTACCCGTATTGCTGCGCTGGTCCCACTTCAACGCATCGGTCAGCATACTCGAATTGGCGCGGATAGAGAAATTATATGACGTGAACGGGCCGAACACCAGTCCGCAACTCATGTTGAAACAGTGCAAGTCGCGCGTAATATTAAGCGTAGTCATAGACATCTCTTTTGAGGTGAAATCATAGCCTGTAGAATAAGTCATGTTCCAACGGCTTCCTATCTTGAAGTTGCCCGACACATTCAGCGAGTGTGTCAGCGAATACGGGTAACGCATCTTCTTGATATTGATTTCCTTGGAACGGTCTTCACGGATACTGTAGCTGTAGCTCAAGTTGATGCTCCACGGAAACTTGAATGCCAGATAACCGTCGGAATCAAGCGACGCCTTTTCAGTCTTCCTCATATTCGACTTGTTTTCCTCTTTATATTCGTCATCTCCGTCATCGTCGTCCTCATTCTCACCCTCCTTCTTCTCATCGTCCTTCTCTTTGTCATCCTTTTTTCCGAACAGTTTCTTGAATGTATCATTATTGAGCGTATAAGAGAACGAACCGCTATATCCCTGGAAACGTCCGAAACGTCCGTACGACCATTCCGTGCGGTCACCGACCACCACATTCCCGTTTTCGTCAAACTCGTATGCATACGTGGCAAACGAAGCGTTCATATTGAATGTATAGCTTTTGGTAAGCTTCATGCGAAGATTCATGCTCAGGTCGCTCCAACGCTTGTTGGCCACATCGTATGACAATGTCGCCCCCAACTGGTCGATCAGACTGATTTTCCTGTAACCAGTAGAGTCCTTGTCCGATTTCATTTTCATCTCAATGTTGTTGTCCACCGAGAAACTGATATTCTGCGACATTCCCTTGCCGGGATATCCATAGACAGCCCCTTCGTAAGGAGAATATTCCACGGTACGTACCTCACCCTCTTCGTCGGTATAGGTATAGGTGTCATAATATCCGTATTTCTTCTTCCCGAAGTCAGGGGTATAGGTATAGCTTACGGTAGGTGTAAACACGTGACGGATCTGGATTTCCTTGCTTTTCATGAACAATGGCTTGTACATACCATACAGCTTGGTGTTCATCTGCAGAGAAAGATTGTAGTCCCACACACGGTTGAAGCCGTTGACAGTATCTTTCCGCACATGGTCTCTCGATGCAGGAGTAGGGTCATAACTTTGTTTCACCTTGCTCAGATACCAACGCTCCGTATAATTGAAAGACGGAACAATGTTGATATATTTGAACAGATTGAAAGTGGCCGATACCGGAATACGATGCTGCATACCGTTCCTCCATTGCGTAATCGGTGTCTTGAACAACTTGTCATCGGTTGTATTGATACTGTTGGTGATGCTTCCGGTGTACTGCAAAGAAATCTTCTCATACCACCGCTCGTCGCCTACCGCCTTTTTCCGCTTGAACGGGTAAAGACGATTCAGCGAGATGTTGACATCCGGCAAAGTCATGTTTACGGACGAGTCGCGCGTATTCTGTGTGATGTTGAACGTACCCGAGATGTTCAGACCGATTTCCGGGAAATTGCGCGAATAGCTCACACTGGAAGCCTTGGTGTTCTGCGCATATACCTGCGGATTATACAAGCTGCTCAGGCTGGAACGGTCGTAACTGCTGGTAGAAAAGTTCACGCTGGCAGAGAATGAGCTGTTCGGATTGGCCTTCGCATCCTGCCGGTGGCTCCATTGGATACGGAAGTCTTTCGACACGGAGTAATCAGGCATGTTCTTTTCGCCCGTCTTGGTCACCAGATAACTGGCATTGAACGAGCCGCTGTATTTATAACGCTTGTTATAGTTCGATGCGGCCGACAGTCCCCACGAACCTTTCGTAAAGATTTCACCCAGAATCTTCAGGTCCATCTTGTCACTGATGGCAAAATAATATCCGCCGTCGCGCAAGTAAAAGCCCCGGTTCATCTCGTCGCCGTATGTCGGCATGATGAACCCCGAAGAATAGCTGCTGTTGAACGGAAAGAAGCCGAACGGAACGGCAATGGGCAGAGGCACGTCTTCCACCACCAGCTGAGCCGGACCGAACACGACATTTTTTTTCGGACGCACCTTGGCCATGGAAAGCTTCATGTAGAAATGAGGATGCTCGTGATTGTCGCATGTGGTATATTTGCCATGCCGCATATAGATTTCATCTTCAGCCCCTTTCTTCCCTTCCTCACTAGTCACATAACCTTCTCCCTGCTGGGTTACGATATTGTTGATGAACCCTTTCTTGGTCTTGAAGTTATAGCGCATGGTTTTTGATTCGTAAGGGGTTTCCCCGTCCTTGAACACCGGCAGTCCAGACTCCACTCCCGTCGTGTCGGTCACACCGTGGGCATATACCGTACTGCTGTCCATGTTCATGGAAATGACGGCAGATGTCAGCTCAATATTCTGGTAGTTGACTTTTCCCTGGCCATACAGATGCGCATACCCTCCCTTTGTAAACACGATGGAGTCGCTCGCCTCATAGACCACAGGTGCGTCCAGCGGCTCCTTCTTTTTGGCCGTATCGGCAGCCAGCGTATCAGAAAAAAGCGAATCCAGTGCCAGCGAATCAGACAGGAGTGAATCGGAGGAAGCCGTATCAGAAAAAAGCGAATCGACTGCCAAGGTATCGTTCCGTAAAGAGTCGGCCTTCCACGACATTCCGGCCGGCCTACGCACCCTTTTGTCCCTCACACGCTGAGCTTCCGCATAGAAAGAACAAAAAAAGCCTGACAGAAATAGGAATATGATTAAATATGTAGTCTTTTTAAATGATGTCATTACTGATTGTTTACACAATGTGCGGTGCAAAAGTAAGCATTATCCGTCAAATAACTTCCAACCTCATTATTTTTAAAGTATTTTTAGTACATATCCCCGAACGCAGGCAGGCATCCGTTCATCCGTTCCCCACGACACTCAAAAACAAACGTTTCAGCGTATTCCCGAATCCGGCCTTATACGCCCGGACGGAACCAATGACTCCACTATAAAAAGAGCTTACACCATCTGTCAAAACGCGCCACACCGTCCTCACCATATTTCGCAATGCTCTTGCGTGCCTTTTCCACGCTCTTTTCCCTGTCGAGATGCGTCTTCGAATAGAATTTATCGGCAAAACACACCAGCTGCTCTTCCAGAGTGACCGGCACCATCTCCCGACGTGGCAGCGGAAGATGCTGCGAATCAATAGCCTGAAGCGTGATTCCCGCGCCCGTATGCCGCTCGCACACCAGCGCATGGCGCATAAAACCTTCGGCACACACGATGTCGGATCCCAGATAGCCGTGACAGATATACGGATAATTCCCGAAACAATGGATATCAGGCGCATCCGTCCGGAAAATGCCAATGTCATGAAGCATGGCGGCCTCTTCCACAAACTGCAGGTCAAGCTGCAGTTCAGGATGTCTTCCGGCCAGTTCCAGTGCCTTGTCGGCCACCGAACGGCTATGTGTCAGCAGAATATGTTTCAATTCATTCTCTTCGGGATAATATTTGTCAATCAATGCCAAAGGATTCATGGTTAAAATCTTTTTATCGTTATCTTTGTCAAAATGTATCACAAAACTACAATTTTTTCATGAGTAATCCGACAAGAACAGACATGAAATTGATGGTAATATGGGGAATAATCCTGTTCCCCTTCGTCTTAAACGCCCAAATCCGCACCGGAGCGGAACAGACAGAAAAGCTTCTTCCCCTGTTGGAGGGAAAACGTGTATCGCTGGTCGTCAATCAAACTTCACGCTGCGGCACCGTCCACCTGCTCGATACGTTATGCCACAAGCTCGACATCGTCCAGCTCTTTGCTCCTGAACACGGAATCAGAGGAAAAGCCGATGCGGGAGAGGCCGTCAGCAACGGACGTGACTCTCGCACAGGAATCCCTATCGTCTCACTTTACGGAAAGAACAAAAAGCCGCAACCTGCCCAACTGCAACATACAGATGTTGTGGTATTCGACCTTCAGGACGTAGGCGCACGGTTCTACACATACATCAGCACACTCTTCTACGTGATGCAAGCCTGCGCAGAAAATAACAAGGAAGTAATCGTACTCGACCGCCCGAATCCCTGCGACTATGTAGACGGCCCCGTGCTGGACATGGAATACAAAAGTTTTGTCGGCATGCTTCCCATTCCCCTGCTCCATGGATGTACCATAGGAGAAATGGCACGTATGATTAACGGAGAAGGATGGTTGGGAAACGGTATGCAATGCCGTCTGACAGTCATACCTGTGGAAGGATGGAAACACGGACAGCCGTACCCGCTCCCCGTAAAACCTTCCCCCAATCTGCCGAATGACCTGGCCATAGCTCTCTATCCGTCACTCTGCCCGTTTGAGGGCACATCGGTGAGCATAGGAAGAGGCACATTGTTTCCTTTCCAGGTAATCGGCAGTCCGTTTCTGCAGACCATCGACAATCCGGAACTGAATTTCCGTTTCACTCCCCAACCGCTTCCCGGCTATGACAAGAATCCGCTCCATAAGGGAAAGGTCTGCCGCGGAATGGATTTGCGGAACAGGAACAGCACACAAGGATTCAGCCTGCGCTACGTGATTCTGTTTTACCAATTATATAAGCAAGCCGGATATGCCGACAAATTCTTCTCACGTCCCCAATGGTTCGATTTGCTGATGGGCACCGGCCAGGTACGGACTGACATACTGGCAGGAAAGTCAGAAACGGAGATACGGGACAAATGGAAAGAAGCGCTGGAACAATACAACACGCTACGGGAAAAGTACTTGCTCTATGAAGTGCTTTGACGAATATACCCCCTTACAGCTGACACGATATTTCCAATCCGTCGTAAGCAAGATGTACATTCTCAGGAAGTGTCTTTTCCACCTCCGAATGCAAGCCCATCTGGTGACTCATGTGTATGAAATAAGTCTGCCGTGCCTTGATGCGTTCCGCCTGGGAAAGAGCTTCCGAAAGAGACTGGTGTGTCCAATGCGGTTCGATGCGCAAGGCATTCATCACCAGACAATCCACATTCTGAAGAAACCTGTAGGATGACTCGGGCATGTCCAGCATGTCCGTAATCCAAACCATACCGCCGATCCGATAACCCACAATAGGCAACGGACCATGCATCACCCGGAAAGGCATCACCTCCACCGAATCACCCTTCATATTGCTGACCGTAAAGGGAACGCCATCCGCAATCTCTTCCATCGGAATATGGGGGACACCCGGATAAAGATGCTCCGCGAAACAATAAGGCATACGCTTTTTCAACCGGTCGGCCGTATCTTTCTCGGCATAAACCGGGATATCACGGAAACGGCAGAACGGACGCAAGTCGTCGAGGCCGCCTACATGATCATAATGCTCATGCGTAACCAGTACTCCGTCAATCGGACAGAAATCGTCCACACGCAACATCTGCTGACGGAAATCAGGTCCGCAATCAATCAAGATACGTACTCCATTCGCTTCTACCAGTCCGGAACAGCGCAGACGCTTGTCCTTCAAGTCCTTGCTATTGCATACCTCACACGTACATCCTACCTGAGGAACCCCTGTGGAAGTTCCGCTCCCCAATATTGCCACTTTCATATCCATACAGCATCCGATTTTCTGAGTTTTATCCTATGACGTTCACCTCGGGAAAGATTTCGACACCAAACTTTTCCCGTACCGAACAAACCACCTTTTCCGACAGACGAAGCACATCCCGGCCCGTAGCTCCTCCCCGATTGACAAGTACCAAAGCCTGACGGTCGTGCACCGCTGCCGTCCCCAAAGCTTTCCCTTTCCATCCGCAACGCTCAATCAGCCAGCCCGCAGGAATCTTCACCTTTCCTTCTCCCGCCAAATAATGCGGAATGTCAGGATACTCAGCCTGCAAAATTCTGAACTGACTTTCCGAAACCACAGGATTCATGAAAAAACTTCCTGCATTTCCCGTCACTTCCGGATCAGGCAACTTGCTCCTGCGGATGGAAATGATGATACGACGTACATCCGGAAGAGTAGGCTCCTTACCTTCCTTTTCCAGTTCCGCACGTACATTGCCGTAATCCAGATGAAACACAGGGAGTTTGCTCAGACGATAAGTGACATGCGTCACGAAATATCTCCCCTTCAGCTCTTTCTTGAAAATACTGTCCCGATAAGCATAACCGCACTCTCCGTTAGAGAAACGGCGGTGTCTGCCCGTAGCGGCCTCCACCGCATCAACCGAAACAATCAAGTCCTTTGCTTCCACCCCGTAAGCACCGATATTCTGAACTGCCGAGGCACCCACCTCACCCGGAATCAACGACAAGTTTTCAGCACCATACCATCCTTTCCCCACCACATAATCTACAAAATCATCCCACACCATTCCGGCACCTACCCGAAGTTCAATCCATCCGTCAGTTTCGGCCACCGTTTCCACCCCTTTGACGGCAGAATGCAGCACCAGTCCCGGATAGTCGGAAAGGAACAACAAATTGCTTCCTCCCCCGATATGGAGATAAGGAGATGCCAATCCGCCCGATGACAGAAAAGCCGTCAACTCTTCTTCTGAAGCATACTCCACAAAACGAGCAGCCTTCACATCCATCTTGAACGTATTATGCGGAAGTAAAGAATAGTCCGTATATTCAGTCATAAATTCAATCGCTTAAATCTTCAAATTTTACCAGATGCCAAAGTCCGTTTCTCCTGGAGAAATACAACGTGTTGCTGAACCCGTTTCCGAAGCCTTTGAATTCCATAATTTTCACATCCGAATCCTTCTGCTCAGGCTGGCCGTAATGGATGTTTGTCAACCGTCCCTCCGTCATTGGCGGGCGGAAAGCAAACCACTGCCCGTCATCGAGCGTGGTTTCCAGAATCTGAAACTCATCTTCCGGATCAGCCGTCACGAAAGCCAACGGGTCGGACAAACGCTCGCTCTGGAATACGGAATCACACGAAAATTTTTTGTAGAAATCCAGAAAATCCTCCTTCCCGTCATTTTCATGTACCAGCTTTTCCACATTGATAGCCTCCAGAAACCAAGAACGTCCTTTACGCTCGAAATAATACCGTTTAATTTTCTCCTCATTCAAGTAAATCCAATCCACCTGCACACTCCTCAGGCTGGTGTCTTTTTCAAGTTCCATATCCTCTTCAGAATCGAACAACACCGTGTATGCAGGCTCATGGCTGAACAAGGGATCAAACTTCCAGTCTTCCCGCCGAACCCGCACCACTTCCTTTCCCTTATAAAGGGAGAAAGGGAATATCACCCTCGACTTCTGAAACTTCGGCTCTGAAGCGAAGTTATAGAAAAAATCGGCAAAACTCTCGTCGGCCGATGCCGGAACTTCCTCTTCTGCCACCAGAAATGTGTCTGCCACAGCAGAGTCAGCCACCGCCGCCACAGAATCAATCTGCTCTGTCAAAGCCACGAAAGGGTCCATTCTTTTCTTACCCCCCCGGCAGGATGCCATCAGTACCACCAGACAACATCCGAAAATCATTGCTCTCATTTACTTCACTCAAGACTCAAATATCGAGCGCAAAATTACCTTTTTTTTCGTTTCATTGAAAAATAAAATAGGACTTTTCTTTTTTATTACTACCTTTGCAGTCAGCAAAAAATAACAGAAAGAATTATGTTAGCAAAAATAGAAGAACTGCTTCAGGAAGTAAACAGCATGACCGCCCGCAATGCGGAAGAGCTTGAAGCTCTCCGCATCAAATATTTGAGCAAAAAAGGTGCAATCAACGCATTGATGGCGGACTTCCGTAACGTGCCGGCCGACCAGAAAAAAGAAGTGGGCATGAAACTGAATGAATTGAAGAATCTGGCTCAGGAGCGTATCGCCGCCCTGAAAGAGATGTTCGACAATCAGGACAACAGTACGGAGGGGCTTGATCTGAGCCGTACGGCCTATCCCATTGATTTGGGAACCCGTCATCCCCTCTCTATCGTAAAGAATGAAATTATAGACATATTCGGACGCATGGGATTCTCCATCGCAGAAGGTCCGGAAGTGGAAGACGACCTCCATGTATTCACCATGCTGAACTTTGCGGCCGACCATCCGGCACGCGACATGCAAGATACATTCTTCGTGGAATCAAATACAGAAGACGTGACCAAGAACATCATCCTGCGTACCCATACCAGCAGTGTACAGGCACGTGTCATGGAGAAAACCCAACCGCCTATCCGCGTAATTTGTCCGGGACGAGTGTACCGCAACGAAGCGATCAGCTACCGCGCACACTGCTTCTTCCATCAGATTGAAGGGTTGTATGTAGACAAGAATGTATCCTTTACCGACTTGAAGCAAGTGCTCCTCCAGTTCGCCCAGGAAATGTTCGGTCCTCAGACCAAAATCCGTCTGCGTCCCTCTTATTTCCCCTTTACAGAACCGAGTGCCGAGATGGACATCAGCTGCCACATTTGCGGCGGTGAAGGCTGCCCGTTCTGCAAATATACCGGATGGGTAGAGATTCTGGGATGCGGTATGGTAGACCCTGCCGTGCTGGATGCCTGTGGAATCGACAGCAAAATCTATTCGGGCTATGCGTTCGGGTTGGGTGTAGAACGTATCACTAACCTGAAATACAAGGTGAAAGACCTGCGTATGTTCTCTGAAAACGACACCCGTTTCCTCAAAGAATTCGAATCGGCTTATTAAATCCGCCCGAAAATAACCCAAAGGAATAAAAACGCCACGGAGGCCACAGAAAAGCTACAAAGAAAAATTCACGCTCTGTAGTTTTCTGTGGCCTCCGTGGCAAGTTTCAAACAATGAATCCAGCCATGAAAAAAGACAAGCTTGCCACCCCGAGCTATTGCTTTATTCTTGCAGCCAACTTTCTGCTCTACTTCGGATTCTGGCTTCTGACCCCGGTACTTCCGTTCTATCTGTCGGAGATATTCCATGCTTCCAACGCCACAATCGGCATCGTATTGTCATGCTATACCATTTCATCGCTCTGTATCCGTCCGTTCTCCGGATATCTGCTCGACACATTCTCCAGGAAACCGCTTTACCTGCTCGCCTACTTTATCTTCACAATGATTTTCGCCGGATATATGATTGCCGGACTGCTGACCATCTTTATCATCTTCCGCATCATACACGGTATCTCGTTCGGGATGGTGACAGTAGGCGGAAATACGGTGGTCATCGATATTATGCCCTCGTCACGCCGCGGTGAAGGCCTCGGCTACTACGGTCTGGCCAACAATATTGCCATGTCCATCGGCCCCATGTTCGGATTGTTCCTGCACAGTGCAGGAACCTCTTACACAACCATTTTTTCGTATGCTTTAGGGTCGTGCACGCTTGGATTTCTTGCAGCCTGCACGGTAAAGACACCCTATAAGGCACCCGTAAAACGCTCTCCTATTTCTCTCGACCGATTTATTCTTCTGAAAGGACTCCCTGCCGGATTCAGTCTGCTGCTTCTTTCCGTTCCTTACGGAATGACTACCAATTATGTAGCCATGTATGCAGACCAGATAGGGATTACTGCCGAGACAGGCTTTTTCTTTACGCTCATGGCGGCAGGAATGGCAATCAGCCGACTGTTCAGCGGACGTCTGGTAGACAAAGGAATGGTTACACAAGTCATTGCTGCCGGACTTTATCTGGTAAGCTTCTGCTATTTTTCCCTTACAGCCTGCGGATGGCTCGCAGAATGGGACATGACATTTACGACCGTCCTGTTTTTTCTGATTGCCCTCTTGCTGGGTATCGGATTCGGCACTATGTTTCCCGCCTACAATACACTATTTGTCAATCTCGCCCCCAACAGCCAGAGAGGTACGGCCACAAGCACTTATCTGACCTCATGGGATGTAGGCTTGGGTATAGGAATGCTTATGGGAGGATATATTGCTGAAATATCCACCTTCCGGATAGCTTATCTGTCTGGAACAATTCTGACCGTAGTCTCACTTTTCTATTTTCATCTCAAAGCGGGACCTCATTTTCTGAAGAACAAACTCAAATGACAGACAAAAGTCCCTATTCCTTATAAGTAAACACAAAAATATGCGAAAGGCGGTTTTCCACTTTCGTAATCTGCACAGACAAAATAAACGAACGAAACAGATTAAGATGACGAGAAACAAATGCAGGCAAATAGGCCGCATATTTTTCCGGCTCTGCCGCCACCTTGTCCATGTCAGCGACCATTATATAAGAAGCTTCGCGTGATAAATTTGCCGTACATTCATCAAACAAAGAATGAAAAGGCGATGCTATCACTCTCGACACACACGAATCTACCTTTTCCGTACCGGAAAGGAGCAAAAAACTGCCTTCCAACGAAACGGGATGCACATCCGACAAACGTTCAGATATTTCAGTCATACAAGAATCGGAAGCATACATTGCCCCGCTCAAATAAAATACCTCGCTGTTCAAATGAATGTCAAATTCACTCCAGCAATGCGGCTGTCCCGCATCGTACAAGAAAGGCAAAGAGGCCGTCCGGCCATAAATAGCCATATAATTGGCAGACTTAGGACGATGGATGGAAGAAAACACTTCGTTATCAAGCAAGGAAGTATGATCTTTCTGCGTATCAATCACCTTCTCTATCAATTTCTTCTGATAACTTACCGCCAACACACCACGATGACTGTACACCGACAAATATTTGGTAGGGGCCACCGGATAGATTTCTATCTTCTCACCACGATAAGTCTCTTTTTTAGGATGAAAGCCACCTCCATACTTCTTCCGCACAGCCTCAACCAATTGCTTTTTCCCCTCTTTGCTTGAATGGAAATAAGCAATCATTTCCGGCTTTCCGGGAGCATGAAAACTAATCAGCAAGTGATTCATTTTAGGACTGAGCCCATGGGCTGAAGAAGAAGAATAACGGCTTAAATCATCCAACACATCATCAATCAACCCCGCACGCTGAAGGGTATCCAATTGAGACGCATACGCCAGTTCTGAGAAACCATGCATGAAATAGTCTAAATTATCAGCTTCAAACAAACCGTAACAGTCTTCCGGCACATAAGCCAACAACTCCACATCGTCATACCTGTCAGTTGCACTGAGTCTGGCAAACCCATAAAAACCGATTCCGATACAAAACAATATAACGGAAAGAGCCACACTCAATTTAACAATAATTCGTATCTTCATGCTTTTTCACCTCTTCTTGGAACAAAGATAGTAAAAACAAATTAAAAAAGCACAAAACAAAAAAGATATTTTCCTGATCCACTCCAACTTTTCACTTACACTGCTCAAAACGTTCATGCAATTCAACCCGAGGAATGCCTAACCTCACAGCCTGTTCATAAGCCAATTTTGCCTCCGATTTTTTTTCCAGCTGCAAACAAATATCCCCTTTCATCAAATAGATTTCTGCATCTTCCGGATCTAATTCTGCTGCTTTCTCCACATCAAGAAGAGCCACGTCAAGATGCTGCCGCTCCCACTCCAGGTTGGCACGCATTTTCAACAATGACACATCACTGGAAGATTTGTGAATCAACAGATTCAGTCTGTCCAAGGCCACTTCATAACGACCTTCTTTCTGGTCAAGCAAAATCAGTCCTATTTGAGCTGTACGGTTTTCTGCGTCATTTCCCAACACGGTATTATAATCAAAACGTGCCTCCTGATATTGCCTCCGCTGCATATAAATGTAAGCCCTGAACAAACGGGCTTCCACATTCTCCGGAAGCAAATCAATCACATTACAATAATCAATGTAGGCTTTATCTGTAAGATTTTCCTCAAGATACAAT
The DNA here is from genome assembly GCA_949289295.1 of uncultured Bacteroides sp. Taxonomy (GTDB): domain Bacteria; phylum Bacteroidota; class Bacteroidia; order Bacteroidales; family Bacteroidaceae; genus Phocaeicola. The sequence goes on from CASENM010000012.1 coordinate 78,533, forward strand.
GCAGCCCGATTCAGCAACATTGCCGTAGAATAAGGTATGATATTCAATGCCATCGTATAAGATTGTATCGCATCATCGCGCTTCCCCAATCTTTTTTGAACGGTTCCAAGATTTGAGAACAACAAGGCGTTCCTGGCATTGTTCGGATCCATTTTCAAAGCCTGACGGAAAAGGCTCTCCGCCTGGTCCAGACTGTCTCTCTTGACACAGTCCATCGCCTTTTCCACTATCTCATTATATGTCTGTGCCTGTAAATCACCAATTCCCAACATGAACAATCCGCTATATACAGCCACAAAAACTTGTCTTATCCACTGATTCATATATGAAATTTTCCACGAAATAAGCAAACTTTCATGATAAATCCAACCACAGAAGCAAACAAAAGATTATCCTGTAACTTTTTATATCATAAAAAAACGGAAAACGCAACCTTTTTTACTCTTTTTCAGAATAAAAGCAGGCCGCGCTTCCGTCAGTTAGCTCAAAGTCTGTCAGATACGCTTAATATATTCCACAATCCACTCGCCGACTTCCTTCGTCCCGAATTTTTCACCGCCATCCACCTGAATTTCAGGAGTACGCACATTGGCATCCAATGAAGCGTCGACGGCTTGCCGAATCAAAGCACCCTCTTCCTTCAAATCAAAATGTTCGAACAGCATGGCAACCGAAAGAATCTGGGCCAATGGATTGGCAATGTTCAGACCTTTCGCCTGAGGCCAAGACCCATGAATCGGCTCGAATACAGGAGTGCTTTCGCCAGTTGAAGCAGAAGGAAGCAATCCCATAGATCCGCTGATGCAAGAACCTTCATCAGTCAGTATATCTCCAAATGTATTCTCTGTAACCATAACATCAAAAAAAGTCGGTTCCTGAATCATCCGCATAGCCGCATTGTCCACATACATATAGTCTGTAGTCACTTCAGGATATTGCGGTGCCATTTCCTGCGCTATTTGTCTCCACAAGCGCGAAGAAGCCAGCACATTAGCCTTGTCAACCACCGTCACATGCTTGCGACGCTTCATTGCATATTCAAAAGCCACTTTCAGGATACGTTCAATCTCAGGACGCGTGTACATATTTGTATCGAATGCCTTTTCATTGTCCTGATATTTCTCGCCAAAATACATACCGCCAGTCAATTCACGGATACACAAGAAATCTGCACCTTCCACCAGCTCTGCCCTCAAAGGTGACTTGTGGAGCAAACACTTAAACGTCTGTACAGGACGGATGTTAGCAAACAATCCCAATTTTTTACGCATGGCCAGCAATCCCTGTTCAGGACGTACTTTTGCCGTAGGGTCATTGTCAAACTTCGGGTCACCTACAGCAGAAAACAGAACAGCATCAGCCCACTTGCAGACATTATAAGTCTCTTCGGGAAAAGGATCTCCCGTTTCATCTATCGCATGCGCCCCACAAAGGGCTTCTTTATATTCTACCGTGTGTCCGAATTTTTCACAAACGGCCGTCATCACATTTACACCTTGTATTGATATTTCCGGTCCAATTCCATCTCCGGCCAATACTGCAATTTTAAAATTCATAGTTATTCCCGTTTAAACTTATTATTCAAAATCGTTTTCTATCATGTTCAACATTTTGATGGTAGCCTTAATAGCCGCCTCTGTCTGATCAGCATCCAGTCCACGAGTCCGGAATTCACGATTCTCGTAATTCCAGGTAATGACAGTCTGCACAAACGCGTCAGTACGACCACCCGGAGGAATAGATACAGCATAATTTGTCAGCATCGGGAATCGGCGTCCGAGTGTACCTTTATATATTTTCCGCAAAGCACGCACAAATGCATCATACTGTCCGTCTCCGGATGAACTTTCCTGATAGGTTTTTCCATTAATTTCAATGCTCAGTGTCGCCATGGGCTTCAACCCCTGAGCCAGCGTTACAAAATAACTCAAAAGGCGAACTTTGTTTTTTCCAATGTCATGTTTTAATACGTCACTGATAATGTACGGCAAGTCCTCTTGCGTCACCATTTCTTTCCGGTCGCCCAACTCAATGATCCGCTGAGTTACTTTCTTCATGGATTCCTCGTCAAGCTCCAACCCAAGACTTTCCAAATTTTTCCGGATATTCGCCTTACCAGAATTCTTGCCAAGCGCATATTCTCTGACTCTGCCGAAACGTTCAGGGAGCAAATCATTACAATATAGATTATTCTTGTTGTCCCCGTCCGCATGAACTCCCGCCACCTGAGTAAACACACTTTCGCCCACAATCGGTTTGTTAGGAGGTATCACCACTCCTGAATAGGATTCTACAACACGACTTACTTCATTCAAACGACTTTCATCAATATTTGTGACAGCGTGAAAATGATCTTTCAGAATAGCTTGTACACTGGCCAAAGGAGCATTGCCCGCACGTTCTCCCAGTCCATTGATAGTGGTATGCAATCCTTTCACTCCGCTCAGCACAGCCGCCAGCACATTACTTACTGCCAAATCATAATCATTATGCGGATGAAAGTCAAAATGAACATCAGGATAACGCTTCCTCATTTTCCGCATGAACTCAATCACCTGCAGGGGATTTAAAATTCCCAATGTATCAGGAAGCATAAAGCGACGGATATTGCATTCCATCAATCCATCCATCAATCCGAATACATAATCGGGCGAATCTTTAATGCCATTACTCCAATCTTCCAGATACACATTTACGTCCATGTCGTGTTCGTGTGCATATTCTACCACTTGACGAATATCATTCAGATGTTCGCCAAGTGTTTTTTTCAATTGAAAACGGCAATGTTTTTCCGACCCTTTCGTCAACAAATTGATTGTACGTCCTCCTGCATTACGAATCCAGTCAACAGATGCATGATTGTCAACAAATCCCAGGACCTCCACCCGATGCAACAATCCTCTCCGTGCTGCCCAATCACAAATCATTTTGACAGCACTAAACTCACCATCCGACACCCGTGCTGACGCCACCTCAATCCGGTCCACTTTTAAATCCTCAAGAAGCAGACGAGCTATCATCAGCTTTTCATGAGGAACAAACGATACACCTGACGTCTGTTCGCCGTCGCGCAACGTAGTGTCCATGATTTCTATTTTCGGATGATTTTCCATAATCAACACCTTATCTGCGAGCCTGTTCAAAAGCCTCAATCTTATCTTTATTCTCTACAAGAAAATCAATGTCATCAAGTCCGTTCATCAGACAATGTTTCTTATATGCATTAATTTCAAAGGTTTCCGACTTGCCGGTTGCTTTATTAGTTATAGTCTGAGCCGGAAGATTTACTTCAACTTCCATTTTAGGATTCGCATAAACTGAATCAAAAAGTTCCTTTAAAAACCCCTCACTCACCACTACAGGAAGTATAAAATTATTCAGCTCATTATTTTTATGAATGTCCGCAAAGAAACTGGAAACCACCACACGAAAACCATACCCGGCAATTGCCCATGCCGCATGTTCCCGACTGGAACCACTTCCGAAATTCTTTCCCGCAATCAATATCTGTCCACTATATGTGGGGTCATTCAACACAAAACCCTTATTCAAGGATCCGTCCGGATTATATCTCCAGTCATGAAAAAGATTGTCTCCAAAGAATTTTTCTTCACGAGTAGTCGCTTTCAAAAAACGTGCCGGAATAATCTGGTCAGTATCTACATTCTCCAAAGGCAAAGGAACACAAGTACTGGTTATTATTTCAAATTTCTGTTTCATAATCTAAAAATGTATCACATTAAAGTTCTAGGATCAGTTATAACACCTGTTACGGCGGCAGCGGCGGCGGTCAACGGACTGGCCAACAATGTGCGCGCTCCAGGTCCCTGACGTCCTTCAAAATTACGGTTGCTGGTTGATACTGAATATTTGCCGGCAGGAATCTTATCATCGTTCATAGCCAAACAAGCAGAACACCCCGGCTGACGGATTTCAAATCCAGCCTCTTCCAAAATCTTGTCAATCCCTTCTTCACGAATCTGCATGTCAACCATCCATGAACCGGGCACAAGCCAAGCGATGATATCATCGGCTTTTCTCCGTCCTTTTACAATAGAAGCGAAAGCGCGGAAGTCTTCTATACGGCCATTTGTACAGGCTCCCAGAAACACATAATCAACTTTTTTACCCAACAATTGTTCTCCCGGTTCAAATCCCATATATTTCAACGATTTCTCAAAAGAAGCTTTTTCCACATCCGTCATTCCTGCTGTTTGCGGAATATGTTCGGCAACAGCTATCCCCATTCCCGGATTAGTACCATAAGTAATCATCGGCTGAATATCAGCCGCATCATAACGCACTTCTTTATCAAATTCGGCATCATCATCACTTTTCAATGTTTTCCAATAGGCTAAAGCCTTGTCCCATTCTTCACCTTTCGGCGCATATTCCCGTCCTTTAATATATTCAAAAGTCACTTCATCAGGAGCAATCATACCTCCTCGCGCCCCCATCTCAATGGACAAATTACATAAAGTCAGACGTCCTTCCATTGACAAGCTACGGATAGCTTCACCTGCATATTCTACAAAATAACCGGTAGCACCGCCCGTTGTCATCTTAGACATCATATAGAGAGCAACGTCTTTAGCGGTAACCCCTTTACCTAATTTTCCATCAATCGTAATACGCATTGTTTTCGGACGAGACTGAAGAACACATTGAGAAGCCATCACCATTTCCACTTCGCTTGTTCCAATACCGAAAGCCACAGCCCCCATCGCTCCATGAGTGGAAGTATGTGAGTCACCGCATACTATAGTCATACCAGGCAAAGTCAATCCACGTTCCGGCCCGACCACATGGATGATTCCGTTCCGTTTATCCATCATCCCAAAATGAGTCAATCCGAAATCAGTGGCATTCTTAGCCAACGTATCAACCTGCGCCTTTGACACAGGATCTTGAATCGGCTTGTCCTGATCATGAGTCGGAGTATTATGATCCGGCATACAGTAAATACGTTCCGGACGAAAACACTTCAAACCACGGGCACGCATTCCGGCAAATGCCTGCGGACTCGTTACCTCGTGACAATACAAACGGTCTATATATAATTGGGTAGGCCCGTCCTCTATATTCTGCACTACATGTGCATCCCATATTTTATCAAATAAAGTATTCATGTGTTTCGCTTTAATATTTACTTTTTGAACTTGTTGATACAATCAATATATGCTTCTACAGAAGCTGCAATAATATCTGTATTTGCACCGAATCCGTAATACATCTGTCCGTCATACTCTACCTGCATATGCACCTTTCCCACGTCATCACTTCCTTTGCTGATGGCCTGGATCGTAAACTCCTTCAAAGTCATTTGCCTGCGGATTATCTGCTTGACAGCTTTTATGGCCGCATCCACAGGTCCATTCCCGGTAGCTGCCGCTTCAAAATGCTCGCCACTGATATTCAACCCCAAACTAGCGACAGACCGGACTCCTACACCACTGGTCACCTGCAAATATTCCAACTTAATATGATGATTCACGTTACGGTCTGCACCGGCCAATACTAAAATATCATCATCTGTAATATCCTTCTTTTTATCTGCCAGTTTCAAGAAATCCTCATATACTTTATCCAGCTTCTCCTGACCCATTTCGACCCCCAACACATGAAGACGATGTTTCAAAGCCGCACGCCCGCTTCGAGCCGTCAAGACAATGGCATTGTCATCTATTCCCACATCTTTCGGGTCAATAATCTCATAAGTATGGACATTCTTTAAAACGCCATCCTGATGTATTCCCGACGAATGCGCAAAAGCATTACGCCCTACAATCGCCTTGTTCGGCTGGACAGGCATATTCATCAAACTGGACACCATACGGCTAGTAGGATAAATCTTCTGTGTGTTGATATTCGTTTCAATACCAATATCTCTATGACACTTGAAAATCATGGCAATCTCTTCAAGTGCTGTATTTCCGGCACGCTCACCTATACCATCGATTGTCACTTCCACTTGACGTGCTCCATTCAATACCCCATTGACCGTATTGGCAGTAGCCATCCCCAAATCATTATGACAATGCGTAGAAATAATAGCCTTGTCAATTCCGTCCACATGCTCCACAAGATATTTAATTTTTGCCCCGTATTCTTCCGGCAGACAATATCCTGTAGTATCAGGAATATTGACAACGGTAGCTCCAGCCTTAATGACAGCTTCTATCACCTGTGCCAAATATTCATTGTCTGTCCGTCCCGCGTCTTCCGCATAAAACTCTACATCATCCACATATCTGCGCGCATATTTCACGGCTGCTACCGCACGCTCTATAATTTCTTCACGCGTAGAATTGAATTTATATTTAATATGCGAATCAGACGTACCGATTCCTGTATGAATCCGTTTATGCTTGGCAAATTTCAATGCCTCCGCAGCCACATCGATATCTTTCTGCACCGCACGAGTCAACGCGCAAATAGTCGGCCACGTCACAGCTTTCGATATTTCGATTACTGAATTAAAATCTCCCGGACTGGAAACTGGAAAACCAGCTTCAATCACATCTACCCCTAAAGCCTCCAACTGCTTGGCCACCTGAATTTTTTCAACCGTATTCAATTGGCAACCAGGAACTTGTTCCCCATCACGCAACGTGGTGTCAAAAATAAACAATCTTTCACTCATAGTTTATCGTCTTTAATACTGTTAGCTTCCTATCAAATAAAAAGCCTTTCACACACGGAAGTGAGAAAGGCTCTGTATCTATTTGTCTACCCGGCTATACACACGTCCCACTTCCTACTGGTTTTTCCAATAGAATAATCAGACCGTTTAGCAAAATATGGATAAACAACGTATTCATGTCTCTATTTATTTTTCGGATGCAAAGGTATTGTTTTTTTTCGAACAACAAAACAAAACAGTAATTTTTTAGAATTTAAAAATTATAATTTGTCACATATTAATGGCGATAATCTTCCTTCTATCATTTATTAATATAATAGCCGACAAAATATAAATCAATTAGGAATACGTAATTCGTGGAGACAAGCTTCCACCTCACTGTTACTTCCCATATGCTTCCCCATATCATCAGATAATTTCACACATTCCCTCCACTCCTGATTGGCATTCATTTTGCAACGTGAAAGTTTCATTACTATATTTGAAGGCTTATAACCGGTATCATTAGTAAGATTTGTACCAATACCGAAAGAGCATTTGATTTTTCCTTTACAATAATTGAAAATCTGAAGTGCCTTTTCAAAGTCAAGAGCATTACTGAAAATGATTGTTTTATTAGATGGATCAATTCCCAATTCTTTATACCTGGCAATCAAACGATCGACAAAATCATACTCATTGCCAGAATCACAACGTACCCCATCAAACAGCTTGGCTTGTTTCCTGCTAAAATTATTCAAAAAAGAGTCAGAGGTATAGGTATCGGACAAAGCTGTTCCTAAATCACCGTCATATACATTTACCCAGTTTTCCAAAGCCATATAATTGGCATGCTTATAACCGAATTGGGCACCGTGGAACATGAACCACTCATGAGGATGTGTACCCATAGGCAACATATTATATTTCATGGCCAGATGACAATTAGAACTGCCTGTACAATATAGTGCATACTTTTTTAAATAAGCTACAACTTTATCCTGCACCTCAAACGAAAAACGCCGACGCGTTCCAAACTCAGAAAAAGGCATCTGATTACGATTAGAGATTTCTACTTTTTCCGCCAACCGACCCATCCAATCATTATCATCTGGCACACGATTCATAAACTGATTTCGTATTTCAGATACAATAGCCAACAATGGCACCTCATACAAGGTTACTTTATATAAGAAGTCTGTCACCTCAATATGCAGATGTCTTTCTTTATCTACAAATACATCTACCTTATCCGGATCAAACCGAAAGGAGGAAAGCCACTCCCAATAAACCCGAGGAAGAAAACGACAATGAGCATACATATACTCCAGCTCATCCTCTTGCAATACGACCAATCTTAAATTTTGGATTTCGTTTTTCAACGCTTCTAAAAATCCAGCCGTACACTCCGTTTCATCTCTATCTTTAAAAGAAAATGTTCCCACCGCATAGGGAAAAAGTTTAATATAAGCATACGAAGTCGTAAACTTATATAAATCAGTGTCTAAAATCGTTTTTATAATCATAATTGATAATATTTTCAATTTAGATTATAAAAATACAATTTATTTTTCATAAGGAAGAATTGTTTCCATACTAAATCGGACCAAGGATAAATGTCACCCATAAAAAAAGTCCCCCCGTCCTTCATCGGACGGGGGGACCCTCAGCAAATACGGCGGCGACCTACTCTCCCACAAGGAATGCAGTACCA
>CASENM010000013.1 GCA_949289295.1 uncultured Bacteroides sp.
GCGTTACTCACCCGTGCGCCGGTCGCCACCCATGCCGGAAAAACCGGCAACGTGATGCCCCTCGACTTGCATGTGTTAGGCCTGTAGCCAGCGTTCATCCTGAGCCAGGATCAAACTCTTCTTCGTAGAAATATCATTAATATGTTTTTTCTGAACCTGAAAGCTCTGCTGAATGTCTCGTTCCTATCTTTCTCTTTATTCAAATTCTCTCAATGAACTCTTTTTCACTTTAAGAACCGTTCGTTCTCGAAAGCGGTTGCAAAGGTACGACCTTTCTTCGAATCTCCAAACATTTGGAAGTATTTTTTTTGACTTTTTTCTCAAAAAACACATAAATGCCTGAAGAACAGAATATTACACAAAAATCTTTTTCCGAACATATAAAAAGCGTCTACATTATTATTAATAGAGCGTTTATACAACTCCCGCAAGAACATCATTATGGATTTTCTTTCCGACAAAGATTCACATGCATTCTGAAAAACACAAAAACGCTTCGGCGTTCCGGATAAAACGCTTCGATGTTTTGTCCGGAACGCCGAAGCGTTTTGTCAAAAGGAAAACAAGCCCTGATGTCACACACCGAAAACAGGCATAAAAAAAGGAGTACCGCTGTACTCCAACCTTTGTTAACCTTAAAATCTAATACTATGAAAAACACAGTGCAAAGATACACAAAGAATGCGAGAATGCAAACATCACCCCGAAAGGGACAGTATCTTATAACATATTTTCAGTGTATCAGCTTCTCTGTTAATAGATTTTTCTTTTTCCGGTTTTCCTCCGCCTCATTTAAGCTCCCGGATTTCCTTCTCTGCCACACTTAAAGCTTCATTGATATTGCTGCAAATATTTTCTTTCCCCAGCAAATCATAAAATCCGGCCTTCTCCAATGCAGCATGCACTTTTTCATTCACTCCAGACAGAATCAGATGTATATTTTCCTTCTGTGACATTTCGCAGAAAGTCGTCAGATTATGAATTCCTGTTGAGTCGATGAAAGGCACCTTACGCATCCGGATAATCCGAATTCTAGGACGGTCGCCCAACCTCGACATAATTTCTTCAAACTTCGTGGCTATCCCGAAAAAATAAGGCCCGTTTATTTCATACACTTCCACCCCGTCCGGCACAACCAGGTGTTCTTCGTGCATCTCCATGTCCGACTCCTTGTTCGGGTCTATTTCATCCGTAATGACAGATATTTCCGTCGTCTCCATCACCCTTTTCATAAACAGCACACATGCAATGACCAGCCCCACTTCGATGGCCACAGTCAAATCAAATATAACAGTCAGAAAAAAAGTCATCAACAACACAACTACGTCAGGTTTTGGATTCTTCAGCAAACCTTTGAATACCCTCCATCCGCTCATGTTATAAGACACTACCACCAACACTCCGGCCAGGCAAGCCATAGGTATATATTTGGCCAACGGCATCAAAAACAGCAGAATCAGCAACAACACGACCGCATGGACGATTCCCGCCACAGGCGACCGCCCTCCATTGTTGATGTTCGTCATCGTGCGTGCGATTGCCCCCGTAGCGGGAATCCCTCCAAAAACCGGAGAAGCGATATTGGCAATCCCCTGTGCTATCAGTTCTGTATTCGAGTCATGCCGGTCGCCCACCACTCCATCGGCCACTGTCGCCGAAAGCAATGATTCGATAGCCCCCAACACCGCTATCGTAATGGCTACCGGGAACAAATTCTTTATCGCTTCCCAATCAAGAACCGGAACAGCCGCTTCAGGAAGCTGCGAACGGATGCTGAACCGGTCGCCTATCGTGTCAATGCAATCCACGCCCATGTGCCTTCTCAACAAATAAACACCGAACGTCACCAAAACAATGGCCAGCAGCGAACCGGGCACCTTTTTCAAGAACCGGGGTGTAACGGCTATTATGACAATACTGACCACACTCACTGCGACATTCCACCAGTTCACGTAATCAAAATGACGGACATACAGCATCCATTTTCCTATAAAATCTCCCGGAACTTTTTCATCCCCAAACTGAAGCCCGAAAATATCCGCAATCTGAGTGGTAAAAATCGTCACGGCAATTCCGCTCGTAAAACCTATGACGATAGGATAGGGGATAAACTTGATAATTGCCCCCAACTTGAACATTCCCAATAATATCAGCAACACTCCCGCCATCATGGTAGCGACCATCAACCCGTCAATCCCGTATTCCTGGATAATGCCATATATGATGACGATAAACGCCCCCGTAGGGCCGCCAATCTGTACTTTACTTCCCCCGAAGAACGAAATGATGAAACCGGCCACGATTGCCGTGATGATACCTTTCTCCGGACTCACCCCCGAAGCGATGCCGAAAGCAATGGCTAACGGCAAGGCCACAATTCCCACAATGATACCGGCCATGACATCAGCTATCAGATTGGCCTTCTGATAATTTCCCAACATGCCGAACAGTTTCGGCTTGAATCCCAGATCTTTCATAAAATGTTATGTTTTGTGTTATAAAATCAAAAAAGAGGCGCAAAAGTAGCTAATTAATCGAACATAAACGAAAGATAATGTGTATTTTAAACGAAAATCTTAATTCTTCCTGGAAACAAGAAGAGAATCATTCCTTAATAAAATATAAACAATAATTGTAATAATTACAAATTTAAATATTATTCTTATCTTTGCAACAAAGAAATCAACTAATAACCGACTAAATACATACGATTATGGGAAAGAGTATCAAAGGAACGAGAACCGAGAAGAATCTGGGCATTTCATTTGCAGGTGAGTCACAGGCCCGAATGCGCTATACTTATTTCGCGAGCGCGGCCAAGAAGGAAGGCTACGAACAGATTGCGGCCATCTTCACCGAGACGGCCGACCAGGAAAAGGAACATGCGAAACGGATGTTCAAATGGCTGGAAGGCGGAATGGTGGAAATTACGGCCAGCTATCCGTCGGGCGTGATCGGCACCACACTGGAGAACCTGAAAGCCGCGGCGGCAGGCGAGAATGAAGAGTGGACACTCGACTATCCGAAGTTCGCCGACATTGCCGACGAAGAAGGATTCCCCGCCATCGCCAAGATGTACCGTGAGATTGCGGTCGCCGAAAAAGGCCATGAAGAAAGATACCTGGCTTTGGCAAAGAACGTGGAAGAAGGCAAAGTGTTCAAAAAAGATACGGAAGTGGTATGGCAATGCCGCAACTGCGGTTACCTGTTTGTAGGAACGGAAGCTCCTGAAACATGCCCGGCATGCCTGCATCCGCAAGCTTACTTTGAAGTGAAGAAGAACAATTATTGATTTTTCAGCATACTACAAAGCGCACAGAGTCATAAAGATTGTTTTCCGCCTGTTAAGAATACTTCTTGGTGACTCTGTGTTTTCGCATCTATTTTTTATTCTCCGTCACCAGTATCAGTCCGACTCCTCTTATAGTCTTTATCTCCACGTCCGAATCATCGGCGAAGAGCTTGCGGAGCTTGGTGACGAACACATCCAGGCTACGGGAAGCGAAAAAGTCGTCTTCCGTATTCCAGCAGCGGCTCAGAATGGCTTCGCGGCGGACGACTTCATTCTTGTTTTCGGCGAGAAGCTGCAGGATTTTGGCTTCCGTAACGGTCAGTACACGGATTTTACCCGTGCTGTCATCACGCAGGGTGGCATGTACTCCGTCGAGCGTGTAATGACTGAACTTGCTGTGCCCCTCTACCGACCTACTCTTGGCACCTTCCTTCATTTTCAAGATAGCATGGATATGCGCGTCTAACTCCTCCGGGACAAACGGTTTCTTTACATAATTGTTCACACCCAGTTCGTAACCATGTTTCACATCTTTGGGTGATGTCATGGCGGAAGCGAACAGGATGGGCGTATCTCCATCTATCTCACGGATGCGCTTTACCATCTCAAAACCGTCCATTTCGGGCATGTCGATGTCGGATATGATGATGTCCGGTTTGTGTTCCTCCCAAGCGTGCAGACCTTCCAATCCGTTTCCGGCAGTAATCACTTCATACTTTTTGATGACATCCTGCAGACCTGCCTGTACGATGTAGCATAAGTTATTATCATCTTCAACGAGTAATAATTTTATCATAATTCTTTGACCATTAAGGGTAAATAAATAATAAATTCAGTAAACTCACCTTCTATACTGTTGACGAAGATTTTTCCTTTGTGCGCTTCGATTACCTGCTGCACAAAGTTCAGACCCAGCCCGAAACCGGCAGCTTTCTTCCTGCGGCTCCGGCTTCCAGCCGCCGCACGCTCGTACTTGTTGAAGATGCCGAGCTGGTCCTTTTCCGATATTCCAAGACCGTTGTCGTATACCTTGATAATGGAATAAAGGTCGTTTTTCGATGACGAGATACGTATGTCCACACGCTCTTTGGAATATTTGATGGAATTGTCTATCAGGTTACTGAACACCTCTTCGATGTATTCCGCATCGGCGTATATCTCCGGTGTCTGCAAATCAAACTCGAACGATACGGGCTTGTGTGATTTCACCTTGAACTTATCCGCCAGCCTGACGAGCATCGGCTCCAGCGCAATCTTTTCACACTCCATCTTCATCTTCTTGTTCTCCAGTTTCGATATGGTGAGTAACTTGTTGGTCAGTGTCAGCAGGCGGTCCGCCTCTTCCTTGGCAACATTGAAGAATTTCTCTTTTGTCTCCGGCTTGTCATCCAGCCTTCCGCTGTGCAGAAAGCTCAATGCCGTGAATATGGTGGTAAGCGGGGTCTTCATGTCATGCACCATTGCGTAGGAAAAATCTTCACGTATTTGGGAAATCTTATTTATGCGGCTAATGATTTTTATCTGATAAGTGATACATCCGATTACAAAAACCATGATGATAATAGTTGCTATAATCAGTAGTCCCATACGTTCTAAGAAAGTCTTATTGGGATTTGTGATGATAAGCTGGACAACCTGGGTATAATCTGACCGGATTGGAAAGTATTTGGGCTTGATAGCCATAAAGGACGATTCTTTTTGAGTGCCGATACCGTTTAGTTTTTCTCCTGTCCTTAAATTTATGACGTATATATAATATCGGTCTCCTAATCCATTTTGTATTAATAATTCAGCTGCAATCGAATCAAGATTATGTAATGACATCGGATATCCCATGTCTGAAAGTCGTTCATAAAAATAGGTCATTGGAGGAATGGTGTCGTTTGTAGGTCCACTTATGATTTCTGTACCTTTGGGAGTTTGCCCAAATCTCATATTTCCTTCTTCTTCCAAAGCTTTTTCAATGGTTGCATAGCTTTCCTTTTGAATATTGTTTTCGATGAGCCTATATGTATTGAATAACCATATTGACTGTAGGGTAATCACACTTATTAAACCAACAAATGTCAATATACTTACGTATAATGTTGTTTTGTTCCTTATTGATAGTATATTTTTCATTTATATTTTATCTGTAAGTGTCGCAAATGTAATAAACATGTGTGAATTTAACAAACAGATAACATAATAATAACTTACATAGAATTTTTCTTGTAATACATTTGCTGCGTAATCAATAAATATATTGTATAATTTAATAATTAGTAATTATGGAACAGTACTTATATGAATTAAACCAGGAAGAAAGTCGAAACATTTCGGGTGGAGACAATAGTTATAAATGGATATTTTTAGATGGGCGTTTTGTACAAGTCCCTATAAATTCATGAAAGGTATTATGGCATTTTTAATAACTGTAGATGTTTTATTTTCCATATATAAGAACAATTAACCTAACGATAACATAAAGGCAACATGATCCCAGATAATGTTGGATTACCTTTGCATCAGTAAAACAAACCAAGAGTATAATAACAATTAAATAGAAATGCGTATGAAAAAAAACGAATTGAAAACTTTAGAGATTGAAGAATTGAAAAACGTGAGTGGAGGAGTGGCACCTGGACCTGATGGTGAAAGCTGTACGGAACATGGGTTGCCGGATTTCTTGAAAAACAAGAATCTCTTGGATATTCTTAAACTTAGATAGTGGAAGAATGGCATTTGAGAGAATCAGAAAGGAGAATGGTATTAACAAATAAACTTATTGCGTATGAAAGAATTAAACAAAGATGAGAACCTGTCAATTACAGGTGGGTATTTCCCTCCGACGGAGGAACAGTTGGAAAAGTTGAATCCTATCGAGAGAGACATTATTTGTTGGTAAAGATTAAATAGCAAAGATAAATTATTTAATAACTAAAAATTAAAAGTCATGAAAACAGAAAGTGCAATTCGAGAAATGGGTGCATCAGAAATGTATGATGTAAATGGTGGAGCTATTCCCATTTTAGCTGCCGTTTTCCTAAAAGGATTTGCTGCAGGATCTGCCATTGGTCTGGCACTTTTACCAAACATAATCGAGAAAAGAGATGAAAAATAAAAAACACAACTTAACGATTTGGTTTCGTTACGGAATTCTGCTTGGATTTATCATTGGTATCATAATATTAAAAATCATTTTAAACAACTATGAATAATAACGCAATATTGACAAATTTAGAAGTTGAAGAATTGGAACACATCAATGGTGGTGTAGCTATCCCATGGAGATTAATAGGTAGTTGTGCAGCAAGAGTACTTGTTGGTACAGCAGGCATAGCAACAGGTGCAGGACTTACAATTGCTGCAGGTATATGTATTTATGAAGCTTGTGATGCTTTGGGCGTTTTCTAACAAAATGGCGTGAGAAATTTATGCTTGAAGTGATACCTTCACACCTGATAATTGCATGATTAATGTAAGACTCTTTAATTAGATGAAAAAGATTCCGGTTATATCGTTTCTGCTTATCGTGCTGATTTCGTTCTTGGTCTTGGTTATAATCACGAGGCAAAGGACAGCTCCCATAGTGTCTTCTTTCTGTAAAGAAGATAAAATGTACACGCATATTGATTGATACAGGATATGACCGGAGTGATTTTATGTTTAGAAATCCGGAATTGAAGCAAATGCATGGTATACGTTTTTGTAAAGAGGATTTGTGTTATGGAGTTGCTGGTAACGGGTATCCTATAAAAATCTATCAAAAGCCTTACGGTAATATAAATGGAAAGCATTTTGCAAACGTCACTTATGCAGCGTCTGATTCCCGTAACATAGTCGGAATCCTATTCTTTAAACGTTTTTCGTTTATTGTCTGGAATACTAAAGAACAAGTCATTGAGTGCTTTTATTGAATTGATATGAGTTGTTTTTTATTAGATTGTCGAGATTGTTAACCTAACGATAACACAAGCATAACATATCCTTTTTTTTAGAACGGTTACTTTTGCCCTGTGAAAAGGAAACAAAAGTAACCGTTTTTAATTTAAAAAGATATGCTATTACCGAACGAATGGATAGAAAACAGTATTGAGACGTACATCTATCAGCACACAACGAAATCGCAGGTAATTTACTGGGTTGTCCTGCTTGCCGTGACCGTCACACTGGTTGCATTGCCATTTATCTATGTGGATATCTCCGTACAGGGGAGCGGCGTGGTGAGACCGGTGGCGGAAAAGGCGGAAATCACTTCCTCCATTACCGAAATCGTGGATTCGGTTTTCGTGAAGGAAGGTGACCAGGTGAACAAGGGGGATGTGATTCTCCGGTTCCGCACCAACAATTCGGACTACAAGATCAATTACCAGACCAGCCGGTTGAACGATTGCAGCGCATAGCTTGCCGACCTTGCCTTTTTGGCGAACGGCGAACGTCCGGAACGGTTCAGTTCCCCGGTAAGGCAGCAGGAATACGCCTATTTCATCCGGAAGAAACAGGAACTGGAAACGGCACTGGCACAGGCGGAAAAGGAATACACCCGGAACAGGACGCTTTTTGAGAAGAAGGTCATTTCGGAAGAGGAATACGACAGTTACTACTTCAAGCTGAAAAGCCAGCAGAACGAACTGGCATCGCTGGAACAGAGCCAGCTCAGCACCTGGCAGGCGGACCAGAACACCTACCGGAACACATACAACGAGATGAATTCCAGCCTGAATCAGGAAATAAAGGACAAGGACATGTACATCGTGCGCAGCCCGGTGGACGGGACGGTAGACCAGTTCTCCGGCGTGTACCGCGGAAGCAGCATTCAGGCAGGTCAGTCGCTGGCGGTCATCAGCCCCGACTCCACGCTCTGCCTGGAAGTCTATGTCACGCCGAGGAACATCGGATTTATGAGCGTGGGTATGCCGGTGAACGTACAGGTGGAATCATTCAATTACAACGAATGGGGAACGATACCGGGAAGAGTAAAGGATATATCATCGGATTTCCTGACGGACAGCCAAGGCAATTCCTTCTACAAGGTGAAATGCGAGATGGATCGTGACTATCTCCAGCTTAAGAACGGAAGGGTAGGGAAACTGAAAAAAGGAATGACGGTGAACGCACACTTCATGGTGACACGCCGTTCGCTGTTCGACCTGCTTTATCAGAAAATGGACGGATGGGTGAACCCGAAACAGTATGAGAACGAGACAATGGTAGCGAAATTGAATTGAATGGAAAAACGGAAAAAACAAAATGACTATGTATAAGAAAGGAATCAAGATAAAACAGCATGACATTACGGACTGCGGCGCGGCATGCCTTGCCTCTGTCTGCGCACATTACGGGCTGCAGTTCCCGGTTGCCCGCATCCGGCAGTACGCGTTCACCGACCAGAAAGGCACAAACGTGCTGGGACTGATAGAGGCTGCCAACCGGCTCGGACTTTCGGCAAAAGGCGTGAGGGCACAGTTTGAAGCGCTTGCCATCGTTCCGAAACCGACCATTGCCCATGTGATCGTGCATGAGCACCTGCAGCACTTCGTGGTCATCTATAAGGTAGAGAAGGGACACATCACCTATATGGATCCGGGAGACGGAAGGATGCACAAGGTGACGGACGAAGAGTTCAAGAGGATGTGGACGGGCGTACTCGTGCTGATGGAACCGGAAGAGACCTTCAAGAAAGGGAACATGAAAACCAGTATGACGCGGAAATTCTTCTCGCTGCTGACACCACACAAGAGCGTCATGATGCAGGCGGTGTTCGGAGCGTTGGTGTACAGCATTCTCGGACTGTCCACCTCGGTATATGTAGGCAAGATTACCGATTACGTGCTGGTGGATGGAAACATCAACCTGCTCAACCTGATGGGCGTGGTGATGATTGTCATCCTGATTCTCCGCACCTTTATTGGAGCCATGAAGAGCATCCTGGCACTGAAGACCGGACAACGCATCGACGCCGCCTTGATATTAGGATATTACAAGCACCTGTTGACACTCCCGCAACAGTTCTTCGACACGATGCGTGTGGGTGAGATCATCTCGCGTGTGAACGATGCGGTGAAAATCCGGAACTTCATCAACAACGTGTCGCTCGATCTGGTGGTGAACATGATGATCCTGCTTTTCTCCGTGGGTCTGATGTTCGTGTATTCGTGGGAGCTTGCCCTTGTGACGCTGGCATCCGCACCGCTTTTCCTGCTTATCTTCTGGGGGTTCAACCGGCTGAACAGGAAATACCAGCGCGGTATCATGGAGAGCAGCGCGGACCTGGAGGCACAGCTGGTGGAATCCATCAACTCCATCTCCACCATCAAGCGTTTCGGCATAGAGGACTTTGCCAATCTGAAGACGGAGACCCGTTTCGTGTATCTGTTGAAGAACACGTTTCGCAGCATTTACGGAGCGATCATGGCACAGGGTGGCATCCAGTTCGTTTCCACTGCCATCACCATTGCGGTGCTCTGGATGGGAAGCGTGCTGGTCATCGACAAGGAACTGACACCGGGAACGCTGATGGTGTTCTATTCGCTCATCAGCTACATCATCTCGCCCATCGGCTCGCTGATATCCTCCAACCAGACCATTCAGGATGCACTGATTGCAGCCGACCGCCTGTTTCAGATCATGGACCTGGAGCGTGAACAGGACGACAGCCAAAAGATAGAGCTTGAACCGGACATGATCGGTGACATCACGTTTGAGAACGTGTCGTTCCGTTACGGTTCGCGGAAAGAAGTGTTCAAAGGACTGAACCTGAAGATAGAAAAAGGAAAGACCACCGCCGTCATCGGTGAGAGCGGTTCGGGAAAAACCACGTTGATCTCCCTTTTGCAGCATATCTATCCCATCCAGTCCGGGCAGATCCGCATCGGCGAATATGACATCGCCCAGATAAGCAACCGGAGCCTACGCCGCCGGGTGGGGACGGTGCCGCAGCAGATTGAACTGTTTGCCGGGACAATCATCGAGAACATTGCGGTGGGAGACCTGCAGCCGGACATGAAACGGATTGTAGACCTTGTGGAACAGCTCGGGCTGAAGGATTTCATCGAGCGTCTGCCCAACGGATACATGACCTATATCGGCGAGCACGGTGCTTCCCTTTCCGGAGGCGAAAGGCAGCGCATTGCCATTGCACGCGCCCTGTATAAGGAACCGGAGATTCTGATTTTTGATGAAGCGACCTCCTCGCTGGATTCCATATCAGAGAAGCATGTGAAACAGACGCTGGACGCACTGGCTAAACGGGGAAAGACAGTCATTGTCATTGCGCACCGCCTGAGCACGGTGAAGAACGCGGATAGGATTGTGGTGCTCGACAAGGGACAAGTAGCCGAGACGGGTACGCACAAGGAACTGTTCAATTCCGGCGGTATCTACAGCCGGTTGTGGAACGAGCAGTTTGAAATGTTAAGCTAATAAATTATCGCGATTAAACTACGTATTAACTAAAAAAGTAATTTTGTGGATGCTTGGTCCTTCTATCTTTTTCCAGATTGCTATGGAAATATTAGACGGTACTTTTTTCTCTGATATAGAGAAAGGATATAATGGAGAATGGTAAAATGTAATGCAAATCAGTATGAAAGGAAATCATATGAAAGAGAATGGAATAAAAGAATTAGAGAGAAATGAAATAATCGAAATTTCAGGAGGAGGTCCGATGGGAAAACTTATAGGCTGGATCGGACGTTTGATGACAAAAAGCTCTATGGTTGAAATGGAGCAAAAAGGTTACATGGATCCAACATGGTGATAAAAAAGTTATTCTTCATTTCAGACTACTGATAATCATAACCCTTTTAAACCACAGATTATGAAAACAAAATTAATAATGCTTTTCTTATTATTGTCAGTTTATTATTGCATCAACAGATTGTCAAATGAACAAATCTGGCTTTATGAATATATACTGTCTTACTTGTTGTACGTTCCTGTATTTTGCGTTTTATGTCTTCTTTTCGATCCGATAAGAAATATCAAACAGTATTTACTAAAGATAACTGCGATACCATTATTCCTTTTTATTGTCACTCATGCAAATGATTTTCAAGACATTGTTCCGCATACAATAAGTTTTATAATAGGACTGTTGATTACAGTTTTTATCATGTTAAAACAGAACAACAGTTGTAAATAGTATGTTTTTAACAATATCAAATATATTCTTTATCTTAACTTATTAATAACTTTCCGATAACATCGCCCTTGTCTTTGTCTGTCTACTTTTGTAGAGTAAAAAACAAATAAGAAAGGACGAAATATGAAAGGATTAGTATCTATACTGGCTTTTGCCGGATTATTAGCCTGTCAAAATGTACAGGCACAAGTGAAAAAATGGACGCTCGCAGAGTGTATCGACTATGCGGTAACACACAACATTGAGGTAAAACAAAGCGACAACCAGATTCAGAGTCTGAAAGTGCAGAAGAATACATTAAGGAACAGTTTCCTTCCGGATCTGAATGCAGGCGCCTCACAGAACTTCACTTTCGGACGCTCGCTGAACCAGAACAACACGTATGAGGACAGTAACATACAAAACTCTTCTTTTTCTGTAACTACGGAAATCCCGATATTTGCCGGATTCAAGCGGACGGCATCCATTGCGCAGAACCGCTTCGACCTGCTTGCCGCAGAGGCGAACCGGGAACTGATAGAGAACAATCTGTCGCTGAACGTGGCTGGAGCCTATTTCCAGATTCTTCTGAACAAGGAAATCTACCGAATAGCATTGGAACAGATACAGCTGACCAAGGAACAGGAAACCTGCACGCAACTTCTTATCGAGAACGGGAAGGCTGCCGAATCGCAGCTTTATGATGTGCGTGCCCAATTGGCGGATGACGAACTGACCGCTACCGAAGCGAGAAATTCCCTCCGGCTCGCTTATCTTGACTTGGCACAACTGATGGAGCTGAAAGGGCATGAACAGTTTGACATCGATTCGCTTGGCGGAGAGATTGCCATCGCCGACACGCTGAGTCCGGTGAGCATCTATCAGTCCGCCCTGACCTGTATGCCCCAGATACGTCAGGCATATTACACCCTGCAGAGCAAGACGAAAGGCATCCGGATAGCCAAGTCCGGATATTACCCGACCCTTTCATTCGCAGCCGGAATCAACACGAGCTATTACGACAACGGGAGCGGACTGGGCGAGACGTTCCGGAGGCAGCTTAACAACAACATGCAGAAAAGCCTGTGCCTTACAATCAGCATCCCGTTGTTCGACCGGTTTTCCACGCGGAACCAAGTGAGGGCGGCACGTATCGATGAGGATAACGCGAAACTGTCTTTGGAAAACGAGAAAAAACAGTTGTACAAAGACATCGAGCAGGCTTATACGGATGCGATATCCGCATTCGAGAAATACCGTTCCACCACGAAAGCAGTAATAGCCAATCAGGAAGCGCACCGGTATGCCTTGGAAAAATATGCAGCCGGGAAATCGACTGTATTCGAATACAATGAAATCAAGATGAAACTTGCCGACGCACTCTCCCAACAGTCACAGGCTAAATATACCTATCTGCTGAAAGACCGTATACTGGCTTTCTATTCCTGCTTTTCACTGACAGGCCAGAATGCCAGTCTGTCGGCATCTTGAAGTATGGCGACAATTAACCTAACGATAACATTGTGATAACCTGATAGGGGATATATCCTGCTTACCTTTGTGTCAGTAAAAGAAAACAAAAACAATTAAAAGAAGAAAGATATGGAAATCATTACAGCAACAACGATTTTTTTAGCGTCATTGAACGTATATGGCGGGTGTGGGTTTGCATACAATGCGGAAACCTCTGAGGATGGAATTGTCACAGCCAAGGCTGTGTACCATAAGTCGGTATGTGGAAAATATCTGTCTCCAACTTTGAAATACAACTATGTGTACGACGGCGAGCAACGTCTGGCACAGAAAGAAGTGTTGAAGTGGAACGACATAACGGAAGAATGGGAGAAATCGCACATTCTGAATTACCTGTATGATGAAAACGGATATGCCATTGAATATGCCGCGTGGAACAGTGGCAAGCAGGAATATGCTGATGTGATTGCCAAGCAGACTTATGATGAAGGCACTGACGGTGCGCTCTATATCGCACTGTATAGATGGGATAATTCCGGGAACGACTGGGTGAAGCAGAATGACATGGTCGCCATGAACCTGTCAGGCGAACTTCTGACATCTCTTGAACTTGAACTGTAAAATGAGAAACGAGACCTGTTTCAGCCTTTTTGTCAATAAGAGATACTCACCGCGATTCCCGCACCGCTCACCAATGCCGCAATACGGTCAAGCTCCTCATGGGTGGCCTTTTGCAGGAAGCGGTCGGGAGTCTCCCGGTCGATTGTATAGATCATCACCTGACGGGGAGCGATTTCCTTCACCGCTTCCAGCCAAGGCAACACATACTTGTCGGAAGTGTTGTCCACATCCTCCCCGCCGTCGGTCTTTCCTTTCATGAACATGGTCTGGATAATCAGATTGCCCCTGAAGGCTTTCATTCCCTCGATTATCCCGTCCAAGTCGTAATGTCCGGTAGGACGGTCCACCTTACGGATATACCCGATGTCCACCGTATCCAGTTTCAGAATGTTGTTGTCCACCTTGTCCAGCGCGGCAAACACTTCGGGCTTGCAGATAAAGGTGGAATTGCTCAACACGCTGACTTTCGCATCGGGAAAGTACTTGTCGCGCAATGCCAGCGTATCATCTATGATTTCCGGAAAATAAGGATTGGCCGTAGGCTCGCCGTTGCCCGCGAACGTGAGCACATCGGGAGAAGGACCGTTCCGCTTCATGTCAATCAGACGGGCCTCAAGCGCCTCACGTACCGCCTCACGGGTCTGCACCTTCAGCCGGGGACGATGCTGCCCATTGTAACCGCACTCGCAATAAATGCAGTCGAAAGTACAGAACTTCCCGTCGGCCGGAAGCAGGTTGATTCCCAACGACACGCCCAACCGCCGGCTATGAACGGGACCGAATATAGGAGCCGGATAAATGACTGTTGACATAAAGCCTGATGTTTTTATTATTCTTGTAACGCACAAAAATAATAAAAATAACTGAACCCAAAGAAGAAGAGAGAAAACATCAAAAAAAATCCTATGGTCCAGCCCGTGAACCATACGGTTCATATCGGTGGACTGTATGGTTCACCGATATGGACTATACGGTCCACAAGCCGGACCATAGAATTTGTCAAGACGTTTCCGGACAACAACAACGAAATCCTGTCTTTTTCACCACGAACGGATCACACAGATAATCTGACTTATAATCATCCATTGTTTCTCACCACTTCAGCCTTACCTGCAACTGCAGGTCGTACTTGTCGTTTCCCTGAATCTCTTCCGTACCTGAACTGATCAGATTACGGTCGCGGTAGTGTGTCCATCCCCATTTTGCCTGGACGGTCAGCCGCTTTTTCCACCGCCAGTCCGCCATCAAGACCAGCCGATGTCCTTTTCCGTAAAACGACGACATGGAATAGGCATAAAGCAATCCCGGTTCATACAGATAGGCCCTCGAAGCATAATCGTCCGTATGAAACCAGGAAGCCGTGACTGAACCCCGGAACGGAAAACGGTCCGTACCCAGCTTCACGGTTCCGCTTCCTACATATCCATCGGAAGATTCCTGTCTCCAATAAGACGAACGGATACATTCCGCCACTCCCTTCACGTTCATCCATTCATTACAGGCATACGACACTTGCCCATGAAGACGCTGGCGGATATTCGGCAACACATACTTCCCCGTCTCTTCATGAGTAAAGTTCCTGGCCTTGTTCTTGTAACTGTACTTTATCAACATATCCAGTGAATTGGACGGTGAATAACTTAACTGGAAAACACCCTCCATTCCCATGGTCTTCCGTCTGTCCACTTGATAACGGTACCATGGGAAATAAAAGAAATCCACATATGTCAACAACTTACACCTGGACAACAAGCTGGATTCCAATCCTATATAAAGTCCCAACTCATTTTGTGTACGCGAATTTTCACCGAAACCGTTTGCATACAGACTCTGATAACGTTTGTCATAATATCTGTTCATAACTGTCACCACAGTATTCACGGACGGTGAATAACTCAAGGAATGGAGCATAGCCAAGGCACCAGACTTGTCGAAAGCCACTTCCCCGGCCAGAATCACCTTATTCAGAAAGAACTTGTAATCCGCTCCTATATTAAAGAAATCCCTTCCCCTCGGATAGTATCGGTTATACAGGCGGAAGTCAGGATTCAACACCTTGTTGAAAACATTATAAACAGCCGTCAGTCCATATTCCATATATTTCCCGTTATACGATAAATTACATCCAGCCAGATGATTACTGACAGTATTCTTCTTTTCCATATCCTTTTTCAACCGATGATATCCGTCTGTTTTCAACGTCCTTATGAACTGGTTTTCCACACGTGCATCCTGCTTGCGGAAAGAATAGAAGACAGTGGCCGACCAACGTCTGGCCAGCTCCACTTCCATTCCCGCTCCCTGAAGATAATCCGCCTCATTCACAGAAGTGTATTTCGACAATCCTTTTCCCCTCCGGTTCAACCCCGCCATGGAAGAGAACTTTCCGATACTGAATCCCATGTTCATGACAAGACCATAGCCGAAACTCGCCCGATAGTTTCCGAACGCCAATGCCTTTATCCGTCCGAAATCTTTCAAAAACAGACTGGCGGAATAAAAATCATATCCTTTCCGGTTGTATTTGCTGAAAAAAGGTTCTCCCGCATCTTTCTCGGCGGTAAGTCCAAGAAAAATCCGATCCTTATACTGAAACTTATACCGCAGATTATGATAGAAAGGATCTCCCATATATTTTTTATTCGGACTATTCTGAAGCGTCTCTTCCGGATAGCCGGCATAACCCGCCTTTTTATTCACAGGGAAATCCACACGTGTCAACAACTCCTGTTTATTGTATTTCCACACCTTCCGGAAACTTAATCCGTCATCTTCCGATTCAGACGAACCGACATAAATGAAATCCTCCAGAAACCGACGTGTCTGCACATCCATGCCCTCCACGCCAAGCAACTCATTCTTTGTCAGCATCGGTCCGTATTTATACAGATAATACAGAATATTCTCTATCATCTTGTCGGAAAGAAACGGAAGCCGCTCCAGCTGCTCTTTCGTTGCGGTATTGATGTTGAAAGGATGCTCCGCCAGTTCACTGAGCTCCTCATAGCGTTCCTGCATGGCAGACAACGCCTCATCGCTGTCCGTCTGTTCCAACCATTCCGTCCAATTCGATTGTGCACAGAGTTTTAAACAGGCACAACACCCTAATATACAGATAATACAACACTTTTTCCACATAGATATAAACAGGATTGACAAACATCTATAAATACGTTAACAATAGAAGATAATCGGATTATTATTTCTATTTTTGCGCACATGAAACGATGGTTATACATAGCATTGTTCCTTTCGGCCGGTTTCATATCAAAATCTTCCGGACAGGAAAAACTCCAGACCTCCATCCAAGGCTACATGGTTCCGGCCATCGTATACAATAGCGACACTATACCCCATATAACGCTCAGGACTGTTTATGTCTACCCGAAACTGAAGTTCAAAAACAGACGACAGGAAAGATATTACTACAAACTGGTGAGAGACGTGAAAAAGACACTCCCCATCGCCAAGGAAGTGCGGAACGCCGTCATCGAAACATACGAATATCTGGAGACGCTTCCTGACGAAGAAGCTAAGCAGAAACATATCAAGGCAGTGGAAAAAGGATTGAAGCAGCAATATACTCCAAGAATGAAGAAACTGACCTTCTCACAGGGAAAACTGTTGATAAAGCTGGTGAACCGTGAATGCAACCAGTCATCCTTCCAACTGGTACGCGCTTTCATGGGACCGTTCAAGGCCGGTTTCTATCAGACTTTTGCGGCTCTTTTCGGCGCCAGCCTGAAAAAAGGCTACCATCCGGAAGACGAAGACAAGATGATAGAACGTGTGGCCACGCTTGTGGAAAACGGACAATTATAGAAGCATTGTCCTACAATGAATTAACAAACAATGAACAAAATTTCAACCGATATCTCACAAGTTTGTCAACAGGATGTGGATTTCAGCTTACGCATCTTATAGGCAAACTCCCACAGCACGATTCCCGCAGTGACTGACACATTCAACGAATGCTTGGTGCCATATTGTGGAATCTCGATACATCCGTCACACATGTCGACCACTTCCTGTTTCACACCTTTCACCTCGTTTCCCAACACCAGCGCATATTTCTGTTCCGGCTCAGGCTTATATTCGTCAAGCATCGTACTTCCCTCGCATTGCTCAATGGCCAGCACTGTATATCCTTCTCCATGAAGCTCTTCCACAGCTTCCTGCGTGGTCTTGCAATATATCCAGTCCACCGTCAGTTCAGCTCCCAATGCCGTCTTATGCATTTCCGGATGAGGAGGAACTGCCGTAATCCCACAGAGATAAATCCTGCTGATCAAAAAAGCATCCGATGTACGGAACACCGCGCCGATATTATGCAAACTTCTCACATCATCGAGCACCACTGCCAACGGCAGTTTCCGGGCTTCTTTAAACTCATCCACTGTCAGACGGTTCATTTCGGTAATCTTCAACTTTCTCAATTCAGACATATCAGAAAACATTTTGGTTTTGCCCCACAAAGATACGAACTATATTCATAACCCTGTTGAAAACGGTGGAAAACGTGTAAATAACCTGAGCATAGAAAATGAAAAGAAATTCTTGTGAAATCCGTCCAAATCCTTATAACCGGAAAGAAATCAACAATGCAAAAAACTGACCGTTTTTTTGTATCCGCTATTTAAACACATTATAACCGGATTTTAAAAGGTGGATAAACGAAAAGTTTTTAACTTTGCATATAATGAACCATCTGTTAATTGTAGACGTAAGTGAAATGAAATCAAGAAGTAAGCTTGTGAACGAATTATTCATATCTTCCGTTGCCAGACAAATAACGGAAAAAGCAAGCAAACTTTCTGATTTTTTCAAACACAATTAACCGGATATTATCACTATCATACATTTCTTTTTAAAAGAAAAAATATAATAAGAATATGATGAAAAAAGAAAGTTGGTTGAAAAAGGGTTATGTGGATGAACCCGTCGACAAAGGGATTGACTTGAAGAAAGGAATCAGAGACCTGTGCAAGAAAAAGAATGCGGTGATTCTCGGTCACTTCTACCAGGCTGACGAGATACAGGAAATCGCGGATTTCATAGGAGACAGTCTGGCACTTGCCCAGTGGGCTGCCAAGACATCGGCGGATATCATTGTCATGTGCGGAGTGCATTTCATGGGAGAGACTGCCAAGATTCTTTGTCCGGACAAGAAAGTGCTCATTCCCGACCTGAATGCGGGATGTTCATTGGCGGACAGTTGTCCAGCCGATGAGTTCGCATGTTTTGTGAACAATCATCCCGGTTATAAGGTGATTTCGTATGTGAATACTAGTGCGGCAGTGAAAGCCGTGACAGATGTGGTGGTGACTTCCACCAATGCGCGTCAGATTGTGGAAAGTTTTCCGGAGGACGAGAAACTAATTTTCGGTCCCGACCGGAATCTGGGAAATTATATCAATTCCATTACAGGGCGGAATATGCTGCTTTGGAACGGTGCCTGTCACGTGCATGAAAAGTTTTCGGTAGAAAAGATACTGGAGCTTAAGAGACAGTATCCCGACGCACAAGTGCTCGTGCATCCTGAATGCAAAGGAGCGGTAGCCAAGCTTGCCGACAAAGTGGCATCTACGGCAGGGTTGCTCAAGTTCGCCATGGCAAGTGACAAGAAAGACTTCATAGTGGCTACAGAAAGCGGCATATTGTATGAAATGAGGAAAAAATGTCCCGGCAAGAATTTCATTCCAGCACCACCTGAGGACAGCACGTGTGCCTGCAACGAATGCAATTTCATGCGTCTGAATACCCTTGAAAAATTGTATAACACATTGAAATACGAATGGCCTGAAGTGAAAGTGGAACAGATTGTTGCAGAGAAGGCAATCAAACCTATCGAAAAGATGCTGGAAATATCAGCTGAACTAGGTTTGTAAGAACCGTTAATGGAACTTAACCATATAATATTGCATATTAAAACATGTTATAAAACATACGATTTTGGTCTGTAAATTTGATATTCTTACAAAAGTCCGTATTTTTGCAATGTGTTTTTCATAGTATTAGATTTAAGGTTAACAAAGGTTGGAGTACAGCGGTACTCCTTTTTTTATGTCTGTAAGTTTAAGGGAATGTCATTGCAAGACTCATTTACTTTTGTGGTACATACTGAAAATGAATTATAGAAATATGAGATGAAAAAAAATAATGAAAAAAATGAATGAAAGTCTTGCAGATTCAAAAAATAGTTGTACCTTTGCAACCGCAATCGAGAGAGAAAGCAACGAAATAAATGGTGCGTTAGTTCAGTTGGTTAGAATACATGCCTGTCACGCATGGGGTCACGGGTTCGAGTCCCGTACGCACCGCAATAAACATTGGAAATCAATGTTTTACAAATCAAACACCCGATTTTACACCCAAGAATGTAAAGTCGGGTGTTTTTGTATTATTTAAAATTGATAAGGCAAGATGAAGCTATTGGCTCAGCCATTTGTAACAACCCATTTACATCACCTTTCCCAATATAAGGCAAGCATCTCTGTATCTTCTCGGCAGACCAGTCCCACCATTGCAGCGTTTCGAGTTTCCGTATCGTTTCTTCATCGAAACGCTTCCTTATCGGTCGGGCAGGAACACCGCCGACTATCGTATAGGGCGGCACGTCTTTCGTAACAACGGCACGGGCGGCTATGATTGCCCCGTTGCCGATGTGAACGCCAGCCATAATCACCGCTTCGTAGCCTATCCA
>CASENM010000014.1 GCA_949289295.1 uncultured Bacteroides sp.
CTTCGCAGTACCGAAAGCCACCACCATCACCTCGTCCAGCTCGTGTGTGCCGGCCTGAAGCACCACCTTCATAACAGGCTGCACCTTAACGAGTTGTGTCTCATATCCGATGAATGAGATCATCAGAGTTCCCGCCGAACTTGGCACATTGCTCAACGTGAAATTACCATCAATGTCAGTAACGGTACCGATTGTAGTACCCTCAACCAATACTGATGCGCCTACGATAGGCAAACCGTCTTCGTCTGAAATGACATTACCTGTCACTTTAGAGGTCTGAGCGTTTACCAGACCTATACCTATCATCAGGCAGGTCATTAACAGCATCAATTTTCTTTTCATAAAAATCTCTCTTAAAGTTTACTTTACATTAAAAAAAATTATTCACTCTAACGGGGCGCAAAAATACGCAATATTTTCATAAAAAATGAATGTATGTTCCATAAAAGCTGCTTTTTAACACTTTTACCGCCATTTTTATGCCAAACACTTGCATTCTACATGCATATTTATTGTATATATAATGGATACATAAAAACTTTAAACTTTAGTTGTCCAGAAGAGTTTTTGAGACATTAACTTTAAGCGAAAGAGAAATGATAGTGTATATTGTTAATTTCCAGATGTCTATATTATCATTTTAAACACATTAAGCAATGGATAAAATCAACTACCGTTTAGTTTTCAATCGCAAAAAGAAGTTAAACAGCCAAGGAAAGGCATTAGTCCAGGTGGAATTGTATCAAAACGAAAGAAAAGTCTACATCTCAACACGGATTTATCTTTATCCGTACCAATGGGACAACAAGAAAAAAAGAATAATAAATCATCCGCAAATGGAAGAACTGAACCGACTCTTGGATGAGTTGGTCCTGAATCTGCAATGGAGAGAACTTGAGATGTGGAAAAAAGGAGCTGATGTCTCACTAGACTTTTTCAAGCATGAAATATCGTCCGGAAAGGAGAGTCCGGACGGGTTCATCACATTCGGTAGAAAATGGGTAGAAAACTCTTCCCGGAAAGAAAGCACAAAACGGAATCTGATGTCAACAATCCTGCTGATGGAGGAATTCAATCCTTCTCTCAAGTTCGGAGACATAAACTATGTTCTGCTGACCCGTTTTGAGAATTTCATGAAGTGCCGGAAAAACCTTTCCGTCAACACCATCGCCAAGCATATGCGCCAGTTGAGGACAATGGTCAACGAGGCCATCAGGCAGAATTATATGGAAACCGGCAACTATCCCTTCAGGAAATACAGAATAAAGACTACGGAAAGCAGGCATTCTTTCCTTTTGCCGGACGAACTGAAAAAACTGGAGGCACTCCAGTTGCAGGAAAGCCGGAAAGAGCTTGCCCACACCCTGGACGCATTTCTTTTCTGTTGTTATACAGGGCTACGGTATTCCGACTTCACGCAGCTATCCTCAAAAAATGTCATGAGACTGGGCGGGAAGCTTTGGCTGAAATACAGGACGGTGAAAACCGGCGTGGACGTAAGCGTACCGCTATACCTGCTGTTCCATGGGAAAGCCGTCTCCATCCTTCACCGCTACAAGGACCGTCCGGATGACTTTTTCCATATCAGGTCGAACTCTTCTGTCAACAAAGATCTGAAAATTCTTGGAGAAACGGCCCGTCTGAAAAAGCACATTTCGTTTCACACCGCAAGGCATACCAACGCCACCTTATTAATATATATGGGTGTGCAGATAACGACCGTACAGAAATTGCTCGGGCACCGGAATGTCAAGACAACCCAAGGATATAGCGAGGTGTTTTCCGGAACGATAGTCAAGGACCTGAAGAAATGCAGGTTCTGAATTTACGGTTGACAGATTGACATAATGACATTCCGGACCGCTGAGAATCGGATATTCCGGACCATAAGGAAAGGTGATGAAAAAAATCGCAAGGAGAGCGAAGCTGTTAAAAACATATTGTTGTCAACAAGAATAAAAATGCAGAATAATGCGACTTTCATCAGTTTTTTATTGTATATATGTCACTAGAATGAATATTATTAAATCAATATAACAAAAGAAAAAACTTTCCCAAGAGCAATCATCCGGAGCTGGAAATCCATATTTTACAGTCCTTCGAGAAAGACTTAGACGTTTAACATCAAACGGCGAAACGTTTTCACCGGAATGTCCAGGCGTTTTCCTTGAAATGTCAGGACATTTTTCAGGAAGAATCAGGGCACCAATGCCGGAATAATTTCCATCATACCCCTTCTACAGGTATCTGCAGAGGGGGTATCCGTTAATTTTTATTATGGAATCATCTCCAGAAGTGAAGGATATTCCGAATATCCGGTTAGCGATATCCCGAATATCGATTCATTTTAATGCGATAACACATAAAATGCAATCATTATGACATCATGATATGGCAACGTTTTTATGGGCGTTTTTATTATAAGACAATTATTATTTCATAATAAAATCATATAAAGTTGGATTCCAGTCTCTTTCCAGGTAGAATTTTCTCACAGGAAACCGCGTTGCAGCATTGTCCTAACGCCATCACTAAAAGTTCAGGCATCATAAGATGTATAGGCAGACAATTGATTATGAGCTTTTTGTAAAGATACCACAGTTCGGCGGGAACTCTGATGATCTCATTCATCGGATTTAGAACACAAGAGGTTGAAATTCAACCTGTTGTAAAAGTGGTTCTGAAATCAGACGATGAAGTGTTGGATGAGGTTGTGGTAGTGGCATACGGTACTGCTAGCAAGCAGTCTCTGACCGGTGCGGTATCTTCAATCGACGCCAAGGATCTGGAACTCCGCCCTATCACAAGCGCTACGGGTGCTCTGGAAGGTGCGGCCCCCGGTATTCAGGTAAACAACTCTTATGGCGAGCCGGGTAATGAGAAAATCAATATCCGTATCCGTGGTTTCGGATCAATCAACGGTACAAACGAGCCTCTGATTGTAGTCGACGGTATGGTGTATGAAGGCAGCATCGGAGATATTAACAGCAACGATATCGAATCAATGTCTGTGCTGAAGGATGCCGCTTCGGCTGCGCTTTATGGCAATAAGGCTGCGAACGGTGTGGTATTGATCACCACCAAGACCGGACACAAGGACAAAATGGCTGTCCGCGTGAACATCAAGCAAGGTATCTACAACCGCGCCATCCCTGAATACGACCGGTTGGGTGTGACCGACTGGATGGAAACCATGTGGAAAGGATACCGGCAATATTATATGGTAGACCAAGGACTGGACGCAGCGTCTGCAGCCGCACAGGTTAACCAGACACTGGTGCAGAACGTAATCCGCAACAACATCTTCAACAAGGCGGACAATGAACTTTTTGACGCGAACGGAAAGCTCGTGGCAAGTGTATTGCCGGGTTATAATGACTTGAACTGGAACGATGCCCTGGAACGCAACGGTTACCGTCAGGAGTATAACATGAGTGCTGACGGTGGAGGAGAAAAATACGACATGTTCGGCTCTGTCTCATATTTGAACGAGAAAGGATATATCATTTCTTCTGATTTCCAGCGCATGTCCGCACGTTTCAAGGCGAATTTCCAGCCTGTGAAATGGTTCAAGACCGGCATGAACGTTTCCGCTTCCACTTCTGACAGCAATTATGCGGATTCAGCGGAAAGCTCATATTACATCAACCCGTTCTATTCCAGCCGTATGATGGCACCGGTATATCCTATCTATATGCACAATGAGGACGGAAGCTATGCCTTGGACGCGAACGGAAACAGACAATATAATCTGCATCAGGTTTATCTGAGCGACCGTCATATTGTATATGAACTGGAAAACGACATCAACAATACGGTACGCAATACGATCAACGGCCAATTGTACGGTACAATCAATTTCCTGAATGATTTCTCTTTCACTGTAAGAGGAAATGTGTATCTGCACAACATGACCCAGAAGAACTACAACAACCCTGAAATCGGTGACGGTATGGGAAACAACGGACGTCTGACCAAATATTACGAACGTTCGAAGGACTATAACTTTGCTCAGGAACTGTATTGGGCACACGACTTCGACAAGCACCACATCGACGTGTTCCTGTCGCATGAATCTTACAAGCACAGCTACTTCCTTGACTATGCGGCCAAGACAAACCAGAAAGTGGCAGGTGACAACACGGAGCTGTCGAACTTCTCCGTAACCACCTACGCAGAAGGATATAACGAGGAATACACTACGGAAAGTTATCTGGCACGTGCGCGTTACAACTACAACCAGAAATATTATGTAGACGCATCTTTCCGCCGTGACGGTTCTTCACGTTTTGCCGACCCATGGGGTAACTTCTGGTCATTGGGTGCCAACTGGATGATCTCTGAAGAAAAGTTCATGAAGCAGTATGACTGGATCAACACACTGAAACTCCGTGCTTCTTATGGTGAGGTAGGTAATGATGCGGGCGTTGACTATTATGCATACAAGGCATTGTTCTACTCGGATACAAACTCCGGACTCGGCGCTTATTACAAGACCCAGAATGAGGCTTCCGATTTGAAATGGGAGACTTCCTCCACATTGGACATCGCTTTGGAAGGCAGACTCTTCCATCGCCTGAACTTCTCGCTCGACTTCTTTGACAAACGTTCACGCGACCTGTTGTTCAACGTGTATAATCCGTTGTCAGCCGGTGCTACTGACTTGTGGGGCATCAACGGTGCAGATGCTACCGGCATGTCGACAATCTTCAGAAACATCGGTTCGGTTTCCAACCGCGGTCTTGAGATCGCTTTGGACGTTGATGCCATCCAGCGGAAAGACTGGCGCTGGAATATCGGCGTGAACATGACTTACATGAAGAACAAGATTCTGAAACTGCCTGACGGAAAGGATATTCTGAACGGAGTGCAGAACTTCTCCGAGGGACACAGCATCTATGAGTTCTACACATACCGGTATGTCGGTGTAGACCAGATGAACGGTATGGCACTTTACAAGGCGGCGGAAAGCCTGTCGAACGACGAGAGTGTGGCCGCAGGACAATCTGTGAAGATCAACGGAGAATATTATGTGTATGACTCAAGCCAGGGAAGAAAAGAATGGTGCGGTTCGGCGCTGCCTAAAGTATATGGCAGCATTTCTTCCTCTCTGACATGGAAAGACCTGACTTTGTCTCTGCTGTGCACATACTCAATCGGAGGCAAGGTTTATGAGTCCAACTATCAGTCATTGATGACGATGGCGACTGCCAGACCGGGCGCATTGCATACGGACATGCTGGACGCTTGGTCGGGTGTGCCGAAAGGCATGACAGAAGACTCCCCGAACCGTATCGACCCGAACGGCACGCCTCGTGCGGACTTGTCGAGCGAAGGCTCTTACCTGACAGGTACCAGCTCACGCTGGCTGAAAGACGCGTCTTACTTCAGCATCAAGAACATCAACCTGAGCTACAACTTCCCGAGACGTATTACCGACAAACTGGGTATCGGAGGCCTGAACATTTACGGTGCTGTAGAAAATGCCGCGATTTTCACTTCACTGAAAGGTATGAATCCGCAGTACAGCTTCAACGGTGCGGCCGACAACACCTTCGTCTCAGCCCGAGTATTCACGTTCGGACTCAACTTAAAATTCTAACCGATAAACAAATAAAATAAAGACTACATTTATGAGACTGACATATAAATCCATTTTATTTGCCGCGCTTTGTGGAGCTCTGTCATTGAGCTCGTGTGCCGGAGACTGGCTGGAAACCGAACCGACAGAATCCACTTCGAGTGATGAGATTCTTGCCAGTGCCGACAATGTAAAGCAGGCCATCAACGGTATGTGCAAACTGATGACCATGCAGCACGCTTATTATGGTCAGGGATTCAATGGCGAAGGTACCATCATGCTTATGTACGGTGAATACACCGGCGAGGACTTCCAGTTCCCGATGTATGCTCCGGGATGGGCGATTTTCATGAACGGTACAGCCACCATACTCCATAACAAGAACTCTATCTATCCGGCATATCCGTGGTATTATTATTACACAATCATCGGTAATGCCAACACCATACTCGAACAGATTGACAATGCGGAAGGTGACGCCAAGGAAATACAGTTCCTGAAGGCCGAAGCCCTGACTTTCCGCGCATACGCTTACTCAATGTTGCTCCAGCTTTATTGTGACAGATGGGCCGACAGCAACGACGGTGCGGCCGATGGAGTCGTGTTGCGTCTGGATACTTCGATGGGTGACATGCCGTTGTCCTCACAGGCCGACTGCTATGCCCAGATCTACAAGGACCTGGATGAGGCAATCGCCTTGTATAAAGAATCGGGACTTGCTCCCAACAATGTGTTTGCCGGAGCAAAATCGGATGTCTGCTTCCCTGATCTGAATGTGGCTTATGGCGTTTATGCCAAGACCGCATTGGTGAAAGAAGATTATACGAACGCGCTGAATTATGCCAAACTGGCCCGTGAGAACTATCCGTTAATGTCGAACGCTGATTATAAGGCAGGATTCATGTCCCCTACTTCCGAGTGGATCTGGGGTGCCTTCAACGATGAGGCGGAGACGTTGTATTACTGGAGCTACTTGGTGACCATGGCATACAACGGCTATTATGCACAAGCCTATGGCGGAACCACGGCAAGCAGCGAGCTGATAGACCAGGCTCCGGCTTCGGATATCCGTAAAAGTCTGTTTGTAAATAAAGAGGCTTTCTGCGAGGAAGGACAGAACGTCAGCGATCTGATCAACATTACCAGTGACGGAGAATTTACCGATGAAGAGGCTTATGAAAAAGCCAATGAATATGCACAGGCCAACTGTGCTTACACTCCGGCTGAAATCGTATATCCGTACACCAACCTGAAATTTGCGTGCACCGCACTTCCGGGAGTAGGATGCATACCTTTCATCCGTTCTTCCGAGATGTTGTTGATTGAAGCGGAAGCCAATTACTTCTTGCATAATGAGACTGCGGCGCAACAGGCTCTGGTTGAGCTGAACACAAGCACAAGCCGTGATCCGGAATATACCTGTACGGCTACAGGCGATGACCTGTTCAACCAGATTGTATTCTACCGCCGTCTGGAATTGTGGGGAGAAGGCAGAAGCTGGTTTGACTGCAAGCGCTGGAACCGTAGAGTGGTCCGCAAGGGCCTGACCGAAGGCGGAAACTTCCATGCTACGATTGCAGGAACTTTCGGTGATGATCCGTTGTTCTACAAGTGGATTATTCCTGCCAAAGAAACAGATTACAATACAGCATTGGGAACACCTGGCAAATAATAAGTGCTGGACTTGTTCAGACCGGGCTGATTCAAAATAAAAGCCCACTTTCATTTTGTCATCCTGAACGGAGTAAAGGATCTCGAAAACACAAACTAATATGCGCGAG
Organism: uncultured Bacteroides sp.; assembly: GCA_949289295.1. Lineage (GTDB taxonomy): Bacteria > Bacteroidota > Bacteroidia > Bacteroidales > Bacteroidaceae > Phocaeicola. The sequence goes on from CASENM010000014.1 coordinate 7,363, forward strand.
ATCCTTCGCTTTGCTCAGGATGACATTGCTTTTTGATAATCAATTCTCATTTTGATACAACCTCGTTGATTTTTATCACATCCATAACGAGCGGTTATATTTCTCGTTCTTTATCACATATCTGTGCCAGTATGGTCAGTATCCCCTGTCAGTAAAAAAGTCTCCGTCTACATTTAAAGGGATACAAAACAGGATGTGAGAACAATGACGACAACTCATCCTTGAACTATTATGATTGATGTCAATGGAGATGCATCATTTGGGTAGAAACATTCCAACGAAAACACATCTACAGAATATAGAGAGCTGTCTTTTAGAAGTTACAGACAAAGGAAGTATTTCAATAAACGGCTGGTATATAACAACTTATACAAGAGCACTAGTTCGGCGGGAACTCTGATGATCTC
>CASENM010000015.1 GCA_949289295.1 uncultured Bacteroides sp.
ATATGCTTATCCTGTGGCTTCAAAAACACTCTACGGGGAGGCTCTGAACGACAAGCTGACGAAAATCATCACCCAGAAATATCTGGCCCAGATGCCTTATCTCGTATTGGAGGCATGGTCCGACCATCGCCGTCTGGGACTGCCGTTCTTCGACATGACAGCCAATGAAAGTGTGATGACAGGTTCGGATATGGCTAACACTCTGACACCTACGGCATGGCAGAATGGACAGAGTTGGAGTTATTATCCGCAACGCTTGAGATATCCTTTGTCACTGCTGACTTCAGACAGAGAGGGTTATGAACAGGCTCTCGGTCTGTTGGGCGGTCAGAACACGACTATGATACCGTTGTGGTGGTCATTGGGGCGTAAATATGTAAATTAACAGAATATAGTTTCTGTATCACATTACTTTCAGGTCCGCCTGAATCAGATGAGAGTCTGGTTCAGGCGGACTTTTTTTGTGGACGGAAAAGGGAAGCACTTTGACAAATGGAAAAACAATCGTGGACGGATACCCATGTAATGTCTTGTTTTATTGGCATTTTGTCGGGAATATCGGTGAAAGAAGCCTTGTCGGTCAGAAAAAACGTTTGTTTGTTGGAATGAAAAAAACTTGTGGAAAAAGTTTGTTTAGTCGAAAAAATTGTATATTTGCGCATCGTTTATTTAAACAATCTGACATTCCCATTATGAATGAAAGTGAATTTAAATCAAAATAATGGAAGTGTTGTTTTTTTGTTTTTACGGAAAAATACAGTTTAAAACATAAACATCCCGACTAATAGGGACAACCTTAAAACTTAAGTTATATGTTAAAATGATTTAAACCAGTTAGTGTGATGTTGCTTCTTATGGGGGCCTCCTCATCGTTAGGCGCAGCTTATGCAGCTGAGACTCGGCCTAATCCGGACGACATCAAAATCAATCAACAGACAGGTGCGTGTACAGGTATTGTAAAGGACGATACAGGTGAGACTGTAATCGGAGCATCTGTAGTAGTGAAAGGTACTACAAACGGAACCATTACGGGACTGGACGGAGATTTCTCTATCCCGAATGTGAAGAAGGGTGATGTAATTCAGATTTCCTACATCGGTTATCAGACTGTAGAAGTGGTTTACAACGGACAGCCGATCAATGTAGTGCTGAAGAGCGACTCTCAGGCGTTGGACGAAGTGGTGGTGACCGCTTTGGGTATCAAACGTCAGAAACGTTCTTTGGGTTATTCAACCACGCAGGTGGAAGGTGAGCAGTTTACCCAGGCACGTGACCCGAATATCGGTAACGCCTTGTCTGGTAAGATTGCCGGTGTGAGTGTATCAGGTAATTCGACTGGTTCCGGCGGTTCCAGCCGTGTCGTTATCCGTGGTAACGCTTCTTTGACAGGTAACAACCAGCCGTTGTACGTGGTGGACGGTGTGCCGTTCGATAACACGAACATGGGTGCTGCCGGCCAGTGGGGTGGTCTTGACTTGGGTGATGGTTTGTCGAACATCAACGCTGATGATATCGCTGACATCCAGGTATTGAAAGGTGCGGCCGCTCTGCATTGTACGGTTATCGTGGTGGTAATGGTGCCATCTTGATTACAACCAAATCCGGCCAGAAGAACAAACCGGTCAGCATCGATTTCAACAATAACTTGACATTCAATACGATTTATGATTACCGTGATTTCCAGAACATTTTCGGTCAAGGAACGAACGGTCATCGTCCGATGAGTGCGGATGAGGCTCGCGCCAGCGAACAGTCAAGCTGGGGTGAACGTATGGACGGCGGTACAGCTGTCAACTTCTTGGGCGAAGAATACCAGTATTCGCCGGTGGACAACTGGAGCAAGTTCTATCGTACGGGTATCAGCAATGCCACTTCATTGTCTATCAGCGGTGGTGGTGAGAAGATTACTTATCGTTTCGGTGTTTCAAACACTTACGAAAAAGGTATGCTTCCCAATGCGAATATCAGCCAGCAGGGTATCAACATGAATACCACTTATGATATTACCAAAAACCTGCATTTGATGGTGAACGCCAACTATGTGTTTGAAAAGAATAAGGGACGTGCCAGCTTGTCAGACGGTAACGGTAACACTAATGCCGCTTTGCTGTATCACGGCAATTCTTTCAACATTGATTGGATGAAAGGCAACAATCCGGATGGGCTTTGGGGTACTGATGCTGACGGTAATGAAATGTTGAGCGGTACGAATGTGTATTTTAACAACCCGTATTGGCTGCAGTATCGTAAGGTGAATGAAAGTAACCGTAACCGTCTGACCGGCGGTATGACCTTGAAGTGGGATATTACCGACTGGCTGTATGCCCAGGGAGGTTTGACTCGCGATGGTTATAGCTTTGAATTTAAAAATGTGCAGCCTATGGGAGCTGCCGCTGACCCTCAGGGGTTCATTGAAGAATATGAAAAGAACTATTCGGAAGTGAACTTGAACTTCTTGATTGGTTTCAACAAGGAATTCGGTGACTGGTCAATCGGTGCTACCATTGGTGGTAACCGTCAGCGTAATATCTTGAAGCAGTGGGGTACAGATGGCGGTATCCGTCCGTTCCTGGTGCCGGGATTCGAATCTACCAGCAACGTAGGTAACCGTACTTTCAAGAAAGACTATACTGAATACCGGGTAAATTCAGTATATGCGACAGCTGATTTTGGCTTCAAGAATCAATTGTTCTTGAACCTGACTGGACGTAATGACTGGTTCTCTACCTTGAATCCGGAAAACAACCATTATTTCTATCCGTCAGCTACCTTGTCGTGGGTGTTCAGTGACGCGTTCAAGGAAACTCCGGAATGGTTGACTTTCGGTAAAGTTCGTGCCGCATACGCTTCCGCATCTAACGGTACAAGTCCTTATCAGAACTATTTGACTTATAAGTTGTCCAATTATATTGTGAATGGCCAGAGTGTGGCCACTGTAAACAACTCGACAGTGCCTAATACAGACTTGAAGCCGGTGCGTATCTCTGAATATGAAGTCGGCTTGAGTATGGCGTTCCTGAACAACCGTCTGTCATTCGATGCCGCTTACTATCATAAGAACACGAAAGATGATATTGCTGCCGTTTCAACCAGCTCTGCTTCCGGTTTCGGTGCGGCCATCATGAATGTCGGTGAAATAGAGAACGACGGTTTTGAATTTATGTTGAATGCAGTTCCGGTTCATACGGACGATTTCAACTGGAATTCAACATTCAATATCGCTTACAACAACAGTAATGTAAAATACTTGGGTGAAGGCGTGGAAAGCTTGAGTATCGACGGCGCGACAGCCAACGGCGGTTATGTAACTATCCAGAATATCGTGGGTATGCCTTACGGTCAGATTGTGGGTAAGAAGTATGCACGCACTCCTGACGGACAGATTATTTATAAAGACGGTCTGCCGCAGGCAACTGACGACACTTACAGCTTGGGTTGTGGTGTGTACAAGGTGACCGGTGGATGGCACAATGAATTTACTTATAAGGGATGGACATTGTCGTTCCTGTTAGACTTCAAGGCAGGTGCAAAACTCTTCTCCGGAACAAATGTAAACCTGTACAGTAACGGTCTGCACAAGAATACATTGGCCGGTCGTGGTGATAATGGTGAAGGAACTATTGTCGGTCAGGGTGTGATGATGGATAATGCTACCGGAAAATATGTTCCGAATACAGTCGCAGTAGACGCTCAGACCTACTGGCAGAGCATGGGACGTAACCAGATTGCTGAAGAGTTCGTCTATAACGCCAACTTCATCAAGTTGCGTGAGTTGTCAGTCGGCTATACATTCCCGCAATCTATGTTGTCTAAATTGAAAGTGGTGAAAGGTTTGTCAGTTTCATTGGTTGGACGTAACTTGTGGACAATCCTGAAGCATACAGACAACATTGATCCTGAATCAGCTTACACCAGTTCAAACGGACAAGGTCTGGAGTTGAACGGTTATCCGGCAACCCGTAATATCGGTTTCAACCTGAATGTTAAATTCTAATTTGAAAAAAGCGTTATGAAAAAACAAATATTATATGCTACAATGGCTTTGGCACTGATGGGCGGTGCCACCGGTTGTAGTGATTTCGGGGATGTAAACAATGACCCGGAACAGATGACTCCCGAAGTGATGGATTTTCGCTATGTGTTTACTCATGCGATGACCCAGGCATGTGGCTCCGACTGGGACGTTTGGCGTAACGGTTGTATCTATGGTGCCAATATGATGCAGCATACCACTTCTGTAGATTGGGCGCATGGTGTGTTCTACACTTATTCGAATGATTACAGTGCTGCATATTGGAACGGATTGTATAGCGGTGACCGTGCGGTAATCCGTAATCTGAAGCTGATAATGGACCAGTGGAAGGATGACCCGCAGCATGCGGCAGATTATCAGATGTGCCGTATCTTGAAAGCATACGCATTCCAACGTATGACAGACTTGTACGGCGATATTCCTTATACGGAAGCCGGTAGAGGCGATGAAGGAATCGGGTATCCGGTTTATGACACTCAACAGTCCATTTATCTGGATTTGCTGAAAGAATTGACCGAAGCTCGTGATGCGTTGGAGAATGCAGGAGCATCCTCAATGGACTCTCATGATGTGATTGGCGGGGGAAATATAACCACATGGAGACGTTTTGCCAATTCATTGTTGTTGCGTGTCGCTATGCGATTGACTAAGGTCGATGAGAAAACTGCTGAAACGTATGTGAAGAATGCATTCGAAAAATCAGATTTGCTGATCGCTGATGCCAACGACAATATTATGGTTGCTCACCCTGACGGACAAGCTTCTGATGACTCAGCAGAACCATACGGAAAGATATTCTGCAGCGCTGACCCGCAGGCTTTCTTCTTGAGTGAATATTTTGTCGATATGCTGAAAGATATGAAGGACCCACGTTTGTCTTTGATAGGGACACGTTGTGACAACCCGTCGTTTGCATGGGGACATGAATCATTTGATTTTGGAACGAGTGATCCCGACGAACTGGTGGGCATGCCTGTGGGCTATGAAACGGGTAGCGGTGACTGGTCGATTGCAAATGCTCCGGGGTATCCTGGTGAGAACTTCCGTTCTTATTATGCTTTGCCCAACCGTTATACTTATGGACGTCCGGATGTGCCTACCATGTTGGTGACAGCTGCAGAGACTCAACTGTTGTTGGCTGAAGCCGCATTGAGAGGATGGGTTTCTGGAAGTGCGGAAGATTATTACAATAAGGGTGTAACGGCGGCCATGAAGCAGTTCTCTCTGTATCCGGCGGCTGGTGACCTGTATGCTCAGTGGATTACAGATGCCAATATCAATGCATATTTGGCCGAGAACCCGATGGGTACAGGCGATGAGGCATACAAGAACATCAACACTCAATACTATATCACTACTTTCTGTGACGAATATGAGACATTTGCCAACTGGCGTCGTTCGGGCTATCCGGAACTGACTCCGGTGGACAAGGATTATCCGAACTGCGAGACCAACGGTCAGATTATCCGTCGTTTCAGATATCCGCTTAACGAACAGCAGATCAACAAGGCCAACTATGATGATGCTGTCAGCAAATTGTCTGACGGTGACTCATTTATGAGCCGTGTATGGTGGGATGTTGCAAAATGATTGTTCCCTGACAAGCATAGCATAAGTTTACTGCACCGGAAGATTATAATGCTTCCGGTGCAGTTTTTTTATGTTTATGGAATGTGTTTTTAGGTGCATTTTTTGGAATTTCGTATATTTGTATCGTATCTTTGATGATTGAAAAATGATAGTGCTTATGAAACTCACGGAATGCATGATGTTGGTGGCAGGTGTAGGGATAATGAATCTGGGCAACCTGTCCGCACAGTCTTTTATTGAAACGGTTGAGATACCTGCCGGTACTTTTTATATGGGCAGTAATGGTGGAGGTGAAAATGCCGATGAGGCACCAGTCCATCAGGTAACCATATCTCATGCATTCCACATGGGAAAGACGGAAGTTACGAACTGGCAATACGAACAGTTCCGTCCGGAACATAAGGCTTTTCGTGGTAAAAATGGCGTTTCCGTGGGCGATGATGAAGCGGTGGTGAATGTAAGTTATCAGGATGCGGTGGCTTTTTGTGAGTGGCTGACAAGAAAAGAAGGGAAAACTTATCGTCTGCCAACTGAGGCAGAGTGGGAATACGCTTGCAGGGCGGGGACTTATACACAATATTATACAGGGGATTATCTGCCGGAATCGATGTGCCGGAATCAGACGATAGCCCGCAATTACCAGCCCGTATCGTTGGAGGTGGGCAGCGGTGTTCCGAATGCTTTCGGGCTTTATAATATGCATGGCAATGTGGAAGAATGGTGTCTGGACTGGTATGGCCCTTATTGTGCAGAATCACAGACTGACCCTGCAGGTCCGGTCGCCGGCCTTTATCGGGTGACTCGCGGCGGCAGCCATCATACGCCGGCAGAATATTTACGCAGTGCAAACCGCATGGCTATGTTGCCGGATGACAAACATTCGTTGACAGGATTCAGAGTCGTACAGTCGGACTATCCTTTGCCGACACGTGCGGAATCTTGTTTCTTTCGCGAACCTCAGCCATTTGTCATCCCTCCAGTGATGCCCGGAGTGCCGTTTTATGCACATAACCATCAGCCTTCGATAACATGGTGTGACAACGGTGATTTGCTGGCTGTCTGGTTTTCTGCCAATCAGGAAAACGGACGTGGTATGGTTGTGTTGCAATCACGACTGAAAGCCGGGATGCAACAATGGGAGCCGGCTACAAACTTTTTTAAGGTGCCTGACCGGAATATGACAGGGACTGCCGTGTTTAATGACGGCGAAGGTGTACTTTATCATTTTAATGGCGTGGAAGCTGCCGGTGACTGGCAGAATCTGATGATGGTGATGCGTACCAGTACGGACAATGGATATACATGGAGTGTGCCTCGCATTATCGCCCCCGAACATGGTAAACGTCATCAGGTGATTTCGGGAACTATCCGGACCTCAGAAGGATGGTTTGTACAACTTTGTGATGCCGGACCGGAAGGAAATGACGGGGCGGCTGTGTGGGTCAGCAAGGATAGAGGAGAAACCTGGCATGATCCATGGGACGGTGCCGGAAAACCCGATTTCGAGGAAAGTGGAACCGGAACTACCATTGCGGGGATTCACGCCGGCATTGTAGAATTGAAAGACGGAAGTTGGATGACGTTGGGAAGAGGAAATTCGATAGTTACTTCTGAAGGTGAAAAACGTATGCCGATGAGTATTTCGGAGAATGGAGGTAAGACGTGGCATTATTCGGCTTCCCCGTTCCCTCCTATTGATGGAGGTCAGCGGTTGGTTCTGATGCGGTTGCATGAAGGGCCTATTCTGCTGGTATCTTTTACGGATCATCCACAACGGACGCCTGAAAAGGAACGCGGTATGGTATTTGAACGGGCCGACGGTTCTCAGTTCAGGGGATATGGAATGTATGCAGCCCTTTCATTTGATGAGGGGAAGACCTGGCCGATACGGAAATTGCTGACTGACGGGAGGCCTCGTTTCTTGGATGGGGGCGCATGGACCGGATTTTTTGAAATGGATGACACGCATGCGGAGCCGCGTGGGTATCTGGCCGGAACTCAATCGCCCGACGGGACGATACATATCGTAAGCAGTCGGTTGCATTATCAGTTTGATTTGAATTGGTTGGAACAAAAACCTTAACATATATCATAAGAAACATGAAATCAAGTAAGTTGAAGATTATGGCCGCCTGTTTGGGGTTGGCTTTCTCATCAGGCGTCTTTGCACAAGATGATGCGAACAGTTATGTACATGAGCAGTCTGACGGATATGAATGGCCGACAGATTCCGCAGTGTTGGAAAAACTGGACCAGTGGCAGGACCAGAAGTTCGGTGTGTTGTTCCATTGGGGGCTGTATTCAGTGCCGGGCATTTGTGAGTCATGGCCTTTGTGCTCGGAAGATTGGATAACCCGTCCGATTGACAATTATGAGGAGTATAAAAAATGGTATTGGGGATTCAGCGAAACTTTTAATCCCACAGCTTTCAATCCCGATCAGTGGGCAGACATTATGGAGGCTGCCGGCATGAAATACATGATATTTACCACCAAGCATCATGACGGGTTCTGTATGTTCGATTCAAAGTATACGGATTTCTCCATCGCGAAAGGTCCTTTCGCGAGCAATCCGAAAAAAGATGTGGCCCGTTACGTGTTTGACGCGTTCCGGAAAAAGAATTTCATGATTGGTTGTTATTTCTCGAAGCCGGACTGGCATTGTGAATGGTTCTGGAATCCGTATTATGCGACGGCTAACCGTATGCAGAACTATAAGCGCGACAGACATCCGGACTGGTGGAAGAACTATCAGGATTTCACCTATAACCAGCTGATGGAACTGACCTCCAATTATGGAAAGTTTGACATTCTGTGGTTGGATGGCGGTTGGATTACCGGCGATGAGATCGGGCTGGACAAGGTGCTGGCTCATGCGCGTACGCACGGTCATGAAGGACTGATCTCGGTGGACCGTACCATTCAAGGAAAAAATGAGAATTATCAGACACCGGAACGGAGTATTCCGGAGAAGCAGTTGAATCATCCGTGGGAAAGCTGCATCACACTCTCATATGCATGGGGATGGGTTCCCGATGCAAAGTTCAAGACACCGAACGAGGTGGTGAACCTGTTGGCAGAGGTGACGGCAAAAGGCGGATGTCTGTTGCTGGGCGTAGGTCCGACAGCCGAAGGATTGATCCAGCCGGAAGTGGAGACTTGTCTCCGTCAGGTGGGAAAATGGTTGAAGAAGAACGGACAGGCTATCTACAATACCCGTATCACTCCGAATTATCATGACGGTAATGTATGGTTTACAGCTGACAAGGATGGAAAGACCTTATATGCAATCTATTCTTTGCCGGAAAAAGAACAGTTGCCGGCTACCGTTGAATGGGAAGGAAATCTGCCTTCAGGAACGATGAAGTTGCTGAACAAGAATGTGAATGTGAGATATCAGTGTAAGGGTAACAAAGTGACGGTCACTTTGCCGAAAGGATTGGCTCAGGAGCCGTTGGCTTTCCGTTTTATAGTAAAGAAATAAGGATTTAAATCAAGAAATGTCATGAAGAATATAACAAGAATAGCATTGTCGTGTATGTTGGGTTTGGGAGCCGTGATTCCGATGCAGGCCCAGCAGGTACAGGGATTCGTACACGAACAGTCAAAAGCGTCCGATTATGTATGGCCGACAGATAAAGAGGTGTTGAACAAGCTGGACCAATGGCAGGACCAGAAGTTCGGAGTGTTGTTGCATTGGGGACTTTATTCTGTTCCTGGTATTGTAGAATCATGGTCTATCTGTTCGGAAGATGTAGACTGGATTCCGAGAGACGCTTCCATGTCGTATGTGGATTACAAGAAATGGTACTTCGGACTGAAGGATAAATTCAATCCGGTGAAGTTTGATCCTCAGCAATGGGCGGAAGTGATGCAGGATGCGGGAATGAAATATGTGATTTTCACCACCAAGCATCATGACGGATTCTGTATGTTTGATTCCAAATATACGGATTTCTCTATCGCTCACGGAGCGTTCAAGAACGATCCGCGCAAGAACGTGGCTTATCATGTGTTTGACGCGTTCCGTAACAAAGGTTTCATGATGGGATGTTATTTCTCGAAGCCGGACTGGCATTGTGAGTGGTATTGGAATCCGTATTATGCCACTCCGAACCGCAGAGAGAACTATAAGAGGGACCAGCATCCGGACTGGTGGAAGAATTATGTGCAGTTTACGCAGAATCAGCTCGATGAACTGATGACTGATTATGGCAGCTTCGATATTCTCTGGCTCGATGGCGGTTGGGTGACGGGTGATGACATCAATCTGGATGGTGTGCTGGAAAAGGCGCGCAAGACTCATCCTGGATTGATTTCTGTAGACCGTAGTATCCGCGGAAAGAACGAGAACTACCAGACTCCGGAACGTGGTATCCCTGAAACTCAGTTGAATTATCCGTGGGAAAGCTGCATCACTTTGAGCAATGACTGGGGATGGGTGCCGAACGCTCCTTACAAGTCGGCAGAGAAAGTGATCGCTACTTTGGCTGAGATCGTAGCGAAAGGTGGTTGTTATGTGCTGGGGGTAGGACCGACTCCGGAAGGTATTATTGAACAGCCTGTGGTGGAACGTCTGCATAAGGTAGGAGAATGGCTCCGCAAGAATGGAGAAGCAATTTACAGCACACGTACCACTCCGGTATATCATGACGGGAATACCTGGTTTACGGCCAATAAGGATGGTGAGACACTTTATGCCATCTATACCGTGAACGATGGGGAACAGCTTCCGGCTACAATTACCTGGAAGGGAAACGTGCCGAAAGGAAAGATGGTGTTGCTGGCAAACGGCAAGAAGGTGAAATACCGTTGCGAGGGTGATCTGGTGACGGTGACTGTTCCGAAAGGATTGGCTGCCGAGTCGTTGGCTTTCCGGTTTAAAATAGAGAAATAATCCATTAATAAGAATCGTTTATGAGGAAAGATATATTGATGGCAGTTGCCTGTGGCGTGTGGAGTCTGACCGTCGCACAAGCGCAGGAACCGCTTTATAAACAGGCTGATGTTCCGGTAGAGGAACGTGTGAATGACCTGTTGGGCCGGATGACATTGGAAGAGAAGGTGGGACAGATATGCTGTCCGTTGGGCTGGCCCATGTATGACAAGACCGGCAAGAACAGCGTCACTTATTCCGATGCGTTCAAGGAGCAGATGGACAAGGCGCCTATCGGTTCGTATTGGGCGGTGTTGCGTGCGGATCCTTGGACTCAGAAAACGTTGGAAAACGGATTGAATCCGGAACTGGCGGCCAAGGCACTGAACTCAATGCAGAAGTATGCGGTGGAAAACACCCGTCTGGGTATTCCTATTCTGTTTGCGGAAGAATGTCCGCATGGCCACATGGGAATCGGCGCCACTACGTTTTCCACATCTATCGGACAGGCTTCCACGTGGAATGAGGAACTGATCCGTAGGATGGGAGAGGTTATTGGGCTGGAAGCCCGTTTGCAGGGGGCGAACGTGGGGTATGGTCCGGTTCTGGACATCGCTCGTGAACCGAGGTGGTCACGTGTGGAAGAGACGTTCGGCGAAGACCCTTATCTGACCGGTATTCTTGGAACCGCTTTTGTGGAAGGTATGCAGGGAAAGGATGTGAAGGACGGACGTCATGTCTATGCCACCTTGAAACACATGGCCGCATACGGTGTGCCGAGAGGCGGCCATAACGGTAATCCGGCCGATATCAGCATGCGCCAGCTTCTGGATGAGTATCTGCCGGGGTTCCAGCGTGCCGTAGAGGTGGGAAAGGCTGCTACTGTCATGACTTCTTACAATTCGATTGACGGTGTGCCTTGTACGGGAAACCCGTATCTGCTGGATACTATTCTGCGCAAGCGTTGGGGATTCGATGGCTTTGTTTACTCGGATCTGGTCAGCATTGACGGAATTGCCGGTACGCACCATGTAGCGAAGGATCTTCAGGATGCTGCCATACAGGCTCTGGAGGCTGGAACGGATATGGACTTGGGTGCCAATGCTTACAGTACATTGGTGGATGCCGTAAAGCAAGGAAAGGTAGAGGAAAGCTATGTGGACCGTGCGGTGGCGAATGTGCTTCGTCTGAAATTCAAGATGGGGTTGTTTGAGAATCCTTATGTGGACCCGGCTCAGGCCAAGAAACTTGTCAACTGTGCGGAACATCGTGAGGTTGCCCGTGAGGTTGCCCGTGAAGGAACCATTCTGTTGAAGAACGAAGGCGTGTTGCCGCTGGGTAAAGAGGTGAGACGAGTGGCGGTCATCGGTCCGAACGCAGATATGATTTATAATTATCTGGGTGATTACACGGCTCCTCAGGAGCGTTCAAAGGTGGTGACTTTGTTGGATGCGATGAGAGACCGTCTGCCGGAAGGTGCGGTGGAATATGTCAAGGGATGTGCTGTCCGCGACACGACCCAGAGCGATATTCCTGCAGCTGTGGAGGCCGCGGAGAGAGCCGATGTAGTGATTGTGGCCGTAGGTGGCTCGAGTGCCCGTGACTTCAAGACTGAATATCTTGAGACAGGTGCCGCTACTGTTTCTTCGGATAGCGAGACGGTTTCCGACATGGAGTGCGGAGAAGGTTTCGACCGTTCCACATTGGATCTGTTGGGTGATCAGGAAAAACTGATCAAGGCATTGGCCGCCACAGGCAAGCCGCTTGTCATTGTGTATATCGCCGGACGCCCGCTGAACATGAATCTGGCTTCTGAGGTGGGTGACGCATTGCTGATGGCGTGGTATCCCGGCGAACAGGGCGGTAACGGAATTGCCGACGTGTTGTTCGGTGACTATAATCCGAGCGGACGTCTGCCGATTTCAGTGCCGCGCAGTGTCGGACAGCTTCCGGTGCATTATTCTCAGGGCACGTTGCGTGATTATATGGATGGCTCTGCCGCACCGCTGTATTCGTTCGGTTACGGATTGAGCTATACGACTTTTGCCTACAGCAATCTGAAGTTGGTTCCGGGTGACGGGAAAGACGTATTGCAGACAATTACCTGCACCGTGACAAATACGGGGGACCGTGATGGAGCGGAAATAGCCCAATTGTATGTGAATGATGAGGTGAGTTCAGTAGTTACGCCTCCCATCCGTCTGAAAGGTTTTGAGCGCGTGGAACTGAAGAAGGGAGAGAGCAAGACGGTCACATTCCAGTTGACAAGAAAAGACCTTTCCATCTATGACCGTCACATGAACTTTACGGTAGAGTCGGGTAAGTTTAATGTAATGGTAGGCGGCTCTTCCGACAATCTGCCGTTGAAAGGGAGCTTTAATGTAGAATAATTTCCTGTTTTGAGGAGAAAAAACTGGGGTACAAAGAAGTAGTCCTGTCAAATCAGTGTCTGTTCTTTGTACTCCAGTTTTTTATTCTTTTGTCATGAACTCCTTGTAAAATAGACTTAAAATCTTTATGAACTCTTCTGGGAGTCTGGTTTTGCTTTCTTTTCTGATAATTTCGGGTATGTTTCTGTAATATGCTTCCGCTATGCTACCCGTAATGGCTCCCATCGTGTCTGTATCTCCACCTAGCGAAACGGCAAGGCGTATAGCACTTTCATAATCCGAGCTTTCAAGAAAGGCAATGATGGATTCCGGAACACTTCCTTGGCAACTGGAGTCGAAGAAATAATTGGGTCTGATTTCATTGCAGGTTCTGTTGAGGTCATATCCGAAATATGATTCAATATATTCTTTTATTTCCTGTTTCGTTTTCTTTGTGCGAGCCAGATAGATGCAGGCGGCGGTAGCTTGTGCTCCTTTGATACCTTCCGGGTGATTATGTGTGACCTCTGCGCTCTTTTTTGCCGCGTCCAATGTCTCTTCTAATGTGTCGAATGCCCATCCTACAGGACTGACCCTCATGGCCGAACCGTTTCCGAAACTGTAATATGGTTCAGGATTCTCTTCATTAAGCCAGCTTCTGAACATGCCTCCATATCCGGCATAAGGATAACGGCGGCCGTACGACTGCATCAGAGAGGTCAGTTCGTTTCCTGTCAGCAGCCAATCGGCTACAGCTACGGTCATGACTGTATCGTCTGTAAATCGTGACAGGGGGCTGAAGAGAGGAAAATCCAATTCTTTTGTGTACCTGTGTTCATAGCAGGAACCGATTATATCACCGGCAACAGCTCCTAGAAGAACAGGAGCATTATAAACTTTGGAATTCATGTGGATGGTCTTTATTTGTTTCATCTGCAAATATATATTTTTCTGTGCTTCCCGGGCCGTATAGAGGAAATATAATCGTAGGTAAAACAAGAAATCCCCACAACTTGTAAGTTGCAGGGATTTTCTATCAAATCAAAAATGTATGTTCAAATGAATTATTTGTTCAGAGCCAGAGCCACGTTTACGGCGCAAGCTACTGTACATCCTACCATCGGGTTGTTACCGATACCCAGGAAGCCCATCATTTCTACGTGTGCGGGAACTGAAGAAGAACCTGCGAACTGAGCGTCCGAGTGCATACGGCCCATGGTGTCGGTCATACCGTAAGAAGCAGGACCTGCAGCCATGTTGTCCGGATGGAGTGTACGGCCTGTACCACCACCAGATGCTACTGAGAAGTAAGGTTTGTCAGCAAGAACACGTTCTTTCTTGTATGTACCTGCAACCGGATGCTGGAAACGGGTCGGGTTTGTAGAGTTACCTGTGATAGATACATCTACGTTTTCGTGCCACATGATAGCTACACCTTCACGAACGTCATCTGCGCCGTAGCATTTTACTTTTGCGCGAGGACCGTCAGAATACGGAGTTTCTTTCACTACGTTCAGTTTGCCTGTAAAGTAGTCAAACTTAGTTTGAACGTATGTAAATCCGTTGATACGAGAGATAATCATGGCAGCGTCCTTGCCCAGACCGTTCAGGATGCAGCGCAACGGGTTCTTGCGAACTTTATTTGCCATTTCTGCGATTTTGATGGCACCTTCTGCAGCGGCGAATGATTCGTGGCCTGCCAAGAAAGCAAAGCACTGAGTTTCTTCGCGGAGCAGACGGGCAGCCAGATTACCGTGGCCCAAACCTACTTTACGGTCATCGGCAACAGAACCCGGAATACAGAATGCCTGCAAGCCGATACCGATAGCTTCAGCAGCATCAGCCGCGTTCTTGCAGCCTTTCTTCAATGCGATGGCGCAACCTACCACGTAAGCCCATTTGGCGTTTTCGAAGCAGATACCCTGAGTTTCCTGACAAGTCAGATACGGGTCGAGACCTGCTGCGTCACAGATTGCGTTAGCTTCTTCAATGTCTTTGATGCCGTTTTCGTTCAATGCAGCCAGAATCTGCTTCATACGACGGTCTTGACTTTCAAACTGTACTGGTCTAATCATAATCTGTGTCCTCCTATTATTCTTTACGTGGGTCAATATATTTAACTGCGCCTTGTTCGGGTTTGAAGCGACCGTATGTGCCGGTAACTGCTTTCAATGCTTCGTTGGCATCAACACCTTTCTTCACTTGTTCCATGAACTTACCCATGTGAACATATTCGTAGCCGATTACCTGATTGTCTTTGTCGAGTGCCATACGGGTAATGTAACCTTCTGTCAGTTCGAGGTAACGGGTTCCTTTGGCTTTTGTTCCATACAGTGTACCGGTTTGGCTGCGGAGGCCTTTACCCAAGTCTTCCAGACCCGCACCGATCATCAGACCACCTTCAGAGAAAGCTGACTGAGTACGTCCGTAAGCAATCTGCAGGAACAGTTCGCGCATGGCTGTGTTGATAGCGTCGCAAACCAAGTCAGTGTTCAATGCTTCCAGAATAGTCTTTCCCGGCAGGATTTCAGAAGCCATAGCTGCTGAGTGAGTCATACCGGAGCAACCGATAGTTTCTACCAGACATTCTTCGATGACACCTTCTTTTACGTTCAGTGTCAGCTTGCACGTACCCTGCTGCGGAGCGCACCATCCGATACCGTGAGTCAAACCTGAGATGTCTTTGATTTCTTTTGCTTGAATCCATTTCCCTTCTTCAGGAATTGGAGCAGGACCATGATTGGGTCCTTTTGCAACACAACACATGTGTTCAACTTCCTGTGAATAAGTCATATTCTTTACGTTTTTTGGTAATAAAAAATAAGTAGTCTTAAACCATCGGACCGAGTCGTTCTCTTCTCAATCCGCACGCAAAGTTACTCCTTTTATTTCAGTTCTGCAACGTAACGGACCTATCTTTTTGTTCTATTTTAAAGTTATTTTTCTTGTAAAACCGTGTTTTGTAATGTCAACTTGGCAAAATGTTTTTTGCTGTCCGGCTTTTTACTTGTATCTTTGCATCCGGCATTCATCTGCTTGTATGCGGATGACGGCGGACGGAGGGCAGGTTCGGTTGGAAAGAGCGGGAATGGGGATGTTTTTCCGGGCTTTTTGGAAAACGCTTCGGCGTTTTTGTCAAAACGTCCCGTCGTTTCAGGTAAAACGCCGAAGCGTTTTTTCCGCGGAGGTTGGACATACAAAATTTTATGATATGGAAGAAAACAGAATTGTGGTGACCGACGCGGCTTTGCGCGAAGGTGCCGGAAAGGGAATGGACGGTTTTTTGCAAGTGTTCACCGATGCATATTGGAATGCGGTCGGCGGAGATATAAATGCGGAGACAATGCCTTTGCTCAATGGCTGGCAGCATACGTTGCTGGGGTATCATCTTTTCCGTCAGGAAGTGCTCGACGGCGGATTCGTACAGCTTATCCAGAACGGATACGGGCCTTATATTTTTGACAATCCCTTTGCCAAGGCGATGCGTCTGATGGGGGCAAAAGACTTTTCAAAGCTGATTTATGATGCGAAAGGGTATTATGATGCCCATCGGGAGGAGTTGGAGCGTGAATGTACGGACGATGAGTTTATGGCTATGTATGAGCAACATGAGTTCTTCGACGATTTGGAAGAGGCGTTTATGGAGAACGAAGAAGAGATAACCGAGCTGGTGGCCCGGTATGTGGATGAGCACCTGCAGGATTTTGCCCGGATTGAAGGCTGACAGAATGTTTATTTGTGTTAAAATGGAGACGGGCGATGCAGTGTTTTTTCAAAAATTGCATTTATTTAGCAGTCAGTCAAATTATGTACGGAAACATTAAAAAAACAGAATGAAGAATATGAAGAAGACAAAATGGGCAGTGGTATGTGCTGCGTTGATGGCGATGGTTGGGTTTACGTCGTGTCTGGAAGGAGAGAACAGTACTATCAGTCAGGCGTCAGACTTGGTAAAGGTGTCGGGTATGCCGGGTTTCTATACATTTACAAGTAGCGGCGGGTATACGATCAACCCGACCAACCTCAGCAGTCTTGGTAATTTTACGTTGAGCAATCCTTATGCCATCATCTATTATTCTTTCGACAGGTCAACTTTGGTCGAAGGGTTCAAGAGCGTCGATGCGCAGATTCTGCAGATAGTTGAAGTGAAATCCGGTCCTGCTTATCCGTTCGAAGCTCCTGAAGAAGGAGGTAACGAACCGGTATATCAGGTGTCGAACAATGCGAATATAGCTCAGCCTATCTATTACGACAGGTATAATTTGTTCCTTCCGGTTTGTTACTATTGCAATTATTCTTCTTCGATGGAAGATTCAGAATTGGCGGAGGAGCTTGCTTCTCATTCATTTACTCTTTATTATGATGAGGAAGGGTCGAGTACGGGCGAAATGCGTCTGCAGCTGTGCCATGATGTGACTGACTCTTCTGTAAAACGCAATTATCTGAACAACAACGAATACCGTCATTTTGACATTACCTCTATCATAGGTAATTTTGAATCAGATTTCGGCGAACTGCCTAATCAGATCCGGGTTGAGTTTAAGCAGGCTCTCTCAGCGGAAGCTTCATCTACCACTACGGGAACAATTACGTTTGATTATGGAAGGTATTTTGAAGATTCGTCCAACCGATAAGTACAGAAGACGATAGATAGTCTTTAAAAAAGTGTAGGAAGCAAGTATGCAGAAAGAAACTTTAAGCATACTTGCTTTTTATTTTTGTGCGCTTTTTGTACCTTTGCGTTTCATTCATTGTTGAACTGGTTGAAAACGAAAGTGATAAGGCATGGATTATAAGGATTTGTTCCGCAAGGTTGTCCGGCTTCTGTCGGCACCCGGAAAATTTTGGGATGAAATGGATGGCGAAAGGGGACGGGATGTGCAGATGGGCTTTGTTTATCCGTTGATTGGGCTTTGTGCCTTGACGGAGTTTCTCGGTGCATTTGTCGGTCATGAAGTGACACCGGAATTTTTCCAGTGGGCTTTGGCGCGTTGCTGTGCAGTAGCTGTCGCTTTGTTCGGCGGATTTTTCCTGGCTGCTTATCTTTTGGAGAAAGTGAACCGGTCGTGGTTCGGATGCCATGCTTCAAAGGCCGAAGTCCAGATTTTTGTGGGCTATTCCATGGTGGTGACGCTGGTAGTGAATGTGGTGAGCGGACTTTATTCCATTGTGATTCTGCAGTGGATTCTTCAGCTTTATACAGTGTTTGTCGTGTTTGAAGGAGCACGCCGTTTTGTAAAGATACCCGACACCCGGCTCACAGTCTATACGCTGGTCGCTTCGTTGTTCGTCCTGCTTTCGCCGACTTTGATAGAATATATTTTTAATGAACTGACCGTAATTTTGAACTGATGAAAGAAAAAACGAACAGCAATATCAATATAAAGAACAAACGGGCTTCGTTCGATTATGAGTTTATTGACACTTATACTGCCGGCATTGTACTGACAGGTACGGAAATCAAGTCAATCCGTCAGGGAAAAGCCAGTCTGGTCGATACCTACTGTTTCTTCTCGAAAGGAGAACTTTGGGTAAAGAACATGCACATCGCCGAATATTTTTATGGCTCGTACAACAATCATCTGGCACGCCGGGACCGTAAGCTGCTGCTCACGAAAAAAGAGCTTCGCAAGCTGGAGCGCACTTCGGACGAACCGGGATTCACTATTGTTCCCACTCGTCTGTATATCAATGAAAAGGGATTGGCCAAGGTGGTGATTGCTTTGGCAAAAGGCAAGAAGCAATATGACAAGCGGCAGGCGTTGAAGGAGAAGGAAGACAAACGGATGATGGACCGTATGTTCAAGCGGTAAGGACTGACGTGATGAAATCCAATATATTGAGGATGATGAAAACAATTCAAGAGCAGATAAACAGTCGTATTCTGGTGCTCGACGGAGCGATGGGTACGATGATTCAGCAATATAATCTGTCGGAAGCAGATTTCCGTGGAGAACGTTTCAAGAATATATCCGGAACGATGAAGGGGAACAATGATATTCTGTGTCTGACCCGTCCGGATGTGATTGAAGAAATTCACCGCAAATATCTGGAGGCCGGTGCGGACATTATCGAGACCAATACTTTCAATGCCACCTCAGTGTCGATGGCAGACTATCATACGGAAGCTTTCTGCCGTGAAATCAATCTGGAGGCCGCCCGTCTGGCGCGCCGGGTAGCGGACGAGTTTACTTCCCGTACTCCTGAAAAGCCACGTTTTGTAGCCGGTTCGGTGGGGCCTACCAACAAAACCTGTTCAATGAGCCCGGATGTCAACAATCCGGCTTTCCGCGTGCTGACTTTCGATGATTTGCGCGAAGCTTATATCGTGCAGATGGAGGCTTTGCTGGAGGGAGGAGTGGATGCTCTTTTGATAGAAACCATTTTCGACACGTTGAATGCGAAGGCGGCTGTCTCCGCGGCCGAGACCGCGATGAGGAAAACAGGCCGGAAGGTGCCTTTGATGCTTTCAGTGACAGTGGCGGATACGGGGGGCCGCACTTTGTCGGGGCAGACGTTGGACGCGTTTCTCGCTTCGGTGCAACATGCCGATATTTTTTCTGTGGGTCTGAATTGTTCGTTCGGCGCGCGTCAGTTGAAGCCGTTTCTGGAGCAGTTGGCTCGCCGTGCTCCCTATTATATCAGTGCTTATCCGAATGCCGGACTTCCCAATACTTTGGGTGAGTATGACCAGACTCCCGAGGAGATGGCTGCAGAGGTGAAGGAGTATGTGGAAGAGGGATTGGTAAACATAATCGGAGGATGTTGTGGGACAACTGAAAAATATATTGCCGCTTATCAGGATCTTGTCAGGGATGCGCGTCCGCATGTGCCGGCGGAAAAGCCGGAATATATGTGGCTCTCCGGTCTGGACTTACTGGAAGTGACTCCTGAGATTAATTTCGTGAATATCGGTGAGCGTTGCAATGTAGCCGGTTCGCGCAAGTTCCTTCGCCTGATCAGTGAGAAGAAATACGATGAGGCTTTGTCCGTCGCACGCAAGCAGGTAGACGACGGAGCTCAGATTCTTGACATCAATATGGATGACGGCTTGTTGGATGCGGCCGGTGAAATGACGAACTTTCTGAGCCTGCTGGCATCTGAACCTGAGATTGCACGAGTGCCCGTGATGATTGACTCGTCGAAATGGGACGTTGTCCGGGCAGGATTGAAGTGTGTGCAGGGAAAATGTGTAGTCAACTCCATTTCGCTGAAAGAAGGTGAAGAAGTGTTTTTGAGTCATGCTCTCGAAATCCAGCGGATGGGGGCGGCTGTAGTGGTCATGGCTTTCGACGAGCAAGGACAGGCGGATACGTACGAGCGGAAGATACAGGTTTGTGCCCGTGCATATCGTTTGCTGGTAGACAAACTTGCCTTCAATCCGGCGGACATCATTTTCGACCCGAATGTGTTGGCTGTGGCGACCGGTATGGAGGAACACGACAACTATGCGGTAGATTTCATCAAGGCGGCAGGATGGATCCGGAAGCATTTGCCCGGTGCGCATGTGAGCGGAGGGGTAAGTAACCTGTCGTTTTCGTTCCGGGGCAACAACTATATCCGTGAGGCTATGCATGCCGTGTTTCTCTATCATGCTATCCGTGAGGGGATGGATATGGGCATTGTCAATCCGGGCACGTCCGTGCTTTATACCGATATCCCTGCCGATACGCTGGAATGCATCGAGGATGTCGTGCTGAACCGCCGGCCGGATGCTGCGGAGCGTCTGATAGAAATGGCTGAACGTTTGAAGGCGGAAAAAAACAGTGCGGGAGAGCAGGACAAGACGGCCCGTCTGGCTTGGCGTGAGGGGACATCGGTGGAGGAGCGTCTGCAATATGCGCTGGTGAAAGGTGTGTCCGATTATCTGGAGGAGGATCTCCATGAGGCCCTGACAAAATACTCCGATGCGGTGGATATTATCGGAGGTCCGCTGATGGGAGGCATGAATCAGGTAGGTGAACTGTTCGGTTCCGGAAAGATGTTTCTTCCTCAGGTAGTGAAAACGGCACGTACGATGAAGAAGGCGGTGGCCGTGTTGCAGCCGTTCATTGAAGCGGAAAAAGAGGATGGGGCTCAGAAGGCCGGTAAGGTATTGGTGGCCACTGTGAAAGGGGATGTGCACGATATAGGCAAGAATATCGTGTCGGTGGTGATGGCCTGCAACAATTATGAGATTATTGACCTGGGGGTGATGGTGCCGGCGGAAACGATTGTGGAGACGGCTGTCCGTGAGCATGTGGACATTGTCGGGTTGAGCGGACTGATAACACCCTCTCTGGAGGAAATGGTGCATGTGGTTGCGGAGATGCGGCGCGCAGGTCTCCGCATCCCTGTAATGATTGGCGGTGCCACAACTTCCAAATTACATACAGCCTTGAAGATTGCACCGGCCTATGACGGTCCTGTGGTGCATTTGAAAGACGCCTCGCAGAATGCGCCGGTGGCGGCACGATTGTTGAATCCCGGCCTGCGGGATGAGTTCGTGAGGACATTGGAGGCGGAATACGAGGAGCTGAGGAAAAAGAAGGAGGCCGAACCCGTAAAGACCGTTTCATTGGAGGAGGCACGGAAGAATAAGCTGAATCTGTGGGGTTGAAATCTTAAAATGCTATATATTTATGAACGTACAGATAGAAGAAGGATGGAAACAGGCTTTGGCACCGGAATTTGAGAAGCCTTATTTTAAGGAACTGACCGATTTTGTCAGGCAGGAATATCATACGACAACGGTTTATCCTCCCGGAAAACTGATATTCAATGCGTTTGACCTTTGTCCTTTTGACAAGGTGAAGGTGGTGATTATCGGTCAGGATCCATATCATGGACCGGGACAGGCGCACGGATTATGCTTTTCTGTAAACGACGGGGTTCCGTTCCCTCCTTCCCTTCAGAATATATTCAAGGAAATACATGATGATTTAGGCACGCCGGTTCCTGCAAGCGGCAATCTGACCCGTTGGGCGCGGCAAGGGGTTTTGCTGTTGAACGCCACACTGACGGTGCGTGCTCATCAGGCTGGCTCTCATCAAGGGAAAGGATGGGAGACATTTACTGATGCGGCTATCCGGGTGCTGGCAGACAGTCGGGAACATCTGGTGTTTATCTTGTGGGGTTCGTATGCGCAGAAAAAAGGGGCGTTTATTGACCGGCAGAAACATTTGGTGCTGACCTCCGTGCACCCGTCTCCACTCTCGGCCTATCATGGCTTTTTCGGGAACAAACATTTCAGCCGTGCGAATGCTTATCTGGTGGAGCATGGCGAGGCTCCGATTCAGTGGTAGTTTGTTTCTTCATGAAAAACACAAAGGCACAGTGTTTCTTTCAATCTCTGTGCCTTCGTGTCTCTTGTGTTCATTTCATATGGAATCACGTTAAATAAGCTGCATGCCTAGCTTTTCGCATTCCTGGCGCATTTCTTCGGGCCAGATGCTTGCCTGGATTTCTCCGATATGGGCTTTTTTCAGATAAAGCATACACAGGCGTGACTGTCCGATACCTCCGCCGATGGTGAGTGGCAGAGTGCCTTCCAGCAGACGTCGGTGGAAATAGAGTTTGGCGCGTTCTTCTTTATTAGCCAGTTTCAATTGCTTTACCATGGCTTCTTTGTCCACGCGGATACCCATGGACGAGATTTCAAATGCACGTCCCAGTACGCTGTTCCACACCATCAGGTCGCCGTTCAGTCCGGGCAGTCCTGTCTGTGGGTCAATGGTTGTGTAGTCATCATAGTCGGGGGCGCGCATATCGTGCGGTTGTCCGTTGCTCAGTTTGGCTCCGATGCCGATGATGAATACTGCTCCATAACGTTCTGTAATCAGATTCTCACGTTCTTTTGCCGTTTTGTCAGGATACATCTGTAGCAGTTCTTCCGAGTGGATGAAGTGGATGTCGTGTGCCAGAAAAGAAGTGATTTGCGGATACATCTCGCAAATCATGTATTCTGTGCGGCGCATGGCCGAATAGATGCGTGTTACGATGCTTTTCAGAAATTCCACGGTGCGCTGTTCGGGAGTGATGACCCGTTCCCAGTCCCACTGGTCTACATAGAGAGAGTGCAGGTTGCCTAATTCTTCATCGGCCCGGATGGCATTCATGTCGGTATAGATGCCGTATCCTGGTTCTATGTGATAGTCGGCCAGTGTCAGCCGTTTCCATTTTGCCAGCGAGTGGACCACTTCCGCCTCTCTGTCACCCAAGTCCTTGATAGGGAATGACACCGGGCGTTCCGTTCCGTTCAGGTCATCGTTGATACCCATGCCTTTCAGTACGAAAAGTGGAGCGGTCACACGTCGCAGACGGAGCTCGGACGAGAGGTTCTGCTGGAAAAACTCCTTTATCTGTTTGATGCCCAACTCGGTTTGTTTCATGTCGAGCAATGGCTTGTAATCAGTTGGTTTTATAAGATAACTCATAAGTTTTGTTGTTTGATTTAAATTGTCTGGCAAAGATAGTTTAATTTTGTAAATGTGCAATGAATTTGCTTGAAAACTTAGCAATATGATTGATAAATTATGTAGATAATGTTATTTTGAAAGGATGGCGGATTCGTTGTCATAGAGCAGGAGGATGAAAGATAGACAATGGGTCTGGAGAAAAGCGAAAAAACGCCTGGACGTTTGGAGTGGAATGAAACGTCCAGGCGTTTTTTATAGCCTCTGCCGGATTTCGACAAATTTATGTGTCAGCGGTTTTTATACATGTTCTCATAATAGTTTTGGTAGTCACCGCTTGTGACATTCTTTACCCAATTCTGATTGTCCAGATACCATTTGATGGTTTTTATGATTCCATCCTCAAATTTCGTTTCCGGATACCAGCCCAATTCGTTTTTAATTTTTGTCGGGTCGATGGCGTAACGTTGGTCATGTCCGAGACGGTCTTTTACAAATGTAATCAGTGAATCGTTGATCCAGTCGATGCAAATTTGTCCGTCGGGACCGATTTCCTTTTTCTTCAATACTTTGCGGTAGTCCGGATTCTCTGTCATCAGTTGCCGGATGGTAGCGATGGTGAGCTTCACGATTTCGATATTCTGTTTTTCATTATGCCCCCCTACATTGTAGATTTCCCCGTTCTTCCCATGCCGGACAACCATGTCGATGGCTTTACAATGGTCTTCTACATACAGCCAGTCGCGGACGTTGGTTCCGTTGCCATATACAGGCAAACGCTTTCCTTCCAGAATATTCTTGATAATCAATGGAATCAGCTTTTCAGGGAAGTGGTACGGCCCGTAGTTGTTTGAACAGCGGGTAATGGTGACGGGCATCTTATAGGTGTCCCGATATGCCAGGACAATCAAATCCGCGCTGGCTTTTGATGCACTGTATGGGCTGTGGGGGCAGATGGGGGTTTCTTCTGTGAAGAAACCTTCTTCTCCTAGTGAGCCGTACACCTCATCCGTTGAAACCTGATGGTAACGCACCCCCTTTCTCCATGTAGGATATCCATTTTCGTCTTTTCCTGTCACCCATGCCCGTTTTGCGGCATCGAGCAGATTTTGGGTACCTAGAATGTTGGTCTGCAAGAACAGTTGTGGCTCTTCGATGCTGCGGTCTACATGACTTTCGGCCGCAAAGTTTATGATGTAGTCGAATTTGTATTCAGCGAACAGCTGGTCGGCTAGATTACGGTCGCAGATGTTTCCTTTTACGAAGTAACAACGTTCGTTGTCTATGTCACCGGCGATAGTTTCCAGATTGCCGGCATAAGTCAATACGTCAAGAACTACCAGTTTGATATCGTCATATTTGGCCAAGATATATTTGATATAATTGGCCCCGATAAATCCGGCAGCTCCTGTCACTAAGTATGTCTTCATCATTCGGATTATTTTTATTTGAGCGCAAATTTCGTAAAGTTTTTTGAATGCGGCAAGTTTTTTTATTTTTTATCATTTAACTCAATGACCTCCAAATCGTAGAAGTTTCCTTCATTTATTGTGAACCGTACGAGTGTGCGCACTGTGTGGAAACCATATTTTCCTGCCGCACCGGGATTGATATGAAGGAGTCCGAGCGTTTTGTCATACTTTATCTTCAAGATATGCGAATGTCCGCTGATGAACAGTTTCGGGGGGTGTACCAGAATCTGTCCTCGTATTGAGGGGTCATATTTCCCGGGATAGCCTCCGATATGCTTCATCAACACGTCTGCTCCGTCTGCCGTAAAGCGGTCGGATTCTGGATAACGGATTCGGATGTCTTGCCCGTCTATATTTCCATAGACGGCCCGGAAGGGACGGAACGTGGCGAGGCGTTCGGCCAGTTCGAGTGAACCGATGTCGCCTGCATGCCAGATTTCGTCGCAGCTTTCAAAATGTTTCAGATAGCGTTCGTCCCAATAGCCGTGGGTATCTGAGAGTAATCCTATTCTGAGCATGATTGCCTTTTTTTATTTTCGGAAATGAGCAGCAGTTTATCGCCAGGGTGTAGTTCGATTTGTCCGTTCGGGATGATAAATTCTTTGTCGCGCTTTACGAGCATCACCAATGTCCCTTTCGGCAGTTTCATGTCGGCCAGACGGTTGCCGTGGCGCAACATGTCTTCAGTGAGAGTCAGATCGTTGAGCCGGGTGTCTATTTCATCGGGAAGTTCTACGCCGAATTCGTTGCCTTCTTTGGAGGCCGGAAGGTCCAGATGAAGCATACGTGCGGATTTGGCGATGGTCATCCCTTGGATTATCAGAGAAAGCAGGGTGATGAAGAAAACGATGTTGAACAGTTGCTGTGAACCTTCTATTTCTGCCAGTACGGGGTAGGTGGCGAATATGATAGGGACAGCTCCCCGCAGTCCTACCCACGACACAAAGAGGCGGGCTTTGTTTGTGAGGTTGCGGAACGGAAGCAGGCAGATAAATACGCTGACCGGACGTGCAACAAGAATCATGAATATGCCGATTAGCATGGCCACAGCTGCAATGTCAAGCATTTCGTGC
This sequence comes from uncultured Bacteroides sp., assembly GCA_949289295.1. GTDB lineage: Bacteria > Bacteroidota > Bacteroidia > Bacteroidales > Bacteroidaceae > Phocaeicola. The sequence goes on from CASENM010000015.1 coordinate 25,807, forward strand.
GGGTTGACCAGCAATCCTAATGTGAGGAATACGATGATTTGGAACAGCCAGGTCAGTCCGTTCATGAACGTATTGATTTCTTTCCGGAAAGTAAGTCTGGCATTTCCTACGATTACTCCCATGACATATACGGCCAGATAACCGTTGCCCTTCAGTTGGTCGGTGACGGTAAATGTGATGAAAACAATGCTCAGAAGCAGGATGGGATAGAGTGAACTGTTTGACAGATTGATTCGGTTGACCAGCCATACGGCAAAATGTCCGGCGGCAAATCCGATGATTCCGCCGAAAAAGAACTGGATGAGAAGGTCTTTCCCGATAATCAGGAAATCGAAGTCATTGCCGCTTGAGATGACTTGTATGAGTACGATGGTCAGCATATAGGCCATCGGGTCATTGCTGCCGCTTTCCAGTTCGAGCATGGGCCGGAGGTTCTGTTTCAGGTTCATGTTTTGCGAACGGAGCAGGTTGAATACGGAGGCCGAATCGGTAGACGACATGGTGGCAGCCAGCAGCATGGAAGTGAGTAGAGGTAGCTGGATATTGGTGTGACTCCAGCCTGAAATCCAAAAGATGAACACCCCTGTGAGTATGGTTGTGAGCAATACTCCAAACGTGGACAGGACAATGCCGGGTTTAAGGACCGGACGGATATCAGCGTATTTGGTATCCATACCACCGGAAAAGAGGATGATGCTCAGTGCAATCATTCCTATAAACTGTGCGTCGGAAGCACTGTGGAACTGTAGCCCGAGTCCGTCGCTTCCGAAAAGCATACCGACAATTAGGAAAAGGAGCAGGGTTGGAATTCCGAAGCGATACCCCGTTTTACTGATGAGTATGCTTGAAAGAATTAAGATAGACCCGATTAAAAGGATGTTTTCTGCAGTAAAAATCATAGGATGCGTTTAAATTTTTGATTTAATTTTTTGACAAAGATAGAAAGAAAAACGAAAAAAACACTTATATTTGCCATGTTTTGTTCCGTCAGTGCTTCCAGACAGCGAAGCCGCGGATGAAAAGGGAATCGGGTGAGAATCCCGGACAGTCCCGCTGCTGTGAGCTCCTTAAGAGGTTTGCCCCGTCAGCTACAAGCCACTGTTTCCTGAAAGCGCATTCGGGAAAACGGGAAGGTTGGGTGATACTGGAGTAAGTCAGAAGACCTGCAAAACGTAACTCGTGCTTGCGTTCTCGAGGAAAGGGCGGCAAGAATATGTGATACTGCATATGTGTCAATGTATTAAAACTAGATATTATGAAAGTAAAAAAGATTTTGTGGGGTGCACTTTGCCTGTTGGCAATGGGCTTGAGCGTTGTGTCGTGTAGCGATGATGATGGTTTCTTGGACGATTCCGGTTCCAAGGTGATTCTGCCGGGACGCCGTGCTTATATTTTGTATGAGGGGACTTTCGGCTTTTCCAATTCAGGGCTGGCATTTTATGCCCCCGACAAGAATGCGGATTTTATAGAAGATATCTATAAGCGGCAGAATGGGAAAGGGATGGGCGATACCGGTTTGTCAATGGTGGAGCACGATGACAGGATTTATGTGGTTGTCTCCGGTTCCAATTATGTGGCACGTCTGAATGCGGCAGGTGTGGAGCAATGTCGCAAGACTTTTACAAATACACCTCGCTATATCGTGGCGGATGACAGGTTTGTATATGTTACCCAGTATGGGGGACGTGTAAGTAAGTTGGATGCCCACTCGCTCGTTGAAATGGATGTCTATCGGGGAGAAAACGATTGCCTGGAGGGGATAGCCGAGTGTGACGGCCGCCTTTATGTAGCCAATAGTTATCATTATAATGATGTCGGTCAGGTTATATACAACAATGAGGTGCTTGTCATCAATGCCAATACAATGGAGCGGGAGGGAAGGATTACGGATGTGACTGTTAACCCCGAACGTGTATGGGAAGATGACGACCGTATTTTCTTGATTTCCCGCGGCGATTACGGAGACGTAAAGAACGAGCTTCAAATAATTGATCCGCGCAATGGGAATCGGGTTACTCATGTGTGTGAGGCAACTAAGTTGGCTGAGGGGGATAATGATGTGATATATCTTGTCAATACAAGCACGGTGTATGATGCAAATTGGAATGCTGTCACTACAAATACATTCTTCACTTATCACGTGAACAGCGGACAGATAACTGACCATACTTTCCTGAACGAGGCTCCTGAAGAACTTTATCAGTCTGTCATCTATATGATGGAAGTGGACGATGAAACGGGCGATATTTATATCGGTACAAGCGATTATGTAAACGAAGGAAAGGTTTATCGTTTCGACCGTCAGGGGGTCTTGAAAGAGACGTTCAGAGCCGGCGGAACCAATCCTAATTCAATGTTGTTTATTGATTGATGGGGATGAAATATTTTTGGCTGTCTGCCTATATCGTAATTGGAGTCTTGTTTCTTTCCGCCTGCAGTGGAAGAAGCAAGACTTCTTTTGTTCCGGAGCACGGTGATACTCTGCGGCTAAGGTATGCCGATAATCTTTCCATCGTCCGTTATCCGGACTATACATTGGCTGTGTTGCGTAATCCGTGGGATACGCTGAAAACGCTTCACTCGTATGTTCTGGTTGACAGAAATGCGGACTGTCCGGCTGATTTGCCCGAAAAGGCAACGGTGGTGAAAGTGCCTTTGATGCGATGTATGGTATATTCGTCTGTACATTGCAGTTTGTTCAAGGAACTGGGTGCGCTGGAGAGGATAGCAGGTATTTGTGGACTTGAGTATATGAATGTACCTGAAATCCAGGAAGGATGCCGGAACGGTACAGTGACCGATTGTGGAAACAGTATGAGCCCGGATATAGAGAAAATCATAGATTTGCGTCCGGATGCAGTTTTGCTTTCTCCGTATGAGAATAATGGTGGATATGGGAAGCTCGGAAAACTTGGCATACCGTTGGTGGAATGTGCGGATTATATGGAAACTTCACCGTTGGGGCGTGCGGAATGGATGGTGTTTTATGGACTGCTGACAGGTACGTACAATCGTGCGGATTCGTTGTTTCATGAAGTGGAAAAAGAATATCTCAGACTGAAAACGGTGGCTGCACAAGCCGGGAAAAGACCTACTGTCATCAGTGATTTGAAATATGGTTCTACCTGGTATGTTTCCGGTGGGGAAAGTACGACCGGACAGTTGTTCGCCGATGCCGGAGCCGATTATGTGTTTGCCGGGTTGAAAAACAGCGGTTCGTTGCCGATGGCTTTTGAAACAGTGTTCGATAAAGGTCAGTTTGCCGAGTATTGGTTCATTAAATATAACCAGCCAGAGGACAAGACTTATCGGGAACTGGCCGCGGAATATGCACCTTATTCCCGTTTTCGGGCATTTCGCGAACGTAGGGTTTATGGCTGCAACAGTCATCGGATTCCTTTTTATGAGGAGACACCTTTCCGGCCGGACCTTTTGCTAGATGATATGGTGAAAATCTTTCATCCAGAGTTGTCAGACCAAACTCCGACAAAATATTTTACTGGATTGGCTGAATGAAAAAAAATAAAAGTTTCATATATGTAACAGGTCTGACAGCATGTATTGTCGTGCTGGTTGCAGCTAATTTGCTTTTTGGCTCAGTAGATATTCCGGCCAAAGCTGTGTGGAGCATCTTGTGTGGCGGAGAGGCGGGAAAGGCCAGCTGGGCATATATTGTGTGGGAGTCACGGTTTCCCCAATGTGTGACGGCGTTGCTTTGTGGAGCAGCCTTGTCTGCTTCCGGACTGATGCTTCAGACGGTTTTCAGCAATCCGCTGGCCGATTCTTCCATTTTAGGAATCAGTTCGGGTGCCAGTTTGGGAGTGGCATTGGTTGTGATGGCCGGAGGAAGCGGTATGGTTGCAGGCGCATTCAGTCTGTCAGGTTTCTTTTCGGTCGTTTTGGGAGCTTTGGCGGGATCTGTTGCTGTATTGGCATTGATTTTGGGCCTTTCCTTTTTGATTCGGAACAATGTGATGTTGCTTATAGCGGGCATCATGGTGGGGTATGTAGTGTCCTCGGTGATTTCTCTGGTGAGTTTTTTTTCTTCATCGGAGCATGTGCATTCGTTTGTGGTGTGGGGGTTGGGAAGCTTCGGCGGTGTATCGTTGGAGCAGCTTCCGGCATTCTCCTGTTGTGTGGCGGTCGGCTTGTTGATGGCTGTCTTGCTGATAAAGCCTCTGAATGCCTTGCTTCTCGGGCCTCGTTATGCAGAAAATCTAGGTATTCATGTGCGTAAAGTTCGCAATCTGCTTTTGTTGGCTACGGGTATCCTGACTTCTGTGACTACTGCTTTTTGCGGGCCTGTGGCTTTTATCGGTTTGGCGGTTCCTCATATAGCCCGGCTTTTGTTGGGGACATCCAACCATAATTTTCTGATGCCGGTTACATTTCTTTGTGGCGGTGCGTTAGCTCTTCTCTGCAATTTGATTTGTATACTTCCCGGTGATATGGGAATTATTCCTCTGAATGCTGTCACTCCTGTTCTGGGAGCACCTGTGGTAGTTTATGTTATTGTCAACCGACGTAAACTTCAATATTTTAACTGATGGAAAGACATGAAGTGGTAATAGAAGGAAACGATGTGGCGGTCGGATATCGCGGCAGGCACGGTAGGACGGTGCATGAACATCTGGACTTTTGCCTGTACAGAGGTGAGCTCACCTGTTTGTTGGGGACAAACGGAGCAGGGAAGTCTACCTTGCTTCGTACGTTGGCCGGCACTCAGCCTTGTTTGGGGGGACAATTGGAACTGTTTGGCAGATCGTTGGAAGATTATTCGGCAGATGAGCGTTCGCGGCTGATAGGTGTTGTGCTGACAGACAGCACACAAGTGGGAGGACTGACAGTTTATGAACTGGTAGCGTTGGGGCGTCAGCCGCATACTGGTTTTTTCGGTCGTTTGAACAGATATGACAGGGAGCAGGTGGCACATGCCTTGCAGGCTGTCGGAATTGCCCATAAGGCGGAGTCGTACATGGGGCAACTTTCTGATGGAGAACGACAGAAAGCGATGATAGCCAAAGCGTTGGTTCAGGAATGCCCGTTGATACTTCTGGATGAACCTACCGCATTTCTTGATATAGCCAGCAGAATTGATGTCATGGCTCTTTTACGCCGTCTGGCTGTCGAAGAGGGTAAAGCTGTTTTGTTGTCAACTCATGATGTGGAGCAGGCACTGGTTTTGGCCGACCGTTTGTGGTTGCTGGGGGATAAACGAGGTCTGGAGTGTGGTGTGACGGAAGACTTGATACTGAGTGATAAGATAGACATGCTGTTCGGAAGCCGATCTCATGTTCGTTTTGACAGGAAGCATGGCGTGTTTTCTCCCGAGATGGAGGTTAAAGGATATGTATATTTGTCGGCGGCAGATGAAATATTGTATCATTGGGCTCAGAACGCGTTGAACCGTCATGGATATTTCTGCGTGGAGCAGAAGCCGGATGGAGACTGTCCATGCTTTCAACTGGAAGTGGCCGCTTCCCGTCAATTGGTTGTCAGGATGGTGCATTCTACTGTTGAATGCACTTCTTTTGAGGAGTTGCTTGCGATTCTTGACAAATGAAAAATGTCATTTCTTCGTGAGTTCTGAATAAACTCATTATATTTGTGTCAGCAATATAATGAAACAATGTTCGATTTATGGTGAAAATAGTTCAGTTGGAAGGAACCGAAGCGCAGCTTTATACATTGGTGGCTCCTTTGGCGATGAATCCGAAAATATTGAAATATAACAATAACTATCCGTTCAAGACCGGCGATTCGTTTGTCTGGTTTGTGGCAGTCGAGAAGGGTTGTACTGTAGGGTTCATACCGGTGGAGGTGAGAAGCAAGTTCATGATTGTCAACAACTATTATGTAAATGAAGCTGACGAACAGCGGCTGTTCCCTCTGCTGTTGAAGGCCGTGGGTGAGTATCAGACTGTGGCCGGAAAGACATTGCAGGCTGTGGTGATGGCCCGTCATGCCGCTTATTTCGAGTCGGAAGGTTTCAAAACAGTCAAAACGTGGAAGGTATATCTGAAAATGGAAAAGTCATGAAAAAGAAAGAGGGAGTGAAGAATGTGTATGAACTGTTCCAGGAAAGACTGGATGTAATATTTAAGGAGTTTGATAACATTTATATTTCTTTCTCTGGCGGCAAGGACAGCGGTGTGCTTCTGAATTTGTGCATTGACTATATACGCAAACATAATCTGAAAAGACGTCTCGGAGTTTTTCATATCGACTATGAGGTGCAGTACAAGATGACAATCGACTATGTGGACAGAATCTTGGATGCCAACAAGGATATTTTGGATGTATATCGGATATGCGTGCCATTTAAGGTACGTACCTGTACTTCGATGTATCAGGACTACTGGCGGCCTTGGGATCCGGAAAAACAAGATATATGGGTCCGTCAGATGCCGGAAAATGTGCTGACCAAGAAAGATTTCCCTTTTTTCCGTGATGATATGTGGGATTATGAGTTCCAGCTCCGGTTTGCTTCGTGGCTGCACGAAAAGAAAGATGCCGTGCGTACTGCCTGCTTGGTAGGAATACGTACACAGGAAAGTTATAACCGATGGCGTGCCATTTATGGAAGTCAGAAGCAGTTTCTCTATCATAATTACCAGTGGAGCTCGAAGATAGCTAACGATGTGTTTAATCTGTATCCGATTTACGACTGGAAAACTACGGACATATGGGTGGCCAACGGAAAATTCGAATGGGATTACAACAAGCTTTATGATTTGTATTATCAGGCCGGAGTCAATCTGGAGAGGCAGCGTGTAGCCAGTCCTTTTATATGCGAGGCGATAGAAAGTCTGCGGCTTTATAAGATGATTGATCCGGACACATGGGGCAGGATGATCGGGCGTGTGAACGGCGTGAACTTTTCGGGCCTGTATGGGGGAACCCGGGCTATGGGGCGTAATTCCGTCAAACTGCCTCCCGGACATACGTGGAAGTCGTTTATGGAGTTTTTGCTTTCCACTTTGCCGGAAGAAACGAGAAGGGGATATCTGATGAAACTGCAGACCAGTATCAAATTCTGGCGGACCAAAGGAGGGTGTCTGGGAGACGATACGATACAGAAGCTGCTCGACCTCAAGATACCGATTGAGATACGCAACAAATCCAACTACAAGACGACCAAACGGCCGGTCATGATGGAGTATCTGGATGATATAGACATTCCTGAGTTTAGAGAGATTCCTACCTATAAACGGATGTGTCTTTGCATTCTGCGTAATGATTATGCATGTAAGTATATGGGATTTGCCTTGACTAAAGAAGAGCTTAAGCGGAAGAATACAGTTTTACAGCAATATAAAGATATATGGACATAAAAGAATATAAAAGCCCGGTTTACAACGTCATTGCCGTACCGGTGGAAAAAGTGTTTGCCAATGATTATAACCCGAATGTGGTGGCTCCCCCTGAAATGAGGCTGCTTGAACTGTCAATCTGGGAAGATGGTTTTACGATGCCCTGTGTGTGCTATCATGACAAGGAAAACGACAAGTATATTCTGGTAGACGGATTTCATCGTTATCGGGTGATGAAGACTTCAAGAAGAATCTATGACAGGGAGCATGGGATGCTTCCGGTTGTGGTGATTGACAAAGACTTGTCACAGCGTATGGGGTCAACGATCCGTCATAACCGGGCGCGCGGGACGCATGTGGTGGAGCTGATGACGAACATTGTGGCTGAGTTGACGAAAGCGGGGATGTCTGACCAGTGGATAATGAAAAATATCGGAATGGACAGGGATGAACTGTTGCGGCTGAAGCAGATATCCGGTTTGGCAGCCTTGTTTGCCGACAAGGATTTCTCCATCCCTGAGCCGATGATGCCGGCTCCGAAGGATGAAGATTGACTGTATCGGCAGGTTTGTACTGTCGTAAGAAATAAAATGTTTCGGCATTTTGGTTGAAACGCTTCGACGTTTTGCATGAAACGCCGAAGCGTTTTAGTTTTGTCCGGCAGGAAGGCGATGTTCAGTAGATGACATATCCTGCCATTCCGCACAGGACGATGAGCAGAATAGGGTTGACTTTGTATCGGTAGGAGGCGATGAAAGTGGCGATGAAAAGAATCGCACTGACGATTTGTTGGGTCAGGTCTGTGCCGAAATTTTCTCCGTTCATCAACACCAGTGCCGCAGCAGCCAACAGACCGACTACTCCGGGGCGTAAACCGGTGAAAGTTGCTTCTACAGCCGGGTGTCTCTGATATTTCAGGAAAAAACGGCTGATGAGTATCATCAGGATGAAAGACGGGAGTACGACCGAAAGTGTGGCGATTGTGGAGCCAGCGATGCCGGCCGCATGCGAGTAACCTGCATTGACAACTGCCACATATCCTACATAAGTGGCAGAATTGATGCCGATAGGGCCGGGTGTCATCTGGCTCAGCGCGATGATGTCGGTAAAGTCGGATGTGCTCAGCCATCCGTATCGTGTGACTACTTCTCCCTGAATCATGGAAATCATGGCATATCCGCCGCCGAATCCGAACAGGCCGATTTTAAAGAATGTATAGAAAAGTTTCAGATATAGCAGTATCATTTTTCCTCCTCTCTTGATTTTTGTTTCCGTTGGTATCTGCCGTAAATGAATCCTCCCGCACCGCTCAGTATGATGACATAGATGGGTGAGAAGCCCAGTAACCAGATAAGCAGTGCGGAGACTACGGGAATCCATATATTGTATCTGCTGATGCGTGCCGATTTGGCCATCTTGAATGTTGGGGCGGCTATCAATGCCACTACGGCAGGGCGGATTCCCTTGAAAATATTCTCCACTGTTTCCAGATGCTGGAACTGGCGGAAAAACAATGCGATGGCCAGCATGATGACAAATGAAGGCAATACGGTGCCCGCCGCCATCCAGAACGCTCCCCAGAACCGGCGCAACTTGTAGCCGATGAATATGGCTATATTTACGGCAAAGATGCCTGGAACGGTTTGTGCCAGTGCCATCAGGTCCAGAAAATCTTCTTTGCTGATCCATTTCCTTTTGTCGACCAGATCGGCTTCGATGAGGGGAACCATGGCATATCCCCCGCCGATGGTGAAAAGTCCGATGCGGCTGAAAATGAGGAAAGACTTTAGATAAAAATTCATGTTACTTTTGTTCTTTTAGATTTTTCATATAAATGCTTGGAGGGACTCCATAAAATTTCTTGAACGTGTCGGCAAAATATTTCGGGTCGGCGAATCCCATCTTGTCGGACACTTCTGCTACAGTAAACCGCTGGCTTTTCAGCAGTAGTGCAGCTTCTTGCATGCGGATATTCCGGATGAACTCGGCGGGTGAAATTCCGGCCAGCGCCTTAATCTTGTTGTAGAAGCTGGTGCGGCTCATGTTCATGGCGGCGCACAGGATGTCTACGTTCAGTTCTTTGCCCAAGTTGTCTTTGACTTGCCGGGTCACACGCTTCATGAACTCGTCGTCAAGGTTGGTTGGAAGTTCCACGGTCGCTTCGTCGGTCGGCAAGGCCGTGACAGCCTGTTGGAAACGTTGGCGCATCAGGCGTCTGTTCTCAAGCAGCGTATGGATAGTCGCTTTCAGGATCTTCACGTCGAAGGGTTTCACCAGATACTGGTCGGCACGGGTCTCCAAGCCTTGCAGGATCTGTTCGTCTCCGCTCAATGCGGTAAGGAGGATAATCGGAATGTGGCTTGTGTCCATGTTGCCTTTCAGTGTCCGGCACATTTCGCGTCCGTCCATTACCGGCATCATGATGTCTGATATGATCAGGTCCGGCTGCTCCTTTTCCGCCTTCTTCACCCCTTCCTGGCCGTTTTCCGCTTCCAGAGTCTGGCAGGTGTCCGCCAGACTTTGCATGATGAACCTTCTCAATGATTCATTATCCTCTACCACGAGTATGCGCGGCATGTCTGCCTGTGGAGGAACCTGTTGTCTTATGGGCATTTCAAACGCTGTCTGTTGTTGTCTTTCCGGCTTTTCTGTCTGTGTGGTTTTTTTGTACCGGAAATTCTTGCTTTTTATCGGGAAGGTGAGCCTGAAGCATGTGCCTTCATTTTCCGTACTTTCAAAACTGATTTTACCTTCGTGTCTTTCTATCAGCTTGTAGGTGAGCAGCATGCCGATTCCCGCTCCCGATTCGCTTTGGTTGGCCGCGTTTTGTCCGCGGAAGAGGTACTTGAACAGTTTTTTCTGGTCTTTTTTTGATATTCCTATTCCGGTGTCGCGGATTGTCAGTGTCCAGATGTTTTTCCCGCATTCAGCCTGTGCGGTCACACTTCCTCCTGCCGGAGTATATTTGAAGGCATTTGAAAGCAGGTTGCGGATAATCGAATTGATTTTATGGATGTCGATCCATACGGTCTGCCTGCTGAATGTGGAGGAATAACTCAATGAAATGCCTTTCTGTCTGGCAAAGCTGTCAAACTGATGGATGTAGTTGTCCAGATATTGGTTCAGTTCCACTTCCGTTACGATGATCTCTGACGTATAGAGCTCCTCTTTCTGGAAGTTGATCAGATTGTCCGCCAGTTCGGAAAGATTGTCCGTTCCCTGAACGGCCAGTCTCAGGTTGTTCATACCTTCTTCGCTCAGTTTTTCTTTTTGGAGTATCTCGCTGAGAGGGGCCTTTATCAGTGTGAGTGGGGTACGGATGTCATGGGCCGCCTGGGTAAAGAAGTTGATCTTGTCCTCCGATATCTTCCGTTCACGGCGTATGTTCATGTATTTCACGAGTGCGTATGCCACGCCGATAAGGATAGCCGAGTAAATCAGGAATGCCCAGAAAGTCAGCCAGAAGGGGCGCTCTACGATGATTCCCAGCTCGCGTTCTTCTATGACCTGGTGGTTGTCGAGCGAGATGGCGCGTATTTTGAGTGTGTAGTTTCCGGGAGACAGGTTGGTATACCGGATCAGTCCGCTTCTGGAGGGGGCAGACCATTCATTGTAGAATCCTTCCAGCTTCCAGCAATAGGAAATGCTTTCCTGAGTGTCGAAATTGATGGACGACACATTCAGTGAGAAGGTGTTCTGGTTGTATTTCAGTCTGATCAGTTGTGTTTCGTCAAGGGTCTGGGTCAGCGGTGAGCCTTTCTCGAAGGGGTGTACTGTCCGGTACATGATGGCCAGGTTTGAGAGTACCATCCGGTTCTTGAAGTTCGTGGGGACCTCAAGCGAATCGTGCAGTATGATGAAGCCGTCATTGCTTCCCAGCAGGATTTTTCCGTCTTTGGTGTGTATCCCGGCTGTAGGGTTGAAGTTGGCGGCAAACAGTCCCTGCTCTTTGGCCCAGTTGGTGAATTCTTTGTTCTTAGGGTGGAAGATGCTGATCCCGTTTTCTGTCCCGAGAAGAACGTTCCCGTTCTTGTCGGGCACGATGCTGTATATGTTGTTGGTCTTGATCCCACTGTTTTCCTGATGATAGTGTGTCACCTTTTCTGTGATGTTGTCGATGATGAACAGTCCGTTCTCGTAAGTGCCCACATAAGTGTTGCCTTCGTGCAGACACATCATGTTTACCGACCCGATTCCTTTTTCCGTCAGGAATGGTGCCAGCTTATGGGTAGTCTTGTCAAGTGTGTAGATTCCGTTGGTCGTGCCTATCCATAGCCTGTTGGTGTCACGTACCGAGATATATGTAATCGGATAGGGAATGATGTATTCCTGTTTTTCCTTTCCGGGAACGCCATATCCTTTCAGGCTGTAGAATCCCCCTGTCCAGATTGTCTCTTCCGAATCACGCAGGATGCATCTGATATATTTGTCTGGGGTTTCTTCCGGATTGTCCATTTTCTTCTGCTGGTGGTGGGTCACCGTCCCTGTCTTTTTGTTTATCTCATAGATGCCGCTCATATAGCCTCCGGCCAGTATGTTTCCTGACCGGGTCTCACAGAGGGAGGCAAAGACATGGTTGTCATATTGAGGTTGTTTTTCGGCCGTGCAGTAGGTCGTCCATCTTTTTTCCTTGGGGTGGTAACAGCTTATCCCGTTGTTTGTGGCAAACCACACGTCCCCGTCCGTATCCTCCAGAATGTGGTTTATACAGTTGTGTGACAGTGAGTTGGCGTTGCTTGTTTCATGTCTGACCCATTTATATGACGGGTATCTGTCGGAGTATAAGGTGATGCCTATGGGAAAGACCACGCACCATATCCGGTTGTCCTTGTCCATGCAGACATCCTTGATGATGTTTCCGTTCATCTTGTTCAGGCTTTTACTGTCGTCCGTAAGGAATCGTGATATCCTTTTTTCCGCAATGTCCAGAGTCAGCACTCCTCCTCCGTCTGTGGCGATCAGCAGTCTGTCCGGGTTAGTCCGGTCGGGGATGATATTGTTTATGTTGATGTCTTTCAAATGGTTTCCCAAATCTGTGGTCTTCCCGTTTCTGGGATTGAGCAGGAGGCTCTTTTCAAGCAGGGAGTTGACCACCAGTAATCCGCTGGGACGGTGGTAGTATACGTAGTCGAGAATATCCATGTCCTGCAACTGTATTTCACGTATGTCGGTCAATGTCTCGTCCGAGAGTCTGGCGAAATAAAGCCGGTGTTCCGATGCGAGGAAGTAGGAGTCCTCTTCGGCCTGTGTGATGCAGACTATCTTTTCCGGTATAGGATTCTTTACCGGATAGCTCTTGTTTCCGGAAGGTTGGTAGATGTATTGTCTCTGGGCCGAGCAGAACCAGATGTTTCCTTTCTGGTCCAGATAAGTGGTGCTGACCGGAACATTTCTTGTCTCGGGAAACGATGCTTTCAGGTCGAATGCCAGTTGGAATGAGTCTTTCAGTTCGTCATACCGGAATGCCAGTCCGTCTTCTCCTATTTCCCAGATGGTATGTGTCGGGTCTGTTTTCAGTGTGTTCTGGTTGGGATAACAGTATGTGACGTTTCCGTCTTTTATCAGCGGATAGAATTTGATCCGTTGCCCGTCGTAGCGGTCGATTCCTTTGTGGGTGAGAATCCAGATGAAGTCTTGTGCGTCCTGCCGGATGGAAAGTACGCGCCGGCTGCTCAGGCCGTCCTCCATGTCAATGTATTGGAAAATCTGGGCCTTCAAGGGAAGGAGGCTCGTCAGAAACAGGCAGAACAGGACAATGGATTTATGCATGATGGTTTGATTGTTTCTACAAAGTTCCGAAAAAATAACGGGTTATCAAAAGACTTCATCTGATTTCTTTGAACGGAATGAAAAAAGCCGCCTCAGAAAACTTCTGAGACGGCTTGTGTATGGAAAAAGGAAATAAAGATTATTCTTCACCACGGATAGCGGCTACACCCGGCAATACTTTACCTTCGATAGCTTCCAACAGCGCACCGCCACCGGTTGAGATATAAGAAACCTGATCGGCCATACCGAACTTGTTGATGCAGGCAACAGAGTCACCGCCACCGATCAGAGAGAACGCACCGTTCTTTGTAGCTTCGGCAATGGCTTCAGCGATAGCTTTTGAACCGCCTGTGAAGTTATCGAGCTCGAATACGCCGGCAGGACCGTTCCACAAGATAGTCTTGGCGTTTACGATAGCTGCCTTGAATGCTTCACGGCTTTCAGGACCTGCGTCCAGACCTTCCCATCCTTCAGGAATATTGCCGGCCGGGCAAACCTGAGTGTTGGCGTCGTTGGAGAAATCATCGGCTGCGATACAGTCTGTACCCAATACCAGGTTCACGCCTTTTTCTTTTGCTTTCTTGATGATGTCAAGAGCCAGGTCAAGCTTGTCATCCTCGCAGATAGACTTGCCGATGTTGCCGCCCTGAGCTTTTGCGAAAGTGAATGTCATACCGCCGCAGAGAATCAGATTGTCCACCTTGTCCATCAGGTTCTCGATGATACCGATTTTGGTGGATACTTTGGAACCACCCATGATGGCAGTGAACGGACGTTTGATGTCTTTCAAAACATTGTCGACAGCCTTCACTTCTTTTTCCATCAGATAACCCAGCATCTTGTGGTCTGCATCGAAGTAGTCAGCGATGACAGCTGTAGAAGCGTGTTTGCGGTGAGCTGTACCGAATGCGTCCATCACATAGCAGTCAGCGTATGAAGCCAAAGTCTTTGCGAAGTCTTTCTGACGGGCCTTCATTTCTTTCTTGGCAGCATCGTAGTTCGGATCTTCCTTGTCGATGCCTACTGGTTTGCCTTCTTCTTCCGGATAGAAGCGGAGGTTCTCCAGCAACAGTACTTCGCCCGGTTTCAAGGCAGCGGCAGCTTCCTGTGCTTTTGCGCAGTCGGGAGCGAACTGGACAGGAGTGCCCAATGCAGCAGATACAGCGTCTACAATCTGGCTCAAAGAATATTTGGCGTTTACTTTACCTTTCGGTTTACCCATGTGAGACATGATAATCAGGGCACCACCGTCGGCCAAGATTTTCTTCAAAGTAGGCAATGCACCACGGATACGAGTGTCATCGGTAATCTTACCTTCTTCGTTCAAAGGTACATTGAAGTCCACACGAACAATTGCCTTTTTTCCGGCAAAGTTGAATTTGTCAATTGTCATCATAATTCCTAATATTTTGTTTAAAGTGTTTTCCGTTGGTTGACGCACCGCAAAGTTAAGAAAAATTCTTTATGGAGTTAAATTAAGAGTGATTATTTTCTGTCGGTTTGTTATTTTGTTTTAAAACGTTCTTCTTTTATCTTTTAAGTCTGGTTATGGATTTGGTTGTATGCGTTTTAAGGATTGTTTTTAGAGATGTTCGGAGAAAAATCATTCGCTTTGTCTTGTCAACCGTTTATCCTGATTGTCATGAGCAGACTTTATCCGAAGAGAGTTGTTCTCGGGCCTTGCTATGGAAAACCAGGAGCAGGAGTGGACGGAATACCCGGTGTTTCATCTTGGCTTAAACGCCCGGAAATATGAGAATGAGGCTTCATTGGCAGCAATCCTTAACCAGCACGCTTTTCCTTTTGCCTCTGATACATGGAAGCTGTTTAAATTGGGAGTGAACTTCAGCAACAAGCTTCGGGGAATCGAGGAGTGGAAAGTGGTCGGATAACCGTTAAAGTCTTTCCAGTTCCTCGAAACGTCCTTTATTTAATTCCCAAATCATGATGTATGGCTTTGTAGACCTCTTTCGCCACATCGACCACATTGCCTTCCGGATCGGGGGAATAGGTGTCATGCCGGAGTGTCCATGCTTCTTCCAAGGCATAGAAGTCAATCGGGGGAAGAGTGCCGTCATGCAGACGGGCGGACAGCTCGTCGAAATAGGTTTTCCAGCGCATGTGATAGAAGTCCCGGAGCAGTCCGTTCCATTCCTTGTGGGCATAGTCGCGCAGGCCACCGTCATCGGCGGCGATACGGTTTCCCCATGTCGTAACCTGGACCCGGGCATTCCATTCGTAATGATTCTTTTCTTCCGGTGTATGTCCCAATGCCCGTGCCTGCTTTATCCAGTGTCCTAACTTGAACTCGGAGCGAGTGGCCAGAAGTTTGTCCTGCAAGAGAATCAGGTCGAGGAAACGGCATGAGGCAGCATCAAACAGAAACTTGTCTCCCGACTTGAAGGCACTTGCTACAACCGGGTATATCAGACGTCCCTTTTCGGCAACGGCCTGACGGACAATGTCCACAAGATCATACTCAAAGTTGTTGTTTCCCCGGAATTTGTCAGCACTTTCCAGCAGGATGCCGGCCGCACGGATAATGTCCATGGGGCGGTAATAGTCGGACATTTCCGACCAGGTGGACACCTGATAGGCGTTCAGTGATGGACGGGCACAGAATATGGATTCATGCGTGCCTTGCTGGGTTGATTCGGCAGGACAATTATAAATGGTATTGCTCAGCAGTGTCCAGGCTTCCAGCACACGTTCGTCCGGTTTTCCGTACCGTGCTTTCAGGTATCCGGCCAGCCATTCATCTTTGTCGAACCGTTTGTCGCGCCATGGCAATTCGCATACCAGCTCGTACATGACAGGATTGTTCTCTATCCCTTCCATTGTCATTCCCACACCGCACAAGGTTGTTCCGAAACGGCTTTTCTTGGCCTTGTAATATTCATCGATGACATGTGCCATCTTTCCGTGCAGGCCTACGTTGCCCCCATAATTCAGCAGCATGCAGTAAATCCATTCATGTCCGTCGAAACCATTCTTGCGTAGCCAGGTCGATTGTGGGTCACCCCATTGCGGGCGGCTTTCGGAATAGAGGTCGAGCACCAGCATGTCGCCCCGGGGAATGTTCTTTATCATTTCTGCCCTTGGGTTGGCTCCCCAAGCCTGTATCACCCATACGGCATCAGGGTTGTTCCGTTTCATGGCTTGCAGGATGGCTTGTCCCGCGGCGTCAAGGTCCACTCCTTCCACACTTCCTCCTTCATGAAACGGGTCCATGCAGTAATAGTCGGCTTTTCCGAAAAGCTTGTTCATTTCCTTATAATAGAGGGCGGCGATTTTCTGGAAACTCTTGTCAGTCGGCTGCAGGAAGGCGGGGCGGTGGAATCCGTTCCACAGGCCGGGATCGGTGACGTTGAGTCCCAGTTTCTCTTTGGCATTATGGGGAACCATTCCGGAGTATCCGGGCATTACGGGCTGGATGCCGAACTCGCGCATCCGTTTCAATATTTTTTTCTGCAAGACGATACGGTCCTCATACCATTGGTCGCTGTTGGGGCCTCCCCATCCTTCAAGATTGTTCATCAGCCACCAGGCTTGGAAAGCCGGTCCGGCAACAAACCCGTTGGCCTCTTCTTTTGTATAACCCAGTTTCAGCATGACGTTACGCCATACGGCATCCGCTCCTACCAGTGCCAGAGGGAGATTGATGCCATGCAGAGCCATCCAGTCTATCTCCTGTTCCCAGCGTTTCCAGTCCCAGAAAGCCATGCTGTATGAGAAAGTGCAGTAGTTCAGGTCGTACCGGTACTTTAGCGCAGTCTCGTGCCGTTCCTTTTGTGAAACGGGCGGCAGTATGTCGGGCAATTCCGCGGTCATGCCGTTCCATGACAGATGGATGCCTGCATAATATTTCAGGTACCAGTTGATTCCGGTGGCAATGCTTACATAGTTGTTTCCGCGCACCACCACTTTCTCCTGTTGCTGGTCCAGCTCGAAAAAGTCGGTGTCCGCGCGTTGCAGTTCTATCTTGAATTTGTTTGAGGCACCCGGGTCGATACGTTCAAGCAGTCCGGTGACAGGTGATGCGTTTGCAACACAGGCAAACAGACACAGGACAAGGGTAGGAAATAGTTTTTTCATGGCTTTCTCTTGAGGTGATTCATACTAAACACAAAGTTACGAAAATTTTTGTATGTACACATTTATAGATGATGACAGGATATCCTGTTTGGACGTTTTTCTGTGTAGTTTCTGTGAAAAATGGCTGTCGGTTCGGTCTGAAACCGTTAAACAATGCATTTTCTGCGGTTATTTCATGGATTTTCTTTATGTTTATACACGATTTTAATTTTATTGAAAATATGATGGAAGCAATCTTATTTCGTGACGGATGGAAAAAAATCCCGTCCGCTTTGATACTGTCGGCTGCTTTGACTTGTATGGATGCGCAAGCTGTTTCTGTTTGTCCGGATAATTCCCTTGTCGGCACTGAGCAGGTGGATATGCAGGTGAAAGGAGTCGTGCAAATCAATCCCACTGCAGTGGAAATTTCTTTTTCCAACGGACAACGTGCGACGTTGGATTTTTACGGGCGGAACATTTTCCGTCTGTTTTGGGATCCGGCAGGAGGCATTTTGCGCAATCCGCAAGCTAACCCTGAAGCACAAATTCTGGTAGACAATCCGCGCGGAGGATGTGAAGTCTTGCCGGGTGCTCCTGTTTCGGGTGGATTGGCGGTGACCGATGACGGACAAACCGTTGTGGTTTCTACTGAACGCCTGGAGGTGAGGTTTGATAAAGCTTCTACGCTGATGACAATTGTCGACCGGGCACGTGGTGCTGTAGTGGTGCAAGAAACGGCTCCGATCGAGTTCCAGCCCAAAAAGACTGTCATGACATTGAAGGAAACCCCCGATGAATATTTTTATGGCGGAGGAGTGCAGAACGGACGATTTTCGCATAAAGGAAAATCTATCGCCATTGAGAATCAGAACAGTTGGACGGATGGCGGAGTAGCTTCTCCTAATCCTTTTTATTGGTCTACGGGGGGATATGGCATTTTGTGGCATACTTTCGCAAAAGGTGAATATGATTTCGGGCGGACAGTGCCCGGACAGGTGACTTTAAGCCATGATGTCGGTTATCTGGATATTTTTATCATGGTGGACGATGATGCGGTCGGGTTGTTGAATGCTTATTACCAACTGACCGGACATCCGGTGCTGTTGCCTAAATTCGGTTTTTATGAAGGGCATCTCAATGCCTACAACCGTGATTATTGGAAAGAAGACGAGAAAGGTATTCTTTTTGAAGACGGAAAGCGTTACAAGGAAAGTCAAAAAGATAACGGGGGAATCAAGGAGTCGCTTAACGGTGAAAAACAAAATTACCAATTTTCGGCCCGTGCCGTTATCGACCGGTATAAGGCACATGACATGCCTTTAGGATGGTTGTTGCCCAACGACGGTTATGGTGCGGGCTATGGACAGACGGGTACGCTTGACGGTAATATCCTGAATTTGAGGGCACTTACTGATTATGCTCACCGGAATGGAGTGGAAATTGGCTTGTGGACACAGTCGGATTTGCATCCTAAGGATGGGGTGGAAGCCCTGTTGCAGCGTGATATCGTGAAGGAAGTGCGCGATGCCGGTGTGAGGGTGCTTAAAACGGATGTGGCTTGGGTCGGCGCAGGCTATTTTTTCGGTTTGAACGGTGTGGCGGATGTAGCTCAAATCATGACTTATTACGGGAATGACAGCCGTCCGTTTATTATCAGTCTGGACGGATGGGCCGGCACGCAACGTTATGCGGGAATCTGGTCGGGTGACCAGACAGGGGGGAATTGGGAGTATATCCGTTTTCATATTCCTACTTACATAGGTTCGGGACTGTCGGGAAATCCTAATATTACATCTGACATGGATGGTATTTTTGGCGGCAAGAATGCGGTGGTGAATACACGCGATTTTCAGTGGAAGGCATTTACTCCCATGCAACTCAATATGGATGGGTGGGGAGCCAACGAAAAATATCCCCATGCGCTTGGTGAACCCGCCACTTCCATCAACCGCTGGTATTTGAAACTGAAGTCTGAATTGTTGCCGTATGCCTACAGTATTGCCCGTGAGGCGGTGGACGGCTTGCCCATGATGCGTGCCATGTTTTTGGAATATCCTAACCGTTACACATGGGGGAAGTCTACACAATATCAATATTTGTTCGGACCTTATTTCCTGGTAGCTCCTGTTTATCAGAATACTCGTGCCGACGGGCAGGGAAATGATGTCCGTAACGGCATTTATCTGCCCGAAGGGAAGTGGATAGATTATTTCAGCGGTGACGTGTACCAGGGTGGTCGTATCATCAACAATTACGAAGCGCCGCTGTGGAAATTGCCGCTTTTCGTCAAGGCCGGTGCCATTATTCCCATGGCCAACCCCAGCAACAATGTGGGAGAGGTGAATAAGGCTTTGCGTATTTTTGAACTGTATCCCGAAGGATACAGTGCGTTCAGGATGTATGATGATGACGGGATTACTGAAGCTTATAGGCGTGATGAACATGTGACGACCTTCATAGAGTGTGATACAGACGAGAAAGGCAGGGCCATTGTTACCATCCATCCGGCAGAAGGTGATTTTGACGGTTATGTAAAGGAACAGACCACAGAGTTGCGTATCAATGTGACGCAACATCCTAAGAAAGTGTCGGCTCTGGTGGGCAGGAAGAAAGTGAAATTGACGGAAGTTTCTTCACCCGAAGATTTCCGGAAAGGGGAGAATGTATATTATTATGATGCCACGCCGAATCTTAATCTGTTTGCTACGCCGGGCAGCGACTTTGCGCGGAAGGTTATTACCAAAAATCCGCAATTGCGTGTGAAATTGGCGGCTGCGGACGTGACTGCGGTTCAGACCGTATTGACAGTGGAGGGCTTTGTTTTTGCTCCTTCTGAAAAGTTATGTGTGACGGAAGGAATGTTGACGGCTCCTCGGCCTCAGATTACGGATGAAAATATAACTGCATATACGTTGAAGCCGACTTGGGAGAAAGTGGACCATGCGGACTTCTATGAGATTCTTTTTGACGGAATGAATTATAGTACTATCCGTGATACGGAACTGCTGTTTGAAGACTTGAAGGCTGAAACGGATTATTCTTTCCAGATTCGGGCTGTAAATAAGGACGGATGTTCCGACTGGACAGCTTTCAATGCCACTACGAAGTCTGATCCGTTGGAATTTGCTGTCCGTGGTATTACCGGTTGGACTTCGGTAAAGAATCAGGGAAGGTCATTGCGTCGTCTCTTTGATTTTGAGGAAGGCGAGTTGTGGCATACGGCTTATGACGGAGCGGCTGTGCCGTTTGATTTGATTGCCGACTTGAACTCTGTCAATAAACTTGACAAGATGCATTATGTGCCGCGTGACAACGGTGGAAACGGTACTTTGCTGAAAGGTACTGTGGCTTACAGCATGGATAAGGAGAATTGGACGGAAGCAGGTGCATTTGAATGGAAGCGCGATAATGAAGTGAAAGTATTCTCCTTTGAAGGGGGACCAAAAGCACGTTATATCAGGTTGCATGTTACCGAAGCTGTCGGAAATTTCGGTTCGGGTAAAGAACTTTATGTATTCAAGGTACCGGGTACGGACAGCTATCTTCCGGGAGATATCAATAACGACCGTCTGATTGATGAGAATGACTTGACTTCTTATACCAATTATACAGGTTTGAGACAAGGTGATTCTGATTTTGAAGGTTATATCAGCAACGGTGACCTGAACTGTAACGGCTTGATTGATGCGTATGACATTTCTGCCGTGGCGACACGGCTGGAAGGCGGTGCGGAGATTTTGCATCCCGATACGTTGGGGGGTATGCTTGTGCTGAGTACACCGAAAAAATCGTATGCCAAAGGGGAAGTTGTTGAGGTTGAAGTGAAAGGAAGTGGCTTGAAAGGTGTCAATGCGCTTAGTTTTGCCTTACCTTATGATGCGGAAACTTATGAGTTCGCCGGGGTGGAGGCAGTGGCTGTAGGGGAGATGCGTAACCTGACTAACGACCGTCTGCATACTAATGGAATCAAAGCTCTTTATCCGACTTTTGTCAATGTCGGTGACCATAAAACGCTGGAAGGGGATGAGACACTCTTCATCATCCGGCTGAAAGCAAAACGTGACTTGAAGTTTGACTTGAAGCTGGCAGACGGAATGTTGGTAAACAAGTCGATGGAATATATCCGTTTTTAAAAATATGTTTGCCAGAGACATCAATGCATAGATAGGTAATCTATAAAATGGAACGAGGTTGAATCCTGGATTGTCTTTAGGGTTCAACCTCGTCTTTTTATATCCGGTCAATGATTCAGATAGATGTCCGTGCCGAAGGCCCATCCCATGAAGCCGGCTTCTGTCTTGCGGCTTTTCCCACGGAATTTCACTGTATAGGCATGGCGCAGGTTGCAGTGTAGGTTGACCATCTGTCTTTCGTCCGCTTCAACCTCCAGTGCATTCCCTTTCCGGGATATCCTGCAGTTGTATCCGGCCAATGTGCCGTCGGGGCGTTCCACGACAAACGCGTTGGTCAGCATGGCCTCGCCCATGAACTTGAATACCTCATGCACATCGTTGTCTTGTGTGTTCACCGTCTGCCAGTCGCTGATCATGTTGACATACTGCTCGCCGATGATGAACCGACGTGTGTCGTACAGGTCAGGATGGGGGTTCCCGAAGCTGAGAGAGTCTGCTGTGACGTGTGTGTCGGCGCTGCAGGTCTGTCTTACCCGGAGATAGGGATCCACCACGAAAGCCCATCTCAGGTCTCCGGTCCGGTAGTCGATGAGATTTGAAAAGGCCCCCATGGCGTTGTAGGTCTCCCTCAACCAGCGTTCTTCACCGGTCAGCAGATAAGCGTAGTAGGTGGCGTACGCGCGCCATCCGCTCCATCCATGAGGCGAGTTGAACATGTTGGGCAGCATCTGCACGTCATATTGGGCTTCCCAGTAGCGCATTGTGCCGCCCCGTCGGCGTGCGTCGGGCACACGGAGCTGTGTCAGACAGTCGTGGCTTTCAAGTATGTCGAGCATCGCTTCCGTGTAGTGGGCACGTGTCTGGGCGTCTTTCTGCATGAGTCCGAGCATTCCTATCTGGAGGGCCGAGCAGGATATCATGCCGTCCTCGAAAGTCAGTTCCCCTTCCGTCTCGAAATCGCCTTGTGAGGCGACCAGCTGGTCGATGGCGCGTCTGGCTGAGGCATAATGCCTTTCGGCGGCCTGTTCCCATTCCGCGTTGTCCTTTCCCAGTTCATACTCGGCAAGGGCAAGCTCCAGTATGTTTTTGGCCACATAGATAACGCTGGTGTAGATGATGTTATGGTTCACGTACGCTCCGTCTTTCCGTTGCCAGGTGTTGATGAGCCAGTCGGCCAGTCGTGACGCTTTCCGGAGGTCTTCCGGGTCTTTATACGCATGATATTTCTTCACCAGCAGGTTGATGGTGCCTGATGTGTTCTGGATACGGGAACTGTAGAATTTGGGTTCCATTTTTATCGTATCGTGCAGCAGGGTGAAGAGATAGTCGAACCGTTGGCGGAGTTTCCGGTCCAGCTCCTTGTCAGGAAAATACTGTGCCGCCAGAAAGGCGGAGTAGAAGCCGTACCAGCTCTCGATGTGCGAGGTGGCTTTCTGGTGATATTTCCAGGCTCCCTGACGTGCTTGTTCCAGTGTCCGTTTCCATGAGGCGTGTGCGGAGAGTATTCCTTCCGCCTGCCTTTGTCCGTCGTCCACGGATATTGTGTACAGTCCGGTTTCCGGCAGGGTGCAGGTGATTCGCTGCGTGTGTCCGTCCAGTCTTTCCGATGTCAGCTTCAGTTCTTCTCCCCGGTCATTGCGGACGGTTGTCCGTGCGTTGCCGGCCAGCACATCGAAAGTGAGCTGCCCGCCCGGTCGGCAGGTGGTTTCCGGAATCCGGAGCATGGGGATGCCGGAAAGCCGGTGGAGTGTCTCCTCCAGTTCATCCGGTTTTCTGATGTTGACAAAAGCGATGGTCCACGTCTTGCTTTCCCCCTGCCTCAGCGTCCACAGGTTCTGTGGGTGATGTTCCGGCAAAGGCAGGGCGTTCAGCAGGTCCAGGTTCAATGACTCGATGCGGTGTCCCATGAACCAGTGGGGCGCGGGGTCCTGATAGCCCAGATTGTATTCCACGCTCCATGAGGCGACAGGTTGTGGTGATACGATTCCCAGTGTATGTCCGGAGGGGGTCTGGAGATAGCCGAAGAAATGATTCTTTTCGTTGCGCATCAGGGTGGGGAAGTGTTTGCCGAACCAGTCAGGATATTTGTCCATATAGGTGTCGATACCCAGACGCAGTCCGGCCTTTTCCGGCTGGAAGGGTACGTGTCCCGTATTGATCAAGGTCACTTCCAGAGCCGGTTGGCCTTTCCAGTCTTTGTAGCTCATGCGGCATTCCACTCCGTCGATGACGGCCCGGTAAGAAAGGCGTCCGTCGGGTATCCACGGGGCGTCCGTTGTCTTGCCGTCCGCAACGGCATAGAAGGAAGGGCCGGTATGCTGATTGTCTTTCTGGAAGAAAGGCACCGTATCGTTCTGTCCTTTTGTTTTGAAGATGATTTGTTCCAGGCATCCGTTGCCGGAAATGCGTGCTTCCCAGTTTTTACCTTTCAAAGAGGTCTGTGCCGTAAGATTCCAGCAGAGACAGCAGGAAACGAACAGCAGGAAAAGTTTTTTCATGTTCAGGTCGTTTTTAGGTTTATATCTGCAAAACTACGGAAATCTATGGAATAACCGATGGATTTCGGCGGATTAACGTAATAACTGGAAAGTTAGAAGGGAATCACGGAATTTGGGCAGAGGGCTGAAGGGTGTTTTATAGTGGATTGCAACAGAAGAACAGAATTGTTTTCATTATGGGAGAGGTTATATCAATGGGATTGTAGTGCAGTTCTGTTGTAGGAAAAACGTTGAAAAGGGGCAATCGTGTCAAGGACAAAAGCCGTGGAACAAGGAAAACAAACTAAAAATGCCCTGTAGAATATCCGCAGGGCATTTTCTTTCTTATGTCAATGAAATACTTTGAAAGGTTACTGGATCTGTACCCAGAACATAATAATCTATTTTCTTGGCATACAGGCCGAAATACGCAATAGAACGGTAATTGTCGTGAAAGCGTCTCAGTATCGGATTGTTGTCATAAATTTAATAGCCGATGGTGAAACGTTCTTGGTGATGGTTTTCTTTTTCCAGTTCGTCAACCATAGCGACGGCGTAATCCTCTACGGAAATGAAACTCTCTCCTTTTTCATCTACAATCAGGTCATCTTTCCCCAAACGGAATTTGCCTGTGCGCACTCCGCTGGTCAAATTTCCGAGATTGGCTGCGGGCGAGAAGAAAACCCAATCAAGCTCTTTTTCATTTACCAACGTCTCAAGGTAGAATTTCGCCATGGACTTGACAGCAGGAAGCCATGCTTCCGGAAGCGTACCCGTATCGACCAGGCGCAGACCTGGCTTGACAAACAGGCTGCCTGCACCGCCTACAATCAATAAGCGCTTTACTCCTGAGGCTTTTGTCTCATCAAGGATTTTCGGATAAACACGCAGGGTGTCCTCATACATATTTGGGTTAGACCATCCCGGATTATATGCGCTTATTACCGCGTCATTTCCTTTCAACGCTTCTGTTGTGGCGGCAACATCTTCCACATCCACTTCTTTGATTTCCAAATTCGGAGAACTTGCCTTTACTTTCGACGCATGGCGTACGATTGCCGTCACATGATGTCCCCTTTCTAACAATTCGTTCAAAATGGCGTTTCCGACATAACCGCTCGCGCCGATTAATGCTACTTTCTTCATGACTGATAGTTTTTTATGTGATATTATGTTTGACGGGGCAAAGTTCTGCATTCTTCTTCATACATACAAGTAGGCACTTATTCCTCAGATACTTACCGCATGGAAACCATTATTGGAAATGAACGGTTTCTAATTTGATTATTAACTCACTTTTCACATTAATTATGGTGGATTTGCATCCAATCGGGAAATTAGTTACTTTTGCATTGTAATTAGAATACAATAAATTATGGATGCAGACAAACTGAAAGATGAGATCTTTATTAAGAATTGTCCGATACGGAACATACTTTCCCGCATCAGTGACAAATGGTCTATCCTGATTATATTCACGCTGGAGCAGATACCCGTCATGCGGTTCGGAGAACTCCAACGGGCAATCCCTGACATATCCCAAAAGATGCTGACGGTAACCTTACGGACATTGGAGCAGGATGGTATAGTAAAACGTCAGGCGTACGCACAAATACCGCCTAAAGTAGAATACTCGTTGACAGAAAGGGGGATGTCATTGCTCCCTCATTTAAATTCTCTGATTTATTGGGCGAAAGAACAAATGGACAGTATCATGCAAGATAGGAAACAAAATGACGCACAAGCCAAATACACAAAAAACGTATAAAAGGCACATGATGTAGAAGATAAACGGTAATAATTAATTGTGCTTTTTATTCGATAAATTGTGCTATCTTTGCATGGCAAGAGTTGTTTGACAAAAAAGAGATGAAACGCATATTACAAAATTTGTAACTGTTGCAAGTCATTATTTTGTTCTTTAAGAAAGTTCGTAATAATTTATTTTTAGCGATTTTTATTTAAGTATCAGATTGTTGTTGCAAAACATTATTTTTGCATCAGTGAATGAATTTATCAACTAATATTGTACAATATGAGACGTATAGGAAGCGTAATCGGAGTGGATTTGGAGAAACTGGAAGAGTACAAGCGGCTCCATGCCGCCGTATGGCCGAAGGTCATCGACATGATTAAAGAATGTAATATCCGCAATTATTCCATTTACTATCGGAATGGGGTATGTTTTGGCTATTATGAGTATACGGGCGATGACTATGAGGCGGACATGGCAAAGATGGCGGCCGACCCTGTGACGCAGGAGTGGTGGAAGCTTTGCGGACCTTGCCAGAAGCCTTATCCGGACAGAAAGCCCGGAGAGTGGTGGGCGGAAATGGAAGAACTGTTCCATTGTGATTGAATCTGACAGATTGTCGGTTTGTCATTTTGATAATCCAGATCGTCCAGGAGTCCGTTGTTTGTGTGCGGCGGTCGGACCGGACGGGAAAAATCCGGGGAAAATCGTCCGAGAAAAAGCAGAATGTTGAATTTTCTGCTTTTTTTGTTTTAGAAAGTCATGTTCGGCTTCTTTTAGGCAATATGTTGACTGGTTTTTTTAGCTGAAAGCTATTTAAAGACAGATTGATTTTTTCTTTCTGTGAAGCAGAAATAGAATATGAAAGTCTCATTTGGAAGTATGTCTGCATAGTTTTTCTGGATTTTCCCGAGACGCCAAGGTGTTTTTCTTGAAACGTCAGGACGTTTTCCTTGAAATATCGGGACATTTTCCTTGAAATGTCGGGGCGTTTTGGGGGAGGACCGGAAAAAGTCACCCCTTCCAGAAGGGTTTCTGAAAGGGGTGTCGATATACATTAATTAACAAACGCTTTCCGGATGGAGGAATTTCTGTAAAATGCCTGTTCTTGAAAACCGGAAAATGCTTTCTTTCTGATATGGTGTCAGAAAAAATGGAAGCATTCTGACAAAAGTCAGAAGTTGTAGTTCAGACTCAGACCGAACACCTTGTTGGTGCGTGAGTAGATATCTGTTCCGGGCATTCCCGTGCCGTTGTAGTTAGCCGTTTTCTTGGTATAGTCACTGTAGTTTGTCCAGAAATAGGCAATGTCCATACTCCATGCCTCGGTCAGGTTGAGGCGTGCGCCGAAGCCTAGCGAGTAGGAGTCGCAATAGAAACTGGTGTCGGTCTGGAAATCATCGCTCAGCCCGTAGTTGGTTTTCTGGAAACCGCCGCTCACCGTAAGGTGCTTGGTGATGTCCCATTCCAGCCCGGCCAGATACTCGTGCGTACCGTGTTCCAACGTTTTCTGCTTGCCTACGGTAGAGCCGTCTGGCAGAGTCACAGGAGCCATTCCGGCATGTTTGTCATCGAAGAAATGGTATTCCACCGAAGCTCTCAGATTGGGCAGGATTTCATATCCGGCGGCCAGCGAGAGCATGGCGGGGAGGTCGTTGGGGGTGTTCACTCCGTCCTGATAGGCGGCCAGATAGCTTTCGCTCACCCGGTAAAGCTCCATCTTGCGTGTCTTGTTCTCAATGTTCAGATTGGTCTTGAACTCATATTTCATGCCGATGTTCCATCGTCCCAGCTTGAAGTCGGCTCCGATAATCGGAGTCAGTCCCCATCCGCTTTGTCCGCAATCCAGCTCGATGCTTGCCAGACGCTCGTCCTCCAGTCCGAAGGCCGGAGCCATCGGGGCGTATTTCTCGCCCAGCTTGGCCGTGAGGAATCCCTCGTATCCGCCGGAGAAGTAGTTCATTCGTCCTCCCACGAACACGGACACCCAGTCGGCGATTTTGTAGCTCAGTCCCAGTTGCACGCCATAGATATATTGCTTGCCGTCCATGGCCGTGTTGATGTCATACATGTCGGGAGTGAGCTTGCCTTGCGAGGCGGAGGTGATCAGTCCGGTGGCCAGTGCGTCGAACATCGGGAGACCCTTGTCGAACGATGCCTTTCCACCTCCTCCCGTGATGGCGAACCCGGCGGAGATTACCCAGTTTCCGTTCTTGTAGGCTCCCTGGAACGAAGGAACGAGAGGAGCCGAGGCCTTGCCTTCATAGCGGCGCGTGGTATAGTTGCCGTCCATAGTCCAGAGTCCGGTGCTCGCTTCTATTTCTCGTGTCTGGAACGCGCTTTGCCCTGTGAGTGAAAGGTGGAACCCGTTTTCAGACAGAAAGGCGAGACCCGCCGGGTTGCTGTACACTCCGTCGATGTCAACGGAGGCTCCGCGTGCCATCATGCGCAGGAAGGCCGCGTGTTGGTTCGTGTTGGTCAGGTAGTCTCCGGCAAGGACAGCCGCCGGAAAAAGCAGGGCCGCCGCTCCGGCCAAAAGAATCTTTTTCATTATCGATGTGTTAGGGTTTGTAATATGGGGCGCAAAAATAGTGGTATAACTCATACGAACCAAGTTTTCCGTAGAATAATTTTAGATATAATCGTTTCTTCTGAAACTATGACTTGCGGATGGAGTGCGTTTTGCGGTGAGTGGTAAAATTTGTACCTTTGCAGGCATTTCAAACACATAGTATCTATGACGACGACTTATTCAAACAAGGAAATCTGGCACGTCACCTATCCCATTTTTCTGGGACTGATTGCGCAGAACGTGATCAATGTGACGGATACGGCCTTTCTGGGCCATGTAAGTGAGGTGGCATTGGGTGCCGCCGCCATGGGTGGGTTGCTTTATATCTGTTTCTATACCGTGGCGTTCGGCTTCAGTGTCGGTTCGCAGATCATGATTGCACGCCGTAACGGTGAGGGCAATTACCGGGCGGTAGGTCCCATCATGTGGCAAGGTTCCGCCTTCAGTCTGATCATGGCGGTGCTGTTGCTGGGCCTGATGTATTTTGTGGCCGGACCGCTCATCCGCCTGCTGATTACTTCCGATGCGATTTTTGAGGCTACCTACGAGTTCTATATATGGCGTATGTGGGGATTCCTGTTCGCTTTCCTCAACGTGATGTTCCGCGCCCTGTATATCGGGATCACCCGTACCAAGGTGCTGACCATGAGTGCGGTGGTGATGGCATTGGTCAATGTCGTGTTCAACTACGGTCTGGTGTTCGGCCGTCTGGGTATGCCCGAAATGGGAATCCGCGGTGCGGCGCTGGCGTCGGTCATTTCCGAGGCCTCGTCGTTGATATTCTACCTTATATATACGTATGCCAAGGTTGACCGCCGGAAATACGGACTGAACCGCATTCCCGGTTTCGACGGAGGAATGGTGTTGCGTATCCTTCACATCTCCTGCTTCACGATGGTGCAGTACTTCTTTTCGATGGGCATCTGGTTCGTGTTCTTCATGGCGTTGGAACGGCTCGGACAGCGTCAGCTGGCCATAGCCAACATCGTGCGGA
Source organism: uncultured Bacteroides sp. (assembly GCA_949289295.1). Classification (GTDB taxonomy): domain Bacteria; phylum Bacteroidota; class Bacteroidia; order Bacteroidales; family Bacteroidaceae; genus Phocaeicola. The sequence continues at coordinate 54,895 of CASENM010000015.1, forward strand.
GCGTGTACGTGGTGCTGCTGATTCCGGCCCAGTCATTGTCGACCACCGCCAATACGTTGGTGAGCAATCTCATCGGAGCGGGCGGAGTGGACCATGTGATGGCTCTGTTGGGCAAGATAGCCCGGATGTCGTTCCTTATCATGGTTATCTGTGTAGGTTTGTGCACGGTATTCCCTCATGCCATCTTGTCGGTCTACACCAACGAGGCGGCGTTGCTTGCGGAGTCGGTCTCTTCACTCTATGTGGTATGTGCGGCCATGCTGATCGCTTCGGTGGCAAATATCTATTTCAACGGAATTTCCGGTACCGGCAACACACAGGCGGCACTTTATCTGGAAGTGTTCGTGCTGGTGTTCTATGCGATATACATTGTTGTGGTCGGAATGGTGATACAGGCTCCCGTCAACGTCTGTTTCACGACCGAGCTGGTCTATTATTCGCTGATGCTGATAATCAGCCTGATTTATCTGAAAAAAGCGAAATGGCAGAACAAAAAGATTTGAGCGTTCCGATTTTTTTGTAATTTTGCGCTCTGATCCGGATGAAGGGTGTGTCCTGAAGTGTCCCGGTGCATTTTTCGTCCGGTTTATGGTTCTGATAATTAAAATAATACGATATAATTATGTTCGACAATTTAAGTGAGAGACTGGAACGGTCGTTCAAGATATTGAAGGGTGAGGGCAAGATCACCGAAATCAATGTGGCGGAGACCTTGAAAGATGTGCGTCGCGCATTGCTTGACGCCGATGTGAACTACAAGGTGGCGAAGAGCTTTACCGATACCGTGAAAGAAAAGGCGATGGGCCAGAATGTGCTGACTGCCGTGAAGCCCAGCCAGCTGATGGTGAAAATCGTTCACGACGAGCTGGCTGACCTGATGGGTGGAGAAACCGCCGAGCTGGAGCTGAAAGGCCGTCCGGCAGTTATCCTGATGTCGGGTCTGCAAGGTTCCGGTAAGACTACTTTCTCCGGCAAGTTGGCCCGTATGCTGAAGGCGAAGAAGAACCGCAAACCGTTGTTGGTGGCCTGCGACGTATACCGTCCTGCCGCCATCGAGCAGTTGAAGGTGCTGGGCGAGCAGATTCAGGTGCCGGTGTATAGCGAACCGGAGAGCAAGGATCCGGTGAAGATCGCCCTGAACGCCATTCAGGAAGCCAAGGCAAAAGGGTATGACCTGGTGATTGTCGACACGGCCGGACGTCTGGCTGTCGATGAACAGATGATGAACGAGATTGCGGCCATCAAGGAGGCCATCACTCCGGATGCCACTTTGTTTGTGGTTGACTCCATGACCGGTCAGGATGCCGTGAATACAGCCCGCGAGTTCAACGAACGTCTGGATTTCACCGGCGTGGTATTGACCAAGCTCGACGGTGATACCCGTGGCGGTGCGGCGTTGTCTATCCGTACGGTAGTCAACAAGCCGATTATGTTTGTGGGTACTGGCGAAAAACTGGAAGCTATCGACTTGTTCCATCCCGCCCGTATGGCCGACCGTATTTTGGGTATGGGTGACATCGTATCGTTGGTGGAGCGTGCGCAAGAGCAGTATGACGAGGCCGAGGCGAAGCGTCTGCAGAAGAAGATCCAGAAGAACCAGTTTGACTTCAATGACTTCCTCAACCAGATTCATCAGATCAAGAAGATGGGTAACCTGAAAGAACTGGCATCCATGATTCCGGGCGTGGGAAAGGCCATCAAGGATATTGACATTGATGACAACGCGTTCAAGAGCATTGAGGCCATCATCTATTCGATGACTCCGGAAGAGCGTACGCATCCGGAAATATTGAACGGTTCGCGCCGTAACCGCATCGCAAAGGGTAGCGGTACGAACATTCAGGAGGTAAACCGTCTGCTGAAGCAATTCGACCAGACCCGCAAGATGATGAAGATGGTGACCAGCGGCAAGGCCGCCGGCATGATGCAGCGGATGAAAAAGAGATAAGATAAACCCTGCCGGAAATCAGATATTCCGGCAAAGATGGCGGGTGAAGTTTTAATTAGACTTTGACTGTTTCAAAAGCGCGTGGCGGAATTGTTTGGTTCCGCCAATGCGTTGTTTGATTTTCATTGACAGGCAGTTGAAATAGGGGAAAGACATGGCGATGTTACTGTTATTTTGAAATTATTCTGTAATTTTGTTTTAATTCCTGTTTAATGGGTTTGCAATTACCCTGTCAATCCACTCTTCTACTTTTGTCGCATCTTAATAAAATACAAAAGTATGAAGAGAAAAATTCATTTGTTGTTTGTGATGCTAAGCCTGCTGTGTACATTCAATGTGCCAATGTGGGCAGCAGCCCTTTCCGATCATATTGTGAAAGGAATCGTGATTGACGAAAGCGGTCTGGCGGTTATCGGTGCCAGCATTTCGGAAAAAGGTACTAAAAACGGAGCCATTACTGATATGGACGGAAAGTTTACACTTAGAATTGAGGATTACGGCCATACATTGGAAGTTTCATATATTGGATATGCGACCCAGAGCGTGCAGGCTGAACCGGGAAAGGATCTTCGCATTGTGTTGAAGGAAGATGCGGAGACGCTTGACGAGGTGGTGATTGTCGGTTATCAGGTGATGAGAAAGACAGATGTGGTCGGTGCGGTATCAAGTGTGAAGGCAAACGAGCTGAATGTTACGACCCCCACCGTAGGTCAGAGTCTGGTCGGCAAGGTGTCTGGTGTGCAGATTTCGCAGGTTACCGGTGCTCCTTATGGAAACACCAAGATTCGTGTGCGGGGTGTAGCCTCCATCAATGCCAGTTCCGATCCGCTTTATGTCATCGACGGTTATCCCTCTAATGATGACCTGATGCTTAATCCGGAAGATATCGTATGCCAGCGATTATGGTTTCCAACAGATAGAGAATCCTGTTGCATTGGCTACAGAAACCAAAATCCGCAGGAGAGGTGTAAGGAATACCTATAATATGACCGCTACATACGAACCGGTCGAGAATCTTTTCTTGAAAGCTAATCTGGGTATGTACACCTATACTGAAAAGTATGAGTTTTATCGTCCGACCAGTCTTTCTGACTGCAGTTGAACAATACCTACAAATCCAACTGGACAATGCTTTCTTACTTTTCCCGTCTGAATTATAACTTCAAGAACAAATATTATATCACAGCTTCGTTCCGTGGTGATGCCTCCTCACTCTTTGGTCCTGAGAACCGTTGGGGGTATTTCCCGTCCGTCTCGGCGGCGTGGACACTCTCTAACGAGGACTTCTGGCAGGACAATCTGGGCGACGCATCTTCGTTCAAGCTGCGTGCCAGCTGGGGTATGAGCGGAAACAACAACATCGGTAACTATGAATACGCGGCCATCATGAATTCTCCGGCAGGTGCGGTATTCGGCAACGGCACCATCGTGTCGGCCATGTATCCGGGCGGCGTGAAAGACAATGCCATCGGATGGGAGTCCACTTCACAGTATAATGTGGGATTCGATTTGTCCTTGTTCAGCAACCGCCTCTCCATTTCAGGAAACTATTATCTGAGTTATACGAAAGACCTGTTGTTTGAGCAGCCTATATCCGCCATCTCGGGTGCGAGCTCCATGCTGACCAACTTGCCGGACTCGGAGATACGCAATACCGGTTTCGACGTACAGGTGGACGCACGCCTGATTACCGGAAATGATTACCTTAGATTTGCATCCGAGGATTACAGATAAAATAGAAAAGATAAATTTGTGAAGCAAAGAAAGAATGCAGGAAGTGAACCAGGAAATGATACGGAAATTCCAAGTTCCATGTTCATAAGCGGACTTCCTGCTTGTTTGAACCTAGACCCAGATAGTAGGTTAACATCCATTGTTAAGGTAATTAGGTTAAGTTCAAGCCCTTTCTTTACAGAAAATTTTAGAGACAAAAGTATGGAAAATTTTTATTTTATCGGTGTTGACGTGTCAAAAAAGAAGCTGGACTTCTGTGTGATGTTTGAAGGAAAGGTTGTGCATGAAGAGGAAACAGCCAACCATCAAAGTGCAATCATGTCGTTGTTGCATCAATTGGAAGAGGATTATGGGATAGCAAGCGATCAAATACTTGTCTGTGCGGAACATACCGGGCAATACACGTTCCCTTTGGCTTGTGCCTGTAAAGCAGTGGAATGCAAGTTGTGGCTTGAAAACGCAGCGGAAATCAAATACTCTTCCGGTGTACAGCGAGGAAAGAATGACAAGGTGGATGCCAAACGTATCGCCATCTATGCCAGACGTTTTCAGGACAAAGTACAGTATTATGAACGTCCTACTGAAGATATTGAAAGATTGAAACAGCTTGAGTCTGAACGTACCCTGTACGTGGCGGATTTAGCCAAATATAAAGGACAGGTGAAAGACCAGAAGGACTATATGCCAAAAGCCCTGTATGAACGTAAAATGAAGCGTTTGCAGGCTTTGATGGAAGACTTGGAGGAAGCCATACAAGCCATTACAGACGAAATGGATGAAGTGATAGTCTCCTGTCCTGTATTGTACAGACAGAGGGAACTGCTAATGTCTATAGATGGTGTGGGGCGTGTAGTCGCGACCAACATGATAATCACTACGGAAGCCTTTACACGTTTTGATGATCCGAGAAAGTTCAACTGTTATGCCGGAGTAGCCCCATTCTCTTATTCTTCCGGAAGTTCCCTGCACTCGAAAGCAAGGGTGTCACATCGGGCTGACAAGGTAATGAAAAGGCTATTGCACTTGGCTGCCGTAGCTATAACGCATCGGATTGGTGGGGAACTGAAGAAGTATTACGAAAGGAAAGTTGCCGAAGGCAAGAACAAGATGTCCGTCATCAATGCGCTACGAGCCAAAATTGTAGCAAGAATGTTTGCGGTCATCAAAAGAAATGAGAAATATAAACC
>CASENM010000016.1 GCA_949289295.1 uncultured Bacteroides sp.
CGGGGTGTTCTTCCTCAACTTCCGCCTTACGGACCTGCCGAGCAAGCTCCGCACGGACATCGTGCTGGCGGACAGGGACACTCACGAGCTGTTCACGGACAAGATGCGCTATATCTTTCTGGAGCTCCCCTCGTTCGAGAAAGAGGAAAGTGAGTGCGAGACAGATTTTGAACGTTGGATTTATGTGTTGAAAAATATGGAGACATTACAGAGACTGCCCTTCAAGGCAAGGAACGCCGTATTCAAGAAGCTTGAGGAGATAGTGGACATCGCTTCCATGAGCAAGGAGGACCGCATGAGGTATGACGAAAGCATAAAGGTGTATCGTGACCAGCTTGCCGTGATGGAATTCGAACGGAACAAAGGACTGGCTGAAGGAAGAGCCGAGGGAAGAGCCGAAGAAAAAGAAAGTGTGGCCCGTAATCTTAAACGGATGGGGATGGATGTAGAGACCATCGTCAAGGCTACGGGACTTGATCCTGATGTCATTGAACATTTATGATTTTCAAGACACGTATGCGGAGGTGAATTGAATGATTCGGCTATGCTTGAAATAATCATTGTTGCCGGGCTGGTTTTCGTGGCCATAGTCTTGATAGCGCTCATCATTTGTCTGGCGAGGTTGGATATGAAGGATGAGGCGGATGACATCCGGCGGATGGATGAAATGAACAGGCGGACGGGCAAACATTGACCCGTCCGCTTTTTTTGTGGACAGTGGAAACTGTAGGGGGTGGGCAGGGGTGGCCATCGTGTTTTGCCGGGGCTTTCAAAACAGAAGATTTCATTTGCATTCTCTTTCATATAACTTTTTTTTCATATAAATTTGCAGCCTAAATTACGGGAAGGATTTCCCGCGCGCTTTTGACAACGGATAAAATCAACGATATGAGCAAGAAATTTACTGAATATTCCCAGCTCAACCTTTCCGAGGTGAACAAGGAAATGCTGAAGAAATGGGATGAAAACGATGTGTTCTCCAAGAGTATGACGGAACGTGAAGGGTGTCCTTCGTTTGTGTTTTATGAAGGTCCTCCCTCTGCAAACGGTATGCCGGGCATCCATCACGTGATGGCGCGTACCATCAAGGATACTTTCTGCCGCTACAAGACCATGAAGGGGTATCAGGTGAAGCGTAAGGCCGGATGGGACACGCACGGACTTCCCGTGGAGCTGGGTGTGGAAAAGGCGCTCGGCATTACGAAGGAGGACATCGGAAAGACGATTTCTGTGGCCGACTACAACAGGCATTGCCGTACGGACGTGATGAAGTTCACGAAGGAATGGACTGACCTGACTCACAAGATGGGATATTGGGTGGACCTCGACAATCCGTACATTACTTACGACAACCGTTATATCGAATCGCTCTGGTGGCTCCTGCAGCAGCTCCACAAGAAGGGATTGCTGTATAAGGGATATACCATACAGCCTTATTCGCCTGCGGCAGGGACGGGGCTCAGTTCGCACGAGCTGAACCAGCCGGGATGTTACCGCGATGTGAAGGACCTTACCGTGGTGGCCCAGTTCAGAATGAAGAATCCGAAACCGGAAATGGCGGAGTGGGGTACTCCTTATTTCCTGGCATGGACCACTACTCCATGGACGTTGCCTTCGAATACGGCATTGTGCGTAGGCCCGAAGATCGATTATGTGGCCGTGCAGACCTACAATGCCTATACGGGCGAGAAAATGACGGTGGTGCTGGCCAAAGACCTGCTTTACACGCATTTCAACAAGAAGGCCGAAGGCATCGCGCTGGAGGACTACAAGCCGGGCGACAAGCTGGTTCCGTTCAAGGTGGTCGGCGAGTACAAGGGCCCGGAACTGGTGGGCATGGAATACGAGCAGCTCCTTCCGTGGGTGAAGCCGGTGGAACTGGATGCGGACGGAAAATGGCATGACGCTTCTGCAAAGGCGTTCCGGGTGATTCCGGGAGATTATGTGACTACGGAGGATGGTACGGGTATCGTACACATCGCCCCGACTTTCGGTGCGGACGACGCGTTCGTGGCAAAGGCGGCGGGCATCCCTTCGCTGTTCATGATCAACAAGAAGGGAGAGACACGTCCGATGGTTGACCTGACCGGCAAGTTCTACCTGCTTGACGAGTTGGACGAGACGTTCGTGAAGGAATGTGTGGATGTGGACAAATATACGGAATATCAGGGACGGTGGGTGAAGAACGCATACGACCCGCAATTCACCGTGGACGGCAAGTATGACGAGAAGGCGGCCCAGGCGGCCGAGTCGCTCGACGTATATATCTGCATGAAGATGAAGCAGGCCAACCAGGCGTTCAAGACGGAGAAGCATGTGCACAATTATCCGCACTGCTGGCGCACGGACAAGCCGGTGCTCTATTATCCGCTTGACAGCTGGTTCATCCGTTCCACGGCCTGCAAGGACCGCATGATCGAGTTGAACAAAACCATCAACTGGAAGCCGGAGTCTACCGGAACAGGACGTTTCGGAAAGTGGCTTGAGAACCTGAACGACTGGAACCTTAGCCGTTCGCGCTATTGGGGAACCCCGCTTCCCATCTGGCGGAGTGAGGACGGAGAGGAAATCTGTATCGGTTCGGTAGAAGAACTGTATAATGAGATAGAGAAGTCTGTGGCTGCCGGCTTCATGACGGAGAATCCTTACAAGAGTCTGGGTTTCGTGCCGGGCGAGTACACCAAGGAGAATTACGACAAGATAGACTTGCACCGTCCGTATGTGGACGACATCGTGCTGGTGTCTCCTGCCGGGAAACCGATGAAGCGCGAGGCTGACCTGATTGACGTGTGGTTCGATTCCGGTTCCATGCCGTACGCGCAGCTCCATTATCCGTTCGAGAACAAGGAACTCGTCGATTCGCGCAGTTATTATCCGGCCGACTTCATTGCGGAAGGAGTGGACCAGACCCGCGGATGGTTCTTCACGCTTCATGCCATCGCCACGATGGTGTTCGACAGCGTGGCATACAAGAATGTGATATCCAACGGACTGGTGCTCGACAAGAACGGCAACAAGATGTCGAAGCGTCTGGGAAATGCCGTCGACCCGTTCAGCACCATCGAGAAATTCGGTTCCGACCCGCTCCGCTGGTATATGATCACCAACTCCGCTCCATGGGACAACCTGAAGTTCGATGCGGACGGAGTGGACGAGGTGCGCCGCAAGTTCTTCGGCACGCTGTATAACACGTATTCGTTCTTCGCGCTCTATGCCAACGTGGACGGATTCACATATGCGGAGAAGGATGTGCCGATGGAGGAACGTCCGGAAATCGACCGTTGGATTCTTTCTCTTTTGAACTCGCTCATCAAGCAGGTGGACGAATGCCTGAACGATTATGAGCCGACCAAGGCCGGACGCCTGATCACGGATTTCGTGAACGATAATCTGAGCAACTGGTACGTGCGCCTGAACCGCAAGCGTTTCTGGGGAAGCGCCATGTCGGTTGACAAGCTTTCCGCTTACCAGACATTGTACACCTGTCTTGAGACCGTGGCCAGACTGATGGCTCCTATCGCTCCGTTCTATGCCGACCGCCTGTATATGGACCTGATCGGGGTGACGGGACGCGACAATGTGGTGTCCGTGCATTTGGCCAAGTTCCCTGTGGCCGATGAGGCCTTGATTGACCAGGAGCTGGAGTCACGTATGCGGATGGCCCAGAATGTCACTTCGATGGTACTGGCTTTGCGCCGCAAGGTGAACATCAAGGTGCGCCAGCCGCTGGAGTGTATCATGGTTCCGGTGGTCGACGAGGAGCAGAAACGTCATATCGAAGCTGTGAAGGATCTGATTCTGAACGAGGTGAACGTGAAGGAACTGAAGTTCGTGGACGGAGCCGCCGGCGTGCTGGTGAAGAGAGTGAAATGCGACTTCAAGAAACTCGGACCGAAGTTCGGCAAACGGATGAAGGCGGTGGCCGCGGTCGTGGGAGAGATGTCGCAGGAGGCGATTGCGGAACTGGAACGCGATGGAAGCTATACGTTCAATCTGGACGGGACGCCTGCCGTGGTGGAGGCCGCCGATGTGGAAATCTATAGCGAGGACATACCGGGCTGGCTGGTTGCCAACGAAGGAAAGCTTACGGTGGCTCTGGAAGTGACCGTCACAGAGGCTTTGCGCCGTGAAGGTATCGCCCGCGAACTGGTGAACCGCATCCAGAATATCCGCAAGAACAGCGGCTTCGAAATCACTGACAAGATAAAAGTCAGCTTGTCTAAAAATTCCGTGACGGATGATGCGGTAAATGAATATAATACTTATATTTGCAACCAGGTGCTGGCCACATCGCTTGTACTGGCTGACGAAGTGCCTGATGCAACCGAACTTGATCTGGACGATTGCAAGCTGTTTGTGAATGTAACCAAAATGTAATATGAACTCATGAGGATATGTCATTGTTTGCCACAATGTCTGTGCAGATTGGCCGTTGACATATCCTTATACTATTAATTAACTTTTAAAACTTAAACACGATGGCTGAAAAAACGAGGTATTCTGACGCTGAACTCGAGGAGTTCCGTGCCATTATCATGGAGAAACTTCAGCTCGCTGAACGCGACTATGAGAAACTGAAAAGCAGTATTATGAACACGGACGGGAACGATACGGACGACACGTCTCCAACTTATAAGGTGCTGGAGGAAGGTGCCAATACGTTGTCGAAAGAGGAGACAACCCGTCTGGCTGCCCGACAGTTGAAGTTCATCCAGAACTTGCAGGCTGCTTTGGTGCGTATTGAAAACAAAACTTATGGCATCTGCCGTGAAACGGGCAAGCTGATTCCGGCGGAGCGGCTGCGTGCGGTTCCTCATGCTACGTTGAGCATAGAAGCCAAGCAGCATGGGAAAAAATAATTTGGACGAAGAATTAAAGTGTGATTTCACAGCCGAGAATCCAGAGGGTCACAGAGATACTGGCAAACTTTGTAGTCTCTCTGTTCTCTGTCGTGAATGGAAGGATCTGTCTCAGATTAACTGAGCAGAACTTAAACAGACTGTAAAACAGCATTTTGAAACATGAAGAAATTCCTGACTCAAGGACGTTTGGCCGCGCTGATTGTGGTGGCGGTGTTGGTGATTGACCAGTTGATAAAGATTGCGGTAAAAACAAACATGTATTTGCATGAGCATATCCGCATTGCCGACTGGTTTTATATTTATTTCACGGAAAACAACGGAATGGCTTTCGGACTTGAGATTTTTGCGAAAATCTTTCTGACCCTTTTCCGCATTGTAGCGGTCATCTTGATTACGTGGTATCTGGTGCGTATCGTGAGGCAGCCTCAGAAGGTGAAGAACGGTTATATCGTCTGTCTCTCACTGATTCTCGCCGGTGCGGTGGGCAACATTATAGATTGTGTGTTCTATGGTGAAGTGTTCAGCGCGAGCACACATACTCAAATCGCCTCATGGGTGCCGGTAGGGCATGGGTATGCGGACTGGCTGCACGGGAAAGTGGTTGATATGTTTTATTTCCCCATCATTGATACGTATTGGCCTGAGTGGATGCCTCTGGTAGGCGGGGAGCATTTTATTTTTTTCAGTCCGATTTTCAATTTTGCCGATGCCTCAATCAGTTGTGGAATCATTGCACTGCTGCTGTTCTATAGCCGTTATTTGAATACGGGAATGAAAACTTCTCAGGAAAGCAATGAAAAAAAGAAGTGAACGAAAACAGATGAAGCGGTGGGCATGTGTCATGTGTGCCGGCCTGTTCCCGTGGATGCTCGGAGGATGTGGAGACAAGGTGCCGGGCGATGTCATCCAACCGGTTGAGATGGAGAATCTGCTTTATGATTATCAGGTGGCCACTACATTGAGCGGTGATTTGTCCTACTCTGAGAATTACAAGAAAAAAGCCTATATCGAATACGTGTTCCGTAAGCATCATGTTACGGAAGCGGAATTTGACTCTTCGATGGTGTGGTATTCGCGCCACGGGGAGCAGCTTTCTCTTATCTATGACAATTTGCAGAAACGGTTCGAAATTGACCGTGAACGGGTAAAGCAACAGACTGAAAGGCTGGACGGAGAGATTGTGGTTTCATTGTCGGGTGATACGGTGGATATCTGGCAGGACCGCACGCTTTATTGGCTGACAGCCTCCCCTTATACGAACAAAGTTCTTTTTGACCTGAAAGCTGATACTTCATTCAAGCCGAAAGATATATTGATGTTTGAAGCCGGTTTGTCGTTCTTGCCTGAGAAAAAACGTGGAGGGAGGGCCGTCATGGCTCTGAACGTGACATTCAAGAATGACAGTACGCAGGGGATAACCCGTGTGGCGGAAAATTCAGGTGTGCAGCGCTTGTTTTTGCGGCCGGATTCCGCTTTTGAGTTCAAGAATGTCAGCGGATTTGTATATTATATGCCAAGTGACGGGGATTCTGCCGGTTCTGTGCTGGTGGATGATATCCGTCTGATTCGTACGCATGTGCTTCCCGCCAAAAAGGAGTCTTCTTCTTCCATGAAGACCGGCCGGCCGGCAACGCCTCCGGATTCCGTATCGCGGAGAGTTTCGCGGAAACCTCATGCTGACAAAGGATAACGTTGTTCCCCGATATGGATAGGGTGAAATATTATGCGGCCCATCGGGTCTGGATAGTCGGCCGTGGGGAGATGCTCGCCATGTGTCGGGTAGGGATTGACGGGAACCATCGCGTCGTGTCAATGGAATCTTTTGACGGTGAACTTTCGCATACCGAATGGTTGGGCGGACTGATTATCACAGATGGGGTATATGCCTTTCATGTATCTTCGTTCAATGTGGCTGACATGAAATTTACTTCTGCCAGCCAGATCAGGAGACTATGACATCCTGCGGCGGAACTCTGCGCACACGATGGCTGTAGCTGCCGCTACGTTGAGTGATTCGCTGGTTCTGCTTCCTTGCGGATAATTGGGTACGAACAGTTTCCGGTTAATCCGCTTTTCTATCTCTGCACTGATGCCGTTTCCTTCGTTTCCCATTACAATCAGTCCGCATGCTGACAAGTGTTGTGAATAGATGTTTTCTCCGTCGAGGAAAGTACCGTAGACCGGTGTGTCCGGACCCAGTGACTGGATGAGTGTTTCCAGATTGCAATAATGTATCTGCACTCTTGCCAAAGCTCCCATCGTGGCTTGTACGGCTTTGGGATTGTAGACATCGGCTGTTCCGGAAGAACAGAAAATGTGTTCGATGCCGAACCAGTCTGCTATGCGGATAATGGTCCCCAGATTGCCCGGGTCCTGTACTCCGTCAAGTGCCAGGCATAAGGCCTTGCGGATGTCTTCCGGCTTGAAATCTGCAGGGGGGATGCTGAATACGGCCAGAACCTCTTGCGGCGTTTTCTGAAGGCTGGCCCGGTTCAGTTCCTCCTGGTCTACCTCAATGATTTCATCGGCCTTTATGTGCGGATGTGTTTTTGTCCATGAGGAGGTGCCCACAATCAATCTGCATTCAAAGTGTCCCAGCAATTCTTCTACCAACTTGTTCCCTTCCGCCAGAAACGCATGCTCTTCTTTTCGGCATTTTTTCTGTTCTAAAGCGTGTATGTATTTTATTTTGTTCTTGCTAAGCATATAAATTAAAGAATTATCGGCTATTTTTATGGGCAAAGCTAAGAAGATATTTTTAATTATTCTCTATCTTTGCAAGAAATCTGTAAAATCCCCTGCATCTGTATGAAGGTTGTTTCTCGTCTTTGTTTCATCTTGCCGGTACTGTTGTTGGTCTTGAGCGGATGTTCTGTAAGCAAGTTCATCCCTGAAGGCCGGTATTTGCTGGATGCGGTGAAGATAGAGTCGGACAATCGGGATGTGAGGCCTTCACAGATGAGGGGGTATGTGCGTCAGAACCCCAATGCGAAATGGTTCAGCCTGATCAAGCTTCCCATGTATATTTATGGAGCGGCCGGTACGGATTCCACAAAATGGATAAACCGTATGCTGTATAAAATGGGAGACGCTCCCCGCATTTATGATCCGGAACTGACGGAGGAAACCCGTATGCAGATGGAGCAGGCGGTCCGCAACATGGGATATATGGGGGCACGGGTAGATACGTCGGAAGTCAGGAAAGGCAACAGGCTGAAAGTGTATTATCGGATTCATACCGGCAAGCCTTATACGGTGGAGCTTGTCACACGTGAGATAGATGACGCCGGAGTGGGGGATTGTCTGAAAGCGGATTCCGTCCGTACGCTGCTGGCTCCCGGGATGCGGTTTGATGTGAATGTGCTCGACCAGGAACGTCAGCGGATTACCCAGTATCTTCAGAACTGGGGCTATTATCGCTTCAATAAAGATTTCATCACTTATCAGGCCGATACGCTTCTGAATTCATACAAGGTGGGCCTGACAATGAAACTTGCACCTTATCGGAGGAGAAAAGAAGATGTTCCCGCGCCTCACAGGCAATATTATATCCGTAACGTGAATTTTATTTTCGACACCGATTTGCCGGAACTCGATCCGGAGGCTTTGAAAGGAATGGATTCTGTCCGTTCGGGCGGAGTCAGTTTCTATTATCCCGGCAAACAGTATCTTCGTCCTCAGGCCATCAGCGATTACAACCAGTTGCAGCCCGGCAGTTTGTATCGGATGCGGGATGTGCAGTCCACTTACAATGCATTGGGCCGTCTGAATATCCTGAAATATTCTAACATTCGTTTCCGTGAGGAACTTCAGGGGGACTCGGCCTATCTGGATGCGTATGTTACGTTGAATAAGAATAAAAACCAGTCGGTTGCCTTTGAAATAGAAGGGACAAACTCAGCCGGCGATTTGGGTGCTGCGGCTTCCGTATCATATGCGCACCGGAATCTGTTCAAGGGTTCGGAGACATTTTCTGTCAAAGTGCGTGGCGCGTATGAGGCGATTACCGGTCTTGAAGGGTATGCCAACAATAATTATACGGAATATGGAGTGGAGGCAGGGTTGAATTTCCCGGAATTTATGTTCCCTTTCCTTTCATCTGATTTCAAGCGCCGTATACGCGCCACATCAGAAGTGACGGTGAAATACAACTGGCAGATTCGTCCGGAATTTGAACGTACGGTAGCTTCTGCGGCATGGAGTTACCGCTGGTCAAAGCACCGTGCCACACACCGGTTCGACGTGTTCGACTTGAACTATATTTATATGCCGTATCGTTCGGAGACCTTTAATCAGTATCTGGACGAGATGGACCAGAGAAATCCCTTGTTGCGCTACAGTTACGAAGATTTGTTTATCGTGCGTATGGGATATACCTATACGTATAACAGTTCGGGAACCACTTCTCAGGGGGTAGCCCGGAGAAACTCTTATTCGATACGCTTCAATATCGAGGAGTCTGGCAATTTGCTTTATGCGTTTTCGAAGATTGTGAACCGGCGTCCCAAGAACGGGGAGGCCTTTCAGATGGGCAACATTGATTTCGCCCAATATGTGAAGATGGACTTCGATTATGCCAAGAATTTCAGGATAGACGACCGCAATTCACTGGTGTTTCATGTGGGGCTGGGAGTGGCTGTGCCTTACGGAAATTCAAAAAGCCTTCCGTTTGAGAAACTTTATTTTTCCGGAGGAGCCAACAGCGTGCGGGGATGGAGTGTCCGTTCGTTGGGTCCGGGAGGTTATCGGGGTGACGAGAACAGTCTTGACTATGTGAATCATACGGGGGATATCAAGCTCGATTTGAACCTGGAATATCGTACGCATCTGTTCTGGAAACTGAATGGGGCTGCATTCATCGATGCAGGCAATGTGTGGACTATCCGGAACAGGGAACTTCAGCCTGAAGGCCTGTTCAGGTTCGACCGGTTTTACAGGCAGCTGGCCGTAGCGTACGGATTGGGCATCCGTTTTGACCTTGATTTCTTGATTTTACGTTTCGATGGAGGCATGAAGGCCATCAATCCGATGTATACTGGGCGCGACCGATATCCGATTATTTCTCCTGATTTCAATCGGGACTTTGCGTTCCATTTTGCTGTAGGTTATCCGTTTTAACTAGATGAAAATATGAATAAGTTGAAAGATTCTTATACGAAAGAAGAGGTTGATGCTCTGAAGGAGTGGTATGACAAAGCTTCGTTGCCGGCTAGTCTGCAACTGGATAAGGCCGTATTCATACCTTCTGTCAGACTCACTGTCGACAAACTGTTCCGTCAGGCTTATCTTTGTCATGAAAACGCGAAACTGCTCGGGGGACTGCGTCTGCTTGAACAGATTAAAGAAAAGATAGATTCTGAGCCAACTCGTTGAATGGCGTGTCAGACCGAGCTTCCGAATGTGGCGGATGCGTATAAAAAACTCGGGTTTCTTTCATATATCCAAAAAAAATGCGAAATTTGCAGAGATGAATTTTCTTAATACACCTTTATAAATAAATAACAATTATGACAAAAAGTGCATTACAAATTGCAAGAGCTGCTTATCAGCCTAAATTGCCTAAGGCATTGAAAGGGGCTGTAAAAGTTCAGGAAGGAGAAGCTACTCATTCGGTTGCTGATGAGGAAGAAATCAAGAAACTGTTCCCGAACACATACGGCATGCCATTGATTAAATTTGTGGAAGGAGAAAACAAAGAATTCGCTCCGATGAACGTGGGTGTCATTCTGTCTGGTGGTCAGGCTCCTGGTGGTCACAATGTGATTTCAGGTCTGTTCGACGGTGTGAAGAAACTGAATCCGGCCAACAAACTGTATGGATTCCTGATGGGTCCCGGTGGTCTCGTTGACCATAAATACGTTGAACTGACAGCTGACATCATCGATGAATACCGTAATACTGGTGGATTCGATATCATCGGTTCAGGACGTACAAAACTGGAAAAGGTAGATCAGTTCGAAAAAGGATATGAAATTCTGAAGGAGTTGGGCATTAAGGCGGTGGTAATCATCGGCGGTGACGACTCGAATACCAACGCGTGTGTGCTGGCCGAATATTATGCTGCCAAGAATTATGGCATTCAGGTAATCGGTTGCCCCAAGACTATTGACGGTGACTTGAAGAACGAGATGATCGAGACTTCATTTGGTTTCGATACTGCCTGCAAGACTTATTCTGAAGTGATCGGCAACATCGAACGCGACTGTAACTCTGCACGTAAATACTGGCATTTCATCAAGCTGATGGGACGTTCTGCTTCTCATATCGCATTGGAATGTGCTTTGCAGGTTCAGCCGAACATCTGTCTGATTTCTGAAGAGGTTGAGGCAAAGAACATGTCATTGGATGATGTCGTTACTTATATTGCCAACGCGGTGGCTGCACGTGCGGCCGATGGAAACAACTTCGGTACGGTGCTGATTCCGGAAGGTTTGATTGAGTTTATCCCGGCAATGAAGAAACTGATTGCTGAGCTGAACGACTTCCTGGCCGCTCATGCTGATGAATATGCGGCTGTTGAAGCAAACAAACAGCGTGAATATATTATCAATCATCTGACTGCTGACAACGCTGCCGTTTACGCTTCTCTGCCGGAAGGTGTAGCCCGTCAGCTGACTCTTGACCGTGACCCGCACGGAAATGTTCAGGTTTCTCTGATTGAAACAGAAAAGTTGTTGTCTGAAATGGTAGGCAAGAAGTTGGCTGCATGGAAGGCAGAAGGTAAGTATGTAGGCAAGTTCTCTGCACAGCATCACTTCTTCGGCTACGAAGGACGTTGCGCTGCTCCGTCGAACTTTGATGCAGACTATTGCTATGCGCTGGGTTATACGGCTTCTATGCTGATCGCTAACGGAAAGACTGGCTATATGTCGTCTGTACGCAATCTGACTGCTCCTGCAGAAGAATGGATTGCCGGTGGTGTGCCTATTACGATGATGATGAACATGGAACGTCGTCACGGCGAAATGAAACCGGTTATCCAGAAGGCTCTGGTAGAGCTCGACAGTGCTCCGTTCAAGGCATTTGCTGCAGCACGCGAGACTTGGGCGAAGGAAACATGCTATGTATATCCGGGTCCGATCCAATATTTCGGTCCTACTGAAGTTTGCGATCAGACTACCAAGACTCTTCAGTTGGAACAGGCAAAATAATGGTTCATCCATTTGTTTTATAATGTGATAGGAGCGTGTCAGGAATACTTCCTTTTGTGAATGAATCAAAAGTGAGGTTCTGGCACGTTCTTTTTTGGAACAGGGTTTTAAATGTTAATCTGTTTTTGAGGACATTCCCTTTTATTTAAATTGATATAAACTATGGCTAAAGAACCGCCCATAATGGTGGTGGACAAATCGGAAAAGACTTCTCCACGCAGACGCGCGGCCGGAAAGGCATCTGTTTCAAGGCGGAATCCTTCCACGAGAAAACGCTCTCAGGGAAAACGGAAAAACAAGAAGAAGCTGATGCGCCGGTGGAGTGTTCCTTCGTGGGGATATTATATATTCATGGGGGTGGTGGCTGTAGTTTTTCTTTTAGGTTTCTATTATTTTTTCATCAGGCCTTATTCTTACCGTTGGAAACCATGTTACGGTACGAAAGCATACGGGGTTTGTCTGCCTTATGGCTTTAGTGTGCACGGTTTCGACATCTCTCACCATCAGGGGAATATTGATTGGGATGAGCTTCAGAAGCTTCAGAAATCTCCGTTCCCTGTCCGTTTTGTCTTTCTTAAAGCATCTGAGGGGGGTGATTTCAGTGATACGGCTTTTGTCCGTAATTTCGATGAAGCTCGCAGGCATGGCTTTATCCGTGGCGCCTATCATTTCTATAATCCTAAAACGGATGCTCTGCGTCAGGCCGATTTCTTTATCCGCTCGGTGGATTTGCAGCCGGGCGACTTGCCTCCTGTTCTCGACATTGAGGTGAAAGGGGAGAATGAGGAGAAGTTGCGTCATGACCTTTCACTTTGGCTTCACCGCATTGAAGATCATTATAAAGTGAAGCCGATTCTCTACACTTCCTATAAGTTCAAGACACGTTATCTGAACGATTCTCTTTTCAATACCTATCCATACTGGATTGCTCATTACTATGTGGATTCGGTGGAGTATAAAGGTTCGTGGAGTTTCTGGCAGCATACGGATGTGGGCAAACTTCCGGGAATTCAGGAGGACGTGGACTTGAATGTGTTCAACGGTTCTTTGGAAGAGCTCCGGCGGCTTACGATACCTTTTTTAAATGAAGAATGAAGAATAAAGAATGAAGGATCTTTTCCTCACTCTTCATTCCTCATTCTTCATTCTTCATTCAATAAGTCAGTTTCTGAACTTCAGTCCATCGGCGTTGCGCTCCACCACGATGGGTTTCGTGCGGTCGACTTCCTGTGCCAGCAGCTTCTTCGACAAGTCGTTGAGCAGGTAACGCTGGATGGCACGTTTCACGGGACGTGCGCCGAACTCCGGATCGAATCCGGCGGTGGCCAGGAACTCAACGGCCTCGTCGGTCATCTGTAAGGTGACACCGTTGTCGGCAAGCATCTTCTGTATGCCGTTAATCTGCAGGCGTACAATCTGTTTGATCTGATCCTTGTCCAGCGGCTGGAACATGATGATTTCGTCGATTCGGTTCAGGAACTCCGGACGGATGGTCTTTTTCAGCATTTCCATCACCTCTTTCCTGGTCTCTTCTACAATCCGGTCGTGGTTCTGGTCGTTGATTTTCTCGAACTGGCTTTGGATGTATGAGCTTCCCAGATTGGAGGTCATGATGATGATGGTGTTCTTGAAGTTCACCGTACGGCCCTTGTTGTCGGTCAGACGTCCGTCGTCCAATACCTGCAGCAGGATGTTGAACACGTCCGGATGGGCCTTTTCGATCTCATCGAAGAGCACTACCGAATACGGTTTCCTGCGCACGGCTTCCGTCAGCTGGCCGCCCTCATCGTAGCCTACGTATCCCGGAGGCGCACCGATCAGGCGGGAGACGGTATGCTTTTCCTGATACTCGCTCATGTCGATACGCGTCATCAGTGTCTCGTCATCGAACAGGTATTCGGCAAGGGCCTTGGCCAGCTCAGTTTTACCCACACCGGTGGTGCCGAGAAAGATGAACGAGCCGATAGGTCGTTTCGGGTCCTGAAGTCCTGCACGGCTCCGGCGTACGGCATCCGCCACGGCTTCGATGGCCTCGTCCTGACCGATGACCCGCTTGTGCAGCTCGTCCTCCAGATGGAGCAGCTTGTCGCGCTCGCTCTGCAGCATCTTGCTTACCGGTATTCCCGTCCAGCGCGATACTACGTCGGCAATGTCCTCGGCGGTGACTTCCTCCTTGATCATGGCATTGTCGCCCTGCTTTCTCTTCAGGTCCTCCTGGATACTCTTGATTTCATTCTCGAGTGCCTGGAGCTTTCCGTAACGGATTTCGGCCACTTTCCCGTAATCGCCTTCCCGTTCCGCGCGGTCGGCTTCGAATTTCAGTTGCTCAATCTCCTTCTTGTTCTGCTGTATCTTGTTCACCAGTTCCTTCTCACTCTGCCATTTGGCCTTGTATGAAGTCTCCTGTTCCTTCAGTTCGGCGATTTCCTTGTTCAGCTGTGCCAGCTTGGCCTCGTCCTTTTCCCGTTTGATGGCCTCGCGTTCAATCTCCAATTGTTTCAGGCGGCGTTCTATCTCGTCCAGCTCTTCCGGAAGCGAGTCGCGTTCCATACGGAGCTTGGCAGCCGCCTCGTCCATCAGGTCGATGGCCTTGTCCGGCAGGAAACGGTCGGTGATGTAGCGGTTGCTCAGTTCCACCGCGGCAATGATGGCCTCGTCCTTGATACGCACCTGATGGTGGTTCTCGTAGCGTTCCTTCAGGCCCCGCAGGATGGAGATGGAGCTTGCCGTATCCGGTTCGTCCACCATGACGGTCTGGAAACGGCGTTCAAGTGCCTTGTCCTTCTCGAAATACTTCTGGTATTCGTCGAGGGTGGTGGCGCCGATGCTTCTCAGCTCGCCGCGTGCCAGGGCCGGTTTCAGGATGTTGGCCGCGTCCATCGCGCCTTCGCCCTTTCCGGCACCCACCAGCGTATGGATCTCGTCGATGAAGAGGATGATGTTCCCTTCCGACTTCTTCACTTCGTTGACAACCGATTTCAGACGTTCCTCAAATTCGCCCTTGTATTTCGCGCCGGCCACCAGCGCGCCCATGTCCAGTGAGTAGAGCTGTTTGTTCTTCAGGTTCTCCGGCACGTCACCGCGAAGGATACGTTGCGCCAGTCCCTCTACGATGGCCGTCTTTCCCGTACCCGGCTCACCGATCAGAATCGGGTTGTTTTTCGTACGGCGGCTCAGAATCTGGAGTACACGGCGGATTTCTTCGTCACGGCCGATGACCGGGTCCAGTTTCCCGTTGCGTGCCGCTTCAATCAGATTGATGGCATATTTGTTCAGCGACTGGTAGGTGTCTTCGCTGGATTGCGAAGTCACGTTCTGTCCTTGTCTCAGTTCGTTGATGGCTGCACGAAGATCCTTGTCTGTCAGTCCGGCATCTTTCAATATCGTGGCCACTGTGCTTTTCACGTTCAGCAACGCGAGAAGCAAGGCCTCCAGCGATACATACTCGTCGCCCATCTGCTTGGAGTAGTCCACGGCTTTCTGCAGCACTTCGTTCGTGTCACGGCTCAGATAGGGTTCCCCTCCCGAGACTTTCGGCAAGGAGGCGATCAGCTTGTCGAGTACCGTTTCAATTTGCTGGCCGTTGATGCCGAGTTTCTGGAAGATGAAGTTCGTCACGTTTTCTCCCACTCTCAGCACTCCTGCCATCAAATGCTCGGGCTCGATGGCTTGCTGTCCGCGGTTCTGTACCAGATTCACCGCTTCCTGCACCGCCTCTTGCGATTTGATTGTAAAGTTGTTGAAGTTCATAATAATCTCCTTTCTTTGTTATCCTTGTTTACTTGATGTCTTGCAGCCCTTTTGAGGGGCTTGCCGGCATTGATTTTTTATCAAATAGTTTGCCAGCTGAAGAAAGAACAATATGTATGTCAAAATGGCAGTGTATTGAGCTGTTGGAATGAAAATATGGCAGTATCTCTGGTGGAGCAGTCTGCAGAGTATGGGGAGACTCCTGGCAGATAAGGTCTTGAATGTTTGTCATTGCGGCAGGTAAGTTTGTCCATATTGTGGAATAATCGTACCTTTACGAAGAAATAAAAATTGTAGTAGGTATGGAAAAGATAAGATTTGCTCCCGTTGTGATGCTGGTGGATGCCGCATATTTGGGTAGAGTAGGGCGGGATATGGCCTCACATTTCGGACCGGTGGTAGGCCGTGAACTTCCGAAGGCTGATTTGGCTGTGTTGCTCGAATGTTTGGCTCTCGATGCGGGCATACAGGGAGGGGAGAATGAGATACAGGTGATATTTGTGTATGATGCTTTGTCGGAACGGATGGATTTCTGTGAGCCTTCCGGATTGGCGGAAGAGTTGCACGGTGTGGCTTTCAAAGGTTGCTCGGGAGAGTTTTCTCTTTACAGTTTTCAGACTTCGGGCATGGCCTCCCGCGAAGATTTGTTTATGGAAGCGTTGGAACTGCTCGGCGAATCGAAGGAGGTATCCCGGATGATAGCGGTTCCTGATGAGGAGGCATACGGGAGCAGGGTTGACAGAATGGCGGATGGTTGGAAGAAGGCGGATTGTTTGACTGTGTTTGGGATGAATCCGCCGTCAGCATCCCGGAACTATCGTTTCGAAATGATGGGCTTTGCTGTCCTGCAGTCACTGGGTATTCGTGCCGATGAACTTTAAGCGTGGTGTGATTTATGTCTGATTTCCGTCTGAAAGCATTCTATAGTGTGGCCAAGAATCTGAGTTTCACGAAAGCTTCGCAGGAGTTGTTCGTGAGCCAGCCTGCTGTGACCAGACATATACAGGAGTTGGAAAGTCTCTATCAGGTACGTCTTTTCGACCGGAAAGGCAATTCCATTTCGCTTACTGAAGCCGGGCGCTTGATGCTGGAACATTGCGAGCGGATTCTGGCGGAATACCGCAAACTGGAGTATGACATGCATTTGCTGAACAATGAGTATGTCGGAGAGCTTCGGCTGGGTGCGAGTACCACGATTTCCCGTTATGTATTGCCTCCTGTTCTGGCGAAGTTTACGGAGCGGTTCCCCGGAATACGGGTGTCACTTATTGACATGAATTCCCGTCATATTGAAAAGGCTCTTCAGGAGCATCGCATTGATTTGGGAATGGTGGAGGGGGTGTTTCGTCTGCCTAATTTGCGGTATGAATCTTTTTTGTGTGATGAGCTGGTGCCGGTGGTGTATGCGTCCGGCCGGTGGAAAGAATGCGATGAGCTGCCGTTGGAAGAATTTGTCCGTGTTCCGCTGGTGTTGCGTGAGCGGGGGTCAGGCACGCTGGATGCCATAGAGATGGCTTTGTCTGAAAAAGGATTGAAACTTTCTTCTTTGAATGTGCGGATGTATTTGGGCAGTACGGAAAGTATCAAGTCTTTTCTGCGTTGCAGTGACTGCATGGGCATTGTGTCGGTATTTGCCGTCGACCGCGAGCTTCGTGCCGGTGAGTTCCGGGTGGTGGAGGTGGACGGATTGCAGTTCAGGCGTCATTTTTGTTTTGTTTCGTCACAAGGTCAGGATACGGATGTGGCACAGAATTTTATGCAGTTTGTCAATCGTTTTTTAAGTCAGGAGATGCATTGCCTTCCATTGCAGAAGGCACGTAAGTCTGCTGCCTCTGTTTAGTTCCGGTTTTTCTGCCGGAATTTTATTCAACAAGGGAAGTTGTGTCAAAATGGTTTGAAACACGGAGGCACAGAAACACGGAGAGAATATGTTGGTGAATCAACAATATAAAAACTCCGTGTCTCTGTGCCTCCGTATCTTGTTTTTCAGTTATGGCACACTTTCTTCTGGTTCACCCTCCTCGGGTTTCTGACAGTCTGTCAGCGGTTATCGCTTTTCCAGATAGAACCGTCCCGTACCGTCCGCCACGTTGTCCAGCGAAACGGTGCCTTCGAGCGGATAGCTCCGGCCGGTCTGCGTGTCTGTCAGCTGCCAGCCGCTCCAGTCGTCTCCGGCCTCGAACTTCAGGTCCACATCGCCTGTCCGCTTCATGTAGAAACCTACCGGAATGCGGATGGCCCGATTCATGCGCTGGATGGAAAGCGCTTTCCCGTCGGCTACTGTATATACGGCCATATCTGTGCCTTCTTCGCTTCCTACCAGCAAGGTGGCATCTTCGCGCACATCGTAGCCGTCATTTGCAGACGAGGAAGGTACAATCACACACGAGGCCGATTGTCCGCGGGTGGTGGCAGTCAGGCTCAGTTGTCCAGGCATTGCACGCACGTAGCTGGTGTTTCCGTTTCCTTGCTCCAGCATGTCTTCCGTCAAGATGACTTTATACGACGTACCGGCATTGGCCTGTAAGAATACGGCCTGCATAGGAGCTATCTGGGCATTATTCGTATTCTCTCTGGTAATGTCTACATATCTCTTTTGGTTTTTGTCAAAGATTTTGACAGCTGTAACGGAACTGTTGGCATCCAAAAATGCTTCCACATTGATGTGCGCCATAAACGGATTTCCCAAGAGATAAAGTTCGCCGTCACTTTCACGTTTGAGCGACATGAGTCCTATCTCTTCTTCTGTCCAGAAACGTCCGGTTTCTCCTTGACGGGCCACCGATTTGGTTTCCACGGGTGTATCGCTGCCTACGCTGTAATAGTTATAGGCATAGAATGATTTCGGGAAATGGAAATGGAACAGGTTGTCGTCCGTGGTTGGGGCGTTCCCATTCTGGCCTTCCACTTTTACTGCAAAGCCTTGTCCTACCTCGTAGTCGGTTTCTACGGCATTGAAGCTTCTTGACCAGTCTGTCAGGTTCACGATTGCCGGGTCTTCCGTACTGAGGGCTCTCGTCAATGTTTCGTTTCTTACCTCACTGCTCCAGAAACGTTGATAGACAAGCGGATTCCGGCGTTGCTCCACATAGGCGGAACCGGTGTTCTCTCCTTCACGTGCCGTGCCGTCAATGGTCATAAAGTAACGCTTGTGGAGGCCATTCGTCTCCGTGTCTCTCCAGCTTTCCCAGGCAGATACATTCTGGGCTACGAACATGTCTCCTGTCACCATTGCCTGTAAGGGGACTGACAACAGATGATATACATTCGGCTCAAGGTTCTTGTCAATGAATGCCTGTGTATAATGCAGATTGGATTGTCCGATCAGCTCTGCGCCGGAAGCGAAATGGATGTTGTCGCACCAGTATTCTTCGGCGCTGGCTTCTCTAAGGTCCGGATATACCGTTGAAACTACCGGAATGAATACATTCGTACAGTCCCAAGGCACTCCGTTTGACCAGTTGCCCCATTCATTCCAGTTGTCGGATACTTCTCCTGTCCAGGTTGTTTCATGCGGATGTATGGCCAATCTTACGGCGTTAATCCAGTCATTCTGACCGTTTGGATTCGGAATGCGCAGACGATAGACACCCGGTGTCAGGTCGGGGATAGGATCGTAAACGACAGTTGCTCCGTCTTCATCTTTCGTCAGGAACTCCAGTTCGGAAGAATTGTTGATTCTCACGTCATAGATAGTTTCACTCAGAAGATTGTATTCACCTTCGTATGCGCTGATGACCAATTGGTATGTTTTACCTTGTTCGCCGCCGCTCACTACCAGTGAGGTGGTATTTCCTTCGCAAATATTTTCCGGATCAGTTTTTAATGTGGTAATTTGTGTCGTAAGATTGTCATCCACACAGTCCATTGTGCCGTCCAGGTCATAGTCAGGACGAAGATAAGCACCGTGAATGTTTATGACCCCGGCTACTCCGGCAAGACTTGACCAAACGAACTGCAATTCATCCACCTTTTCAGACGGGATGATTGAGATATAAGTCCTGTCACCGGCACCGGCCACTTTTAGCCCGACACCGGCACCGTTAGTTGTTTCCTCAACGATCTTCCCTTCATACAAAGCCTTGATTTGCTCAATGCCTATCGCTTTCAAATCAAGCAGGCCCGTCACTCCGGACATAATCAGACCGATTTCCTGTCCGCCTGCTATAGGGTCAAACTTGACAGACAATGTTTTGCCGCCCAGCAAAGATACTCCGGTGGCACAGGTCGCATAACTGTCCATATCACCGTCCAGCATGTTGCCGAGATTGTCAAACACGGAAATGACACTGATGTCCGGACTTGACACTCCTGCTGTCGCACCATAGTTGGCATTGGTGATCAATTGCATACATTCTTCTCCCGGTGCGCCGCAATTCGTGTCTTTGGCATTTTCCATAAATGCATAATATACTTTCAACGACTCTCCTACACCAAGCTTCAGTAAACCTGAAGCATACAGTTCAATCGCATCGAATTCCTTATCGGTATTGATGCTCAGACGGGCTTTTCCCGATGTGGATACACCGAGAAGGCTTAACGAAACTCCGTTATTGTCTTTTCCTACTCCTTCCTCGACTGGCTGGCCGTTTTTCAGAAGTTTGATGCGCAGGAAGTTGAGTATATTGGCCGAGAGGATGCTGTTTGTACGGTCTATCACAAACCCGACACGCACATACTCTTTTCCCGAATTGAGAACCTGGTTGGATTTTACGCCTATGATGCCTGTATTTTCGGCTACCGTTATATCCACGGCATCGGTGAACTGTACATAATCGTTGTCATCGGCGTTTACGATATTGTTTAAAGAACCTTCCGAGGTGCCGCCGCCAATGGTTAATAATCCGTCAAAACCCTCTGGTTGATAGGCTGAATAGGGGGTGTTCTCTCCCTCCTCATTTGTCAGATGATTGTCGCAATAGTTCTGACTTTTTGCCAGACGACGGATTGTGGCTGTACGTTCAACCGTATGCTCCACTCCGTCCGGGCCTTTGTAGGTAAAGGTTCCTTTCACTACATAATTTCCCGCCGTAAGCATATTGGTCAGGACCAGACCGTTGGCATTTGTTCCTAGCTGTGCATCTTCGTATGGTTTTTCAACCAGCTCATAGCGTTTGTTTACCAGGGTATAACCATCCGGCAATTCCGGAATGTCGGCGAAACGATACCCGGGTGTATAGACTGTGGCGCCGGCCAATGTGAACAGAGACGAGATGTCTATCTTGTCCGGTTCGCGGACAAAAGCATAGTGGATGGTCTTTCCGCTAAGCACATTAAGGTTCAGACCGAAAAAGCCCAGATATACTCTCCTGCAAGGTTTGGTAGTCTTTATACTGTATTTGGTTTGTCCTCCGCCCAGCAATCCTAAACTGACGATTTCTGTATAGGTATATTGTTCTGTGAATTTTTCCGGATCTTCTGTTTCTCCGTTGTATGTCCTGATAACGACTGTTCCACCGGCACTTAAGTCTAATAATCCGCCTGCTGTCACGACGAATCCGACCTCTGATCCGGCTTCAATCTCCCGGCCGAAATCCACCGTTACATGAGGTTGGAGTAATCCCATAATCAATTCTATGCCACAGCCGTCTGACAGATTGTCGTTTATCAGGGAGGCTGCCGAATATTTATCCGACCAGCTTACCCAACTGACATCACCTATTTTCCAGGGAACGGACACACCGTTTTCAAAGAAGTCCGTTCTGCTGCTGATGGCAGGAATCATTTCATTGTCACCCACATACGCATAATAAATTTCTAATGAGCCGACTATGTTCACATCCACTCCGGCTGTCCCCAACCGGATTTCGTCGAAGGGGGAGTCAAAAGTCGCTTCAATGCAAAAGATGTTGTCAGGAGAGGTTCCGTTTTCTGCATAGTCGCCTCCGGTAATGTTTCCCAAACCTAAATCCAGAATACTCTTTACACCTTCCGAATTAAAATCATATTGTCCCGTTCTTTCTCCGTCGAGATAAGTCTCTATCCAGTAGCTTTTCAGTATATTGATATCCAGGACTCCTTCATTGTTGGCTTTGCATACAAATCCGGCTTTCTGTCCTCCGTCATATACGTAGTTCAAATCACGTACGGACATAATCAGGCTACCGCCTACTTCCAGACCAACCACTGACTGGACGGTATAAGAATCTGATATGTCAGTATTCACCACTTTATCGGCTCCGTCTGGTATCTGATACACATCTGCCACCTTGACACCCAGATTGTCCACAATACGTCCGTTTCCTACCAGCGGCACACGGCAGTTCGCTTTCCAGTAGCCGTTACTTTGTTCTACCAGACCGTCACCGGTTTTTACATTTACACTACCGGTACGGGTTACGTCGTTGGGGATTCCCTCAGGTATCGGAAGCTCCTCGTCCTGACACGAAGCCATGCTTCCGGCCAGCAACAATGCACTCAGCATAAGGCTGGCCCATCTGTTACATAATTTTTTCATTTTCATTCTGTTGGTTATTTTTCTGTTAATGAAGAGCTCTTCATTCTTTATTCTTTAATTTATTGTTCGTGTCTGAACTTGAAGTTGCAGTCGATGATGGACTGGATCAGCAGGTCATCAAGAATCTGTTCATTATATGGAGCGTTTAACTCTATAGCTTTAACTACTATGCCAGTATGTCCTTCTTGTAAGTTTGTACTAACAATCTTATTATAAATCTCTGAGAAAAAAGAAACATTATTGTCAGTAATAAATTGAACACCCCATGACCACTCATTGTGCATTACTCCATACCAATCATATTCTTCCCAATCGGATTTAGATAACAAGAATCTATTATCTTCTTCATCACAAGCTTTGTGTGGAAATATTCTATGACTTGTAATCATTGATTCATCCATTTGAAAAAAATAATTATCACCCTTTTTAAGAGCGATTACTTTTCCTCTTGCACTTTCAACTATGTCTGCTAAATCATCTATCCAGGGAGTTTTGTTCTCGTTAAAATCTGTTGTAAGATCTTCTTTTGTCCATACTATGATAAACTCATTCGGATGATTAGATAGAAAATCTTTAAAAACATTATGGAAGTTATCTGATATGTTTTGATGCCAATCAGCTATAAATGTTAATTTATCCATATCAAATGCACGTACTCCTTTATTTAACAAACGTTCTATATCCTCAGGTGTCGTTTCATTATCACATTCACATCCAGGTATTGACATCGTCATTAATGGAGTATTATTATCCAACTCCGAAATCCAGTCATTATAGCCACTGTCATACGGACTCATGTCCGGCAGCTGGATAAAATACTTGTTCTGTTTTGTAATCTGGTCGCCAGGCACTGTCAGCACATAATCCATGGCTGTAGTATGCACCATCATTTTCACATCTCCATTATTCATGTCTACCGGAGGGAGGAATGCCATCAGGTTAAGAGTTTCACCCTCATGCAAATCCACATACCGGCTGGTCCCGTTTCTCACTCCGACATAGACGGATTGGGAGCCATCAGATGCCTCTATTGAGCCTTTATCCGATGTCGTTCCATCTTTTGCATTATAGGTAAATTTGTCTGAATCAATTTTATTCGGCATGATGACACTTACCCCCGTCACCGTAACCGGATTGATTATACCTGTGGCCACTTCATATCTGCCCGCACGGACCGTAATGTCGAAAGTGGTCATGATAGGGTCAAAGTAAAGTCTTACGTGATGCTGGGAAGGATCCGGTGTAACTTCTTGCTTTGCCATCATGTAGGCATTGTTCATGTCGGGGTTTGTCAGATAGGCTCCGTTTGACAGACTTACCACCGTATCCAGCTGGTTGGTGATGTATTTCATGCCGAACTCTCCATTGGCAATGTTTGACACGTCTGTTACCCGGTCGGCCGGATAGGCGGAATAAAAAGTATAGGGGATACCGAGTTCTCCCCATTTGAGAGTATCCGTTCCGACAGGAGTGATCGCTCCCCCATGTTCGGAGTATATTGTATCCACGACCACATAGTCGACCGATTTCGGAGAAGGTTCGTTGCACCAAATCTTGATTTTGTCCCCTATGTTCCATTCCAGCTGATAGTCATCGACATACACTGTACGCGACTGCGCATCGGCCACAGTCCCCACACTGAACTGGATGGGCTCTCCTTTTGATACCTGGGGCACTCCGGGAGTGGTCCCCTTATCCGTACACCCTGAAAGGTACGTCCCTGCCGCCAGCAGAAACGTACCGCAAAGCAAATTAAGTTTTACTTTCATTTTCATATAATAATATTAATTTTTAAATATATTTCTCACCAAACCGTCTGTTTCCCTGCATATTTGGAACACTTTCCTCTGCCGTGACGGTGCAACTCTCTATAAATGAAATAAATTCGGTTGCAAAGGTATAAAAAACTTAATAATGCTTATCAAAAGTATGTACTATTTTTTCCCGAATTCCGGGTCTATTTTCAGCAGGGCCGTCACTCCGAAGGTAGCCAGTGTGCAGACCATGATCCAAATGAAGAAAAGCCGGTAGCCTAAAACCTCCTGCATCCATCCCGCAATCATTCCCGGAAGCATCATGCCCAGTGCCATGAAAGCCGTGCAGATGGCATAATGAGACGTCTGGTGACCGCCGTCTCTGGAGAAATAGATCAGATAAAGCATGTAGGCGGTAAATCCGAACCCGTAGCCGAACTGCTCGATGAAGATGCAGCTGTTGATTATCCACAGGTTGGACGGAAGGGCATAGCTCATGTACACATATACGATGTCGGGGAGGGAGATGGCCCATACCATCGGCCAGAGCCAGCGGCGGAGTCCGTGGCGTGCCACGGCAATGCCTCCCAGAATCCCTCCGAGCGTCAGTCCGATGATGCCGAGCGTGCCTTGGGAGAATCCGATTTGGGCGGTGGTCATGCCCAAACCTCCCTCTTCAGCCGGGTCGAGCAGGAACGGAATTCCCATCTTGGCCAGTTGTGCTTCGGGCAGGCGGTAGAGCAACATGAACAGGATGGCTGCCGGTGCCTGTTTCTTGCGGAAGAACGACACGATGGTTTCCGCAAAGCCGTGGAGAATGTGCGTGGCTCCTGCCGGGGCTGTGCCGGGGCGGTCGCTGTCCGGACGGGGCAACACGAACGAGTGGTAGAGCCAGAGGGCGAGAATCACTCCTGCAAGAATAAAGAATGTGATGCTCCAGGCATAGCTGATGCGTCCGGTCGACTCTTCGAGCAGTCCGGCCAGCATGATGAGCAATCCTTGTCCGGCAATGGTGGCAAAGCGGTAGAATGTGCTGCGGATACCTACGAACAGGGCTTGCTGGTGGGGAGTAAGTCCGAGCATGTAGAAACCGTCGGCGGCGATGTCGTGGGTGGCCGAGCTGAAGGCCACAAGCCAGAAGACGGCCAGCGTAATCTGGAAAAAATGGTCGGTGGGGAGGGTGAAGGCCACTCCGGCCAGTCCGGTGCCCAGCAGCAGCTGCATGCCGACAATCCATTCCCGTTTGGTCTTCAGCAGGTCGACAAACGGACTCCATAACGGTTTGATGACCCAGGGCAGGTTAAGCCAGCTGGTGTAGAGCGCCACATCCGTATTGGAGATACCCATCCGCTTGTACATCACCAGCGACAGAATCATGACTGCCACATAGGGCAGTCCTTCTGCAAAATAGAGGGTGGGCACCCATGCCCACGGGGAGGCTTTTCTGTTGTTTTCCATCGGTTCTGTTCTTTTTGTCTCTGTGTCTTTGTGTTCTGACAAAATCTCTTCACTCTCCGCTCAATAAAGCTTTCTTATTTCCGCTCCTTTGTAATAATGGAGCAGGATCTCGTTGTAGTTATACCCTTGTTCGCCCATGACGGCCGCACCGATCTGGCAGAGTCCCACTCCGTGCCCCCATCCTGCACCCGTCAGTTCAAACCATTCAGGCACTCCTCCCTTTTCCGGCCCCTTGTCGACGACAAACGCCGAACTGTACAGATGCGTGTCCGAAAGCGTCCGCCGGATTTCCAGCTCTTTCCCGATGACCAGCGATTTTTCCGTACCCACAATCTTGAGGCGGCTGATTCTTCCTGATTTTCCTCTTTCCATCGGAATCAGATCCATGATGTTCCCGTAGTCGCACTTGGTGTTGCGTCGGATCAGGCCGGTCAGTTCGTCTTGCGTGTATCTCACCTTCCACCGGTAGAAATTGTCTGTGTGCTGGTCGTAGTTGTTGAGTATCTGGGACAGGATTTTCCGGTCGTGCGTATGGCAGAACGAGTCCGGTTCACTTTTTATCCAGCGTTCCGCCTCTTTTTCGTCGGTCAGGTCTGGCAGTTGTTTCCCATCGGCGGTATCACGCACGGCAGAAAGATACGGATACGTCTTGTCTTCCCAGCAGTAGTTGAACTCTTCCGTGACCCCGCCGCAGCATTTCGAGAAGCGTGAGTCGCAGATGGCATGTCTGTACATCAGCACTTGTCCGCGTGTAGCCTTGACGGCTTCCGCCACACTCCGGTTCGACGCACGGGTGATGCCCTGATAGCGCTGGCAGTGGTCGTCGGCGCAGACATCAAAGATCGTATGGTCTTCCCGGTCGTACCAGCGGATAAATTCCGTGTCTGTCTTCACGAACGAGAAAAAGTTGTCCTGCCGTTTGCTCAGCTGCTTCCGTTTCTCTATCTGTGCCAGCAGCCAGCTTCGGGAGATGACCGCATGGGCTTTCAGAAACTCCGGCGACGAGGCGGCATTCATTTCCGACGAGATGACACTGGTCAGGTATTCTTCCGCGGGAAGTTGGTTGATGGCCGTGATTTTCCCTTCGTCAATCACCAGCCGGAGCGTGCCGAGAAAGGTCTGCGTTTCCTGTTGTTCCCAATGGAAGTTGATGCCTATGGTTACGTCGCGCAGGGTGAACGACGCACCTTCTTCCAGCGGTGTAAAGGTGAGTTCCTGATAGACATTCCCGTTCCAGAGGATGCCTCCTTCGTCGAAGGCAACTTCCTGTGTGCCGCTGACCGTTTCTCCCTTGGCCAGGAATCGGGCATTCAGCGTAAAGTCTATTTTCAGGGCATTGACAATGCCTACATTGATTTCCGGTTCTTTCATTGTGGTTGTTTTTGAGTGTTTTTCCCCTCTTTCCCGAGACCTGCTTCCTGATAAATCCGGAGCAATGTCTCTTCGTTGATTTTATTGAAATCCTCCTCCCTTGCGGTCACGATGATTCCGCCCATGTCGAGCGCGCCGGGACTGACGAGCAGCTGTTCCGGGCCTGTCGCCGTATAGCATTGCGGACGGTGGACGGCGCGCGGGAAATAGGCAAGCGTAAATCCGTGGGCGGCGTCTTTCCATGCGAACAGGTTGTAGCGCGGTTCCGACTCTCCTTCGTGTGCGGGCAGGGTACACAGGTAGTTCGTGACAAGACGTACGCTGGTAGAAGTCCCCTTGTCGGTCACGAATGCACGGATAGGGCTGACATAGTCCTTGATTTCGTAAGCGATGCACGAACCTCCGTTGTCCAGCCTTTCATATCCCTTTTGTTCGGCACCGGCCAGCAGACGGTCCCATTCCCGGATGAAAGGCACGTCGGTTTGTCTGACCGCCTGAAAGTGGAAATGGTCGGGTGCGGACGCTCCGCAACGGGCTCCGTTGTAGAACACCGTGTATCCTTTTTCAAAATGATTTTCCAGCCATTCCACCAGCTTTCC
Organism: uncultured Bacteroides sp.; assembly: GCA_949289295.1. Lineage (GTDB taxonomy): Bacteria > Bacteroidota > Bacteroidia > Bacteroidales > Bacteroidaceae > Phocaeicola. Next base: position 27,403 of record CASENM010000016.1, read on the forward strand.
GGGCAGTTGCCGGGATTCTTTTCCGGCCAGTGTCTGCTCCTGGTGGCGTTCGGTGGAGAGGGTGAGATGCCCCGGCAGAATCGGAAACGGGTTGACACGCAGACAGAACGGCTCGTCCAGTTCGATGCGCAGACTGTCCTGCTCCTTGGGCTTGTGGCTGATGCAGAGGAAGCACGGCCGTGCCTCTACGGAGGCCTTGTCGAGTTTTGCGCAGGTGGAAACCGCCCTTTCAGGATTGAACTGCACGATAATTTCGTTGCCGTCCAGCAAGAACCGGCGGGTCCGGATGTTCCGGAGGGCTTCGTGGTTTTTCCGGGCCAGCTCCCATTTGTCGAGCTGGGCCAGGAAGAACGCCTTTCCCGACACGGACGGCGACGGACAGGTGTATGAAAGCGGGTGGAGCACTTTGTCCTGCCGGCGGCGGATTTCGAGTGTGCGCAGACTGTCCTTATAGCTGTTGTTGCGGTTCACCTTTTCGATGCTCAGTGCGGCGTCGGAGTTCCCTTCCCAGCGGCGGCAGAGATAGAGCACGTCGTAGATGCGTCCGATGCGGTAGTCGCGCGAAAAGGCCAGTCCCAGGGCATAGTCCTCCCCGTAGCTGGTGTTCGGCACCCGGATTTGCCGGAGCAGGGGGGTGTAGAATGCGCGGGGAGCGCCCAGTCCGTTGATGCGGAGTGCGTTGTTGTGTCCGTTCGTGTCGGTCCATTCCCGGTGGTCGATGATTCCGGGAGGCAGCGTGTGCAGGTGGAAGTCGGTCATGCGGTATGAGCCGATGACCATGGCACAGCGTTCCTGATAGAACTTGTCGACAATCCGTTGCAGGGTGTCCGGGCCGCTGTACAGGTCATCGCTGTCCAGCTGTACGGCAAAACGTCCGCAGCGGGGATGGAAGACACCCATGTTCCAGCAGCCGCCTATTCCCAGATCCGTACGTTCCGGAATGAGGTGGATGACATCGGGACGGTCTGCAAATTCGTCGATGCATTCAGTCGTGCCGTCAGTCGAGTGGTTGTCGATGACAATGAGGTTGTACGGGAAATCCGTCTGTTGTCCGAGAACGGACCGGATGGCATCCCGGATGGTGCGTACCCGGTTGCGTACCGGGATAATTACAGACGCTTCATATTCAAACGACCCTTCTTCCGGGTGTATCGTCCGTCCGGCGGGAGGGAGATAGGCATGAATCTCTTTCAGATAGAGGGTGAATGCCGTTTCCCGTTCCAGCTGTACGGCCCGGTTTCTCGGGTCTACATAGTCGAACTGTTTTTCGCCCGATTTCCGCAGGTCTTCTTCCACACGTGTGTAGAGATATTCGCGGATATGGGTCAGTTCGCCCAGCCGGGACAAGGCCAGGCGCAGGGCATAAAGGGCGGAATATTGATAGTCGGGCTGCGACTCGGTCAGTTGGAACGCACGTTTCAGCGCATCGGTCTTGCACAGCAGCAGCGGTCCGAAATCAAAGTCGTCGCGTACGCTCCCCGGCTGGTAGTCGATGACCGGATGAGGCTGTATCTCTCCGGCGGCCAGCTGGTAGTGGTCGGCATATACCATTACGCTTTCCGGTGCGCTCAGGTAGTCGCACATCCGCTCCAAGGCTCTGTCGCCGAGGTTGAACGACTGGGGAACAATATATAATAAGGTATAGGGTGTCTGCGAGCAGTTCACCGCCTGCCGGAGCGCACCGGTCTGTTCAAACGGGCCGGAAGGGAGCACGTGGCATCGGGGATGGGGAGGGCACGGGGGCGTGTCCTGTCCGGAAAGAAGATAAACCTGGTCGACATACGGATGGACACACAGCTGGTTTTCTATGTCATCCGGCTGACTGTCAGGACGGTAGTATAGGAAACATGTAATCGTCTTGTTCATATTTTAAACATTTATACGGACAAAGATAGAGATTTATCTTAATTTTTTACCTAACTTTGTACGCTAATTATATAGAGGATGAATATCCGCTGTCATCTTGCGGCGGAACCGGCATACGGAAACCGTTTTCCGGGCTTTCGGGAAAAACGCTTCGGCGTTTTGGTGGAAACGCCGGGACGTTCGGGTCAGAACGCCGAAGCGTTTTCTATCCGGGCCGCTCCGGGCAGACACGGAAATTCATCCTGCAGATTAAAACCGGATGAGTATGATAAAGACTCCTTTGTTGGGGAAAACGTGTGACGAACTGAGGCAGATTGTGCTTGATTTGGGAATGCCTTCGTTTACGGCGAAACAGATAGCGTCGTGGATGTATGAGAAGAAGGTGTCTTCGATTGATGAAATGACCAATCTTTCGGTCAAGAACCGTGAGCGGCTGAAAGAAGCGTATGAAATTGGATGCAGCGCCCCTGTGCATGAAATGCGTTCGGTGGACGGAACGGTGAAGTATCTGTTCGGTACGCCGGAGGGGAACTATGTGGAGACAGTCTATATCCCTGACGGTGACCGTGCCACGTTGTGTGTGTCGTCGCAGGTAGGCTGCAAGATGAACTGCAAGTTCTGTATGACCGGCAAGCAAGGCTTCTCTGCCGACCTGACCGCCGCCCAGATTCTGAACCAGATCTATTCGGTGCCCGGACGCGATACGCTGACCAATATCGTGTTTATGGGGATGGGCGAGCCGTTCGACAATCTTGACGAGGTGCTCCGTGCCCTGCAGATACTGACTGCCGACTATGGCTACAAATGGAGTCCGAGGCGGATTACCGTATCGTCGGTGGGGCTGCGGAAGGGGCTGGCCCGTTTCCTGAAAGAAAGCGACTGCCATCTGGCCATCAGTCTGCATTCGCCTTTCCCGGCCCAGCGCCGGGAGCTGATGCCTGCCGAGAAAGCCTTTCCGATTACCGAGATTCTGGAGGTGCTCCGTACGTATGATTTCAGCAAGCAGCGCCGCCTTTCGTTCGAATACATCATGTTCAAGCAGGTGAACGACCGGATGATTTACGCGAAAGAACTGGTGAAACTGCTCCGGGGGCTTGACTGCCGGGTGAACCTGATTCGTTTCCATGCCATTCCGGGTGTGGAACTTGAAGGCAGTGACAGTGAGACGATGCTTGCTTTCCGTGATTACCTGACCGGCCACGGCGTGTTCTCCACGATCCGTGCGTCGAGGGGAGAAGATATATTTGCAGCCTGCGGAATGTTGTCGACAGCCCGGCAGCAGGCAGGAAAACATTGATGTCAGACAATAACAAGCATTCAAGATATGGAAAATAAAAGAATAAAAGTGGGTATCACCCATGGGGATATCAACGGAGTCGGTTATGAGGTGATTCTGAAAACATTCTCCAATCCGGTTATGCTGGAGTTGTGTACGCCGGTCATTTACGGTTCGCCCAAGGTGGCGGCCTATCATCGGAAGGCAATGGACATACCGGTCAATTTCAGTATTGTCGGGTCTGCTTCCGAAGCCCAGGAGGGGCGGGTGAGCGTGGTGAACTGTCTCGATGGAGAGTTGAAGGTAGAACTGTCCAAACCTTCGGAAGAGGCGGGAAAGGCGGCACTGGCCGCGCTCGACAGAGCCGTACAGGAATACCGTGACGGACTGTTTGACGTGCTGGTGACGGCTCCTGTCGACCCGCAAAGCGTCCAGTCGGAGGCTTTCCGGTTTGCGGGACATGCCGAATATCTTGAACAACAGACGGGCGAAGGCCGGAAAGCATTGACCGTGATGGTGAAGAATGATTTCCGGATGGCTTTGGTCACCGGACACATTCCTGTCCGCGAAGTGCCCGGCGCGCTGACACAGGAACGGGTGATGGAGAAAATCGCGGCTTTCCACCGCTCCTTGAAATATGACTTCGGAATCGGAAGCCCCCGTATTGCCGTGCTGGCGCTGAATCCTTATGGAGGGGCGCAGGGACAGGCCGGGACCGAGGAAGAGCGGATCATCATTCCTGCCATGAAGGAGATGGTTGCAAAAGGGATGCAATGTTTCGGACCTTATCCGGCCGACGGCCTTATCGGTTCAGGGAACTACGTGCATTTCGACGGCATCCTGGCCATGTATCACGATCAGGGGATGGGACCGTTCAAGGCTCTGGCCATGGAAGAGGGTGTCGATTTCACGGCCGGACTGCCCATTGTACGCACATCGCCTGCCCATGGAACCGCTTACGACATAGCCGGAAAGGGTCTCGCTTCGGAAGACGCGTTCCGTCAGGCGGTTTATCTGGCTTTGGATGTGTACCGTAACCGCTGTGTGGAGAAGGAGATTTCCGCACGTCCGCTGCGCAAACAATATTATGAGAAGAAAGATGACAGCGACAAGCTGAAATTGGATTCAACGGGAGAAGATTGAACATGAAATTCGCGATTATCTCGGCCGGGGAAGGATCCCGGCTTTCACAGGAAGGCGTGCAGTTGCCCAAACCGCTGGTGCAGGTGCACGGGCAGGCGATGATTGACCGTCTGATACATATATTTGCCGAAAACGGGGCAGACGAAGTGGTGGTGATTATCAACAACGAAGTGCCGCTGACCAAGGCACATCTTGCCGAGCTGGAAAAAACGTCGGAAGTGCCGTTGAGGGTAGTGGTCAAGACCACTCCCAGCTCCATGCACAGCTTCTATGAACTGAGCCCGTATCTGAAAGGGGACCGTTTCTGCCTGACCACGGTGGACACGATTTTCCGGGAAGACGAATTTTCCCGTTTCATCGAAGCGTTCAAGGCTTCGGACCAGGACGGCATGATGGCCGTGACCGATTACGTGGATGACGAAAAGCCGCTGTATATCGGTACCGACAGCCGGATGCGTATTACGGGTTTCTATGATACGGCCATGCCGGATACAAAATATATTTCAGGAGGAATCTACTGTCTGACTCCGAAAGCGATTGACACGTTGGAGCATTGCATCAGTCATGGAATGTCGCGTATGCGTAATTTCCAGCGGCAGCTTGTGGCGGACGGACTGAAACTGGAGGCTTATCCGTTTTCCAAGATTCTGGATGTAGACCATGCCAGCGATATCGGGAAAGCGGAGTCGTTTCTGAACGGAGAAGATTGACAGACGAACCAACACTACAAATAATACAGAAAAGATAAGAGAAAAGGACATGCAGGGAAGAGGAGAGAAGATTCGGATAGTGGGCGTGAGCCGTGGAAACGAGTTTTCACCGAATCATGTGGGAAACGATGCGGCCATCTTCAGGCTGACAGCCGAGGCACTGGAGAAAAAAGGCTGTGAAGTGACGCTGTTTCCCGAAAAAGAGTTTGTAGCCCGACAGATTCAGTCAGACTTTATTTTTGATATGGCCCGCGACAGGCAGACGGTTTCCCGTCTGAAGGAATTGGAGGACAAGGGGGCATTGGTGGTCAATTCCGGATACGGCATTGACAACTGTGTCCGTAAGGCCATGACCGAGCTGCTTGTGGCGAACGGAATCCCCCATCCGGAAAGTGCGGTCATTCCTACCGACCGGGAGTTTGCACCGGATATTTTTCCGTGCTGGATAAAGCGGGGCGACTCGCATGCCATGGTGAAAGAAGACGTGGTGTACGTGGAATGCCGGGAAGAGGCCGAAGTCGTGATGGCCGATTTCCGCAGACGGCAGATTCCTGTGGCGGTAGTCAACGAGCATCTGGTAGGCGACCTGGTGAAGTTTTATGGTGTGCAGGGCACTGATTTTTTCTATAGTTTCTATCCCACCGAACAGTCGCACAGCAAGTTCGGACTTGAGGCCATCAACGGTGAGACGAGAGGTTTCCCCTTCGATGTCGCTGTGCTCCGGGAATATGCCAACCGTGCGGCCGAGGCGCTGAATGTCCCCGTTTACGGCGGTGACTGCGTCGTGTCCGCCGCCGGCGAAATCCATATCATCGACTTCAACGACTGGCCGAGCTTTGCCCGTTGCCGGGATGAGGCCGCTCCCAAGATTGCCGAATGTATCTATAACCGTATCATTTCCAAACTGAATGGGCGCCATGAGTAAATCACATAAAGGACTTGAGTCCTCCTTCAAGTCGATGGATACCGAGGAGTTTCTGGATATCCACTTCAACCGCCCGATAGGATATGCCTGGGCCTTGTTTTTCAACCGGTTCGGCGTACATCCCAATGTAGTGACCATTCTGTCAATCATTTTGGGCGTGGCCGCCGGCGTGATGTTCTATTATCCGGACCTCAAGCACACGCTGGCCGGCATCTTTCTGCTGATGTGGGCCAACCATTATGACAGCTGCGACGGACAGCTGGCACGTATGACCGGAAAGAAGACCCGTTGGGGACGTATGCTCGACGGGTTTGCCGGTGACATCTGGTTCTTTGCCATCTACGCGGCTATCTGTCTGCGGCTGACTTTCCAGCCCCTTCCTTTCGGAATCGGTGCGGAAAGCGGGATGACCTGGGGTGTGGCCATCTGGATAATAGCCCTTTTTTCGGGCACAGTCTGCCACAGCAAGCAATGTACGCTGGCCGACTATTACCGCAACATCCACCTGTTCTTCCTGAAAGGAAAGGCCGGCAGCGAGCTGGACAATTTCAAGCAGCAGCGCGAAATCTTCCATAGCCTTCCGTGGAAAAAGAATTTCTGGTGGAAGATGTTTCTGTATTTTTACGGCAACTATACCCGCAAGCAGGAACGTCTGACACCCAATTTCCAGCGTTTCTATGCGTTGGTCCAGCAGAAATATGGCGAACACATCCCCCAGGACCTGCGCGACGAGTTCCGCCGGCTCAGCCTTCCGCTGATGAAATACACCAACATCCTGACCTTCAACACGCGCGCTATCGCGCTCTATGTCTCGCTGCTGGTCGGTGAACCCTGGCTGTATTTCTTGTTCGAGATTGTGGTGATGACTACCATCTATGCCTATATGCATCATCGCCATGAGGCCATGAGTGCCTATCTATATCAAAAATACGCAGAACGATGAAAGAAAAATTCCGTAACATATTCTGGTTTTTCGGCATTTTTGCCATCATAGTGATGCTTTTCACGTTCGATATGGACTATGAAGAGCTTTGGGCAAACATCCGTCGTGCAGGAGTATGGCTTCCGGCTGTCATCCTGCTGTGGGTGTTCATCTATTACCTGAACGCATGGTCGTGGTATGTGATTATCCGCGACGGGAAGAGCGAGAAAGTGCCTTTCTGGAAAGTCTACAAGCTGACAGTGTCAGGCTTTGCCCTGAACTATGCCACCCCTTCCGGCCTGATGGGAGGAGAACCCTACCGCATCATGGAACTGAGCCCGTACGTCGGTGTCAGCAAGGCTACCTCCTCGGTCATCCTTTACGTGATGATGCACATCTTCTCGCATTTCTGGTTCTGGCTCACTTCAACCTTTCTGTATGTGTTTGTCGGACCGATGAACTGGGGAATCGGAATCATGCTTGTGCTGGTGGCGGGATTTTGCCTGCTGGCCATCTATTTCTTCATGAAGGGCTACCGGAACGGCATGGCGGTACGTGCCTTGCGGATGCTGACCCATGTGCCTTTCATCAGGAACTGGGCCAAGCGTTTCAGTGTGGAAAAGAAAGAGACGCTGGAAAGAATCGATTCGCAGATAGCCGAACTCCACAAGCAGCGGAGAAGTACATTCTACATTTCCTTGGGGCTGGAGTATGCCGCACGCATTGTAGGATGTCTGGAAGTCTACTTCATCCTGAACATCCTGACCAGCGACGTGAGCTTTCTGGCCTGTATCCTGATTATGGCCTTCACTTCACTTTTTGCCAACATGCTCTTCTTTTCGCCCATGCAGCTGGGTGCCCGTGAAGGAGGGTTTGCCCTGGCGACGGGAGGACTGGCCATCCCGAGCGCATTCGGCATTTACACCAGTCTGATAACCCGTGTGCGCGAATTGTTTTGGATTGTAATCGGTGTGGCGCTGATGAAAATCGGTAACGGCACCGGAAAAACAGATAAGAAAAATGAATAAGAAACTGATTGATATTCAAGGGGTGATTTTCGATTACGGAGGTACAATCGACACCAACAGCCGCCATTGGGCGGAAGTGCTCTGGAGCAAATATGAAGAACTGGGCGTACCTGTGGGCAAGGCGGATTTCCGGGAGGCCTACGTACACGGCGAACGGACTCTGGCCAAGGAGCCGCTGGTAAAACCGGACCATGACTTTCATGATGTGCTCCGCATCAAGACCCGTATCCAGACGGATTATCTGGTGGAAGGGGGGAAGCTGGCCCGCGAAGCGGCCGATGCGGAAAACTATGCGGCCCGTATCGCTGACAGCTGTTACCAGTATGTGCTCGATGTGCTGGAACGGACACGTCCGGTGGTGGAGGCATTGGCCGCACGTTACAAGCTGGTGCTGGTTTCCAACTTCTACGGAAATATCCAGACCATTCTGAAAGACTTCGGACTGTATGATTTCTTTTCAGACATTGTCGAGTCATCGGTGGTAGGCGTGCGGAAGCCTGATCCGGCCATTTACCGTCTGGGTGTGGAAGCCATGGGATTTCCGGCCGGAAATGTACTGGTGGTAGGTGATTCGTTCTCGAAAGACGTGGTGCCGGCCAAGAAAGTGGGCTGCAGGGTAGCCTGGCTGAAAGGCGAAGGCTGGGGCGATGAGGATACGGACGAATCGTTGCCTGACCTCGTGATTACGGATTTGCCGGAATTGTTGTCTTATCTCTAACCAGCGGAGGTCCGTATGAAGAAACAGGTAGCCTTGGTCGACAGACAATATGTTCTGCCCTTTGTGTTGTTGACATCCCTCTTTTTCCTGTGGGGGTTCGCCCATGCCATATTGGATGTGCTGAACAAGCATTTTCAGGAATTGCTTGCCATCACCAAAACCCATTCGGCCCTTATCCAGGCCACGATGTATATGGGGTATTTCATTATGGCACTTCCTGCCGGACTTTTCATCACCCGTTTCGGCTATCGGAAAGGAGTGGTATCCGGCCTGTTGCTTTATGGCATCGGTTCTCTTCTGTTCATTCCCGGCCAGCACTGGATGTCGTTCAATTTCTTCCTGTTCTCACTGTTCGTAATCGGTTGTGGGCTGGTGTTCCTTGAAACGGCCGCCAATCCGTATGTGACAGAACTGGGAGCGAAGGAAACGGCCGCCAGCCGTCTGAACTTCGCGCAGTCGTTCAACGGACTGGGATGCATCTTTGCCCCTATCCTGACCGGACTGCTTCTGTTCTCCGACGACGGTGAAATGAAATCAGGCAATGTGGCCCTTCCCTATACCGTGATGGGCATCATTGTGCTGCTGGTGGCAATTGTGTTTTCTAGAATCAGGTTGCCGGAAATCAGGCACGAAGCGGAAGTGGACGATACAGGGCGGAAAGTCGGACTGTGGTCACACCGGCTTTTCGTGTTCGGACTGACTGCCCTGTTCTTTTATGAAGTTGCCGAAATCTCCATCAACAGTTTCTTCATCAATTATGTAACCGACAAGAACTGGATGAATGCCCGCGACGCTTCCATCATTCTGTCGTTCGGCGGCCTGGGCCTGTTTATGGTAGGCCGGTTTGCGGGAAGCTGGATCATGAGCCGCGTACGTGCGGAAAGAATGCTTCTGTGGTGCGCTGCCGGTACCGTTTCCACTACGCTCATCGTGCTGCTCGACATGGGATATCTGTCGCTGGCCGCCCTGCTGTGCGGTTATGCGTTCGAAGCCATCATGTTCCCTACGATTTTCGCCTTGTCGCTGAAGGGGTTGGGAAGCCATACCAAACGGGCTTCATCCTTCCTGATGATGACACCGGTGGGAGGAGCCGTGGGTCCGTTGCTGATGGGTTGGGTAGGCGACCATTCGGCCATGCACTGGGCTTTTGTCATTCCGCTTGCAGGCTATGCGGTGGTGTGGGTGTTTGCCCGCTATGCGCTTGCTTTCCGGAAATAGGTGCGGCCGTGCGGACAAATGTGTCCCGTCCGGGACCGACTCCGGTGACCGTCACCTTTTTCCAGTGGGGAGGCAGGACAGACGGCACTTGTCTGATTCCTTCTTCCGTAATCTGCAGTCCGCAGAAACCGTTCAATACCGCCTGCAACAAGCCTCCGGCTCCCGTCATGAAATAAGGATTCTGGCTTGCCGGTGTTTCTGAAAGCACACCGAAAGGAGGCCGCCAGTTGGGCAGATAGCTGCGGCGGAACATTTCGTACGCTTTCCGGGCATCTCCCATGCGGGCATACTGCACACAGAATATGGCATACGACATCATCGGCCCGTGGTGTGGGTCGATACGTTCCGCATAGTACTCCAGATCGCTCTTCTGCTGTCCGGCATCCGTGATTTTTCCGAGCGGGTAAGCCAGCAGATTGACATCCGCCTGCTTGATGGTTTCGCCTTGGTAGGTTGCATGTTCACGTGTCACCCCATTCTTGAATTGCAGGATTCTCAATCCCCGGCTGATTTCTTCCCACACGTCCGGTACATCTTTCCCGCAGATTTTTCCGGCACGTCCGGCATATTCCAGTACCATTGAGGCCGCGGCGTTGGTGAACGCATTGTCAGTCACCCCGTTGGCATATTCATCCGCTCCGGTCACTCCGACAATCGAATAGGAACCGTCGGCGTTGCGGACCGAACGGCTTGTCCAGAACTCCGCGATTTCTTTCAGTAGAGGAAAGCCCTCGTCTCTGAGCCAGTCCGCTTTGCGGGTCACACAGTAATAGTTCCAGCAGGCTATACCCACATCTGCTGTAATATGGTGTTCTAACGGACCGGTCAGAGCGAAAGTGGGAGTCGCCTCTTCACCCGAATCGTCGCTTTCCCATGGAAACATCACCCCCCGATAGCCGTACGCCATCGCTTTCCGGCGTGCCGCGGCCCGTCTGTCCATGCGATAATCCACCATCGACCGCGCGATGTCCGGATGCAGGAGGAGGAGAGGAGGGTACATCCAGATTTCCGTATCCCAGAAAATATGACCGTTGTATCCTTGTGACGAGAGTCCCATGGGAGGGATGCTCAGCCTGCTTCCGGCCCGGCAGGAAGCGTAAAGATTGAAGAGGGCAAAACGGACCAGCCGTTGCGCCTCGTCGTCTCCGTCAATCCGGATGTCGCTCTGCCAAAGTTCGTTCCAGGCCTGTTCATGCGCCTGTATCAGCCGGTTCTCCCCCTCATGAACCATATAGACAGCCTGACGTTCGGCTTCATTGTAAGGGTCGAGGAAATCCCGTGAGGAACAGATGCTTCCCGTCAGCGCAAACCTGTAAGTCTCTCCCCTTTTCAGCGTGGCGGTGAAATACAGTTCGTTTGTCTTTTCATCGAACCGGAGCCTTGTCGTGCCGCCGGGAGGGAGCAGGAACGTAGAGGCCGAAGCGACATGGCGGAGCTTATGGGCTGACACCGCTTTAGTCTCCAGCAGATGAAGACGGTTCCCATCGGCATCGAGTTCCCGGTAATAGACAGTTGACTTTCCATAGTCATCCGGCACTTCCATGTATCCGCGCACTTCAAGCCGTATATCCTCCGACGGCTCTACCTGCACTGAAATCAGTCCCGAATAAGGCAGGTTGCGCAAAGCCCTCACCTCGCAGGATATTAGAGCCTTCCGCATGGCCCTCAGTTCCGTACGGTGTACCGCACGCCGCATGTTGACCGTCTGCTTCCACGCTTCAATCCGTGTGGTGTCTATAGCTTCACCGTCGATTCTGATTGTCAGTCCGAACGGATTGATTCCCCTCATCACTTTGCTTACCGTGCCCGGTGCCGGCGCGTCAAATACATGATTCAATACGACCTGTCCGATCCGGAACGGTTCTTTGTCCGGCAAAAGGCCGATACATCCGTTTGCCATGGGGGCCGGCGCGTATGGAGCATGAATGTCTGTGGCGGTGAGTTGCCACAAAGAATTGTTTTCCGCTTTCAGAACAATGAATGAAAACAGCAGGACCAGTGTCAGTCCGATGGTGTTCAGTCGCATAAATCTGTGCATTAGAGTTTGGTCGTTCCAAAGGTAATGAAAAATTTCCGGAGATTGGCGCGTGAAGTCGGGATTTGTATCTTTTACCGGCAGCCAGGAACCGGAATCCGGTGGCCGTAAAAAAGCGGCAGAGGCTGTCCCGGATTAAAAATGACGTACCTTGTCCGTCAAAATTGGCACCGAGACACCCCCTGCCGCAATCAAGCTTGTCGATTATTTCAGATTCTCATGATGCGGACATGTTTCAGGGATACATGCTCCATGGCGGTGAGGTCCGCAAGGTCTGAACCGGTTGTCTTTCCAGTTCCTTCTCGGCTGTTTCCATGCATGAGGGCCGAAGTGGCGCGGAGCCGGTGCAAACACCTTTTCCAGCTGGCGCGGAGTCAGGATTTTCTTGAACGAGTTGAAATACTTTCTTTTTATGTCAAGCATTTTCTGCTGTCTGTCAAGACGACCTTCCAGTTCATTCATGATATCCTTGTCTGTACGGTCTCCTTTCCGTATATTCTCTTTTCTTTCTTCCGCGTTTGTCATGCGGCATTCTCCCATAGCCTCCAGATATTCCTTGTAAAGTGATGCGAACTTGTCGGCAGTCTTGTCATCCAGCATCAGCTGATTCTGCATCCGTTCCACCTGATTGTCCATCATCTGTTCGGGAGTGGGGCGTTTGCGCGGTCTTTCTTCCGGGCGGTCGTTGTCGGTCGGACCATTTTGAGCGAATACGTTGCTTCCACCAATCATCAGTGCGAAAGCCAAAGCTAAAAAAAATCGGTTTGTCTTCATTTTGGTAAGTTTTAAAAGTTATTTCTGTCTTTTCGCTGGCCAAGCGTTCTTTTACCCTTTTGACAGCCGGGTGACAGCTTGGTTTATTCCGTGTAGGAAAATTTAACTTTGGCAGGACAACCTCAGAAGTGAAACTCCGGGAGAAGGTCGGGGAAGGTCTCTTTTAATTGTTCCGTAATTCTACAATAATGTTTCATTCGTTAGACAGATTTGTGAAATCTTTCCGAGTTGAATAATTTCGCTGCCATTATGGAAAAAGTGATTGTGAAGGAGGTTCGGACCAGGCGTGAGATGGACGATTTTGTGAAGTTCGCCGAAAAACTTTATGCCGGTTGTCCGTATAGTGTGCCGGATTTGGAGTCGGATGTACGTGACACCTTTGATCCGCGGAAGAATGCCGGACTTGAATTTTCTGAAATCCAACCATTCGTCGCGTATGATGCGGACGGAAATACGGTGGGGCGCATTGCCGGCATCATCAACCGCCGCGCCAATGAAAAATGGAACACCCGGAATGTCCGTTTCTGCTTCATTGATTTCATTGATGACAGGGAGGTCTCGTCCGCCTTGCTTCATGCGGTGGAAAAATGGGGCCGGGAACGTGGCATGGACAGCATACAGGGACCGATGGGAATATTCGACTTCGACAAGGAAGGCATGTTGGTGGAAGATTTCGACCAGATGGGGTCCATGATTACCATCTACAATTACCCGTATTATCCGGAACACATGGAGGCGCTCGGATATGAGAAGGAAGTGGACTGGGTGCAGATCCGTATTGATGTTCCGGAAACGGTGCCGCCGAAATATGCCCGTGTCTCGCGGTTGTCGAAAGAACTGTTCGGCCTGCACGTGCGGAAACTGACAAGAAAGGATGTGGCGGACGGATATGCCCACAAGGTGTTCAGGCTCCTGAACGAGGCGTATTCCCCTCTTTTCGGCTACACGGAGATGTCTGAGCGGCAGATTGACCTCTATGTGAAGCGTTATATTCCGCTGATCAATCTGGATATGGTGCCGGTCATCGAAAATGAGAAGAACGAGATGGTGGGAGTGGCCATCACGATGGGAAGCCTGTCGGAAGCGTTGCGGAAGAGCAAGGGACGGCTCCTGCCTTTCGGCTGGTATCATCTGTTGCGGGCGTTGAAGTGGAAACACGAAGACAAGGCCGAGCTGCTTCTGATAGCTGTCCGTCCGGATTATCAGGGACTGGGTGTAAACGCACTGTTTTTCGACGATTTGATTCCCGTTTATAACAAGCTTCATTTCAAGTGGGCCGAGACCGGTCCCCAGCTGGAAAGCAATCTGAAGGAACTGTCGCAGTGGAAGCCGCTGAATCCCACATTCACAAAAAGAAGACGGTGTTATAGGAAAAGTTTATTATAAAGAGAAGATAAAGTTATGGAAAGAAAAGTAGTGATAACGGGTATGGGCATCTGGTCGTGTCTGGGAACGACGCTCGACGAGGTGCGCGATTCGTTGTATTCCGGGAAAAGCGGCATCATATTCAGTCAGGAACGCAAGGATGCCGGTTTCCGTTCGCCATTATGCGCATGCATTCCGCATCCGGACTTGAAGCCGTTCATTCCGCGTAACCAGAGGCAGTTTATGCCTGAAGAGGCGCAATATGCCTATATGGCTACCCGTGCGGCATTGGAGAGTGCCAGATTGGACGCCGATTATATAGCCGGTCATGAGGTCGGCATCATTTACGGCAACGATTCGGTGGCTGAGGCCACGATGCATGCCCTCGACAAGTTCCGTGACTTCAAGGATACGGCGGCTTGCGGAAGCGGTGCCATTTTTCAGTCGATGAACTCCACGGTGACGATGAATCTGGCTTGTCTGTTCAAGTTGCGCGGAATCAATCTGACGGCATCCGCCGCCTGCGCGTCGGGGTCACAGTCCATCGGTCTCGGTGCTTTGCTCATCCGCAACGGTCTGCAGGACTGTGTGGTGTGCGGAGGCGCGCAGGAAGCCAACATGTATAGCGTGGCGGCTTTCGATGGTATCCAGTCGTTTTCGGTGCGTGAGGATGAGCCTGCAAAAGCGAGCCGTCCGTTCGACCGTGACCGCGACGGACTGGTGCCGGGAGGCGGTGCGGCTACGGTGATTCTGGAAAGCTATGAGCATGCCGTGAGACGCGGGGCTCCCATTCTGGCGGAAGTGGTGAGCTGGGGATTCTCCAGCAACGGCGACCATATATCCACTCCGAATGTGGCGGGTCCGGCACGCTCGTTGGAACTGTGTCTGCAGAATGGAGGAGTGGATCCCCGGGACATCGGCTATATCAATGCCCACGCCACTTCCACCCGTATCGGTGACAGCCGGGAGGCGGAGGCCATCGCCCAAGTGTTCGGCGGTTACCGCGTACCAGTCACTTCCACGAAAAGCCAGACCGGACACGAGATGTGGATGGCGGGAGCCAGTGAAATCATCTATTCGATGCTGATGATGAAGAACAATTTCATTGCCGGAAACATCAACTTCGAGAATCCGGACGAGGATTCGGCCAAGATCAATGTATTGCCTGAAACGAAGGAGGCGCATTTCGACATGTTCCTTTCCAACTCGTTCGGCTTCGGAGGCACGAACTCCACACTGATTGTGAGGAATCTGTAAAGAGTTTCAGTCCTACCACAGATTACACGGATACTGTCTGCGATGTGATATTTGAATTTGAGACAGCCCTGTGACCTGTAATTTCCTGAAAAGGGAATCCGGTGTAATCCTGGCGGCGGGATACATATAATAGTAATTTGATTGTCCAACATTAAAAAACATTGTTTATTATGACACGTGAGGAAATAGTAGAGAAAGTCAATTCGTTGTTGTCTGAAGAATTTGAAGTGGAACAGGATGCGTTCGAGCCGGAAGCGAATGTGAAGGAGACCCTTTCACTCGACAGCCTGAGTCTGGTCGATCTGGTGGCCATTATCCAGCAGACCTATAAGATCAAGATTCCCGTGGCCGACCTGCGTCAGATCCAGACATTCAACAATCTTTACGATTACATCGAATCGCACCTGCCGGCATGAAAGGAACAGAAATCGAACGACTCATTCCGCAACGGTATCCCATCATGATGGTGGACGAGCTGCTGGAAGCGGAGGACGGAAAAGCATTGGCCTGCCTTGAGATACGCCCCGACAACTATTTCATGGAAGAGGACGGGAGAATTTCCGAACTGGGTCTGATAGAGCATATTGCCCAGTCCGCTTCTGCCTTTGCCGGATATAAGGCACTCGGAGAGGGAGCAGAACACCCTCCTGTGGGCTATATCGGTGAGGTGAAGAAATTCCGTTGTCATTTCCGGCCTCAGGCAGGCGGCCGTCTGCTGACCACTATTACCGTGGTGGCCGATGCGGAAGGAGTCACGCTGATTCAGGGGGAAACCCGTCTGGACGGCAAGGTGGCGGCAGAAACCCAAATGAAGATTTTCATCAAACCGTGATTATCATGAGGCTCAAAGACAATTATTATCAGATTGCGGCTATCCACATGGGCAACGGACAGGGCACGTTCCATCTTCTGCTCAAACCCGATTGCGATGTATATCAGGGACATTTCCCCGGCAATCCCGTATGCCCCGGAGTGTTTCATATCGGAATGCTCAAGGACTGCGTCAGGACACTTACCGGGAGAGAAGTATTTGTCTCGTCAATCAAGCAATGCAGGCTGACATCTGTCGCTACTCCTGCGGCCTGTCCGGAACTGAAACTGACAGTCAGTCTGCAGCCGGCAGAAGACGGCGGATATGACGTGGCCGCCTCATTGGAAGATGAGGAAAGGACCTACATGGAATACCGGGGCCGCATGAGCGTGGAACTGTAACGGAGATGCCGATGAAGTACGATGTGATTGTGGTCGGAAGCGGTCTTGGAGGGCTGGAGTGTGCCTATATCCTTGCCCGGAGCGGGCGGAGCGTGCTCGTGCTGGAAAAGGGGGCGCAGGCCGGAGGCTGTATGCAGAGCTATTGCCGGAAAGGAATGTGGTATGATACCGGATTCCACTATGTGGGAGGACTTGGCGAAGGCCAGTCGCTTCATTCCGCATTCCGTTGTCTGGGCTTGCTCCGTTTGCCGTGGCAGCGTATGGACAGGCATTTCGACCGGGTGACCATCGGGAATCGGACTTTCCCGTACGTGGAAGGCTTTGACGAGTTCGCCCGTACGTTGGCGGATTGTTTTCCGGCCGAACGTCGTTCGATTCAGGAGTATGCCGGTCTGCTTCGCCGTGCCGGAGAAGAACAATGGCTGGCTTTGGATCCGGCTTCCGGCGGTCTGGATTCACTCTCTTTCATGTCCGATACAGGGGCTTATCCTTATCTGAAGGAGAAATTCAGTGACCCTTTGCTGATAGATGTATTGAGCGGCACGTCCTTGAAAATGGAGTTGCGTAAAGAAACCCTTCCGTTGTTCACCTTTGTGCATGGCAACAGCAGTTTCATCGAGAGCAGCTGGAGACTGAAGGGCGATGGAGCGCTGATTGTCCGTACGTTGGTGGACGGCATCCGTGAGTGTGGGGGAGAAGTCATCTGCCGTGCGGAAGTGGAAGAGCTGGTGGAGAAAGAGGGCCGTCTGGTGCAGGCCCGATGTACGGACGGAAGAGTGTTCGAAGGGGATGTCTTTGTGAGCGACGTGCATCCGGCCGTCACTTGCGGCTGGGTGAAACAGAGCGGGCTAATAAAGAAAGTGTTCCGCAACCGGATGAACCGTCTGGAGAACACGTTCGGGATGTGTACGGTTTCGCTCCGCATCAAGCCCCATTCGCTTCCCTATTTCAACTACAACCGGTATGTGTACCGCAAGTCCGGAGTCTGGACATTCTATCTGGAGGAAGGTCCTGTGGGAGGAGTATTGGTGAGTTGCCGGATTCCTGATGACGATAGCGGTTATACCCGTCAGGTAGATTTGCTCACTCCGATGCGCCGGGCACAATGTGACGCATGGGCATCGACCACGGTGGGCCGGAGAGGGGAGGATTATGTGAGGATGAAGGAACGTATGGCCGATGAGTGCGTGTACCTGGCGGAAGAGGTGATTCCCGGACTTCGGGAGATGGTGGAGGAGCATTATGTGAGCACGCCCCTGACTTACCGGGATTATACGTCCGCCCCTGAAGGTTCTGCCTACGGCGTGCGCAAGGATTTCAACGCGCCGCTCCTGACGATGCTTTCGCCCCATACGCCGATTCCCAATCTGTTGCTGACAGGGCAGAACCTGATGCTGCACGGGCTTCATGGAGTCACGATGACGGCATTCCTGACCTGCGCGGAGATTCTGGGACGGGAGAAAATACGAAAACTGATTGAAAATTAAATCCTTTAAAGAACACAAAAATCATGAAATATGCGTTGGTGACAGGAGGCAGCCGGGGAATAGGCCGGGCTGTCTGCATCAAACTGGCTCAGATGGGATATCAGATTCTCATCAACTATGCGAGCCGTACGGATGAAGCGGAAAAGACGCTTGAACTGGTCCGTCAGGCGGGACAGGACGGAGAGTTGCTGAAATTTGACGTGAGCGACGCCAGACAGACCTTGGAGGCACTTGAGGCATGGGGAGACGCACACCCCGACGAATATATCGAGGTGCTGGTCAACAATGCCGGAATCCGCCGGGACAACATCATGGCTTTGATGCCCGAAGAGGACTGGCACCGTGTGCTTGACATCACTCTCGACGGGTTCTATAACGTGACCCAGTCTTTGTTGCAGCCCATGATGTTCCATAAATACGGGCGTATCGTGAACATGGCCAGTGTGAGCGGTCTGAAAGGATTGCCGGGACAGGTGAACTATTCGGCAGCCAAGGGAGGCCTTATTGCGGCGACCAAGGCTTTGGCGCAGGAAGTGGCCCGTAAGAATGTCACGGTCAATGCGGTGGCTCCGGGATTCATAAAGACCGATATGGTGGAGGGACTTGATGAGGCGGCGCTGAAGAAAACCATTCCGGCCAACCGTTTCGGAACACCGGAAGAGGTGGCCGAACTGGTAGGCTTTCTGGTATCGCCCCATGCCGGATACATCACGGGCAATGTCGTTTCAATCAACGGAGGGCTTTATACGTGAAAACGCTGGAGGATATCTGTCGGGTGCCGGTCAGGTTCAGTGAAATCGATTCCATGCGGAGGGTGTGGCACGGCTCTTTCGTGACCTACTTTGAGGACGGGCGCGAGTCGTTCGGACGCCGTTATCCCGGAATCGGTTATGCCGATATGCAGCGTGAAGGCATCTATGCACCGGTTTACGACCTCCATGTAAGGTATCTGGCCCCCTTGGCACTCAATGACAGGGCGGTAATCCATACGACGTATGTCTATAAACCGGGCGCACGGCTTGACTATCATTTCCGGGTGTTCAGGGAAAGCGACGGAGCACTGTGCGCGGAAGGAGAGACCGTGCAGCTTTTCATTGACGGGCAAGGGGAGCTGATGTTGGACAAACCCGATTATTTCCGGGAATGGCAGAAGAGATATCTGTCGTTGCCGGAGGAGGAATTATAAAACAAGTCTGTTATGTCGAAAGAGAATGTGAAATCCACTTATAAGTCGGACGATACGGAGGAGTGGCTCGACCGGGTATGGACACGCCCCATCGGTTATTGGTGGGCCCGTCTGTTTGAGCGGATGAATGTCCATCCCAATACGGTGACCGTCCTGTCGATGATTATCGGAGCAGGCTCGTCCGTGTTTTTCGCCCATGGCTCCTATCGCACGGAGGGAACGGAAGGACTTCTGTATAATGTGATGGCCGTCCTGCTGCTGGCATGGGCCAATTTCTATGACAGTGCCGACGGGCAATTGGCGCGCATGACGGGGAAAAAGACGCGGCTCGGCCGCATTCTGGACGGTGCGGCCAGTGAGGTATGGTTCATCCCGATCTATCTTTCCCTCGTCTACCGCTTCTTTGTACATCATGCGTGGGAATTCCAGTGGCTGGGCATTGAAGACACTCCCCGGAACGCGTGGGCCGCTACCTTGGTGTTGTTGGCTTTCGTGCTCTATTCGGGTTTTGTCTGCCATAGCCGTCAGTGCGGCATTGCCGATTACTACAGGCAGATTCACCTTTTTTTCCTGAAAGGAGAGACCGGAAGTGAACTGGACAATTCGGTGCAGCAACAAAAACTGTATGACGAAACCCCTTGGAAAGGCAATTTCCTTTGGAAGGCGTTTCTGAAGACATACGTCAATTATACGAGGACGCAGGAAAGTCAGACTCCGGACTTCCAGCGGCTGATGGGGATGTTGCGTGAGAAATATGGGGCAACGGAGAATATTCCCCAGTCGTTCCGTGACCGGTTCCGCACACTTTCCCTTCCCCTGATGAAGTGGACGAATATCCTGACGTTCAACACACGCGCCCTTGTGCTGTATGCCGTTTGTCTGGCCGACCTTCCATGGCTGTATTTCGTATTTGAGATTGTCGTCATGTCGGCTCTCTGCCGGTATATGAAAATGAAGCACGAACGTTTTTGCAGAGAACTCTGTGACGAAATGAAAGATTGATTTTTTTAGAATGAAAACCAGAATATTAAGTTTGCTTGTTTCTTTGTGTATGGTGTCAGCCGTCTGCGGACAGACCACACTTGTCAAGGGTATCGTGACCGATTCGATAAGTGGGGAGCCTCTGCCCTACGCCTCCGTGTTGCTTGAAGGGACGGACAGCGGTGCCATGACAGATGACAACGGCCGGTTTTCATTCTCTACCTCCAGGAAGAACACGGTGCTTGAGGCGTCTTATTTGGGTTATGACCCGAAGAAAGTGAAAATCTCGTTGGGAAAGACGAACAATCTGGATATCCGTCTGGTGCCTTCGGGCATTGTTCTGAATGAGGTCGTAATCAAGCCGAAGCGTGAGAAATACCGGAGGCGTGACAATCCCGCGGTACGTTTCGTGCGCAAGGTGATTGACACGCGTGACAAGCATGCTCCGTCCAATCATGCGTATTTCAGCTACGACCAGTATGAAAAGATTGTCTTTGCCGTGAATGACTATGTGCCCAAGAAGAAGAAAGACGGGAAGCCCGGCAAGTTCGATTTTCTGGCCGATTTTGTCGATACACTCGAAATCGGCACCACCGTACTTCCCGTGTCCGAAAAGGAGAAGATACAGACCGTCTATTTCCGCAAATCCCCCAAATCAGAGAAACGGTTGGTGAAGGCCACCCAGTCGGCCGGTGTGGACGAGGTGTTCTCACGCGACGGAATCCAGCAGTTCCTGGATGAGGCGTTTCAGGAAGTGGACATTTTCCAGAACAACATACCGTTGTTCCTCCAGCGTTTTGTCAGTCCCTTGTCGACCATCGGGCCGGCATTCTATAAATATTATCTGCTCGACACGTTGCAGGTGGAGGGCAAGCCGGTAGTGGATTTGGGCTTTGTGCCCTTCAATTCCGAATCGTTCGGGTTTACCGGCCATTTGTTCGTGCCGCTCGACTCCACCTATTTCGTGCAGAAAGCCATCCTGAACGTGCCGAAGGACATTAATCTGAATTTCGTGTCACAGATGACCATCGAGCAGACCTTTGAACGTGCTCCGGACAGCACGCGTATCATCACGAAAGATGATATCCGGATGAACTTCAAGCTGACCGAGAAATCGAAGGGATTCTATGCCCAGCGTCTGAATGTGTACCGGAACCAGTCGTTCGAGAAGCCGGATTCCCTGCATTTGCCTGTTTTCGACGAGAGTGCGCCGGTCATCACTTTGGACGAGGCTTACAAGCGGGATGATGAGTATTGGGCATCCCACCGTCCGGAAGAAATGAAAAAGAAGAATCCGAATTCCGTGGCGAAACTCATGGCGAAACTCCGTTCCGTTCCGGTCTTCTATTATACGGAGAAGTTGATTTCGATACTGGTGTCCGGATACATCCCGACCGACAAGAATCCGGAGAAGAACAAGTTTGATTTGGGACCGATGAACAGTACCATCAACGGAAACGCCATTGAGGGCGCGCGTTTCCGTGTGGGAGGAGGGACCACACCCAGATTCCACAAGAACTGGTTTCTGGAAGGGTATGCGGCATACGGGACAAAAGACCGCAAGATGAAATATGACGCACTGGTGGAATATTCGTTCAACGACCGCAGGGATTTCCGTCTGGAATTTCCGATGCACTCGCTCCGTCTGGAGTATATGTACGACATCAACAAGCTGGGACAGAACTACATGTACACCAGTAAGGACAATGTGATGCTGGCCATCCGACGGAAAAAAGACACGAGAGCCACTTATTTGAGAAAGGGTGAGCTGACCTATACCCGCGAGCATTATAACGGTATCTCATACGGTGCGGTTATCCGCAACTTCCGGGAGTATGCCACCGAATATGCGGAGTTCAACCGTATCCATGCCGATGGAAGCGTGACTCCCGTGAGCCATTATGACATGACGGAACTGGAACTGAAGTTCCGCTACGGGAAGGACGAAAGGTTTTATCAGACACGCACGCAACGGGTCCCCATCACTTATGACGCGCTGATATTCAATCTCAGTCATGTGATGGCAAAGAAAGGGTTGCTGGGGTCCACGTTCAACTACCACCGTACGGAAGTGGGTATGCAGAAGCGTTTCTGGTTTTCCGCGTTCGGTTATGCCGACCTGATTCTGAAGGGTGGAAAAGTATGGAGCAAAGTGCCCTATCCGCTGCTGATCATTCCCAATGCCAACCTGACCTATACGATCCAGCCTGAGGCCTATACCAACATGAACGCCATGGAGTTCATCAATGATGAATATCTGTCATGGGACTTGACTTACTATCTGAACGGAAACCTGTTCAACCGCATTCCCCTTGTCAAGAAGCTGAAATGGAGGGAAGTGTTCTGCTTCCGGGGCCTGTGGGGACATCTTACCGACAAGAACAATCCGATGAAGAATGGGGAAGGACTCTATGCCTTTCCGGCCGGATCCACCACGATGGGAAAAACGCCTTACATGGAAGTCAGCGTAGGCATTGAGAACATCTTCAAGTTTCTCCGTCTCGACTATGTGTGGCGTCTGAACTACCTTGACAATCCGAATATCCAGCGGAGGGGAGTGCGTGCCACCATGCGCCTGTCGTTCTGACGGACTTCAGGATACTTTATTTGCGGCAGGTGCAACAGGCCGCACATCAGGAAGGAATAGAGCTATCACGCCGAGCAGAGGCAGCCAGGTGCTGACCTTGAAAATGAATTCAATGCTTGTCTGGTCGGCCAGCCATCCGAAAAAGGCAGAACCGATGCCTCCCAGTCCGAACATCAGCCCGAAAAAGATGCCTGCTATCATTCCCACTTTGTCCGGTTTCAAGTCGGTAGCATACACCACTATCGCCGAAAAGGCCGATGCGATGATGAGTCCCGTGATGACAGACATCACAATAGTCCAGAAAAGATTGAGATAAGGAAGTGCAAGTGTAAATGGAGCCGCACCGAGAATGGAAAAAAGGATGACATATTTTCGTCCGTAGCGGTCGCCCAGAAAACCTCCGAGCAGCGTTCCGGCAGCAAAGGCGGCAAGATAGGCAAACAGGCAGTATTGGGATTGTTGCACGGACAAGTTGAATTTTTCCATCAGAAAAAAGGTGAAATAGCTGGTCATGCAGGCATTGAAGAAGTATTTTGAAAATATCATCAGTACCAGGATGCCCAGTGCTGTTTTCACTGTCTTTTCCGGCAACTGGCAAGGAGCATATTGCCTTGTGCGGTGGCGGGTCTTGATTTCCGTCAGAACCAGACTGTACCAATAGCCTACACGTGTCAGCAGCATTGAAGCCAGCAAGGCCGCCAATGCGAACCACCCTACTGCATGCTGCCCGTAAGGGATGACTACCAAAGCCGCAAGCAGCGGACCGAACGCACTTCCTCCGTTGCCTCCGACCTGAAAGATTGATTGTGCCAGGCTCTTCTTTCCGCCCGAAGCCATCTGCGCCACACGGGACGCTTCCGGATGGAACACAGAAGAGCCGCAGCCGATTACTGCAACTGCCAGGAGAATCAGCAGGAAATTGGGTGCAAAAGCAAGTGCAATCAAGCCTGCAAGGGTGAAGCACATGCCTGCTGCCAGCGAATAGGGTTGCGGATGGCGGTCGGCATATCGTCCGACAAAAGGTTGTAGGACGGAAGATGTCAGCTGGAATACCAGCGTTATAATTCCGATTTGGGCGAATGTGAAGCCGAACTTGTCTTTCAGCAGCGGATAAATGGCCGGAATGACCGACTGAATCATATCGTTCAGCATGTGGCAAATCCCCATGGTGAACAGTATCGTATAGGCTGTTCCTTCCACGAGCCTGGGGTGTCCCTTCAGTTTTTTCAATACAGCATTGCTCATGTCTTTTTTTCTGTGAGAGATAATATCCTGATTTGCGCGCAAAAATATAGCTTTTGGACCGAAAAGCAAACATGTCGGAAAGATTTAACAATGTGCTTGATTGTATGTGCAACTTTTTCAGGTCCAATTATATTGCGTAGGTGTAATATTCAGATATATAGTATGTTATGACAATGCAACTATTTTACTTCCCAAAATTCCGAACGATTTCTTACAAAAAAAAGGTTATGTTATCAAATTAAAGACTATCTTTGTCGGGTTACAATTGGACAGAAAACACATGGACGAATTACTGATAAGCATCAAAAAGCAGATAAATGACGGAGACGTATGCGGTGCCATCGGGCAGCTTCAGGAACTTCTGGCGTCATCATCCGGAGCCAGTTCCGACGCCTACTATCTTCTGGGGAATGCTTATCGCAAGCAAGGTGACTGGCAGGGTGCCCTCAACAATTATCAGGAAGCCATTGCAATTGACCCGGACAGTCCTGCGGCGGAGGCGCGGAACATCTTGCTCGTCATACTCAATTTTTACAACAAAGATATGTTTAATCAATAAAATAAAGATACGTAATTTATGGCTAAAATGAAAGGTGTGGTGGTGGTGAATACGGAGCGTTGCAAAGGCTGCAACTTGTGTGTGGTAGCCTGTCCGCTTCACGTGTTGTCGCTCACCCCGAAGGTTAATCAGAAAGGATATAATTTTGTCCAGCAGGTGGTGGAAGATACCTGCAACGGATGCTCTTCATGCGCCATCGTGTGCCCGGACGGGTGTCTGACCGTCTATAGAGCTAAATGCGAATAGGTAACAAAAAACTATCAAAAGAAAGAATTATGGCAGAAGAAGTCGTTTTAATGAAGGGTAATGAAGCAATCGCCCATGCAGCCATCCGTTTGGGCGTGGACGGTTATTTCGGTTACCCGATTACTCCCCAGTCAGAAGTGCTGGAAACTCTTGCCGAGCAGAAGCCTTGGGAAACTACCGGTATGGTAGTGCTGCAGGCCGAAAGCGAAGTGGCAGCAATCAATATGGTGTATGGAGGTGCAGGAAGTGGAAAGATGGTGATGACATCCTCTTCAAGTCCGGGCGTCAGCCTGAAACAGGAAGGCATCTCCTATATAGCGGGTGCGGAATTGCCGTGTCTGGTGGTCAATGTGATGCGTGGCGGACCGGGACTGGGTACAATCCAGCCGAGTCAGGCCGACTATTTTCAGGCAACCAAAGGAGGTGGTCACGGCGACTATCATTTGATTGTACTTGCCCCCGCATCTGTACAGGAAATGGCTGATTTCGTGGGCTTGGCTTTCGAACTGGCGTTCAAATACCGGAATCCGGCCATGATTCTGGCCGACGGAGTGATCGGACAGATGATGGAAAAGGTAGTGCTTCCCGAACCGCGTCCGCGACGTACGGAAGAGGAAATCATAGCGCAATGCCCTTGGGCTGCGACAGGCTGCAAAGGACGGAAGCCGAATGTGATTACATCGCTGGAGCTTGATCCGGCTGTCATGGAGCGGCGCAATCTCCATCTGCAGGCTAAATATGCGGAAATAGAGGAAAAAGAAGCACGTTATGAAGAAATCAACTGTGAGGATGCAGAATATCTGATTGTGGCATTCGGCTCATGTGCACGCATCGCGCAGAAGTCAATGGAACATGCCCGTGAAATGGGCATTAAAGTGGGTTTGTTGCGGCCTGTAACCTTGTGGCCGTTCCCTACACAGGCTGTAAGGGAAAGAGCCCGGCAAGTCAAAGGCATTCTGGTAGTGGAACTCAACAGCGGACAGATGATTGAAGATGTTCAGTTGGCAGTGAAATGTAAGGTGCCGGTAGAACATTTCGGTCGATTGGGCGGTATTGTGCCCGACCCGGACGAAGTGATTGAAGCGATACAGCAAAAACTGATAAACAAGTAAGCTATGAACATCGAGCGGATAAGAAATGTGCTGAACATTTTGTTTATGATTGGAGCTGCGGCTTCTGTCGTTCTCTTTTTTACGGCAAGCGAAAGCAACCCTTTCTTATATATCTATGTATGTATGGTTGCAATCGTTATCAAAATGGTGGAATATGTGCTGCGCATTTCTCAAAAGACTAAAGACAAAAATAAAAGAAGAATGTTATGACCAAAGAAGATATAATGAAACCCGAGAATCTGGTTTATCAGAAACCTCGGCTGTTGAATGATAATTCGATGCATTATTGTCCGGGGTGCAGCCATGGAGTAGTGCATAAGTTGATTGCAGAAGTAATCGATGAAATGGGTATGGCTGAAAAAGCTGTGGGGGTCAGTCCGGTAGGTTGTGCCGTATTCATGTATAATTATATTGATATTGACTGTCAGGAGGCTGCTCATGGCCGTGCGCCTGCATTGGCTACAGCCATCAAGCGTCTGTGGCCGGACCGGTTGGTGTTTACTTATCAGGGTGACGGTGACTTGGCTTGTATCGGTACGGCAGAAACCATTCATGCGTTGAACCGTGGAGAGAACATTACCATTATCTTCATCAACAATGCCATTTACGGGATGACCGGCGGGCAGATGGCTCCTACCACGCTGCTCGGCATGAAGACTTCCACCTGTCCTTACGGGCGTATTCCGGAAGTGCACGGGTATCCGCTGAAGATGACGGAAATTGCTGCAACTTTGCAGGGTACATGCTATGTGACCCGTCAGTCTGTACAGTCGGTAGCCGCTATACGTAAAGCAAAAAAGGCAATACGTAAGGCATTCGAATGTTCCATGCAGAAGAAGGGGTCGAGTCTCGTTGAGATTGTTTCCACCTGCAGCTCAGGCTGGAAAATGACTCCCGAGAAGGCCAACAAATGGATGGAAGAAAACATGTTCCCGTTCTATCCGTTGGGTGACTTGAAAGATACAACAGAAACTAAATAAATCCGAGTCTTATGAAAGAAGAAATAATTATAGCCGGATTCGGCGGACAGGGGGTGCTCTCGATGGGGAAAATCCTTGCCTATTCGGGACTGATGGAGAATAAGGAGGTGACATGGATGCCGGCATACGGCCCCGAACAGCGTGGGGGTACGGCAAACGTGACTGTCATCATCAGCGACGAGCGCATCTCTTCACCGATTCTGAGCAAATATGACACTGCCATCATCTTGAACCAGCCGTCACTTGCCAAGTTTGAGAACAAAGTGAAGCCGGGTGGTGTGTTGATTTATGACGGGTATGGAATTATCAATCCTCCCACGCGGAAAGACATTCGTATCTATCGGATTGACGCCATGGATGAGGCCAATGAGCGCAAGATGGCCAAGACATTCAATATGATTGTACTGGGAGGGCTGCTGAAGATTCGTCCGGTGGTTTCCATAGAGAGCGTGGTCAAGGCTTTGCGGAAAACACTGCCCGAACGTCATCACAATCTGATTCCGATGAACGAGGAGGCCATCAAGATAGGGATGGACATCATTAAGGAGATAAAAGAATAAAATCAATTCCGGACAAGTTGACACAACATCGTGCGGGTATCCATGTGCCAGACGGATTCCTGCGCGATGTTGTGTTAACTTGTTTTTTGTTTGGCATTCATTCCTTTTCGCATTTTTATTGTATCTTTGCCGCATTATGAACAAGATTCTTTTTGCAGCGATACTTCTGTTTTTGTGCGGTACTTTGGCGGCACAGAACACGATTCCGAACCAATACGGCCAATACGGTACATCAGCTTCCGGGCTCAGCAGCAACCGGTATGACCGTAACGGCAATCCTATCGATACTACGGCCGTGATTGACGCAAATACGATTCCTATCGGACTTCATGCCTGGAAGATTGACGAGCGGTTTGGAGAAATGACACCGGTTCCGGTTGATACACTGATGCACGGTTTCCAGAACTCGAACGATACAGGCGGTCCTACCGGCCACTATACCTATCTCGGCAATCTGGGTGCCCCGCGTATTTCTCATGTGTTTTTTGAACGTAAGGATGCGAGTCAGTTCTTTTTTACAGACCCTTATGATTTTACAGTGCGTAAGCCCAGTGATATAATTTATACTGACACCAAGTCGCCTTTCACTAATTTGACTTATTATAAGCAAGGTGACGGACGTTATGGCGAAGAACGTTTCAAGGCTTATTTTGCAGTAAATGTCAACCGGCGTCTGGGCTTCGGTTTCGATATAGACTATACATACGGACGGGGAAAATACCAAAGCCAGTCAACCGCCCTGTTCAACGGAAATCTGTTTGCCTATTATCAGGGTGACAAATACGACATGCACTTCAGCTTTATCAACGAGAATCTGAAAGTGGCCGAAAACGGGGGAATTACCGATGACCGTTATGTGACGGACCCCCTTGGTATGGCAGAAGGTGAACGTACGTATGAAACTTATAACATGCCGACCAACTTGTCGGATATATGGAACAACAATACAGGGTATCATGTATTTCTGACTCATCGTTATAATTTGGGATTTTATCGGGATGTGGAAGCTGAAAATGACACGACCGGCCGGTCGGAGTTTGTCCCGGTTACCAGCTTTATTCATAGTGTAAAGGTGGATATTAACCGCCGGAAATATGTTTCGTATGACGTGCAGCAGAACGATGAATATTTCGAACACAATTATCTGGGGACAGACTCCACTGATGTCACCCGTCATTTTTCCATTAAGAATACGGTCGGGATTTCTTTGCGTGAGGGCTTCAACAAGTGGGCTAAAGCCGGGCTTACGGCATTCATGAGTTTTGAGCACCGCAGTTTTACGATGACCGATACAGTGCCCGGCGATCCGAGGCGACGCATAGCCACTGCCCATAAGGAAAATGTCTTGTCAGTCGGCGGGCAGTTGATAAAGCAGCAGGGTAAGACGCTTCACTATAACGTAACGGGAGAAGTGGCGGTGATTGGAGAGGATGCCGGTCAATTCAGTGTGGAGGGAAATGGTGATTTGAACTTCCGTCTGTTCAACGATACGGTCCGTCTGGAGGCACATGCCTATATAAAGAATCTGAATCCTACTTTCTATTTCCGGCATTTCCATTCCAAACATTATTGGTGGGACAATGATGATTTGTCGAAAATCATGCGTACACGTGTGGAAGGGAAATTAAGCATCGACCGTTGGCGGACACAATTAAGTGCAGGAGTAGAGAATATAACCAACTATACCTATTTGGGAAATGCATCAGTAGGGTATGCGGGTGGAAATGAGACTGTAAACTATAAGAATGACGTGGCTGTCCGGCAGCATTCTGGAAACATCCAGGTGTTCAGTGCGACGTTGAAGCAAGATTTCAAGCTTGGCATCCTTCATCTGGACAACGAAATCACTTATCAGAAAACCAGCAATTCGGACGTGTTGCCTTTGCCTGAACTCGTATTATATCATAATCTGTATCTTAAGTTTGCGCTGGCAAAGAAGGTGTTGAAAGTTGAGATGGGAGCCGACATGAGGTATTTCACTCAGTATTATGCTCCCGACTACGCGCCTGCAATCGGTCAGTTTTATCTGCAGAATCCCGAAACCCGATACAAGTTGGGAGGGTATCCTATGCTCAACGGATATATTAATTTGCATTTGAAGCGTACACGTATTTTTGTGCAGATGTACAATTTGTTGCAGCGGCAGGGAGAGAAGAGTTATTTTTACGCGCCGCATTATCCGTTGAATCCACGTATCCTGAAGGTTGGGCTCTCATGGAATTTCTTTGATTAATAGTCTTACAGATATGCTACGGAAACACATTTTTTACTGGATTGGAGGCGGAATCGTATTTATATTGGCCGTCATTCTTCTTTTCTCGCATAAAGAAGAGGCGGAAGAGGCACAATGTTCGCCGAGAGATTACCCGGAAATAGAAAGGACGGGGACGTTACGTGCCGTGACGGAGTACAATGCGATCAGTTATCATGTGGAGGGAGATACGATTGCCGGGTTTGATTATGAGTTGCTTCATGCCTTTGCCCATGATAAAAAGCTCCGGCTTGAGATGTTTCCTGAAATGAGCTTCGAAAAACGTCTTGACGGCATAAGCAAGGGGCGATACGATGTGTTGGCTACGGGTACGGTAGTCACTACCCAGTCAAAAGATTCTTTGCTCTTTACCCGTCATATCCTTTTGGGCAGGCAGGTGCTGGTGCAGCGGAAAAAAGAAAATGACAGTGACAGTCTGTATATCGACAACCAGTTGGAACTAGGGCGCAAGACTCTGCATCTTATAGAAGGTTCTCCTGCTTTGCTGCGTATCCATAATCTTATCAATGAAATAGCCGACACCATCTATATTGAGGAAGTCAAAGAATATGGTCCGGAACAGCTGCTTGCCATGGTGTCAGGCGGTGATATTGACTATGCGGTATGCGATGAGAACATTGCGCAGGCCTCGCTTTCAGCCTTTCCGAATCTGGATATCAGCAAAGATATCAGTTTCACCCAATTTTATGCTTGGGGGGTGAACAGGCACTCGCCTGTTTTGTTGGACAGCCTTAACCGTTGGCTGGAGCGTTATATGGCAACAGACGAGTACAGGAAGCTATATGAAAAATATTTCAACTAAACACTTTCACGAATGAGAATACTGGAAAAAGTAAACTGGGGCTTCATCGGATGTGGCGAAGTGACAGAAAAGAAAAGTGGTCCGGCTTTCAATATGATTGACGGGTCAAAAGTGGTGGCGGTGATGAGCCGTGACGAGGAAAAGGTGAAATCGTATGCTGTACGTCATAATATCCCGAACTGGTATACCGATGCACAAGAGCTTATCGGCGACGAGGATGTGAATGCTGTCTATATCGCAACTCCTCCTTCTTCGCATGCCACGTATGCAATCATGGCAATGAAAGCCGGTAAGCCTGTATATATCGAGAAGCCGATGGCTGCCAGCTATGAGGATTGTGCCCGTATCAACCGCATATCGAGCGAAACGGGCGTACCTTGTTTTGTGGCCTATTACCGCAGGTATCTTCCTTATTTCCAGAAGGTGCGTCAGCTGGTGGAAGAAGGCCAGATAGGCAATGTCATCAACATTCAGATCCGTTTTGCGCAACCGCCCCGTGCGCTTGACTATAACAGCACGAATCTGCCCTGGCGCGTGCAGCCGGATATAGCGGGCGGGGGATATTTTTATGATTTGGCTCCTCATCAGTTGGATTTGTTGCAGGATATGTTCGGGTGTATTCTTGAGGCGGAGGGATATAAAAGCAACCGGGGCGGACTTTATGAAGCGGAGGATACCATCAGTGCCTGCTTCAAGTTTGATTCGGGGCTTCCAGGGTCAGGGTCCTGGTGTTTTGTAGCTCACGAATCGGCTAAAGAAGACCGGATAGAGATAATCGGGGATAAAGGCATGATTTGTTTTTCTGTATTCACATACGAACCCATCGAGCTTCATACGGAGCGTGGATGCGAGGAGATTCTTCCTGTCAATCCGCCGCATGTGCAGCTCCCCTTGATTAAAGCGGTAGTGGAGCATCTGCAGGGGAAGGCGATCTGCACTTGCGATGGAATCAGTGCTACGCCGACCAATTGGGTGATGGACCGTATATTGAACAAGCTGTGACGGTTTCTTTATCTGTTCCTGCCTCTTTTTTGCAGGAGAAATTGGAGAACTTAGAGGTTGTCTCAAAATGAGAATTGACTATCAGAAAGTAATGTCATTCCGAGCGTAGCGAACGAAGAATCTCGTATACATTAGCTTGTGTTTCCGAGATTCTTCGCTACGCTCAGGATGACAAAATAAAAGTGGGGTTTATTTTGAAACAGCCTCTTAGAAATTTACTCCTAAAGTAAACAACAGCTGGTGGCGGTTGTGGTCTACTTTTGCCGCCGGATTCCTGGATACGATATAATTCCCGTCATCAGAGAAACGGTAGTCGTCAAACATATAGAAATCCGATTTGTAGAAGTCATATTTGTAGGCCAGGTCGCAATAAATGAGTGCTCCCCGGTAACCGATTCCCATTGTAACCGTGTTGCGGGCTTTCAGATTATGGTATTCCGGATCCGTACGGGTTTCGTCAAACCAAATCTGGTCGTTGATGTTCGTGTTCAGATTAGGTATATATCGGGCCGAATTGTCTTTGATGGGGGAAGTGACATAGTTGTATCCCGCACGGAAACTGAATGCGGGTGAAAACTTCGCTTCCATTCCTACGCGGAAAGTATGGGTATCCTTCAAATATTTGTCGGCCGCCTCATCGGATGAAGAGATTTCATAATTGTCAAGGTCGTGGAATTTCATCGAGCCGTATGCCGCATACTCATACTCGGCTCCTAGGGCCAATACATTGCTGAGAGTTGTCCCTAAGCTCAGATTCACTTTCCATGGCGAACTCATCCGGTAGTCCCATACATACCCGGGATGCAGATAATCGGACAGGTTTTCCGTATATGCCTGTGGCATGGCCAGCACGTCCGTGTTCAGCGTGGCCGTATAGTTGTCTGTAATGGTATACCATACGGGGGTATGTACAGCCAGACCGATGCGGAAAGGCGAATATTCGAACGGGCGGATGACAGCTCCCAGCTTCAGGTCGAAGCCGTTGCCGTCAGCACTGTACCAGTTGTTGAGTGTAAATCCTCCATTGTCATTTCCGTTGTCATCCCGCAGATTTTCTGCATACGACGAATAACGGTTGTAGTTGAGGTCGTAGATGCCTAGTGTGACGCCGAAATAAAAACGGTCTTTTACATTGAACGACACGTTGAGGTCATACACATTGATGCCGCCTTCTTCCCGGCTGTAATATTCTCCGTATGCCCCGTTCCATCCCATCATGTAGAAGTCTTTCCCTTCGGTCACATCATCCACCAGTCCTGTACGTGCTCCCATTGAACCCAGGAAGGGTGTGCCGTAGAAATAAGAATCGGTATAGGGATTGTTTGCGTCCAGAAGTTCATCGAAACTGTCCTGAGTGTTGTAATAGCCGCTTCCCAGCATCATGTCCTGCATCTGCCATGTTAGCGACGAGCCGTTCAGGTTTCCTCCGGAAGAGAATTGCCGGTTGAAGTTGGCGGCTTTATGGTAGTTGAAAGCGAAATTCAAGTAACGCAGTGCGGTCTTGTTGCCGATTTTTGTGCTGTAGACAATGCCTGCCTGGTCGAACGAAGCGCGTGTACGGCCGTCTTTCATCATTGTTCCTTCCAGATTGCTTTCCGTCAGATTTTTGTTGAAGCCGAACGAAAGGGAAGCGTCATGGCTCCTGAACAGGCCGATTCCGGCAGGATTGGTCCCGATGACGGAAATGTCTGCACCTAATGCCCCCATTGCACCGCCCATTCCGACGAAGCGGGCCGTACCGTTTAGTTCCGAACCTGCTATACGGGCGGCATCATATTGGGTCTGTGCCATGACGGCAGAAGCTGCCATGGCGATTATTCCGAATGTAAATATTCTGTTTCTCATTTTTTTCATTTGTTTGATTCAGTGAGTAGATTGGATTTTCATTGACAAAGTAACAAATTGTCAGTTGACAAGGTTCTGTAAAAATCATTCTCTTGTCAACTGATTTGTTTGTCGGCAGAAAAATTATCTTCTTCGTCCGCCGCCTCCGCCCGACGAACGTCCTCCGCTTCTGCTTCCGCCACCCGTCGAGCCCCGGTTGAAACTGCTTCCGCTGCTCCGGTTGAAGCTCCCGGAGCGAGAGTTCTGGTAGCTGCTCCGTGTGTTCGAGTTATAGCTGTTGCTCCGGTTGCCGTAATTGACGCTTCGGCGCGTGCTGCTCGGACGGTTATAGGTGGAACCGCTGCGGTCTGCCCCTCTGCTCGGGCGGGTATATACCCCCTGTGTGCGTGAGTTTGTACGTGTCCCCGTAGTCCCTTCTCCGCGTATAGCTGTTCTTCCTGGGCGGACAGACTGGGTTGTGCCCCGTGTGCCCGAACTTTCCACAACGCGTCCTATCGATGAACGTCTTACGGACGATGCTCCCCGGTTTCCTGCTGCAACTCCCGACTGGTTGCGGTAGCCTGACGGTGAGTTCGGACGGCGTGTGACGGAGCTTCCTGCTGTGTGGTAACGTCCCGGGCGCAAATCAGTATGTCCCGGACGATGCCATCCTCCCCACGCATAGTGAGGGTGTCCCCAATAGCCTCCGTACCATCCGCCCCAGTAGCCGGCATACCATCCTCCGTACCAACCGCCCCAGTAGCTTCCGTACCAATAGGGTGAATGCCAGCCATAATACCATGGGGAATACCATCTCCAGCTCCAGCGCGGACCAGCGATTCCCCAGTTCCACCGCCAGTCCCACCATAGCGGGTTGGTGTAGGTGGGGAATACGTATGCATAAAGTCCGTCATCATATACGTTCCAGTCCCATGACGGGAATACGCCATACACCACATCCCAATAGAGCGGACTGCTGATAGGTATGGCGTATGCCGGACTGCGGAAACGGACGATGCGCATGGCATATTCATAGTCGCTCTGTGACCCTTCGAAACCGTTTACCCATTCTCCGCGTTCGCTTACAGGTTTCTCCTCTATGTAGAGTGTGTCATTCTGCATGGTAAATGTGTTGTCGCGCGACGTGTAACGCCGGTTGTATTCGTCGATGTCGCGTGTCTTGCCGGAAGCGTCTTTCACCACTACAGAAGTCGGTGCAATGGATGACGGGGAAGCCTGCGTCTGTTTCTGCACTGTTGCCGTCTTCCCGGTCTGAATCTTCACCTCTTTCTTCTCCTCCGTCTGTTTCTTCGGGATGAAATAGAGGTCGTCGTTGCTTTGGGCCGTCATCAGCCATGGGAGTCCGGCCAGCAGTAACGAGGCAAATATTCTACTTTTTGTCATATCTCATTTTGTTTTAAGAGTTTACCTTTTTATTCTGTTACAAATTTAGGAAGTATTTCGAAGTCTGCAAGCAGGAAATCCCTATTTTCATGTAGGGATTTCCCTAAAAGCCGTATCTTTGCAGACGGGCAAATGATAATTTGATTTAAATTCTTGTTTATGAAATATTTTGAAGTGACCTTTATCGTACAGCCTTGTAGCGAAACGGCTACAGACGTGTTGTCTGCGCTGACTGCCGACATCGGATTTGAAAGTTTTGTGGAATGTGAGGGCGGGATGAAAGCCTATGTCCAGCAGCCGCTGTTTGACGAGACCGCACTCGGACAGGTGCTTGCCGGTTTTCCGATGCCTGATGTGAAGATTTCATACACGATTGCCGAACCCGAAGACAAGGACTGGAATGAAGAGTGGGAGAAGAATTTTTTCCAGCCTATCGTCATCGGCGACCGTTGTGTCATCCACAGTACGTTCCACAAGGATTATCCGAAAGCGGAATACGACATTGTAATCAATCCGCAGATGGCGTTCGGTACGGGACATCATGAAACTACCAGCTCCATTCTGGCCGAACTGCTTGAGGCTGACCTCAGAGGGAAGTCGGTGCTCGATATGGGGTGCGGCACATCCATTCTGGCTATTCTGGCCAGCATGAGGGGAGCCGGCCAGGTGACAGCTATAGACATTGACGACTGGTGTGTGAACAATTCCCGTGACAACATTGCGCTGAATCATATTTCGAACATAACGGTGGAGTTGGGAGATGCTTCGTTGCTGGAAGGCAGGAAACCTTTTGACGTGATTATCGCCAACATCAATCGTAATATTCTGCTCCGGGACATGCCCGCTTATGCGGCCTGTATGCATCCCGGTTCGGAGATTTATATGAGCGGGTTCTATATGGAAGACATTCCCGCCATCCGCGAAAAGGGGGAAAGTCTCGGTATGGAGTTTGTCCACTTCCGGGAGAAGCATAATTGGGCGGCGGTGAAACTGATCATGAAGCAGGCCTGATGGAAAACGCTTCGGCGTTTTGCCTGAAACGTCCCGGCGTTTTGTGTAAAACGCCGAAGCGTTTCAAATTGCCGGGAGTGTGGGCTTATATTTTGCAAAATATCACGGACGGCAATAAAATAATCAGGCCAGAACAGGTGGATGTTTCCTTTTCTCCGTATATTTGCGATGATTAAATAAGGTAGCGGATGAGAACAGTTGTTGTGTATAAGTTTTGGACGGCATATTTTGTCCTGGCACTTGCCCTTCAGCTTTTTGCCGGCACCTTTCCCATGGAATTCTTTGCCTTTCCGGTTAATGCAGCCTTCTTGCTGTTCGGGACGGTGGCCATGTGGGTCGTTGTCTGCAATGAAAAGTCGGGGTCGCGGTTTTCGCGTGTGCTTGGTGCGCCGGCTACCACCTTCATACTTCTGGGTGTATTTACGGCTACCTGTCTGGTTGCCGGTCTTACAGAATATCTCCGGACGGATTCGTGGTGGTTCTTTATGATGTTGTCGGCATTGTCGGGCAATTTGTTGTTCACGATATTCCGTGGATTGCGCCGTCCGCGCCGTCATCGTCTGCGTTTCGCCCTTACCCATATCGGCCTTTTCGTGGCATTGGCGGGAGGCTTTGCCGGTGCGCCGGACACACACGAGTGGCGTTTCATGGCCCGGCCGGGCGAAACGGTGGACAAAGCTTTTGATGCATCGGGCAGGGCTGTAAGCCTGGAGCACGAACTGCAGCTGGTGCGTTTTGATATAGAACGTGACGATAACGGCTTGCCGCTGGATTACGAGGCTTGGGTCAACGTGGAGGACAAATCCTCCGTTGTCCGTGTAAACCATCCGTACCGTCTGTCATGGTGCGACGATTTGTATTTGTACGGGTGTGGAGATGCGGAATGCCGCTCGTGCATTCTGCAGATTGTGCGCCAGCCATGGAAGTCTGTCGAGTTCGTCGGGATTGTCATGCTTTTATGCGGCAGCATATTGCTGTTTGCGGGAAAATTTTCTGTACGGTTTGAAAAAGAAAGGAACGCGTCATGACATGGAATGAATACATCTGGTTTGCTGTGGCGGCATTGGCGTTATGGGTTTCCGGCGCTGTGGTATCGTTCCGCCTGCATGGCTCTGCCAGGACGGCAGTTGTCCTGACGACGGGCGGGCTGTGTGTCTATGCAAGTTTCATCCTGGGCATGTGGGATAGCCTGGGCCGTCCGCCGTTGCGTACACTTGGCGAGACCAGACTCTGGTATTCTTTTTTCATGATGGTTTCCGGGCTTGCCACTTATTGCAGATGGCGTTACCGTTGGATATTGCCCCTGTCGGTAGTGCTGGCGGCGGTGTTTGTATTCGTCAACCTGTTGAAGCCCGAATTGCATAGCCAGTATATGATGCCGGCCTTGCAGAGCTTTTGGTTCGTGCCGCATGTGACGGTTTACATGTTTTCGTACTCGTTGTTGGGATGTGCCTTTATCCTTGCTGTAGTGGATATGTGCAGCCGTCCGGCCGGTTACTTGTCTGCGGCCGACAGGCTTGTGGCTGTAGGCCTTGCGTTTCTGACGTTCGGTATGCTGAGCGGTGCGCTTTGGGCAAAGGATGCGTGGGGCTATTATTGGAGTTGGGACCCGAAAGAAACCTGGGCCGCGGTTACCTGGGGCGTTTACGTGCTCTACCTTCATTTGCGGCTGTACGGAAAGGGGCGGCTGTGGCCCCGGCTTCTGATTGTCATGGGGTTTGTCTGTATGCAGATGTGCTGGTATGGCGTGAACTATCTGCCTTCTGCCCAGGAAAGTATGCATACCTATTCTACAATGGGTGGATAGGAAGTCCGGAATCTTTTATAAAAACAGAAATAAACATCATTCAATAAATTAAAGAAAGGAGAACCAGAAATGAAGAAAAGTTCAAAAATCGCTCTTGGCGTGGTTGGCTTGATAGCTGTCGGAGCAGTAGCTTACCGCGTCGTCAATGTGGCTCCGTCAGCTTCGCTGCCATCCAACAGCCAGCTGGCTGAGGTTCTGAAAGACGGCGGTTGTGCTTCGTGTCACACGGCCAACCCTGAACTGCCTTTTTATGCGAACCTGCCTATAGCCAAGTCGCTGATAGGCGATCATGTAAGAGAGGGCTACAATGTGTTTGACATCGCTCCGCTGATGGAAGCGCTCGCCGCTGGTGCGAAACCCGACGAGATAGATCTGGCGAAGGTGGAGCAGAGTATTGCGGACGGTTCTATGCCGATGGCATCGTATTATCTCGTGCATTGGGGGTCGTCCATAACGGATACGAAACGCGACATGTCTTTGGCTGCCGTGAAAGAAATCCGGGCGGAATTCTATCCCAATACGTTGGCCGCACCTCAGTTTGCCAATGAGGCTATACGCCCCATTCCCGACAGTGTTCCTTACGATTCGTGCAAAGCCGCCCTTGGCGAGGAGCTTTATCACGACACCCGACTTTCGGCTGACGGTACGGTATCTTGTGCTACCTGCCATGGCATAGGTACGGGCGGTGTGGACAACAAGCGGTATTCGGAAGGTATAAAAGGACAGCTCGGAGGTGTGAACGCACCGACCGTGTATAACGCTTGCTTCAATTTTGCGCAGTTCTGGGACGGACGTGCGGGCACATTGGCCGAGCAGGCCGGCGGTCCTCCTCTCAATCCGGTAGAGATGGGATGCAAGTCGTTCGACGAGATTGTGGAGCGTCTTTCAAAGGACAAGGATTTCACGAAACGTTTCAACAAGGCATATCCGGAAGGAATGAGCCAGGCTTCGATTACGGATGCGATAGCCGAGTATGAAAAGACACTGGTTACGCCTGATTCGCCTTTCGACCGTTATCTGAAAGGTGAAGAAAACGCTATGACTCCAGAGCAAATAGAAGGCTATGCACTTTTCAAGCAGTATGCGTGTGCAACCTGCCATGCCGGTGTGAATATGGGAGGCTTGTCGTATGAGCTTATGGGGCAGCGTGAAAATTATTTTGAAGACCGCAACCTTACGCTTAAATCCGGGTTGACTGACGGTGATAACGGACGATGGGCGCAGACCAAGCAAGAACGCGACCGCTATCGTTTCAAGACACCGTCGTTGCGTAATGTGGAGTTGACTTATCCTTATTATCATGACGGTAGTGTGAATACGCTTGACGAAGCTGTGACGAAGATGGCCAAATATCAAGTGGGTAGGGAGATGCCGGCAGAAGAGGCCGACAAGGTGGTCAGCTACCTTCGCGCTCTCAATGGTGAGTATAAGGGTAAACCGCTGACGAACAGCAATATGAAAGGAGAATAAAGACTGACGTTGAGTCGGTCATGTCAAGATTGATGTCCATGGATACGGTAGGTTGCCGTATTCATGGACATTTTTTTGATTACGATAGTTTCACTATATCAATCTCCGGTACGGAAATCACTGACAGAGGTATTCTCTAAGGAGACTTCTTCAAAAATGCTGGTGCATATGCCCGAGGTAGGACTTTGGCTGGCTATACCCACCATTATTTGTGACGGATAATAGTTTTTGTACAATCTTACCATCTGCCATTCTTTTTTGTCGAAAGAATAATAGCTGGCCAGTGTCCGGGTATCTGATGAAAGGCGTAGATAAACGGTCTGTACGTCAAGCTTCTGGTGATTGTTGTCGTCTGATGTCCCAAGCGTGCGCACGGTCACGATGCGATGGTTGCCTCGTTCGTCCTGTTCGAAGCACAATTTCTGCCATGTGGTGTCATTGGCATAGACGAAAAGGTCGGCGGCATTATACAGTCCCTCTTTCGTGAATCCGGGCGTGACCTTGGCAGTGAAGGTGAAAGGTCTGGTGTTGTCTATGGGCGAGAGTAAAATGGGAATCGTGTTGTTTGTAAGTTTTCCGTTCGGGTCGCAAAATATATCCCGTTTCTCTGTACAGCGGAATTCCAGCTTTTCCGGTTCTGCGATGCTGATGCAAGTGTCAGCGCCGTTAAGGGCGTGTGTGAAAGACAAGTTGCCTAACCGTATGTCGCATTTCGTGATGTTTTCTGCCATCGTCTTTTCTTTCGGAGTGGCAGATTCCACGCCTGTCTGTCTTGCGTTTTGCTGGCAGCTTCCTAAGGCCAGTGTGCCCAATAGGGCAGCGGTAAGAATCGTTGTTCTCTTCATCGTTTTTCTTCTTTTTATAATTTTTCGAATCAATAATAAGGATTTCCGTGGGATTCGTTAACTTTGTCGGCATCGTTGTTGCTGAACAAGATTGGAACGCCGTTGACGTGTGCAAAGTTAGCGGGTTTATGCAGAATATACAATAGTCAAAATTAGCCATTTCAGACATGGATGCCAAAGGTGAGGAATTGAAAGAACAGTTTGTGAGACAAGATTTTAGCCATTTCGATGACAGTCGGCAGGACATCTTGGAAGAAAAGAAAAGATTGGCCCGGTTGTTTTCAGAGGTGGAGAATGGCATAGTGGTATTAACTGATTTTGAGAAAGAGACCAGCTACATATATGCTGGTAAATTAGGTGAGAAAATAGGGTTGGGACAAACTGTCATGCAAGAATCGTCCGTATTCGAAGAAAGGATATTCAGCCTCATTCCGCCAGAGGAGTTGATGGAGAGACATGTATTGGAGCTCCGCTTCATCCAACTTCAGAAAATATTGCCTGTCAACGAACGCCCTTGTTATAATACAATCTGCACACTTCATTTCCAAATCCCTGAATATGGGCGTATTCCGATACTTCACCGTACATATTATCTGGAGAGTTTGCCCAATGGAAGCATATGGCTCTCTCTTTGCATTTACACTCCTTTCATTGGTAGCGTCAGCGCAATCTATAGCATTGTGAATAATCGGACGGGAGAAATGTTGTTGTCTGAAACTTATGAACGGATTGACAGAAAAATACTCTCTGCGCGCGAAACGACAATATTGAGTTTGTTGGCCAAAGGGCAAAGCAGCAAACGAATCGCTGATACCTTGCACATATCAGTCAATACAGTTTATCGTCATAGGCAGAATATTCTTGCAGCACTGCAAGTTAGCAATACGGCTGCTGCTGTAGAAATAGCCTTGAGGCTTCATCTCATTTCTTGAAATAGAAGAAGCAGTTTAGGGCAGCAACTTCAGCCTTCTTTTAGAATTCCGCAATCTTCTTCTAACTTTCTAATTCTCAATTTCTATTGCGTTAATCTGTGTTTTCGCGACGTTTTTTCATGGATTTTTCGTAAGTTTGTGGCAATTTATAAATAATGGACATACATAGAATAACTAACTTATTTGGATATTTTGACAATGAACAGGATTCTTTCGAAAGAACATTTTTCTGAAAAGGTCTTCAAACTGGTAGTTGAAGCTCCCTTGATAGCAAAGTCGCGCAAGGCGGGTCATTTTGTGATTGTACGTGTAGGTGAAAAGGGAGAACGCATGCCGTTGACCATTGCGGCGGCCGATCCGGTGAAAGGGACTATCACATTGGTCGTGCAGGAGGTCGGTCTGTCGTCAACACGCTTGTGCGAACTGAATGAAGGCGACTATATTACGGATGTGGTAGGGCCACTTGGCAAAGCCACTCATATTGAAAATTTCGGTACAGTGGTTTGTGCCGGCGGAGGAGTGGGAGTGGCTCCGATGCTTCCTATCGTCCAGGCGCTGAAAGCTGCGGGAAACCGTGTGATAACTGTACTTGCGGGACGGACGAAAGAATTGATTATTCTTGAAAAAGAGATGCGTGAAAGTTCTGACGAAGTGGTAATCATGACCGATGACGGTTCTTACGGACAGAAAGGACTGGTGACCGACGGGGTGGAAGCCATCATCAAACGTGAAAAAGTGGACAAATGTTTTGCCATAGGTCCGGCTGTCATGATGAAATATGTGTGTCTGCTTACCAAAAAATATAATATCCCGACAGATGTGTCATTGAATACAATCATGGTAGACGGAACAGGTATGTGTGGTGCTTGCCGAATCACGGTAGGAGGGAAGACCCGTTTCGTCTGTGTGGATGGACCGGAGTTTGACGGACATCAGGTAGACTTCGATGAAATGTTGAAGCGTATGGGCGCTTTCAAGGATGTGGAACGTGAAGAAATCCATAAGCTTGACAGCCATCCGCAGGTTTGCAAGGCAGAAGACAGTCTGACAGACCGTAATGCTCCGTGGCGTGAGGCGCTTCGCAAGCAGATGAAGCCGAAAGAACGTACGGCGATTCCGCGGGTGAAGATGAATGAGCTTGATCCTGAATACCGTTCGCATAGCCGCAAGGAGGAGGTGAATCTGGGACTGGACGAAGAACAGGCGCTGACCGAAGCGAAACGCTGTCTGGACTGTCCTAACCCCTCATGTATGGAAGGTTGCCCGGTAGGTATCAATATACCGTCGTTCATCAAGAACATCGAGAGAGGTGAGTTCCTGAATGCGGCCCGTGTGCTGAAGCAGACCAGTGCACTTCCGGCCGTATGCGGCCGTGTTTGTCCGCAGGAAAAGCAGTGTGAGTCAAAATGTATTCATCTGAAGATGGGGCATGAAGCGGTGGCTATCGGTTACCTTGAACGTTTCGCGGCCGATTATGAGCGTGAAAGCGGACAGATTTCCGTTCCCGAAATCGAAGCGGGAAACGGCATGAAGGTGGCGGTGGTCGGTTCCGGTCCTGCCGGACTTTCGTTTGCGGGCGATATGGCCAAGAAAGGCTATGAAGTGACTGTGTTCGAGGCATTGCATGAAATCGGCGGTGTATTGAAATATGGTATTCCTGAATTCCGTTTGCCGAACAAGATTGTAGACGTGGAAATAGAGAACCTGTCTAAAATGGGGGTTACCTTCGTAAAGGATTGTATTGTGGGCAAAACAATCAGTGTAGCCGATCTGGAGCAGGCAGGATTTAAAGGCATTTTTGTCGCTTCGGGTGCAGGTCTGCCTAATTTCATGAATATTCCAGGAGAAAATTCCATCAATATCATGTCATCCAACGAATATCTGACCCGTGTCAATCTGATGGATGCGGCCAGTGAGGATTCGGACACTCCGGTTCCGTTCGGCAAACGTGTGGCCGTAATAGGCGGCGGAAATACGGCAATGGACTCTGTGCGCACGGCCAAACGTCTGGGGGCGGAAAGAGCGATGATTATCTACCGCCGTTCGGAAGCCGAAATGCCTGCCCGGGCAGAAGAAGTGAAACATGCAAAAGAGGAAGGCGTGGAATTCCTTACCCTGCATAATCCGATAGAGTACAAGGCCGACGAACAGGGCCGGGTGAAACAGGTAGTCCTGCAGAAAATGGAACTGGGTGAGCCTGACGCGTCCGGCCGCCGTAGTCCGGTGCCTGTTCCGGGAGCGGTCGAAACCATTGATATCGATATGGCTATCGTGAGCGTAGGTGTATCTCCGAATCCGATAGTACCGCACTCGGTGGAAGGTCTGGAGTTGGGACGAAAGGGAACGATTGCCGTCAATGAAAACATGCAGTCGTCTATTCCGACCATTTACGCCGGAGGCGATATCGTACGCGGCGGAGCAACTGTGATTCTGGCGATGGGTGACGGCCGTCATGCTGCCGCGGCGATGGATAAACAGCTGCGCGGTTAAAAACGATTCTGACGAGTTGGCATGGTCTGCACTTTCTTGCAGACTTGTGCAATATGCTTTTTCATAAAATCTCCAGGTTGGACAAGGAGGCCAAGTTGGCGGTCTTTGTTCAGCCTGGAGATTTTGCGTATCAGCAGCTATCAGCTGACATTACGCCCGAAAACCGATTTTCCGGATGGATTCTGTTTCTATCCTCCGGAGCTTGAAATGGATGTAGGCTTTTATTATGTCTTCCTTTTCTATACGTCTGTATGTTTCTCTGTCGGCGGGCAGACAACAGCCGAGCACTCGCCCGGCCATTGCAGGAAGAATGCCGTTGTGTATATATTGCTCGATCCATCGGGCATTGCTGAAATCTTTTGTCTTTTCTGCCGATGCTTCCCGAATGGTGGCATACAGATATTCATGGGCATTTTCACTCAGCTCATATTCTTCCTTCTCGATAAGATGGAGAGCGATCTGCATCAGTTCATCTGCCGAATAGTCGTTGAAGTGGAGTATATGTGGAAATCTTCCTTGCAACCCCGGGTTGGTTTCCAGCATCTGTTCCATCTCCTTCTGGTAGCCGGCCAGTATCACAATCATGTCCGGATCGGGTTGGGACAGCACGGTGAGCAGGCTTTCAATGACTCGGTGTCCGAAGTCTTTTTTCCCGTCGCGGGCGGCTGTCAGCGTGTAGGCTTCGTCAATGAACAGTACATTGCCCCGTGCCTGGTTCAATATGGCCTGCATATTCTTTTCAGTCTCTCCAATGTATTGACCGACCAGACGTTTCCGTTCCGTTACGATGACATCCCCTTTGGAGAGCAGTCCCAATGAGCGGTAGATGCTTCCGATCATTCTTGCGACTGTCGTTTTTCCTGTGCCGGGATTTCCGGTGAAGACAAGATGATGTGTGCATTTTTCTTGCGGCCGGAATCCCATTTGCCGGCGGAGATTGTTGAACCGTGACTGATTGAATAAGTCGTTGAGATGTTCCTTCACATTGTCCAGCCCCACCATCTCGTTCAGTTTCTTGATACAAGTTTCGTATGAAGGCCGGTTGTCTGAAAGTTCTTCATATCGGATGTCTTCCGCTTCAATGACGGAGAGTTGTTGTCTGGCGGAATCATTGTCTGTAAGCTCAGTTTCCAGAATACGTTTCCTGTAGTTAGGCAGGATGGAATTTTGCAGGAAATGTTCAGCCTGTTCCTTTCCCCAATGCCGGAACGCTTCTTTCCGTGCCATTTCTTCCAGCAGATCCGACAAACGTTTTTCTGCTGTCTTTGAAAGCGAAAGTTGTAGGCTCTGGAGTAGCCGT
The DNA here is from genome assembly GCA_949289295.1 of uncultured Bacteroides sp. Lineage (GTDB taxonomy): Bacteria > Bacteroidota > Bacteroidia > Bacteroidales > Bacteroidaceae > Phocaeicola. Next base: position 71,954 of record CASENM010000016.1, read on the forward strand.
TGGAGCGAGTGGGCTGCGTCTGACGGCGTGTATCCGTTCAGTATCAGACGATTGTCTTCGGGGAAAAAACGTTTCAGAGAGGGATATATGTCGAAAAGTTGCGACACTTCTGAAGCGGTGGCACGAATGAATATGGATTCGTTTTTCCCTTTCTGCATCTGTTTTTCGAGCTTCCGGAAGAATACCCGTCCGTTTTCATTGAGCAGCGGACCGATGTTTGTGAAGCAGGTTATGCCTTTCATGGCATTGCTGAGTGTGTCTTCTATGTCGGCGTAGGGGTCTGGCATGTTCTTGGGTTCCGCCAGACTTTCGGCGTCTACATACTGGAATGTACGGGTAGGAAAGATGACAAATGCAAAATCATTGATTACGCTTTCTGTCTGTTTGCTTTCCTCGCCGATGCAGATAAAGTTGGCTGAACGCTTTATCGGACTCAGCTCGCAATTTTCTCTCAGAATGTTGACTACATTTTCCCGGAAACATTCCATGAGCTTCTGTTTGACAAGGCTGTAGCCGGGAGTTTTCCGCAATTTAATCCAGTAGAGGCGGTATCTCGGATGTCTCTCCAGATATTTCATCAATGCATAGTCTTGTGAGTTTTTACGGATCGTTTCTCCACAGCAGTTTGTTGGACCGTCAAGCCCCAGTTCAAATGCCGCTTTATAGAACGGCTCCCCGTTGTGGGCGATAAGGCAGAAATATCGGTCGGCCGTCCAGATGTTGGGTGAGTCGAGTATAAAGGTAATTTCTCGTTTTCGTGGAGAACCTGTATCTTTTGACTGGAATGCTTTGTCCATCAGGGTGAAGGAACTGTTGTAACAACAGACCGACCATTCATCGGTCTTGTTTAAAAATCTCGACAGGCTGACTGAAAAGATGAGCTTTCCCGATGTGCCGGCCATGTCATGTGCTATCTGCATGGAACGTATGTCCGGATGCGTTATCTTTTCTCCGTCGGGGAGAAGCATAAAGCAGAAGCGGAAATTGTTTCCTGTCCGTATAAACCGGGTGTCTGCATTGTCGGGTTCCAGATTGTTCAGTAAAATGAAATAGTCGCCCGGGCGTAAGTCATCGACCAGTTCGGACATGTCGAAATAAATTCCGTTTTCATCAGGCACACAAGTCTTTTGGGCCAGTGGCTTGCGCCTGCCTTTTTTATAGAGGAAAACCCGTACATGTTCTGTATTGCCGGATTCTGTTTTTTCTGTTTGCGAAATGTAGAGATAGAAGGCCGTTTTGAAACTGTATTCATGCAGGCAAGTCTTGAAGTTTGTGGCTTTTTCCATGATGTCGGTTCCGTCAAGGATAAGTTCGGCTGAATGGAAAATGTATGTGGAAGGAGAGATGCTGTCCGGTACCAGATACTTTTTTCCGTCGATTGAGCTTGTAATCATTTCTTCCGAGGAAATTTCGTCAGTTTCTTCATTCTGATTGGCGGCCAGAAGTTCTTCTACCAGTTTGTCAAATTCATTGTTGTTTGTATTGTTATCAATCATAGCTGTAAGTTGTTTTGATAGGTTGATTAGGATAAAGAAAAGAGTATAGTCTCACGTTTTGCGGGACTGAAAAAGAAAAAGATATGTCCTGAATTCGGGAGTCAGGGCCATAAAACGACACAGAAAACATGTTTTCATGTCTTCTGTATAAAACACATTTTTAGGCTATATCTTTTCGGGAGCGATACAATGTCTCCGGCCCCGTATGCTTTGGGCGCACTTTACCTGATATGATGCCGGAGGGGTGTCCATCAAGTCAAAGAACACAGCAAATCTTCATCTTTCGTCTTCTTGTCTATGCAGAGGGAGGACGCAAGATGTCGTTTACGCTGTTTTCTTTGAAATTTGACATTTTTGAAGCGAATGATTGATAATTGTATTATTGTCTTTATCTGGAAGCAAAAGTATGCAATGTTTGCGACTTGTCCAAATTTTGGCGGAAAATTTATTCCGGCAGGAATGACAAGGGGCCCGGAAGCTGCGTCTGAAATCAGATAAGGCTCAGCTCTTTAGCTGTCCGGCAAGCTTCGATGGAGTTCTTTACCTGCAGATGGCTCAGGATTTCCTGTCTGTGCCGGCTGACTGTATTTATGCTGATGGAAAGCATTCTTGCTATTTCTTTGCTTGTCAGCCCTTTGTCTATGAGACTCAATATCTGTTTTTCACGGGCGGAGAGAATATTCGTGTTGTTCTGTATGCCCAATTCCGTGAGATGGCCGTTTGTGGAATTGACCAGTATGCATTTGGACGGAATGTCGAATGTCAGAGGACCGTAAAGGCATAGAGCCAGCCACAGATTGCAGTTGGAAGGAGCGGGTATATAGAACATTCGGTGGAAAACAGGTATGTAGCTGCCGGTTTCAGTTCTCATGCGGAGTTTGCTGGCCAAGTAATAGTCAGAGCGTTTCCTCTTGGGCTGCCGCTTGATGAAATGGAAAAAGCAAAGTTCCTGCAAGTGTTTTCCTGTCAGGTCGTCCGGGTGGATGAGACTGAAGATTTCTTCTTCCCAAATGGAAGATATTTTGTCGTCTTCTCTATTCTTCTTTATTCCAAGTATATGTGAGAAACCGCCATAATAGATATAGCTGTCGTTGGTGCGCAAGTCGCTTAACACGGCAATCGTGTTTTCCATCCGGGCGTAGTTGCGGGCTATGTCCTTGTATCTGTCCAGCAGTTCGGCGTATGGCTGTCCTTTGGAGAACTCTTGCGCGGAAAATTCCTTGTTCAATCTGTCTAGCGTATTCATTTGTCCGTGATAAAATGGTTATTTATAATCATTGTGGGGCATGATGCAATGTGTTATTTTTGCAAAGGTAATCAATATGTATGTGCAATTTGAATTTATCACATTTTATATCAATAAGAAAATGAAGAAGTCAATATGGTTGAGTGGACTGATGCTCGCCGCTTCATATACGGGCATGGCACAGTCATTGGAGAAAATGCAGTGGTTCAACGAACCGGAACAATGGGAAATCAGGGACAACACGCTTTTGATGGATGTGACTCCCCAATCCGACTACTGGCGTGTGTCGCATTATGGATTTACCGTAGATGACGCTCCTTTCCTGTATACTCTGCGTGGGGGTGAGTTTGAGGTAAAGGTAAAGATTTCGGGTGACTATGTGACGCGTTTCGACCAGTCGGGTCTGATGCTGCGTATTGATCATGAGAATTATATTAAGGCCGGAATAGAGTTTGTGGACGGTAAATATAACCTCAGTACGGTTGTGACCCATCATACCAGCGATTGGAGCATTATCCCTTTGGAGAAGCCTGTGCCGTTTGTCTGGATAAAGGCGGTAAGGCGGCTGGATGCGGTGGAAGTTTTCTATTCTTTTGATGACAAGGAATATACGATGATGCGTAACGCCTGGTTGAAAGACAATACTCCGGTGATGGTAGGGGTGATGGGGGCCTGCCCTGACGGGAAAGGTTTCAAGGCCAGATTCGAGCATTTTTCCATAAAGCATCTTCCGGATTTGCGGAGAGTGCAATGGCTGGAGAAAAACAAATAGAGAATATTGGTATGGCGGGCATGATGCGGCTGTCTCAAGATGAAAATCAGCTTTCATTCTGAGGCGGCCGCATGGTCGTTTATGGATTCCGGCCATTTCTGCATATAATTGATGGCTGCCCTTGTGTACGTCACGTTATTTTTTTCTTTAAATCATTACGGAAAAAATAAAAAAGCGGTATATTTACTCTTCGTTTGAAAACAACATGAAATGACTGAGGAAAAGAATAGTTTCAGACAAAATGTATATGATGTGGTTGCGTCCATTCCGTCTGGAAAGGTGCTGGCTTACGGACAAGTGGCCTGGCTTGCAGGGAAACCCAATCATTCGAGGCAAGTGGGGAAAGTGCTTTCTGAAGCAGGGAGGGAAATCCGGTTGCCGTGTCATCGGGTTGTAAACAGTCGGGGAAGGACGGTTCCGCATTGGCCGGAACAGGCCGCTCTGCTGGAAAGGGAAGGGGTGGTGTTTCGGGAAAACGGCTGTGTGGACATGAAGGTCTGCAGCTGGGACCTTGAGGGTATATCTTTGCGGTAATGAACAATCAAAATTATAAATCTTAATATACAAAATTCTATGTCAACATTAACAGTTACAATCATAATCGTATTCGTTGTCGGATACTTATGTATTGCTTTGGAAACTTTGACCAAGGTCAATAAGGCTGCAGTGGCCTTACTTATGCTGGTGGCTTGCTGGACTCTTTACATGTTCGATCCGGGGAATTTTCCGGCCGGTATCTCACCCGAAGGTATTGCCGCAGCGGCAGGCTCTGTGATTGAGGGACATCTGGGAAGCACCGCTACTACTTTGTTTTTCCTGATGGGCGCGATGACCATCGTGGAAACCGTTGACCAGTATGGGGGATTCAATTTCGTGCGTGATATGCTGAAGGCGAAGAGCAAGAAGTCATTGCTGTGGCGTATTACCGCCATGACTTTCTTCCTTTCGGCCATTCTTGACAACATGACCACGGCCATCGTAATGGTCATGATTCTGAGAAAGCTGGTGGACGACCGGAAAGACCGTCTGATCTATGCTTCGCTTGTCATCATTGCGGCCAATTCCGGAGGAGCGTTCTCACCCATCGGTGACGTAACTACAATCATGCTTTGGAACAAGAGTCTCATTACGGCTGCCGGGGTCATCAAAGAGTTGTTCATCCCTTCTCTTGTATCGATTGCCGTACCGGCATATATCCTTTCACTTTCGTTGAAAGGAAACGTGTCGGCCGGTGCTGACCTCAGTGCAAGCAGTGTGGGCCACGGACTGACCGGGACGCAGCGCAAGACCGTGTTCTGGGTGGGTGTCGGCGGACTAATCTTTGTACCTATCTTCAAATCAATCACCCATCTTCCTCCTTTTGTCGGAATTCTGCTCGTTCTCGGCATGTTATGGCTGGTGACCGAACTGTTTTACCGCAGCCATGCCGAACACGGCGAAAGCGCGCAGAAGCGTATCAGCGGCATCATCTCCCGTATTGACATGAGTACTATCCTTTTCTTCCTTGGAATTCTGATGGCTGTGGCTTGTCTGCAACAAATCGGTGTGTTGGCTATGGTAGGGCAGGGACTCAACGACACTTTCGACGGGAATCATTACCTCATTACCGGTATTATCGGAGTGCTTTCAAGTATCGTTGACAATGTGCCTCTTGTGGCCGGCTGTATGGGTATGTATCCTTTGGCCGAGGTGGGCGACATGGCGCAGGACGGAATTTTCTGGCAACTTCTGGCCTATTGTGCCGGTGTGGGAGGTTCAATGCTGATTATCGGTTCGGCTGCCGGTGTTGTGGTGATGGGACTGGAAAAGATTACCTTCGACTGGTATATGAAGCATATCACCTGGATTGCTTTCGTAGGCTATATAGCAGGCATTCTGGTTTATTGGTTTGAAAAGTCGGTTATCGGACTGTAATTCTCCGGAAGTCTGTCAAGGGGCGGAAGAGGCTGTGTCAAAATAGAAATAGGCTTTCATTTTGATACAACCTCTTTCGTTTTACAGAATTGTTACAGAATTGTTGCGCGGTTCTGATTTTGTTTATAGCTTTGCGTCCGTTTGAAATTCAACTGTGAGAAACCATGAAAACACGAATGATTACTCTTTTGGCTTTTCTGTTTGCCGTGTGTGGGATGGCATATGCGGAACAGCCCGTACGTCCGCAAAGCGACAGTTATATCAAGGGCGTGGAGGCACTTAATGATGGAGATCCTGCCACAGCCTATGAATTTTTGAGCAACGAGCTCGAACAGCATCCCGACAATGGATATGCCCATTGCTACATGGCACTCATCTGCAATTATTGCGGCGAGGTGAAACTGGCGTTCCAGGCTTTTCAGAACAGTCTGGACCTGATTCCGGAAAGCGATCCGGAATATCGTTCTTTCGCTTACTATTCACGTGGAGTGCTGCTGACGGGACTGAAACAATGGGAGCTTGCGGAATCTGATCTGGACGAAGCCATCCGGCTGAATCCTTCCGACAGTGAGAACTTTAAGGCACGGGCCCGGCTCTTTCTTGAAACACAGCAGTATGAGGCCTCATTGGATGACTTGCAGGAAGCCTTGAAGCTCGACAGCCGTACCGATGTAAATGATCTTGTGTGGCAGCTGATGACTATGGCTCCGTCGGAAGAGTTCATGGAGCGGGTGTCGGCCACTTATCGGATGATTGGCGGTACGGAAGTGCGGTAAGGATTTTTCCAAGTTTGCCGAAAAAGGAAAAAACGTTATTTTTGCAGTCGATAAATAGAATAGGCTAACATTTTTTCGACTGTAAAAAGAATGAATCAGACAAAAGGACATCCGAAAGGACTTTATCTTCTCTTCGTCACAGAGATGTGGGAGAGATTCAGCTATTATGGCATGCGTGCGCTGTTTATGCTTTATATGGTGCAGGCATTGCTTTTCGACAAGGAAACCGCTTCGCAGGTATATGGCAGTTATACGGGACTTGTGTACCTCACGCCGCTTGTCGGCGGATATATCGCCGACCGTTATTGGGGCAACCGCCGTTCGATTGTGGTAGGTGCGCTCACCATGGCGTTGGGGCAGTTCCTGCTTTTTCTCAGCGCGTGTTATTTTCAGGAAGCCGGTTATGCCAGATATCTGATGTTTTGCGGGTTGGGATTCCTGATTCTGGGCAACGGATTTTTTAAGCCCAACATCTCGACTATGGTGGGGCATTTATATGCTGCCGACGACAAGCGCAAGGACTCGGCCTTCACCATTTTCTATATGGGTGTAAATGTGGGTTCTACTTTGGCTCCGCTGGTTTGCGGGCTGGTGGGGAACACTGGTCGTCCTGAAGACTTCAAGTGGGGATTTCTGGCCGCGTGTGTCGGGATGCTTATAGGTGCGGCCGTTTTTCAGATCTTCAAGGGTAAGTATGTTTGTGATCCGGAAGGGCGTCCGGTGGGGGTGGCCCCGAAAAAAATGCCGGCGGCTCAAAAGTCCGGGTTGGCTTCTGCTGCCGGAAACGCTTCGTCGGCCCGTGGTTGGTGGATGGCGGCGGGGACGGTGGTCCTGACCCTGCTTTTTTCTGTCAATTGGGACGCTGATGCGGCCCATTGTTTTGTCGGGGCCGACTGGATAGGGTCGCTTATTTATGCGACTGCCATTGTAGTGCCGATTGTCATCATTTCCGACCGTTCGTTGAGCCGGAGTGAAAAGATGCGTATCGGAGTTATCTATATCATCGCTTTTTTCGTGATATTCTTTTGGGCAGCCTACGAACAGGCTGGGGCATCGCTCACCTTCTTTGCCGACGAGCAGACAGACCGTAATATCGGGGGATGGGAGATGCCCGCTTCCTATTTTCAGGCTTTCAATCCCATTATGATTGTGCTGCTGGCTCCTGTGTTTGCTTCAGTATGGGCATTTCTGGGAAGAAAAGGGATTGAGCCCAGTTCTCCCCGAAAGCAGGCTGTCGGTTTGCTGCTCCTGTCATTGGGGTATCTGTATATTGCTTATGGAGTGAAGGGAGTGGAACCGGGCATGAAAGTGAGCATGATGTGGCTGACGGGACTTTACCTTATCCATACAATGGGCGAGCTTTGTCTTGCTCCTATCGGCCTGTCGTTGGTCTATAAGCTCTCCCCTGTCCGATTTTCTTCTTTGCTGATGGGTGTGTGGTATCTCAGCACCTCTGCAGCCAACAAGTTTGCCGGCCTTTTGAGCGGTTATTATCCGGAGGGTGGAGTTGTACGGAGTTTTATGGGTTATCGGGTGGAAAGTCTTTTTGATTTCTTCATGCTTTTCGTATTCATGAGCGGGGTGGCGGCAATTGTTCTTTTTCTGCTTTCAGGCCGGTTGCAGAAGCTGATGGATGTCCATTCGGAGCAATAAGTGCGGCCGTTTTTTGCCTTTGCCCAAAACGCTTCGGCGTTTTAGATAAAACGACGGGTCATTCCGACCGAAACGCCGAAGCGTTTTTTCCGGCCGGAATGACCCGTCCGCTTTTTATGCGGAATCCTATACTTTCCCAATGTCAAACTTTTCCGGATACTTCCCTTTGAAATTCCTGAAATAAAGTTTGATATCCCTCATGTCTTTGTCGATATTTCCGCTGGGAATAAGATACCTGTCGGCCACGATACATTTTTTTTCGTAATCGATGCCGATGAGCACAATAGGAATCTGTGCCCCCAAGGCGATGTAATAGAACCCTTTTTTCCAGTCCGGATTGGCCGACCGTGTACCCTCCGGCGTAATGGCCAGATGGAATGTGTCGCTCTGTCCGGCCCGTTCGATAAGCTGGTCAACCATCGACGTGCGCTTGTCGCGGTAGACAGGTATTCCCCCCATCCACCGGAAAAAGGCCCCCAGCGGAAAGAAAAACCATTCCTTTTTCATCAGGAAGCCCGACTTGCGTCCGATGGCGTTGATGAACAGTTTCCCGATGAACAAATCCCAGTTGGTGGTGTGCGGTGCGGCGCAGATGATGCATTTCTTGAAGTCGGGCACACTGACCTTTGCCTTCCATCCCAACAGCTTGTAATAGATGAAGCGGCAGACTGACTGCTTCATGCCGGTTATTTTGACAGTTCGTTGAACTTATCGAAAACTTCGTCAATTCCTTTGTTGAAATCTTCTTTCAGCTTTTTGTAGGACAGTTTTATGTTGCCCGGTTCAGGATGACAAATCCGTCTGAGTGTATCCGTTTGCAGCTCGTTGATTTTCATGAACAGCTTGCCGTATTCTTCTCTTTTTTCTATAGGAGCTTGCGAGGCATCCATCAAGCACATTGATATAGTAACTTCACTGATATAGTTAACCGATTTCTTTAAGTTCCTTTTGTTTGCCATAATTGTTGAATTTTATAAGTTAATTGATGAATATGACGTAAAGATACGTTTTTTTCCGGAAAATCCGATAAAAGAACAGGAATAAATAGAAATAAGTTACTTATAAGTATTTCTCAAAGAGTGAGGTAATGACTTGGCAACGGTCGCAAATTCCATGAAATGCGGTGTATTTCTGTCAAATAACTCTGTGCAAGAGTACAAAAATAAAATTAAAGAGAAAACACAAATAATTTTATGTGCCAATGTCAGACAGGATTGAACCGATATTTTCGTCAAAGGAGACCCAATTAGTCATTCGGTTTTGTGCATCGGGATAATCTTTATTGATGCGCACCAATGTGATGTTTTTCCTTTGAGCCGCCAGCCGCTCGAAAAGGAAACGGATGATGGTCGGAGTATTATAGCCTACGCCGAGTTCCAACAGAAGCGCATTGCCATCGCAAACCTTTTCCATATAGTCCTGATAGCGTTCATAGCTTGCGTACCATTGGTTATCCTGCACAAAATAATGGTCTTTCCGTACATGCACATCCATCTTGCCGCCACACACCGGGCAATGTGGGACAAGTCCGGATGGAATGCGGCAATCCGTTGTCTGCCGCACCATTTTCCTGACGAGATTTTCATTGTAGTACAGCTTCTCATGGCATCTATCAGCACATTGAAGGTAAGCATAATCTCCTTGTACGGCAAAAATACGTTCCTTGTCAAAGCCGGACTTTTCAAACTGCCCGTCCACATTGGTCGTTATCACGAAGTAGTCCTTTTCACTTATGATACTGAACAGCCGGCGGTATGAATTTGTCGCAGGCATATCGAGGCGATTCATAAGGATGTGCCTAGCCCAATATGCCCACCGTTCCTTTTCCGTTTGAAAAGGATAAAATGCAGAAGAATACATATCCGTAAGACCATATCTCGCAATGAAGTCCGTGAAGCTGTCCGTAAAACGCTTTCCGCCGTATGCGATGCCTGCCGCAGCCGAAAGCCTGGCTCCTGCACCGATGACCACATAATCCGCATGGTCAATCGCATTACGCAGTTTGAACAATCTGCCCTCATAACTGTCTTTGATAATTGCTTTATGGTAAAAGTCTTCTGTAAATGGATAAATCCTCGTTTTTGAATACATTGAATACAACCGTCTGAATATAAGAAGCCGTTTTAAGGCAATCCGTCACTGTTTCCACCGCTATCTGTACCGCCCGTTCTTGTGGGAATCTGAATTGGGCATTGTTGGCGGCATTGACGATGGCACGCTTGTAACCGGGTTATATCTCCCTGCCATATCCGAAGCCTGCTGTCCGATTGGCACGGCGGTATGTCCGACAAAGCGACGATACCTTTATCTGCCAGTTGTTGCCTCAATTCGGCATCTTGCGCTTGCAGGAACTTTGGACTCACAGGTTGCGGAGGGCGCACATTAAGCAAAGCCCTCATCACGGACTGTTGCTTTTCCAGCGCATCGGGTATCCGCCACTCGGCATATTCCTCCCGCTCGGCAAGCAGAGTGCGGAGTATGTGCCGCAAATTGTCAATCCTGCTCACTGTATTTATAATGCTCGAGAACAGGAGGTGTCGGGGTCAGGTCGTAATAATCCAGTTTGGCGACAGGCAGGCGGAAATAAGCCAAATCGGTATATTGCTTATATAGGCGTGGCAGAACCGGATTATCCGCGTAGATTTCACGGGCCACATCGTCCGATACATCAAATACGGCATGTCCGGTCGCTCGGACAGATATGTTCCCGTCCATGGCAAGCAGCCCGATGTTGGGGCTTTCTTGCAGTTGACGGTACACTTCCTTATGCGGAGAAGTTGCAAAGTAAAGGGTATGCCCTTCCTGTTTCATGATTTGGAACACCCGGATTTTGGGTTTGTCCTGCTCACGGTGGTAAAAGCCACATCCTTATGACTGCTTAAAAATTCAAATGCTTTTTCCATGATTGAAATTCGTTTATTCATTGTTTGAAAAAGGCTTCGGACGGTGCGATATTCAAGTACCGTCCGAAGTGTCATTGTTCAGTATACCTTATTCTTATTTATAGAGAGCTTTGCCCAAGTATAAAGAAAAATTAAATCTGTCAACAGACAGGTCCTGTTACGCGGATAATTCCGCGTTATTCCGTAATATTGCACCCCGTTCAATGGAATGCTTAAAAGAATTTTATACAGAAATGACAGAAATGAATAATCCTTCCGCATGGTATTCAAAGCGCATTGATGAGACCGGCCGGCAGTTGTCTGATATAAAAGTTCAAATCAATCGTGTCAGTATATTCCGTGTGGTCTTGTTCCTTGCGGGAGTGATTGGCGTTGTCTGTTTCTTTCATTCCGGCATGTGGGCTGTCTTGCTGACTGTCTGCTGCACATTCCTGCCTTTTCTTGTATTGGTCAAATACCATAACCGGCTTTATTGCCGCAGGGACCGGCTTGAGGCCCAGTTGCGGCTGAATCAGCTTGAACTGGGAGGACTGCAAGGAGACTATTCAGCCTTTGATGAAGGAACGGAATTTATAGATCCTGAACATCCCTATTCATACGATCTCGACATTTTCGGACGCAAATCATTATTCCAGGCAATCAACCGTACGTGCACACACATCGGAAGACAGATTCTTGCCGGATGGATGCAAAAACATCTGACAGACAAAAAAGAGATTGAGACAAGACAAGAGTGCGTTTCCGATTTAAGCGGACGGACTGCCTTCCGTGAGGATTTCCAGGTGACAGGTTCAATCAATAAGGGGGAAAGGTCCGATGAAGCGGAAATACGCCGCTGGAGCAACGCTCCGTCTGTCCTGCAACACTTGTGGTGGGTAAGGTTATGTTTGTGGGGAGTTCCCGTTGTCAATGCGACATTGCTGCTTCTCGGATTGGCCCGCATCATATCATTGAGTTGGTTCGGACTTTGCTTTATGTCTTTTGTAATCCTTAGTTTCGGCCTGGTCCGCCGGATAACCGTTATGCAAGACGTATACGGGAAACGGTTGAAGACATTGGACAAATATGCCCGACTGATCACACTTGTAAAAAGACAGTCATGGAAGGCTTCTGCCTTACAGCAGCTGGCGGATTCGCTCGACATTGACGGACATTCGCCGGCCGGCGCATTGGCGCAACTGTCCAGAGAGCTCGACCGGCTTGATTTGCGCAATAACCAGCTGCTATACATCATCCTGGAGGGAAGCCTTTTCTTCCAGCTCCGTCAGGCTGTCCGCATCGAGCGGTGGAAAGAACGCTATGGGAACCACCTGATGCATTGGCTGGAAACCGTAGGTGAAATGGATGCACTCTGCTCCCTTTCCACATTCGCCTATAATCATCCGGCATATGCCTGTCCGGCCATTTCCGACAAGCCGTTTTCTTTTATGGCAAGAAATATGGGCCATCCGCTGATGCCGGAAAACAAATGTGTGAGAAATGACGTGTCCATCCCTTCACGTCCGTTCTTCCTGGTCATTACCGGTGCGAATATGGCAGGGAAGAGCACATACCTCCGCACCATTGGCGTCAACTATTTATTGGCATGTATGGGGTGCCCTGTATGCTGTGACGCTTTGACTCTTTATCCGGCACGATTATTTACCAGCCTGCGCACGACCGATTCATTATCCGACAACGAGTCCTATTTCTTTGCCGAGCTGAAACGCTTGAAACGGATCATCGGCCAGCTGAATGAAGGAAAAGAATTGTTTATTATTCTTGACGAGATATTGAGAGGCACGAATTCGGTCGACAAACAAAAAGGATCGCTCGACCTTATACGCCAGTTTATGCGGCTTAATACAGATGGAGTTATCGCCACACACGATCTGCTGTTGGCGACATTGGCAGGACAATTCCCTGAAAACATCCGCAATTATTGCTTCGAGGCTGATATTCGTGATAACGAACTGGCTTTCTCGTATCGCTTGCGTGAGGGTGTGGCCCAAAACATGAATGCCTGCTTCTTGATGAGGAAAATGGGTATCACAGTGGCCGACTGATAATGATAAGGATGGCAATCGTCCAATTTGCCGTGGTCCGCATCGCTTTGCTTGTTCGGGTAGCTCTTACGGATGCAAAAATACGAAACGAAATTGAATTTATCTACTTCTGCGTTCAATTTTATCCAACCAAATAATGACAAAAACGGCTGTTTTGTCGTTATTGTCATATCAATTTCATATCATTTGTCAATGAATTATTATAAAAAAATATGCAGCAACTTCCGCAACATAGGGCTTTTACACTTTCCGAATTTGGCATACGCTTTCATAAATTCACTCCCTCGCAAGACAATGATGCCCCAAAGCATATACTCATCAAGATGACTATTATATCATTGGGGTAGTTGAGAAAGGGGTGGGACATTGTGTCATAGATTTCTTAAAAATCTTTCTCGGAAGACGAGAAATATCGTCTGAAAGAGTGTAAAAAGGCGTGTTTATGAATTATTTTTGCGTAAATCGGTCATGTTGCTTGTCGGATAAAGCGGATGATTCAGGCCGCGTCGGTTGTTGACATTTCAAAAGGTCATATTGAACGGTAGGGCGAAAGAATGGTTCTGCCCGCACAGAAAAAATATAGACAGGGCTTTGTTAAAAAGAGCCAAAAAAAACGTTTTTTGGGATAATTTCTTTATTTTCAGGGAAAATTTTATTGATGCCGGGCGGGGTTAGGAAATGTACCGGTCTGGAAATGTTACGTTACGAGAAATGGCTGATTTTACTAAGAACATATTGCTGTATGCACTGATTTGTTTTTTGCCGCAATCACTGCTTGCCCAAAGCGGCAATACGGGAATGGGGGATGATGATTCTGGTAGTATGACATCTTTGGCAGAGCGTGTGTTGAAAATGGAAAAAAAGCAGGATGCGTTTAATGTCTATTTGAATTTCAGCGGTGCCGGCAGTGTCGGGCTTGGCGAGGAGGATGATAAGGCTGGGTTTAAGTGCAAGCAGCTCAGGCTTGAGATCAAGGGCAATCTGACAGATCGCTTTTATTACCGGTTCCGTCAGCGTTTAAACAAATCAAGTTCGGCAACCGATGGGGATAACTTTGCCAAAGCAACCGACTATATGATGGTGGGTTATCGTTTCAACGGAAAATGGTCGGTACAAGTTGGCAAGATGTGTCAGTATTGGGGAGGCTATGAGTTTGATGCCAATCCCGTACATATCTACCAGTATTCGGATATGATAGATAATCTGAACAGTTCCAAGGCCGGAATCGTTGTCCTTTACAAGCCGGTTCTTTCTCAGGAATTTGTGGCAGAAATCTCGAATGCAAGAAACGAAAATCTAGAAACGGCTTTTCCTGGTGTCAAAACGCAAGGTATAGCGGATACAAAGATTCCCTTCGCATACATATTGAACTGGAACGGTAATTTTGCAGGAAATCATTTTCAGACCCGGTGGGCATGGGGACTGCGTACATTGGCCCGGAACACTTTTTCCCGTCAGATGATTCTTGGGCAAAGATTTGTTTATTCCAAGTTTCAATGCTATGTGGACTATTCATGCGAATATGCTGACATTGACCGGATGGGAATTATTACCCGTGAAGTGGCACGCCTGCTTCCGGAAGGGGAGAGTCATTTTGAAAAAGTGGCATACCACTCTTTGGTGGCGAAGGCAGACTGGCGGTTCGCCGGGCGTTGGAACGCTTATGTCCAGGGTATGTATGAAACGGCAAGTGTCAGGAAAGGCGTTGCCGAATTGAAAAACTATCGTAAGCATTACAGCTACTTTGCCGGTGTGGAATATTATCCGGACAAGTCGCAGGACCTTCGTGCTTTCTTGTCTTATCTTGGTCAGGCATACCGCTATACAGGGAAAAGTGGAATGCAGAACCGCAATGAAAACAGAATAGAGTTAGGCATAATGTATCGGATAAAATGTTTTTAGAGGTGTTTGTTGTTTGGGCAGGTGCCGGATACGTTGTCAGGTTCCGGTGGCTTGTTCTTGCGCGGGCAGAAATTCGGCTCCGAACGAGAGTGGGAGGAGAGTCTTCACTCCAGGGAGGATATAGATGTTCTTCTCGCCATAGAGCAGAATCCGGACAGGTTGTCCGGATCGTTTTTCTGTTTCGAGCAGCACTTGACGGCACGCCCCGCAGGGAGTGATGGGGGTACTGACAAATCCGGACGCATTGCGTGCGGCGATGGCCAGCATGAGAACCGGCTGGTCGGGGTATTGTGAATTGGCATAGAACAAAGTGGTGCGCTCGGCACATGTACCTGAAGGATACGCCGCGTTCTCCTGATTGGAGCCGGTCACCGTAACCCCATTGGCGAGCAATGCTGCGGCCCCCACCGCAAACTTGGAATAAGGGGAATAGCTTCTTGCGGTGGCTTCTTTAGCCGCATTGATAAGTGCGCGCTCTCTGTCATCCAGTTCGTCGTAGGAGACGGAGAGAATACGGATGTCAAGGTGAATCTCTTTCATGGCAGGATTTTGTTTGGCTTTCTGCAAAAGTAATCGAAAATCGTGTGATTTCCTAGTCTGTTATGAGCTTCGCCTGTCTTTTTCTCCGTTTTTTCTGTATTTTTTAACCTTGTCCCACCCCTCGATATGCGCCGATAAGCTATATTTGTACTTTAAAATAGAAAAAAGACAGATGATGAAGCGGTTACGATACTTTTTTGTGTGGCTGTTGCTCGGGCTGGCCGTAGTTTCTGCATCAGGCCAGCGGCGCAACAAGGCGTATGAGGATTATATCCATAAATATCGCAAGATTGCGGTGGACGAGATGAAGCGTTATCATGTGCCTGCCAGCATTACGCTGGCGCAGGGATTGCTGGAGTCGGGAGCCGGACGAAGTCAGCTTGCACGGAAGTCGAACAACCATTTCGGCATCAAGTGCGGAAGGTATTGGGATGGAAGGACGGTGCGGGCCGATGATGACGCGCCTGATGAATGTTTCCGTGCCTACCGTCATCCGAAAGATTCTTATCGCGACCATTCTAAATTCCTTCGGGGAGGGTCGAGGTATGCCTCGCTCTTCAAACTGAAAATCACGGACTACAAAGGCTGGGCAAGAGGGCTGAAGAAGGCCGGATATGCTACAGACCCGCGGTATGCTTCACGGCTGATCAACCTTATCGAACTGTACGACTTGCATCAATATGACAGGGAGGGTGGCCTGGAATGGATGGAAGAGTTCCCGAATCCGCACCAGCCTTATCTGGCCAACGACCTGCTCTATGTGATTGCCCGGGAAGGCGATACGTTCAAGTCGATTGGCAGGGAATTTGATATCCGGAAGAAGAATGTGCGCAAGTATAACGAGCTTCCCAAAGGATATGAGTTTCAGGGAGGAGAGATTGTGTATCTGGAAGAGAAGCACAAGCGTGCCGTGGACGGCTTCATCAGCTATACGGTGCGTCCCGGCGATTCGATGTATTCCATCGCTCAGAAGTTTGGTGTAAAGCTGGCGAATCTGTATCGGTTGAATGGTATGGATGAGGATGACGGTGTTCCCGGTGTGGGAGAGATTGTCTGGTTGCAATGATACATCGGGAAAAATGTGTCAGAATGACTTCTGCTTTTCAATTATGACACATTTTCCCGTGCACTTTCTGAATCTCCGGATTATGTTTTGATGGTTTTCTTGTAATATTCCGCCCTTGAAGTGATTTCTCTGACAAACCGGTAGGTGTCCGACCCCCTGAGGTAGCCGTTGCGGCATACGGGGTCCTGATAATATTCCTTTTCACTTTTGAGCAGGATGAAATGCGCCACATTATGTTCCCATAAATACCGGTTGCGCCCGTATTTCTCGGCAAGTGCCATGGCGTCAGTCACATGTCCGATTCCTGCATTATAGGCTGCGAGGATGAATTTCACCTGCTCGTCTTTTTCACTTATTCTCGAGAACGATTTTTGCATGGCAGCAATGTATTTCACCGCAGCCTTGATGCTTTCCTCCGGGTCGGATTCTTTCCCTTTGGGTACACCCAGTGCCCGGCATGTGGCGGGCATGAGCTGCATCAGTCCTCTTGCTCCGGCCCATGAGACTACATTGGGGTTGAAGTTCGATTCTGTATAAGCCAGTGCGGCCAGCAGTCTCCAATCCCATCCGATTTGCCGGGCATATTTGCGGAAGAGGTCGTCGTAGTGCGATATTTTCCCATCCTTGGCAGAGAGGACCGGCCCGTAAGAGGGACGTTTGTTCAGCTCGAAGTATCGGCGTGCACTGGCCCGGAACTCTGCAGAATTGATGTTTTCCTTGTGCCATTTGTCGGCTGCCTCGGCCAGCAGCGGAGACGTTTTCCGTACAGCCCATGACGAGCGTTGGTCGAAGCTGATGACCAGACTGATGTCGAGATTCGGATAATAGGTGCGGTTGATGCGTGCAATCTCATCGGTGGCCACGGTGTAGTCTATCCGTCCTTCTGACACCCACGTGATCAGTTCTTCGGAAGTGGCCGTGTCGGCCGGAACTTCGTGGATGTAGATTCCTCCTCCCAACTCGTTGTTGAGGTTGACCAGCCGGCTGTGGAACGGGCCCGGGTTGGTGTAGATTACCTTGCCGGGAAGTTGGGTTACATCTTTCAACGCTTTCCCCCCCCTTCGCTGCACGATGACCTGATGCGTGATGTTTTCCTCTCCGCAGAATGCGAGGCTGTCTTTCAGGGGATTGGTGAGAGTAAGATTGTAGGCTATCAGATCGCCTTTCCCCTGGAGGAGACTGTCTACCAGCTCTTTCTCATCCCTCATCAGTTTCACTTTCAGCTTCAGCCCCAGCGAGCGTGCGAATTGCTGGGCCAGCTCATATTGGAAGCCCATCGGTTCGCCCCGGTAATTGAAGTAGGATGCTGACCCGTTGAGAGTCAGTGCTACCAGCTCTCCTTTTTCTTTGATTTGCGGCAGGTCGGTTTGCGGCAGTTCTTTTTCTTCTTTCGGCTGACAGGCAATCAGGCACGTGCATATCAGCAGGAAAATCCATCGGGCAGTGTGCTGTTTCATTGTCCTACAATTTTTTCGATATAAAGTTTCATGATTTCAATCGCTTTTTCGTTGTGTCCTCCTTGCGGGATGATGATGTCGGCAATCCGTTTGGCAGGTTCGATGAACTCCAGATGCATCGGCTTGAGCACACGCATGTATCGTTCCATGACGGCTTCAGCCGTACGTCCGCGTTCGATGACATCGCGCTGGATGACACGTATCAGCCGTTCGTCGGGGTCAGCGTCCACGAAAACACGCAGGTCCATCAGTCGGTTGAGCTTTTTGTCGCTCAGTGCCAGAATACCTTCCACAATCACCACTTTTCGCGGTTCGATATGTATGGTCTGCGTTTGCCGTGTGCAGGTGAGATACGAATATACAGGTTGCTCGATGGCTTTTCCCTTCCGCAGCATGGATATATGGGCGGAGAGCAGGTCCCAGTCGAATGCGTCGGGGTGGTCAAAGTTGATGTTCTGCCGTTCTTCCGGCGGCACATGACTGCTGTCCTTGTAATAGGAGTCGAGCAGAAGCACTACCACTTCGTCCGAGGGCAGACTTTCTACGATGCGTTTCACGACAGTTGTTTTCCCGGAGCCTGTCCCTCCTGCAATTCCAATGATAATCATGATGCAGTTTTGATATTTAATCCGTATATTTGCGATATACAAATATACGAAATTCATAAACATACACAACTATGGTCAAGCACATTGTTTTATTCAAGCTGAAAGATACGCTGGCTCCGGCGGAAAAATCGGATGTAATGAATCGTTTCAAAACTGCCATTGAGGCACTTCCCGCAAAAATACCTTACATCAGGAGCATCTATGTGGGGCTTAATCTGAACGCAGCCGAAGAGTGGGACATCTGTCTGGAAAGTATGTTTGACTCGCTCGATGACGTGAAGGCCTATTCTGTCCATCCCGATCATCTGGCGGCTGCGGGCATACTGAAAGACGCGAAGTGCGGACGGGCTTGCGTAGATTACGGATGTTGAAGAAGAAAGCCATGAAAAAGATAGTCAACCCTTGGCTCGGAATGGACGGATATTTCTGTTTCGGGTGTGCCCCTCACAATGAGGCCGGCGTGCGGATGGAGTTTTACGAAGATGGCGACGAAGTGGTGAGTGTGTGGCGTCCCGAGCCGAAATATCAGGGGTGGACGCATACGTTGCATGGCGGCATTCAGGCCACGCTGCTGGATGAAATCAGCGCATGGACCATTGCACGCAAGCTGCAGACTACCGGAGTGACTTCCCGGATGGAACTTCGTTATCTCAAGCCGGTACATACCACCGACAAATATCTGGTTCTCAGGGCTTCTGTCGCCGGACAACGGCGCAACATCGTGACAGTGAATGCCTGCATCTATAATCAGCAGGGTGAACCGTGTACGAGGACGGAGTGTACTTATTTCACGTTCCCGAAAGAAAAAGCTCTCCGTGAGCTGCATTTCGGCGGATGTGAGGTGGAGGACAGTGAAGTTTCTTTTGATGAGCTGATAAAGTTCTGACAGGTTCGTCTGTATTTCTGGAACTTTACGGCGGAATTTGAAAGAAAATCGGAATATTTTCTGATAAATATTTGCATATTTGAATCATAAGCGATACTTTTGTCACGAACAATAACGGACATATTTTATGATTTACACAAGTGCACATCATCGCCATCATCATTACCTGACGGTTCAGACGGTAGGCTGAGGGCATGTGTGGCTACACATAGGGAAGGCTTGCCGCTGTTATCTGACCGGCAGGCCTTTTTTATTTTGTGTCATGAACATTAATGAAGAAAACGATATGCTAAGAATTGCCGTACAATCGAAGGGCCGTCTGTTCGAGGACACGATGGCATTGCTGGAAGAGGCGGACATCAAATTGTCCACTTCCAAACGCACACTACTTACCCAGTCGAGCAACTTTCCGGTCGAAGTGCTTTTCCTGCGCGATGACGATATTCCGCAATGTGTGGCGGGTGGAGTGGCCGATGTAGGCGTAGTGGGCGAGAATGAGTTTATGGAACGGGCTGAGGAGGCTGACATTGTCCAGCGTTTGGGTTTCAGCAAGTGCAGACTTTCGCTGGCCATTCATAAAGAAATAGATTACCACGGGCTGGAATGGTTTGACGGGAAGAAGATAGCCACCTCTTATCCGGGTATTCTGAAAGGTTTCCTTGAGCGTAATCATATCCAGGCCGACATCCATGTGATTACCGGTTCGGTAGAGATAGCTCCCGGTATCGGTCTGGCAGATGCGATATTTGATATAGTCAGCTCCGGTTCCACGCTTATCAGCAACAATCTGAAAGAGGTGGAGGTTGTGATGAAGAGTGAGGCTCTGCTTATCGGAAACAAAAATCTATCCGACGAGAAACGGGAAATTCTGAATGAACTGCTTTTCCGTATCGGCGCGGTGAAGGCTGCCGAGGACAAGAAGTATGTGCTTATGAATGTGCCTTCCGAGAAAGTGAATGACATCATCGAGGTGCTTCCCGGCATCAAAAGTCCTACGGTTATGCCGTTGGCCACGGGAGGATGGAGCAGCGTTCATACTGTGCTCGACGAGAAATGCTTCTGGGAGATTATCGGCAAGCTGAAAGCTATCGGGGCACAGGGCATTCTGGTTCTTCCCATCGAGAAAATGATACTTTGAAATCGGGCGGAAGGCGGGCAAAGCTCCAGCTTGCTTTGTCGGCCAGAAGTCTTTTAAAACTGAAAAACATGAATGTAATAACTTATCCTGAAAGGGCGGATTGGAACAGTTTGCTGAAACGTCCGACATTGAATACAGAATCGCTGCGTGAAACGGTGGCGGAGATATTAAACCGTATACGGACGGAAGGCGACCGTGCGGTAATCGAATATGAAGAGAAATTCGACAAGGTGAAGCTTCATTCGCTGGCGGTGACCGAAGAGGAATTCAAAGAAGCCGAAAAGAAGGTGAGTATTGAGCTGAAAGCCGCTATTATGCTGGCCTACAATAATATCCGCACTTTCCATTCTGCACAGAAATTTGAAGGAAAGAAAGTGGTTACGCTTCCCGGAGTGACTTGTTGGCAGAAAGCTGTACCCATTGAGAAGGTGGGCCTTTACGTTCCGGGAGGAACGGCTCCCCTGTTTTCGACTGTGCTGATGTTGGCCGCTCCGGCACGTATTGCCGGATGTGGGGAGATTGTACTTTGTTCTCCCCCCGACCGTGACGGGAAAATCCATCCGGCTATCCTTTATGCCGCACAGATTGCGGGGGTGAGCAAGGTGTTCAAGGCAGGCGGTGTGCAGGCTGTCGGCGCCATGGCTTACGGTACTAGCTCTGTCCCCAAAGTGTATAAGATATTTGGGCCGGGCAATCAGTATGTAACCGCTGCCAAACAGCAGGTGTCGCTCCGCGATGTGGCTATCGACATGCCGGCCGGGCCGTCGGAAGTGGCGGTGCTGGCCGATGAGACAGCCAATCCTGTATTTGTGGCTTCTGACCTCCTTTCTCAGGCTGAGCATGGGGTGGACAGCCAGGTGATACTGGTTACAACTTCTCCGGAGGTGCTTGAGCAAACCCGGCAGGAGGTGGAACGGCAGCTGGAGCTGTTGCCGCGTAAGGCTATTGCGATGAAGTCACTGGATTCCAGCAAGCTGATTCTGGTGAGAAGCATGGATGAAGGAATCGCGATGGTCAACGAGTATGCACCCGAACACTTGATTGTCGAGACCAAGGATTATATGGACATAGCGGACAAGATAGTAAACGCGGGCTCGGTATTTCTCGGTCCGTATTCGCCGGAAAGCGCAGGCGATTATGCGTCGGGCACCAATCATACATTGCCTACCAACGGCTATGCCAAGGCATATAGCGGTGTGAGTCTCGACAGTTTTATCCGGAAGATTACGTTCCAGGAGGTCACCTCCGAAGGTATCGCTACTATCGGACCGGCCATCGAGGTGCTGGCCGCCAATGAATATCTCGATGCGCACAAGAACGCAGTGTCATTACGATTAAACCGGAAAAGATGAAAACATTGAAAGAACTGACTCGTCCCAACATATGGGCTTTGAAACCTTATTCTTCAGCACGTGACGAATATAGCGGGAAAGAAGCATCCGTGTTTCTGGATGCCAATGAAAATCCGTATAACGCTCCCAACAACCGTTATCCCGACCCTCTGCAGGGGGAATTGAAACGGAAAATTGCCCCTGTGAAGAAGGTGTTTCCCGCGCAGATATTTTTGGGCAACGGAAGCGATGAGGCTATCGACCTGATGTTCCGGGCTTTTTGTAGGCCGGGGGTGGACAATGTAGTGGCTGTGGAACCTACTTACGGCATGTATCTGGTATGTGCGGAAGTGAATGATGTGGAGTACCGCAATGTCAAGCTCGACGCGGATTTCCAGTTTAAAGCCGATGACATGCTGGCTGCGGCCGATGGGAATACGAAACTGATGTTTCTCTGTTCGCCCAACAATCCGACGGGAAACAATCTCGACAGAAAAGAGATTCTGTCGCTGCTGGAACGTTTTGAGGGACTGGTCATTGTAGATGAGGCTTATTCTGATTTTTCCGACGAACCTTCTTTCCTGACCGAACTGGAGCGATACCCCAACCTGGTGGTTCTCCAGACTTTTTCGAAAGCATGGGGATGTGCGGCTATCCGTTTGGGGATGGCTTTTGCTTCGTCTGACATCATTGGGATTCTCAACAAAATCAAGTATCCCTACAATATCAACCGTCTGACTCAGGAGGAGGCTATCCGCATGATGGAACAACATTACCAGGTGAAACAATGGGTGAAGTCGTTGCTGGAGGAGCGGGGCCGTATGATAGAGGAATTCAAGAAGTTGAAGTGCTGTTGTTATGTATATCCCACCGACGCCAATTTTTTCCTGGCTAAAGTAAGTGATGCTAAAAAGATATATGATTACCTGGTAGATAACGGTATCATTGTGCGTAACCGGACGAATGTCACTTTGTGTCATAACTGTTTGCGTATCACTATCGGTACGCGTCCGGAGAATGATGCTCTGCTGGAGGCTTTGAAACAGTATTGACAGATGAAGAAAAAGATTTTATTCATAGATCGTGACGGAACATTGGTGATTGAGCCTCCGACTGACTATCAGTTGGATTCGTTCGAGAAACTGGAGTTTTATCCTAAGGTGTTCCGCAATCTTTATTTTATCCGCAAAAAGCTGGATTTTCGTTTTGTGATGGTGACGAATCAGGATGGACTGGGGACTCGTTCGTTTCCGGAGGATACGTTCTGGCCGGTGCATAATCTTGTCATGAATACATTGAAAGGGGAGGGGATTGAGTTTGATGAGGTGCTGATTGACAGGAGTTTTCCGGAGGACAATGCTCCGACCCGCAAGCCTCGGACCGGAATGTTGGCTGCTTATATTGGCAATCCGGAATATGATCTGGAAGGGAGTTTTGTGATAGGTGACCGTCTGACGGATGTGGAGCTGGCCCGTAATTTGGGGTGTAAAGCGATTCTGCTGCAGCCTGACAGGACTGTGCTGGAAGGGACAGGAATGGAAGATACCTGTGTGCTTGCCACGACCGACTGGGACCGTGTGGCGGAGTTTGTTTTTGCGGGTGAACGAACGGCTGAAGTGCGGCGTACGACAAAAGAAACGGATATTGACATCCGGCTGAATCTGGACGGAAACGGCACATGTGATATTTATACCGGATTGGGGTTCTTTGACCACATGCTTGAGCAGATAGGCAAGCATGGAGGGATTGACTTGTATATCCATGTGAAAGGCGATTTGTGGGTGGACGAGCATCATACTGTTGAAGATACGGCTCTGGCATTGGGCGAGTGTTTACGGAAAGCATTGGGCAGCAAGCGCGGCATCGAACGTTACGGCTTCTGTTTGCCGATGGATGACTGTCTTTGTCAGGTGGCACTTGATTTCGGCGGACGTCCGTGGCTGGTGTGGGATGCCGAGTTCAGGCGTGAGAAGATAGGGGATGTCCCCACCGAAATGTTTGTGCATTTTTTCAAATCGTTGAGTGATGCGGCTCTGATGAACCTGAACGTCAGGGCGGAAGGAGAAAACGAGCATCACAAGATAGAAGGCATCTTCAAGGCGCTGGCGCGCAGTATCCGGATGGCCGTAAGGCGTGATATCTATCATTACGAGATACCTTCGAGCAAGGGGACAATTTGATTTTCATGTCCGTTTGGAGGGATGGAAAAAGACACGGGACAGCGGAAAGAACATATCGGCAATCAAGATAGGTCATTTCGCGGTCTCGTGTCTTTCTGTTCAATATAGCTTTACGTTGTAGTCAAACAGCCAGTCTGCCTCTCTCAGTGGCGGATGACGCTTGTCTTTTTCCGAGAGAATCACTTTGTCGGCCGGGATGCGCCAGTCAATGTGCAGTTCGGGGTCGTTCCAGGCAATGGCGCCTTCACTTTGGGGCGCGTAGAAGTTGTCGCATTTATATTGGAAAATCACTTCCGGAGTCAGTACGCTGAATCCGTGGGCGAATCCCCTCGGCACGAAGAGTTGCCGGTGGTTTTCTCCCGTCAGTTCAACGGCTACATGTTGTCCGAATGTAGGAGACCCTTTGCGTATGTCGACCGCCACATCGAGCACGGCTCCCTGTATGACTCTTACCAGTTTGCTTTGTGTGAAAGGCGGTTTCTGGAAGTGCAGTCCGCGTACCACGCCGTAACTTGACCGGCTTTCATTGTCTTGTACGAACTTCACTTCACGTACATTGGTACGGAAATCCCGTTCGGAATAGGATTCGAAAAAATATCCTCTTCCATCGTTGAAGATGCGTGGCTCGATAATTACCACGCCATCAATGTCTGTTTTGATTGTTTGCATGTTCGGTGTCCGGTAAAATCAAAATTTTTTATTCTCAGTCCAGATTTTCTTCGCCTGTCCGTCTGACCTCGTCTACCACTTTAAGCAGATACTGCCCATATTGGTTTTTCAGCATCGGTTGGGCCATTTCCCGCATTTTGTCGGCTGTAATCCACCCTTTCCGGAATGCGATACCTTCCAGACAGGCCACTTTCAGTCCCTGGCGTTTTTCTATCACTTCAATATACGTGGATGCTTCGGCCAGCGAATCGTGTGTGCCGGTGTCGAGCCATGCGAAACCGCGTCCCAGAGTCTGTACTTTCAGTTTGTTGTCGGCCAGGAATTTTTGGTTGACTGTCGTGATTTCCAGTTCTCCGCGTGCCGACGGTTTGATATGTTTGGCGATTTCCACCACCTCGTTCGGATAGAAATAAAGTCCTGTTACCGCATAGTTTGATTTCGGGTGCAGAGGCTTTTCCTCGATGGAGAGACAGTTTCCTTTCTTGTCAAATTCAGCCACCCCGTAACGTTCCGGGTCGCTTACCCAATAGCCGAATACCGTAGCCTTTTTTTCTTGTTCGGCTGTGCGCACCGCTTCTTTCAGCATGACCGTAAAGCTGTTTCCATGGAAAATGTTGTCACCCAGAATCAGGCAGACAGCCTCTTTCCCGATAAAACTCTCGCCGATGATGAAAGCCTGTGCCAGTCCGTCGGGCGAAGGCTGTTCCGCATATTCAAATTTCACTCCGAAATCGCTTCCGTCGCCCAGCAACCTTCTGAATCCGGGGAGGTCGAACGGGGTTGAAATGATCAGAATCTCACGGATACCTGCCAGCATGAGTACAGATATCGGATAATAAATCATCGGTTTGTCGAAGATGGGAAGCAACTGCTTGCTGACGCCTTTCGTGATGGGATAAAGGCGGGTTCCGGAACCTCCGGCCAATACTATACCTTTCATAATTCTCGGTTGTCTGTTTATATTCTTATTTTTTTTGTCTATGTGTGGAAGAATGGTATCATATGTTCCGGAAAGGTTCAGGGCCGTTCTTCCACGTAGTGCAAAATAAGAAGTTTTTCGTGAAAACTCAAAGTTTTGGGGCAGAAAGTGTTCTGTCGGCATTTTTTATTTTATTTTTGCCTGTGTAAAACAGAAAAGTATGAACAGACGACATTTTTTAATCGCGGCGATGTGTCTCATGACATTGGCCGGATGTACACAGAAAACCGAATTGCCTGAGAATCCGAAAGATCAGGAAGAATATCGCGACTCACAGGGAAACAGTTGGATTTATAATGCCATGCTCATGCGTTGGGCCCTGATGCCTTCACCTGTGAACGGACTGACAGGCACACACTATTATTATCCTCAGTCTGGGTCGTGGACAGACGCTGACGGCACGAAGGTCGATCCGCCTTCAAAAGTAAAGGTGGCTTCTTCATCCGCCAAGTCAAAGTCGAGCGGAAATGTATTCGGAACAACACGCCGTTCGTCGGGCATTCATGCATAACGGAGGGGGAGGAACAGAAAAATGAAACGTATCTATGTCACTCCCCGTGCGGACTATCAGGAAAAGATAGAGAAGCTTGGTTTTGATTTTCATGGCAACTATTGGCGTGAAGAAGCCTGTTACCAGTTTACGGCAGATGAGGTGGAGATGCTGGAGACAGCTACAGCGGAGGCTTACCGGATGTTTTGCGAGGCGGCGGAATATATATTGACGGACCAGCCGGAGTTTATGGAACGCATTTTACGTCTGCCGCCAGAGGTGTGCCGACGTATCCGTGAGTCGTGGGACAGTGACGAACCGAGTCTGTACGGGCGCTTTGATTTCCTGCTTGACAAGGAAGGGGTGCCCAAGATTCTGGAATTCAACGCCGACACGCCGACATCTCTGCTTGAAGCGTCCGTTATCCAATGGCAATGGAAAGAAGATGTGTTCCCGGAGAATGACCAATATAATGGTATCCATGAAGGGCTGGTGCAGTCATGGAAAGACATGTTCCCGCCCGGTGGCGAGATTCATTTTGCCGGGGCGCTGGAAGACCACGAAGATACAGGCACTCTGCAATATCTGGCTAGCACGGCGATGGAAGCCGGATTCTCTACACGTGTGCTCGATATGAATGCGCTCAATCTTCAGGATGGACATTTTTATGACCCCGGGGGCGAGCGGGTGAGACATTGCTTCAAACTGTATCCGTGGGAGTGGATGGTTGATGAAAGTCCTGACGGATGTCTGGCCGATGTGGAGTGGGTAGAGCCTCTCTGGAAATTGCTGATGTCGAACAAGGCTATACTGAAAGTGTTGTATGATTTGTTCCCGGATTCTCCTTACGTGCTTCCGTGTTATCTGTCTCGTCCGGAGAACGGTGTGTTCTGCAAGAAACCGGTTTATTCGCGCGAAGGTCACAATGTGAGTGTCCTTGAGATAAAGAATTGGGAGGAGCGTGTGCGTGTGGCTGAAACTGCCGGTGATTATAATGCGGGTGCGTATGTTTATCAGGAATACGTTGCACCGACTGTCTATTCCGGCCGTTATCCTGTCATTGGTTCGTGGGTGATAGGAGGGGAACCGGGCGGTATCGGAATCCGTGAGAACCGGACCGAAGTGACCGATAATCTTTCGGAATTTGTACCTCATATCATCGTATAGAAACGTTTCGGCGTTTTTGGAGCCTGTTTGAATTCTCCGATAAGCTTGAGTGAAATTCAAACAGGCTCTTGCTTGAAGCGCCGGAATGTTTTCTGAAAAAGTGGAATTAAACTTGCATGACTGCAGTGTGCCGTACATTTTGTCGTGCATTTTGCAGATTTCATGAAAGAAAAAACGGGCCGGGTATTGCAGATTAAAAAAATAGTTGTACCTTTGCAACGCATTTGAAAAAAATAATGCGAGAGCGAGTCGGTTCCTTGGATGAGTGGCTTAGTCAGCGGTCTGCAAAACCGCGTACGGCGGTTCGAATCCGCCAGGAACCTCATTTCTGAGATGTTTTTTTAATGGTTCCTTGGATGAGTGGCTTAGTCAGCGGTCTGCAAAACCGCGTACGGCGGTTCGAATCCGCCAGGAACCTCATAATGCACTCTTAGCTCAGTTGGTAGAGCAACTGACTCTTAATCAGTGGGTCCAGGGTTCGAATCCCTGAGGGTGTACGACAGTGAAGTTCTGGGAATCTGTTGGTTCTCAGAATTTTTTTTTATCCTTTTGGGAACTGTTTTGTTGGTTCAGCAGAAGCAATGAAGTATATATAGGCGTCAATTATAGAATTGGCTGAAATTCTTGCGTCTTGTTTTTGGAATATAACCTTATCCTTTTTTTGTTTTCCTATATTTTTCGGGCGACATTCCCATGATTTTGCTGAACAGTCGTGAGAAATAATAAGGGTCCTCTATTCCCACCTTATAACATATTTGATTTAACTTCATGTCGGTTGTGTCAAGCATGGAACATGCTTGTTGTATTTTCAGTAGGTTGAAGTAAGCAAGAGGTGCGTGCCCTGTCTGTTTCTTGAAAAGGGTGGAGAAATATGACGGGGAATATCCTGCTTGTGCTGCCATGTCTTGCAGGGTGATGTGTTTTTCTATATTTTCTTTCATGAGGTGGATGGTTGCATGTATTACGTCATTGTCTTCTGTTTTATCCATGCCCGCGTTCCGATATTGCTGGATGTAGCGGAGGGAGCCGAGGTAATAATGGAATAGGGAAGACACATAGCGTAGGTTTTCGTTGCTGTATCCCGACTTCAGTGTGTTGAAGATTTCCTCAAATATGTTTATGCGGTTGCTGATACGCGAGTCTTTTTCCGGACGGATATCTATCGGATGAGATGCTCCCTTGGCGTAATAAGGTGCAAGAATACCTTTGAAGTGAATCCAGTAGATAGTCCATGGGGTGTCATCGTCGGCGGCGTATGCGTGTGGGATTCCTGCCGGCAGGATAAAATATTGGTTGGCTGTTATCCGGAATTCATGATTGTCTATACGGTAACTTCCGGCTCCGTCAATGCAATAAATGAATACATATTGGTTGATGGGCGTTGTCCGTTCCCTGAAATGGTGTAGTGCCTTCGGGTAATAGCCGATGTCTGTAATGTGTAGCATGGAGACCAGTGGGTCTTCTTCCATCATTTTCACTATCAGTCGTGGAACTACTAGAGCTCTTTCGCCGATGAATCCGTCTTTAAGTCTTATCATGGTTTTTCATCCTTTTAAGGTGTACATCTGCAAATATACGGGAAAGATACGTATTGCCGTATTCTGAGGTGGAAGAAAAATCGTAAAAATGTCCATTCATAAGATAAAATCTTCCATTTTCCGGTGTGTCTGAACCTGTTACTTTTGCGGTATCAGAAAAACATAATTAATTTCTAATCACGCATGAAAAATTACAACAAAGGTTTTGTCTATTTTATTTCCTGACTTTGACAATGCGTCACCCTGCCCGATTTTTATCGTGGTCTAATGCATCCAGTAATGGTTTGATAGCCTCCTGCTGTGGCGTAGTGAATAAAGTTTCAGTATGGACAGATCCGTTTGGTAGCCTTATCCTGA